>NZ_JBIBBM010000002.1:0-570259 GCF_042900645.1 Streptomyces sp. NPDC012888 | reverse complement strand
CAGATGTGGAAGCCCGGTAACGGGTGGAGCTGACTGGTACTAATAGGCCGAGGGCTTGTCCTCAGTTGCTCGCGTCCACTGTGTTAGTTCTGAAGTAACGAACTCGCCTTGTCGGCTGGAGTTCAACTTCATAGTGTTTCGGTGGTCATAGCGTTAGGGAAACGCCCGGTTACATTCCGAACCCGGAAGCTAAGCCTTTCAGCGCCGATGGTACTGCAGGGGGGACCCTGTGGGAGAGTAGGACGCCGCCGAACAACCCGCCCTTTTAGCTCAGTCGGTAGAGCGTCTCCATGGTAAGGAGAAGGTCAACGGTTCGATTCCGTTAAAGGGCTCAGAGAAGAAGGCCCCCGCCATTGGCGGGGGCCTTTTTTGTTTTGTGCGTACGGGAGGGTGGCCGGTACGGCGAGAGTTCCGGGCCCCGCTGCCGGGGGCCCGGAACACGGACCGGCTAGTCGCCCGTACGCGGTTCCGGGACGCGGAAGGCGAGGATGGCCATGTCGTCCGAGGCCGGCTCCGCGGCGAAGCGTTCCACCGCACGCAGGACCCGCGAGGCGACCGCACCGGCCGTAAGGCCCGTACACGTGGACAGGACGTCGCTGAGACCGTCGTCGCCCAGCATGCGGGAGCCCTCGCGCCGTTCCGTCACGCCGTCCGTGACGCACAGCAGGACGTCGCCCGGGTCGAGGGTCAGGGTCTGCTCGTACAGGTCGAGGTCGTCGATCACGCCCAGCAGGGGCTGGGGATCCGCGGCCGGCAGGACCTGCCCGTCGGGGCGGAGCCGCAGCGGCAGCGGATGGCCCGCGCAGACCACCTTCATGAGGGCACCGCCCTCCGGCTGCGGATGCAGCTCGCCATAGAGGAGCGTCAGGAAGCGGCTGCGGGCGCCCTCGTCGAGGATCGCCGCGTTCAGCCGCTCCAGGACCGCGGGGCCGCCCAGGCCCTCCCGGGCCAGCAGGCGCAGCGCGTGGCGGGCCAGGCCGGTGACGGCCGCGGCCTCCGGGCCCGTACCGCAGACGTCGCCGATGGCGAAGCCGTAGGCGCCGTCACGGATCGGGAAGACGTCGTAGAAGTCGCCGCCCACCTCGTTGCCCTCGCCGGCGGCACGGTAGATGACCTCGACCTCCATGCCGGGGATGGCCGGGGAGCCGGGCGGCAGCAGGCTGCGCTGCAAGGAACGGCTGATGGCCGTGCGCTCCGAGTACAGGCGGGCGTTGTCCAGGGCCAGGGCGGCACGGCGGGAGAGGTCCTCGGCGAGTTCGAGGATCTCCTGGCGGAAGTGGTCCTGGTGGGGCTTGCCCAGGGTGAGCAGGCCGATGACGCGGTTCCGGGCGAGGAGCGGCAGGACCACGGTCTCGGCGTGGACCGCCGAGGCGGCGGCCTGCCAGGGACGGGCGCCGGTCTCGGTGACCGGGTCCGGGGGCTCCACCCGGGACAGCAGGGCCTTGAGGTCGTCGATGCGGTCCTCGTCCTCGTGGAGCACGTACGAGAGGTACGGCTCGGAGGCGGTGTCGGTGATGGTGTAGACGGCGCACCAGGTGGCCAGGGTAGGGACGGTCATCTGCGCCATCAGGGCCAGGGTCTGGTCCCGGTCCAGGGTGCCGGCCAGCAGGTCGGAAGCCTCCACGAGGAAGGACAGGGAGCCGCGGCGCAGCCGCTCCAGCTCGCCGAGCCGGGCCGACTCCACCGCGAGGGCGATCCGGTCGGCCGCGAACTGAAGGCGCAGGGCGTCGTCGTTCGCGTAGCGGCCGGGGATCTCGGCGGCGATGCCGAGGGAGCCCGTGAGGCGGCCCTCGACCTTCAGGGGGACGGTGACGACCGAGCGCATGCCGGTGGCGTCCAGCAGCGGCACCGCACCGGGGGTGGTGGTGATGTCGTCGTGTACGGCGGGCATGCGGGCGGAGCCGAAGCGGTTGGTGCCGGCCTCGACGGGGACCCGGGCGAAGCGCTGACGGGTGGAGGGAAGGCCGGTCGTGGCCCTGACCTCCAGTTCCGTCTCGTCGTCCGTGGCCAGGAGCAGGAAGGCGGAGTCGGCGTCGAGCATGTCGCGGGCGCGTTCCACGGTGCGCTGGAGCAGGCCGTCGAGGTCGTCGGGGGCCGGGGAGCCGATGAAGACCTCGAAGGGGTCGGCGGCGCGGGGCTCGGTGAAGCGGGCGTCGTCGGCGGGGACGCGGGTGGGGCTCTGCAGGATGGCGCGCTCGTCGTCGTGGACCAGGAGGCAGACGGTGGAGGGCTCGCCCTGTGCGTCGCGGACGCGCAGGTGGGAGGCGTAGACGGGGACGACCCGGCCGTCGGCGGCGCGGATGCCGTAGCTGCCCTCCCAGCGGGAGAGGCGGAGGGCTTCGGCGACGCCGGTGCCGGTGCCGGGGGTCTGGGGCCAGGCGGCGAGCTCGGACAGGGGGCGGCCGAGGGCCTTCTCCGCGGGGTAGCCGAAGACGGCCTCGGCGTCCTCGTTCCAGGAGGTGACGGCGCCGGCGGCGTCGAGCTGGAGGACGGCGACGCGGACCCGGGTGTCGGCGAGGGGCAGCAGCTGGTCGGGGACCACGGGCCCCGCGGAGCGGGTACCGACCGGCCGGTCCGGAAGGTCCAGGCGGAACCAGACGTGTTTGCGGGCGGCCGTGTACTCGACGCCCCAGCGGGTGGCGAGGGCGGCGCACAGCATCAGGCCGCGGCCGCTCTCGCGGTCCGGGTCGGCGTACAGCCGGGCGGGAGGGGTGAGGGGGAGCGCGCGGTCCGGGTACTGGTCGGCGACCTCGACCCGTACGCCGTCCTCGGAGCGCAGGCAGAGGACCTCGGCGCGGGTGCCGGCGTGGACCACGGCGTTGGTGACCAGTTCGCTGGTGAGGACCACGGCGTCGTCGACGATGTCGGCGAAGCCCCAGCCCTGCAGGGTGTCGCGGACGAACGTGCGGGCAGCCGCGACCGAGCGCCCTACGGGATCGAAGCTGGCAGCCGCCCTGGCCGTGATCACGGGACTCCTCTGACGCGGATGGACAGTCGGACGCCAGGTTACTTACCCCGCCCCGGGTGCGGGCGCCGTCGTACGGGATTCCACCCGCAGGATGCGGGCGGTGTGCGATGGTGCCGGAATGTTATGGCCGGGTTCGGCCAGGGTGAAACACTGGGAAGGCTTGAGGGGCCGGACACGTCCGGCGAGCAGAGGTCGACCCTTTCGGGAGGGACACGGTGGAGGCTGGCGTAGCGGCGCGACGGACGGGTTCGCGGCCGAAGGGCGGTCGGGCCCGGCGGGGCGGCACGACGGAAGTCGACACCGCCGCGCTGAACCGGCTGCTCGTCGCACTGGTCGCGATGCGGGACGGTAACTTCCGCAGGCGGCTGACGGTGTCCGGCGACGGGGTGATGGCGGAGATCGCCGCCGTCTACAACGAGGTGGCGGACCGCAACCTCCACCTCAGTGGTGAGCTGTCCCGGGTCCGGCGGATGGTCGGGCGCGAGGGGAAGCTGAGCGAGCGGCTGGAAACGGGTGCCTGTGAGGGTGCCTGGGCCGCCGCCATCGACGCGTCCAACCAGCTCGTGGAGGACCTCGCGCGGCCGGTGTCGGAGGTCGGGCGGGTGCTGTCGGCGGTGGCCGAGGGCGACCTGCAGCAGCGGATGGACCTGCGGACGCTGTCGCCGGACGGGGTGACCCACCCGCTGCGCGGGGAGTTCCTGAAGGTCGGGCGGACGGTCAACAACCTGGTCGACCAGCTGTCGGCGTTCACCGACGAGGTGACGCGGGTGGCGCTGGAGGTCGGTACCGAGGGCAAGCTGGGCGGGCAGGCCCAGGTGCGGGGGATGTCGGGTTCGTGGAAGGACCTGACCGACTCCGTCAACACCATGGCGTACCGGCTCACCGCTCAGGTGCGTGACATCGCGCTGGTGACGACGGCGGTGGCCAAGGGCGACCTGTCGCGCAAGGTCACGGTGCACGTGGCCGGTGAGATGCTCCAGCTGAAGAACACCGTGAACACGATGGTGGACCAGCTGTCGTCGTTCTCCTCCGAGGTGACCCGGGTGGCCCGGGAGGTCGGTACGGAGGGCGAGCTGGGTGGTCAGGCCGTGGTGCCCGGGGTGGCCGGGGTGTGGAAGGACCTGACCGACTCGGTCAACACCATGGCGGGGAACCTGACCGCGCAGGTGCGGGGGATCGCGCAGGTCACCACGGCGGTGGCGAACGGCGATCTGACGCAGAAGGTGACGGTGAGCGCGCGCGGTGAGGTCGCGCAGCTGGCCGAGACGATCAACCAGATGACGGACACGCTGCGGACCTTCGCCGACGAGGTGACGCGGGTGGCCAGCGAGGTCGGCGCGGAGGGCCTGCTGGGCGGTCAGGCGCAGGTGCCGGGTGCGGCGGGTACGTGGAAGGACCTGACCGACTCGGTGAACACGGTCTTCCGGAACCTGACCACGCAGGTGCGGGACATCGCGCAGGTGACGACTGCGGTGGCGAACGGTGACCTGTCGCAGAAGGTCACGGTGGACGTGGCCGGCGAGATGCTGGAGCTGAAGAACACCGTCAACACGATGGTGGACCAGCTGTCGGCGTTCGGTGCCGAGGTGACCCGGGTGGCCCGGGAGATCGGTGCCGAGGGCGAGCTGGGCGGGCAGGCGCACGTGCCGGGTGCGGCGGGCACGTGGAAGGACCTGACCGACTCGGTGAACACGGCGTTCCGGAACCTGACCGGTCAGGTGCGCAACATCGCGCAGGTGACGACGGCGGTGGCGAACGGTGACCTGTCGCAGAAGGTCACGGTGGACGTCTCCGGCGAGATGCTCCAGCTGAAGAACACCGTGAACACGATGGTGGACCAGCTGTCGTCGTTCGCCGACCAGGTGACCCGGATGGCCCGCGACGTGGGCACGGAGGGCCGGCTGGGCGGTCAGGCGCGGGTGGAGGGCGTGTCGGGGACCTGGAAGGAGCTCACCGACTCGGTGAACTTCATGGCCGGGAACCTGACCTCGCAGGTGCGGCAGATCGCGCAGGTGACCACGGCGGTGGCGCGGGGTGACCTGTCGCAGAAGATCGACGTGGACGCGCGCGGCGAGATCCTGGAGCTGAAGAACACCATCAACACGATGGTCGACCAGCTGTCGGCGTTCGCCGAGCAGGTGACGCGGGTGGCCCGGGACGTGGGTACGGAGGGCCGGCTGGGCGGTCAGGCGCAGGTGCCGGGGGTGTCGGGGACGTGGAAGGACCTCACCGACTCGGTGAACTTCATGGCGTCCAACCTCACCGGTCAGGTCCGCAACATCGCGCAGGTGGCGACGGCGGTGGCGCGGGGTGACCTGTCGCAGAAGATCGACGTGGACGCGCGCGGCGAGATCCTGGAGCTGAAGAACACCCTGAACACGATGGTCGACCAGCTCTCGAACTTCGCGGAGCAGGTGACGCGGGTGGCGCGCGAGGTGGGTACCGAGGGCATCCTCGGCGGGCAGGCGGAGGTGAAGGGTGTCTCCGGCACCTGGAAGGACCTCACCCAGTCCGTGAACTTCATGGCGAACAACCTGACCTCGCAGGTCCGCAACATCGCCGAGGTGACGACGGCGGTCGCGATGGGCGATCTGTCGAAGAAGATCACGGTGGATGCCAAGGGCGAGATCCTGGAGCTGGTCACCACGGTGAACACGATGGTGGACCAGCTGTCCTCGTTCGCGGACGAGGTGACGCGGGTGGCCCGTGAGGTGGGTTCGGAGGGCATCCTCGGCGGTCAGGCCCGGGTGCGGGGTGTCACCGGTACCTGGAAGGACCTGACCGACAACGTCAACACGATGGCCGGGAACCTGACGGCGCAGGTGCGGGGGATCGCGCAGGTGTCGGCGGCGGTCGCGGGCGGTGATCTGACGAAGAAGGTCACCGTCGAGGCGAAGGGCGAGGTCGCGGAGCTCGCCGACACGGTGAACACGATGGTGAAGACCCTGTCCTCGTTCGCGGACGAGGTGACGCGGGTGGCCCGTGAGGTGGGCACGGAGGGGATCCTGGGCGGTCAGGCGCACGTTCCGGGGGTGTCGGGGACGTGGAAGGACCTCACCGACTCGGTGAACTTCATGGCGTCCAACCTCACCGGTCAGGTGCGTCAGATCGCCATGGTCACGACCGCCATCGCCAAGGGCGACATGACCAAGAAGATCGACATCGACGCGCGCGGGGAGATCCTGGAGCTGAAGACCACCATCAACACGATGGTGGACCAGCTGTCGTCGTTCGCCGACCAGGTGACGCGGGTGGCCCGTGAGGTGGGTACCGAGGGCATCCTGGGCGGTCAGGCGCGGGTGCGGGACATCGACGGCACCTGGCGGGACCTGACCGAGTCGGTGAACGAGATGGCCGGGAACCTGACGCGGCAGGTGCGGGCGATCGCGGCGGTGGCGACCGCGGTGACCCGCGGTGACCTGAACCTGAAGATCGACGTGGATGCGGCCGGGGAGATCCAGGTCCTGCAGGACAACATCAACACGATGATCGCGAACCTGCGGGACACGACGCTGGCCAACAAGGAGCAGGACTGGCTCAAGGGCAACCTGGCGCGCATCTCCGGTCTGATGCAGGGGCGGCGGGACCTCGACGACGTGGCTTCGCTGATCATGAGCGAGCTGACGCCGGTGGTGTCGGCGCAGCACGGGGCGTTCTTCCTCGCGGTGCCGTCCGGAGGCAGTGCCAACGAGATCGGGGTGGGCGCCGACGGCTCGTACGAGCTGCGGATGCGCGGGAGCTACGCGTACGCGGGCGGTCAGATGCCGCAGTCGTTCCGGCCGGGCGAGGGGCTGATCGGGACCGTCGCCGAGGAGAAGCGGACGATGCTGGTGGAGAACACTCCGCCGGGCTACCTGAAGATCGCTTCGGGGCTGGGGGAGGCGCCGCCGGCGCACGTGATCGTGCTGCCGGTGCTGTTCGAGGGGAAGGTGCTGGGCGTGATCGAGCTGGCCTCGTTCCAGCCGTTCACGCAGATCCAGAAGGACTTCCTCAGCCAGATCGCCGAGATGATCGGTACGAGCGTCAACACGATCAGCGTGAACTCGCGGACCGAGGTGCTGCTGAAGCAGTCGCAGGAGATGACGGAGCAACTGCGCGAGCGGTCCGACGAGCTGGAGAACCGGCAGAAGGCCCTGCAGGCGGCCAACGCGGAACTGGAGGAGAAGGCCGAGCTGCTGGCCCAGCAGAACCGCGACATCGAGGTGAAGAACACCGAGATCGAGGAGGCCCGGCAGGTCCTGGAGGAGCGGGCCGAGCAACTCGCGGTGTCGATGCGGTACAAGTCCGAGTTCCTGGCGAACATGTCGCACGAGCTGCGGACGCCGCTGAACTCGCTGCTGATCCTGGCCAAGCTGCTGGCGGACAACGCGGACGGCAACCTGTCGCCGAAGCAGGTGGAGTTCGCCGAGACCATCCACGGCGCCGGCTCCGACCTGCTCCAGCTGATCAACGACATCCTGGACCTGTCGAAGGTCGAGGCGGGCAAGATGGACGTCTCGCCGACCCGGATCGCGCTGGTGCAGCTGGTGGACTACGTGGAGGCCACGTTCCGGCCGCTGACCGCGGAGAAGGGGCTGGACTTCTCGGTCCGGGTCTCGCCGGAGCTGCCGGCTACCCTGCACACCGACGAGCAGCGGCTGCTGCAGGTGCTGCGGAACCTTCTGTCGAACGCGGTGAAGTTCACCGACAACGGTGCGGTCGAGCTGGTGATCAGGCCGGCCGGGTCGGACGTGCCGCAGGCCATCCGGGAGCAGCTGCTGGAGGCCGGTTCGCTGCGGGAGGCGGACGGCGACCTGATCGCGTTCTCGGTCACCGACACCGGGATCGGCATCGCGGCCAGCAAGATGCTGGTGATCTTCGAGGCGTTCAAGCAGGCGGACGGGACGACGAGCCGGAAGTACGGCGGCACGGGTCTGGGCCTGTCGATCAGCCGGGAGATCGCCCGGCTGCTGGGCGGTGAGATCCACGCGGCCAGCGAGCCCGGCCGGGGTTCGACGTTCACGCTGTACCTGCCGCTGCACCCGAGCGAGCTGCCGCCGCAGGGGTACGCGCCGCCCGCGCCGGGTGGCCGCGGCGACGCGTACCGCCGGCAGGCGGACGAGCCGGCGCCGCTGCCGGCGGCGAGCCCGGTGCAGCCCGCGGCGCCGGTGGCGGCTCCGAGGGCGCTGCCCGCGGTGTCGGCGGGGCAGGAGCGGCCGGAGCGGGCCGGGGCGCAGGGGCAGGGCTCCTCGGCGCTGTTCCGGCGGCGCCGGAAGGCGGCGCTGGGGGAGGAGCGGATGCGTGGCGAGGTGCCCGGTCAGCCCACGGGCGAGGACTGGGAGGCCGGGGAGCTGCCGCCGGTCCCGCGGACGTACGACTTCCACGGCGAGAAGGTGCTGATCGTCGACGACGACGTCCGGAACGTGTTCGCGCTGACGTCGGTGCTGGAGCAGCACGGGCTGAACGTGCTGTACGCGGAGAACGGTCGCGAGGGCATCGAGGTGCTGGAGCAGCACGACGACGTGACGGTCGTGCTGATGGACATCATGATGCCGGAGATGGACGGGTACGCGACGACGGCGGCGATCCGGCGGATGCCGCAGTTCGAGGGACTCCCGATCATCGCCCTGACGGCGAAGGCGATGAAGGGGGACCGGGAGAAGGCGATCGACTCCGGGGCTTCCGACTACGTGACCAAGCCGGTGGACCCGGACTATCTGCTGTCGGTGATGGAACAGCACATGCGGGCCGGGTGAGGGCGGCCGGCCGGCGGCCGCGGGAGTCCGGGGAAACCCGGTCCCCGGCGGTCGCCGGAGCGGGAACTCCGGCTGCTCTCCTCACGTTTTCGCTACGTGCACAGTGACATCCTGGTGACAGGGTGTGGCGATCTCGGGACTGGGGCTACGATGACCGGCACAAGGACGGGCCGGGGAGGCCCCATGCCGGGGCGAGGAGGGCAGGGCATGGTGCAGAAGGCCAAGATCCTCCTGGTCGACGACCGGCCGGAGAATCTGCTGGCGCTGGAGGCCATCCTCTCCGCGCTCGATCAGACACTGGTCCGGGCGTCGTCGGGGGAGGAAGCGCTCAAGGCGCTGCTGACGGACGATTTCGCGGTCATCCTGCTGGACGTGCAGATGCCCGGGATGGACGGGTTCGAGACGGCCGCGCACATCAAGCGGCGGGAGCGGACCAGGGACATCCCGATCATCTTCCTGACCGCGATCAACCACGGTCCGCACCACACCTTCCGCGGCTACGCGGCGGGAGCGGTGGACTACATCTCCAAGCCCTTCGACCCGTGGGTGCTGCGGGCCAAGGTCTCGGTGTTCGTGGACCTCTACACGAAGAACTGCCAGCTGCGCGAGCAGGCCGGGTTGCTGCGCCTCCAGCTGGACGGCGGCACCCCGAACGGCTCGGACAGCAAGGAGGCGGCGGGCCTGCTCGCAGAGCTCTCCGCCCGGCTGGCCGCGGTCGAGGAGCAGGCCGAGGCGCTCACCAAGCAGCTCGGTGAGGAGTCGGCGGACGCCTCGGTGGTGGCGACCGCCGCCCATCTGGAACGCAAACTGACCGGCCTGCGGCGGGCGCTGGACGCGCTGGAGCCGGGCGCGGGCGGTACCGCGCCGGTTCTGCCGGTCCAGACCTGACCGTACGGGCGCGCCCCCGCCGGGGGTGCGCCCGGCCTGGCGGTACGTCAAAACGCGTACGCGCGGCCCGACACGAACGGGTGAAGGGGTGGGCACGCGTGTCCACCGGCGCGCTCACCGGTAACCTCGCCCCCATGGCCTCACGTACGTCCGGCAAGGGTTCCCAGAGCACAGCGGGCACCGCGAAGGCCCGCACCGGCCGTACGACGGCGCCGGCCAAGAAGGCTGCGCCCGCGCGCAAGCCCCCCGCCAAGAAGGCGGCGCCCGCCAGGCGCGCGCCGGCGAAGAAGACCGCCAAGGCGGCGCCCCCGCCGTCGGGCGGTGTGGTGCGGCTGGTGCGGGCGCTGTGGCTCGGTGTCGCCCACGCGGTAGGCGCGGTGTTCCGCGGCATGGGCCGGGGTGCGCGGAACCTGGACCCGGCGCACCGCAAGGACGGCGTCGCGCTGCTCCTGCTGGCCCTGGCGCTGATCGTGGCCGCGGGCACCTGGTCCAACCTCCAGGGGCCCGTCGGCACGCTGGTCAGGATGCTGGTCACCGGCGCCTTCGGGCGGCTGGACCTGCTCGTCCCGGTCCTCCTGGGGATCATGGCGGTACGTTTCATCCGCCACCCCGAGGAGGTCGACGCCAACGGCCGCATCGGCGTCGGGCTGTCCGCCCTGGTGGTGGGCGTGCTCGGGCAGGTGCACATCGCCTGCGGGGCCCCCGGCCGCGGCGAGGGCGAGGCCGCCATGCGGGACGCGGGCGGGCTGATCGGCTGGGCGGCCTCCAAGCCGCTGATCTTCACCATGGGCGCGCCGCTGGCGGTGCCCATGCTGGTGCTGCTGACCCTGTTCGGGCTGCTGGTGGTCACCGCCACCCCGGTCAACGCCATCCCGCAGCGGCTGCGGCGGCTCGGCATCCGGCTGGGTGTGATCCAGCCCGGGGAGTACGACGAACAGCCCGGCGAGGACGGGGCCGCGGGCCGGCACGACCCGGAGCGCTGGCGGGCCCGGAGCGGAGGCGGCCGGCCCGCCGGGGGCGGCCCGGCGGATCCGGGCGGTGCCGCCGAGGAGGAGGCCCTCGCCAAGCGGCGGCGCAGGCGGCGCGACCCGGTGCAGCCGCCGCTGGACCGCGAGATGGACGCCGTGGACGTGGCCGCGGCGGCCGCCGCCGCGCTCGACGGGGCGGTGCTGGGCGGCCTGCCTCCGTCCCCGCTGGTCGCGGACCTGACCCAGGGCATCTCAGGCGGCCGGGCCGGCTCCGCCGCCGGTACCGCCGCAGGTACCGAGCCGACGACGCCGGTGCCGGCGGCGCCGGTCCCGGCCCGCGAGGAGGAGCCCGCCGCACCGGGCGGTCCCGGCCGGCCGGGCGCGGCGACGTCCGGGGGTGCCGGCCCGTTCACGGTGCCCGACCTGACCAAGGCGCCGCCGGAGGCGGGCGAGCCGCTGCCGCCGCGGGCCGAACAGCTCCAGCTGCGCGGGGACATCACGTACGCGCTGCCCTCCCTCGACCTGCTGGAGCGGGGAGGTCCGGGCAAGACCCGCAGCGCCGCCAACGACGCCATCGTCCACTCGCTGCGCAACGTCTTCTCCGAGTTCAAGGTGGACGCCGACGTCACCGGGTTCACCCGGGGGCCGACGGTCACCCGCTACGAGGTGACGCTCGGCGCGGCGGTCAAGGTCGAGCGGATCACCGCGCTGACCAAGAACATCGCGTACGCGGTGGCCAGCCCCGACGTCCGGATCATCAGTCCGATCCCGGGGAAGTCGGCGGTCGGCATCGAGATCCCGAACACCGACCGCGAGATGGTGAACCTGGGCGACGTGCTGCGGCTGGCGGACTCCGCCGAGGACGACCACCCGATGCTGGTGGCGCTCGGCAAGGACGTCGAGGGCGGCTACGTCATGGCCAACCTGGCGAAGATGCCGCACGTGCTGGTGGCCGGCGCCACCGGTTCGGGCAAGTCGTCGTGCATCAACTGCCTGATCACCTCGATCATGGTCCGGGCCACCCCGGAGGACGTCCGGATGGTGCTGGTCGACCCCAAGCGGGTCGAGCTCACCGCGTACGAGGGCATCCCGCACCTGATCACGCCGATCATCACCAACCCCAAGCGGGCCGCCGAGGCGCTGCAGTGGGTGGTGCGGGAGATGGACCTCCGCTACGACGACCTGGCCGCGTTCGGGTACCGGCACATCGACGACTTCAACCAGGCCATCAGGGAGGGCAAGATCAAGCTGCCCGCGGGCAGCGAGCGCGAGCTCAACCCGTACCCCTACCTGCTGGTGATCGTGGACGAGCTGGCCGACCTGATGATGGTCGCGCCGCGGGACGTGGAGGACTCCATCGTCCGCATCACCCAGTTGGCCCGCGCCGCCGGCATCCACCTGGTGCTCGCCACCCAGCGGCCGTCGGTGGACGTGGTCACCGGTCTCATCAAGGCGAACGTGCCCTCGCGGCTGGCCTTCGCCACCTCCTCGCTCGCCGACAGCCGGGTCATCCTCGACCAGCCCGGTGCCGAGAAGCTCATCGGCAAGGGCGACGGGCTGTTCCTGCCGATGGGGGCCAACAAGCCGGTCCGCCTGCAGGGCGCCTTCGTCACGGAGGAGGAGGTCGGCAAGGTCGTCCAGCACTGCAAGGACCAGATGGCCCCGGTCTTCCGGGACGACGTGACGGTCGGCCAGAAGCAGAAGAAGGAGATCGACGAGGAGATCGGCGACGACCTCGACCTGCTGTGCCAGGCCGCCGAGCTGGTGGTCTCGACCCAGTTCGGGTCCACCTCGATGCTCCAGCGCAAGCTCCGGGTGGGCTTCGCCAAGGCCGGGCGGCTCATGGACCTGATGGAGTCCAGGGGCGTGGTCGGCCCGAGCGAGGGCTCGAAGGCGAGGGACGTTCTGGTGAAACCGGACGAGCTGGACGGCGTGCTCGCCGTCATCCGGGGGGAGTCTCACCCGTAAGGGGCAAGGGGGCAACCGTTTCCCCTCGCCGCGCGTCGAGTTGAGGGAGGAGGGGGGAGAACCGGCCGCCATACTGATGGCGTACGGAGACCCGCCCTCCGGTTGCTCCACCCTTTCGTCACCCCCCTAGACTGGACGTCCAGCAGGTGGCTACACGCTCGAAAGGCGCCCTCGTGTCCATCGGCAAATCCAACTCCCCCGAAGACGACCAGCCTTCGACCGCTGAAGAGCGGCCGGAAGCCGGCCCGTCCATCGGCCGGATTCTCCAGCAGGCCCGGATCGCCGCCGGGCTCACCGTCGACGAGGTCAGTTCCATCACCCGCGTGCGCAGCCCCATCGTGCACGGGATCGAGCAGGACGACTTCACCCGCTGCGGCGGCGATGTCTACGCCCGCGGCCACATCCGTACGATCGCCCGCGCGGTCGGCGCCGATCCCGATCCGCTGGTCGACAGCTATGACGCCGCGCACGGCGGCCGCCCGGCCCCGACCCCCGCCGCACCCCTGTTCGACGCGGAGCGGATCAGGCCCGAGCGGCAGCGTCCCAACTGGACCGCGGCCATGGTCGCGGCCATCGTCGCCGTGATCGGGTTCGTCGGCTTCACCGCCTTCGGCGGTGGCGGCGACGAGGGCAAGCGGCCCGTGGCGGAAGGTTCCGCCTCGCCGGGGGCCGTGCCCAAGCAGACCGGCAAGGTGATCACCCCGACCGCGCCGGCCCCGCTGGCCCCCAAGCCGCAGCGGCCGTCGAAGCCGGTCAGCCCGGAGCCCTCGGACAGCGCCATCGCGGCGGTGCCGAAGGACGTGGTGACGGTGGTCCTCACCGCCAACGACGGCGAGAGCTGGATCTCGGCGAAGGACTCCACCGGCCGGACGCTCTTCGACGGCATGGTCGAGATGGGCGACTCCAAGACCTTCACCGCGAAGGAGTCCATCGACCTGGTGCTCGGTGACGCCGGGGCCGTCCAGCTGTTCGTGAACGGCAAGGAGATCAAGGACGATTTCCAGCCGGGACAGGTCGAACGTCTCACCTACACCAAGGACGATCAGCGCCAGGATCAGCCGCAGGCGGGCTGAACAGGTCATTCCGGTTCCCCGGGGCGCGGCGCCACACATGCCGCCGACCTCGGGGATCTTGGTTTACCGGGCCTTGGGGCGGGGGGCGCCGTTCGGACAAAGTAGTCTTGAGTCCATGCCCGAACGCCGTACCGTCGCCCTTGTCACTCTTGGCTGCGCCCGTAACGAGGTGGACTCGGAGGAGCTCGCAGGCCGCTTGGCGGCGGATGGCTGGGAGCTCGTCGAGGACGCCGCCGAAGCGGACGTCGCCGTCGTCAACACCTGTGGCTTCGTCGAAGCCGCCAAGAAGGACTCCGTGGACGCCCTCCTTGAGGCGAACGACCTCAAGACCGCGGCTCGTGAGGGGGGCGGCCGCACGCAGGCCGTCGTCGCCGTCGGCTGCATGGCCGAGCGCTACGGCAAGGAGCTCGCCGAGGCCCTCCCGGAGGCCGACGGCGTCCTCGGCTTCGACGACTACGCCGACATCTCCAACCGGCTCCAGACCATCCTCAGCGGCGGCAGCGTGGAGGCCCACACCCCGCGCGACCGGCGCAAGCTGCTGCCGATCAGCCCCGCCGAGCGGCAGAACGCCGAGGTGGCCCTGCCCGGCCACGCCCAGGAGCCCGTTCCGGCCCCCGCCGACCTCCCCGAGGGCCTCGCGCCCGCCTCCGGCCCGCGCGCGCCGCTGCGCCGCCGCCTGGACACCAGCCCGGTCGCGTCCGTGAAGCTGGCCTCCGGCTGCGACCGCCGCTGCTCCTTCTGCGCCATCCCGTCCTTCCGCGGCTCCTTCATCTCCCGCCGTCCCTCCGACGTGCTGGGCGAGACCCGCTGGCTGGCCGAGCAGGGCGTCAAGGAGGTCATGCTGGTCTCCGAGAACAACACCTCGTACGGCAAGGACCTCGGTGACATCCGGCTGCTGGAGACCCTGCTGCCCGAGCTCGCCGCGGTCGACGGGATCGAGCGGGTCCGGGTCAGCTACCTCCAGCCGGCCGAGATGCGGCCCGGGCTGATCGACGTGCTGACCTCCACCCCCAAGGTGGTGCCGTACTTCGACCTGTCCTTCCAGCACTCCGCGCCGGACGTGCTGCGCGCCATGCGCCGCTTCGGCGACACCGACCGCTTCCTGGAGCTGCTGGACACCATCCGCTCCAAGGCCCCGCAGGCGGGTGTGCGGTCCAACTTCATCGTGGGCTTCCCCGGCGAGACCGAGTCCGACTTCGCCGAGCTGGAGCGTTTCCTCAACCACGCCCGCCTCGACGCCATCGGCGTGTTCGGCTACTCCGACGAGGAGGGCACCGAGGCCGTCACCTACGAGAACAAGCTCGACGACGACGTGATCGCCGAGCGGCTTGCCCACCTGCAGCGGCTGGCCGAGGAGCTCACCTCGCAGCGGGCCGAGGAGCGCGTCGGCGAGACCGTCGAGGTGCTCGTCGAATCGGTCGAGGCGGTGGACGAGGACGAGACCGGCGCCTACGGGCGCGCCGCTCACCAGGCGCCCGAGACCGACGGCCAGGTGGTCTTCACCGACAGCACCGGCCTGGTCCCCGGACGTATCGTCGTGGCGAAGGTGGTCGGAACGCTGGGCGTGGACCTGGTTGCCGAACCGCTGGAGCGGGTGGAGCGCGAGGAGGCGGCCGGATGACCGGAGTCCCGGCATCAGCGGCGGGCGGGACCAACCGCCGGCCCGGTTCGGCACCCGGCGGGAAGCTGGGCGCTGCGGCCGTGAACCAGGCCAGCCTGTGGAACATCGCCAACATCCTGACGATGGTCCGGCTGGTGCTGGTGCCGGGATTCGTGCTGCTCCTGCTGGCCGACGGCGGGTACGACCCGGTCTGGCGGGCCTGGGCATGGGCGGCCTTCGCCGTCGCCATGATCACCGACGTGTTCGACGGGCACCTGGCCCGGACGTACAACCTGGTCACGGACTTCGGGAAGATCGCCGACCCGATCGCCGACAAGGCGATCATGGGATCCGCGCTGGTCTGCCTGTCCTGGCTCGGTGAACTGCCCTGGTGGGTGACCGGGGTGATCCTCGGGCGGGAGCTCGGGATCACGCTGCTGCGCTTTTGGGTGATCCGCTACGGGGTGATCCCGGCCAGCCGCGGCGGCAAGCTGAAGACCCTGGCCCAGGGCACCGCCGTCGGCATGTACGTGCTGGCCCTGACCGGGCCGCTGGCCACCCTGCGGTTCTGGATGATGGCCGTCGCCGTCCTGCTGACGGTGATCACCGGTCTGGACTACGTACGTCAGGCCGTGGTGCTGCGCCGCCGGGGTATGACGGCGGAGCGGGCCGAGAGGTGACACATCCGGCGGGGGAGTCCACCGGCGCCGCGGGGGTGGCGGCGGAGGTGCTGCGGGCGCTCGCGGAGAGTGACGGAACCCTCGCGGTCGCGGAGTCGTTGACCGGGGGGATGGTGGCCGCCGAGCTCACCGCCGTCCCGGGAGCCTCCCGGAGTTTCCGCGGGTCGGTCACCGCGTACGCCACCGAGCTGAAGCACACCCTGCTCGGGGTGGACGCGGCGCTGCTCGCCGCGCACGGCGCGGTGAACGCCCAGGTGGCCGAGGAGATGGCCGCGGGGGTGCGGCGCGCGCTGGGTGCTTCGTGGGGGATCGCGACCACCGGAGTGGCCGGTCCGGACCCTCAGGACGGGCAGCCGGTGGGGACGGTCTTCGTGGCCGTGGCCGGCCCGTGGGCCCGGAAATCCGTCCGACTGCGGTTGAACGGCTCCCGTACGGAAATCCGTAGGGAGAGTGTACGGACAGTGCTCGAACTGCTATCAAGCGAACTCCGTGACAATGCGCGGAGGCAGGATACGGAACAGAACGGGGGGATTTGATGTTTGCAGCCCTGAGTGAACACGACATCGCTCCCCGCACGGCCGCGGCGCGAGGCGGTACGGTGGGGCGTGAAGGATGCGGCTACACGGTCAGAGGAGGGAGCCACCGATGATTCTGCTCCGTCGCCTGCTGGGTGACGTGCTGCGTCGGCAGCGCCAGCGCCAGGGCCGTACTCTGCGCGAAGTCTCCTCGTCCGCCCGAGTTTCGCTCGGCTATCTCTCCGAGGTGGAGCGGGGGCAGAAGGAGGCGTCCTCCGAGCTGCTCTCCGCGATCTGCGACGCGCTGGACGTACGGATGTCCGAGCTGATGCGCGAGGTCAGCGACGAGCTCTCGCTCGCCGAACTGGCGCAGTCGGCTGCGGCGAGCGACCCGGTGCCGGCGCCGGTTCGCCCGATGCTCGGCTCGGTGTCCGTGACCTCGGTCGCGGGCGGCCCGCCGGAGCGGGTGACCATCAAGGCACCCTCGGAAGCGGTGAACGTCGTAGCCGCGTGAGTGCGTGAGTGTGGCCGGGCCCCGGCCGGCACGGGCAGCGTCCGTGCCGGCCGGGGCTCCGTGCTGTCCGGGGACGTACGCGGCGTACGGTCCGCGCGGTGTGCCCGGCTCGTCTCGGCGTCTCTCGGCGCGTTCCGGGGGTGGGTGCGATCCGCAGGGCCGGGCCGCTGCGTTCTGGGTGCGCGGCAGACGGGCGTACGGGACGATGGGCGGGTCGGGTCACGCGCCCTGGGAGGCCCCCGTGCGGCTCTTGCTCATACCCCTGGCCCTGGCGGCCGGGGCGCTGTGGTGGTGGGCCGTGGTCCGGCTCACCCTGACTCCCGGCACTTCGGGGCCGGTGGAGGGCGCGGTGGCGGTCGGCGGCTGGGGCCTGAGCCTGCTGCCGGTCCACTGTGCCCGGCGGGCGCGCCCGGAAGGCGGCCGTGGTCCTCGCGGCCCGGGCAGCAGGATCACCAGGGCATCACGACGCCGCCGTTCGGCCGCAGGATCTGGCCCGTCATGAACGACGAGGCGTCCGAGGCGAGGTAGAGCACGGCCTGGGCGATGTCCTCGGCCTCACCGACCCGGCGCAGCGGGGCCATCCTCGTCATCACGGCCTCCGTCTGCTCCTGGACCTCGGGGGAGTGGCGGCCGGTCATGGGGGTGCGGACCCAGCCCGGGGCGACCGCGTTGACCCGGATGCCGTGCGGGCCGGCCTCGGCGGCCAGGGTCTTGGTCAGCTGGACCACGGCGGCCTTGGCGGCGCTGTAGCAGAGCAGGCCCGGGCCTGCGGTGTCCACGGCTCCCGAGGCCATGGTGATGATGGAGCCGGGGGTCCGGGCGGCGAGCATGGCCCGCGCCGACTCCTGGCAGGCGTAGAGCACCCCCTTGAAGTTCACCTCCATCACCCGGTCGAGGTCCTCGTCGAGGGTGTCCACCACGCTGCTGGTGTGCATGATCCCGGCGATGGCGGCGGTGATGTCGAGCCGGCCGGCGGCGGCCACGGCGGCCCTGACCGCGCCCCGGTCGGTGACGTCCAGGGGGTGCGCGTGGCCGGTCCCGCCCGCCTCGGTGATCAGGGCCACGGTCTCGGCGAGGCCCCGCTCGTCGCGGTCGGCGCAGTGCACCACGGCCCCGGCTTCGGCGAGGAGCCGGGCGGAGGCCCGGCCGATGCCGCTGGCGGCGCCCGTGATCAGCGCGGTGCGGCCGGTGAGGTCGTACGAGGCGATGGGCATGACCGGGACGGTACGACCGGACCTGACGGGGCGTCAACACTCGGGGAGGGTGGACACGGGAGGGGGACGGGGGTCAGGGGTTCGGGGGCGCGGCGGGGTCCCCGTACACGTGCCAGCGGGTCACCTTGCCGTCCCGGACGGTGGCGCTCCAGCGGGCGGGGCCCGCGAGCCGCGGGTCGGAGCACTCCGAACGCCCGGCGGCGGACACCACCCCGTGCTCGGCGGTGACGGAGTCGAAGACGTTGCGGTAGTCGGGGAAGGCGGTGAAGAAGCCGCGCCAGGCGTCGAGACAGGCCCGGCGGCCCGCCACGACGGTGCCGGCCGGGTCGACGAAGGTGTGGTCCTCGGACATGAGGGCGCCCAGCCCGGCGAGGTCGCGGGCCCCGATCATGGTGTTGAAGCGGCGCACCACGGCCGCCGGGTCCTCGCCGACGGGCCCGGCCTGGCAGTGGGGGCACCAGTACGTGGGGCGGTCGTCCTGGGGGGCCTCGCGGACCGGGGTCCGGCAGCGCAGGCAGGGCCGGCCGGCGCGCCCGTACACGAAGAGCCTGGGGCGGCCGGGGCGGTGCGGGCCGGTGGTGGTGCGGTGGCCGGCGGGGCCGGCGTTCGCGCGCAGCAGGCGGTGGGCCGCGCCGGGAAGACGGTCGAGGACGGAGTCGGGGAGCGCGCCGACGGTGGTCCAGGGCGTCACCCCGGCCATGAAGCACAGCTCGCACTTGTAGACGTTGCCGATGCCGGCCAGCTTGCGCTGGTCGAGCAGCGCCTCGCCGAGGGGGCGGTCCGGGTCGGCCCGGAGGTTGGCGGCGGCCCGTTCCTCGTCCCAGTCCGGACCGAGCAGGTCGGGGCCGAGGTGGCCGACGGCCCCGCCCTCGTCGGCGGTGCGGATCAGCTCCAGGACGGGCAGCCGGTAGCCGACGGCCGTGCGCGCGCCGGTGCCGAGGACGGCGCGGACCTCGTGGTCGGGGCCGCCTCGCCAGCGTTCACCGGCCGCGTAGACCTTCCAGGCGCCGTCCATCCGCATGTGACTGTGCACGGTGAGGCCGCCCTCGACCCGGGCGAGCAGGTGCTTGCCGCGCGGGACGACCTCCAGGACCGTCCGCCCGGTGAGGTCCGCCGCCGCGAACCGGGGCACCCGCAACTCCGCGCGGGTCAGCCGTTCACCGGCCAGGGCCGCGTGCAGCCGTGCGGCGGCTCGCCAGACGCTGTCTCCCTCGGGCATGCGTCCATTGTGGGCGGCGCGCGCCCGGAAGGGGGAGTGAAGGGGGCACCGGGGGGCGCGGGGGTGTGTGCTGGGAGTCACCCGGGCCACGACGGGAAGCGATCCGGGCCGGAACACTCGAAAGGACACCCATGAGCACCACCGCCAAGCGCCACATCTTCACCATGCTGGACGCGGACGGCGACGGGGTCATCTCCCGCAGCGAGTACCTCGCGCGGCCGGAACGCGCGGCGGCCGAGCTGGGGCGGGTCAGTGAGGACCCGCTCGTCTCCGTCGCCCGTTCGGCCCACGAGCAGGTCTTCGCGTCGATGGACGCGGACGGCGACGGAGCGGTGACCTTCGAGGAGTACGCGGCGTGGGCGGGTGCCGAGGCCTTCGACGAGGTCTGCCGGCAGGCGCTCGGGTCCCTGTTCGACCTGGCCGACGCCGACGCGGACGGCGCGCTGGACAAGGCCGAGTTCACCCGGCTGCGGGCGGCGCTCGGCAACCCCGCGGGCAACGCGGGCACGGCGTTCGACGTACTGGACACCGACGGCGACGGCCGCGTGGGCCGGGATGCCTACCTGGGCTCGATCCGCGCGTACGTCACCGGGGGCTCCTCGCCCATGGCGGACGCCCTGCACGCCCGTCGCGGGCCCGCCTGACCAGCCGATCGCGCGGCCGGCCGCCGGGACCGGGTCCGGGTACCCCCGGGCCGGTCCCGGCGGCCGGCCTTCGGCCACTCCGGCGATCCGGTCCCGGTGGTTCGCACCGCACCGGCGGGTCCGGCCCGCTTCACCGGCCGGGGTGGTCAGGCTCCTCCTGGGGTGGGGGAAGCAGCCGCAGGGGGAACGTGAGGAGACAGCCATGACGACCGCACAGCCCCCCACCCCCATGAGGATCGCCGTGCTCGGCACGGGATCCGGAGGCCGCGCGCATGCCGCGCGACTGCTCCAGCTCGGCCACCGGGTCGTCGTCGGCACCCGCGACTCCCAGGTCACCCTCGGCCGGACCGAACCCGACTTCATGGGAATCGAACCGTTCGGACAGTGGCTCGCCGACTACCCCGGCATCGAGCTCATGACCTTCGGGGAGGCCGCGGCCGAGGCCGACCTCGCCATCAACGGCATCGACGGCGCCAACGCCGTACGGGTGCTCGGCGGCATCGCCGACCAGCTGGCCGGCAAGACCCTCATGGACTACGCCGTCCCCTTCGTCTACAACCCCGAGCGGGCACACCCCTGGCCCACCCCGTGGGGGGTGATGCCCGCACTGGACCCCGTGGACTCCGACAGCCTGGGCGAACGCATCCAGCGGGCCCTCCCGGACACCAAGGTGGTCAAGGCCTGCGTCACCCAGGAGCAGGAGACCGCCGTGGACCCGGGCAGCGTCGGCGGCGGCGACCACACGATCTTCATCGCGGGGGAACACGCCGACGCCAAGGCACAGGTCACCGCCCTGCTGCGGTCCTACGGCTGGCGGGACGTCCTCGACCTCGGCCCGCTGGTCTCCTCCCGGGGCATGGAGATGTACACCCATATGCACAGCGCCATCCAGTTCGCGCTCGGCGGCGCCCGCTTCGGGATCAAGGTGGTCCGCTGAGGCCGGCCTCACCCCCTCAGGCGCAGGCCCCGCGGGGTGGCGTGGAAGCCCGCCGCCTCAAGGGCCGCCCCCAGCGGCGAGGTCAGTGCCGCGCCCGTGTTGATCCGCTCCACAGTCAGCGCGGGCAGCGTGCCCGCCCGGGAGGCGGTGACCAGCGCCCCCGTCGCCGCCTCCAGACGCGGATCGCCCGCCGGCGGCCAGGCCAGCAGGGTCCGGCCGCCCCGCTCCAGGTACAGCACCAGCTCACCGTCGACCAGCACCACCAGCGAACCCGCCTTCCGGCCCGGCTTGTGGGTGACCCCGCCCGGCGGCTCCGGCCAGGGCAGGGCCGCCCCGTACGCGTTCGCCGGATCGGCGGCCGCCAGCACCACCGCGGCCAGCGGCGGAGGGGTACGCTCCGCCGCCCGCAGCCGGTCCACCGCCCCGTCCATCGCGAACTGGGCCGCGCCCAGCCCCTCCACCACGTAGCCGCGGCGGGCCTGCCCGCTGTCCTCGAACGCCGACAGCACCCGGTAGACCGCGCTGAAACCGCCCTCCACGCCCTCGGCCTGGACCGCGCCGCGCGTCACCACCCCGTGCCGGTCCAGCAGGGTCCGGGCCAGCGCGTGCGCCCGGTGGGTGGGGTCGGGGGCGTGGAGGGGCAGCAGCGACCAGCGGCCGGCCACCGTGGGCGGGCCCGGCCGGGACGCCGACGCGCTCAGCGTGCCGTACCGGCCGCGCGGCACCGTCCGCTTCGCCCGGTGCGCCGTGGCACCGGCCGTACGGCCCGAGCCCAGCAGCGAACGCAGCGGGGCCAGCGTGTCGTTGGTCAGCCGCCCCGACCAGGCCAGCTCCCAGATCGCGTCCGACAGCTGCACGTCCGTGGCCTCCGGCCACTGCTGCCGCACGCTCTGCGCGATCTGCCGGAAGAACAGGCCGTACCCGCCCACGAGGGCGTCCAGCACCGCCTGGTGCAGCGGACCGGCCTCCAGCGGATGCGCGGGCGGCAGCAACAGCGGGGCCGCGTCGGCCAGGTACAGCGACACCCAGCCGTCCTTCCCCGGCAGCGAGCCCGCCCCCGCCCACACCACCTCGCCGGTGGTGGTCAGCTCGTCCAGCATGCCCGGCGCGTAACCCGCCACCCGTGAGGGCAGCACGATGCGCTCCAGCGCCGACGCCGGCACCGGGGCGCCCTGCAGCTGCTCGACCGCCCGGGCCAGGCCGTCGATCCCGCGCAGCGACCCGCCCAGGTGCTGCCACTGCGGCAGGAAGGTGGCCAGGGCCGTCGGCGGAACCGGCTCCAGCTCCTGGCGCAGCGCGGCCAGCGAGCGCCGCCGCAGCCGGCGCAGCACCGTCGCGTCGCACCACTCCTGGCCGATGCCCGCCGGATGGAACTCGCCCTGCACCACCCGGCCGGCCGCCGCCAGCCGGTGCAGCGCCCCGTCGGTGACGGCGGCGCCGAGACCGAACCGGGCGGCCGCCCCGGCCGTCGTGAACGGACCGTGCGTACGGGCGTACCGGGCCAGCAGGTCACCCAGCGGATCCTTGACCGGCTCGGTGAACGCTTCCGGAACCCCCACCGGCAGCGCCGTGCCCAGGGCGTCCCGCAGCCGGCCGGCGTCCTCGACCGCCGCCCAGTGGTCCGCCCCCGCGATCCGCACCCGGATCGCGCGGCGGGCCGCGGCCAGCTCCGCCGCCCAGCCCGGCTCCGCTCCACGCTCGGCCAGCTCCGCCTCCGTCAGCGGGCCGAGCAGCCGCAGCAGATCGGCCACCGACTCCGGGTCCTTGGCCCGCCGGTCCTCGGTCAGCCACTGCAGCTCCCGCTCCAGCTCCGCCAGCACCTCCGGGTCCAGCAGCTCCCGCAGCTCGGCCTGCCCCAGCAGCTCCGCGAGCAGCCGGGAGTCCAGCGACAGCGCCGCCGCCCGCCGCTCCGCCAGCGGCGAGTCCCCCTCGTACAGGAACTGGGCCACGTAACCGAACAGCAGGGAACGGGCGAACGGGGACGGCTCCGGGGTGGTCACCTCCACCAGGCGGACCCGGCGGGCCTCGATGTCGCCCATCAGCTCGGTCAGCCCCGGCACGTCGAACACGTCCTGCAGGCACTCCCGCACGGCCTCCAGCACGATCGGGAAGGACCCGAACTCGGAAGCCACCTGGAGCAGTTGCGCCGCCCGCTGCCGCTGCTGCCACAGCGGCGTCCGCTTGCCGGGATCGCGGCGCGGCAGCAGCAGGGCGCGGGCCGCGCACTCACGGAACCGGGAGGCGAACAGCGCCGATCCGCCCACCTGCTCGGTGACGATCCGGTCGACCTCCCCCTTGTCGAAGGCCACGTCGGCCGCGCCCAGCGGCGCCTGCTCGCCGTCGAACTCGAACGCCGGCGGCGCGGCCGGATCGAGGTCCAGCAGATCGGCCCCCGCGCCGAACCCCATCAGGTCCGCGTCGGGCAGCCGCAGCACGATCCCGTCGTCCGCGTGCATCACCTGCGCGTCCATGCCGAACCGCTCGGTGAGGCGGGCGCCGAGCGCCAGCGCCCACGGGGCGTGCACCTGCGCACCGAACGGGGAGTGCACCACCACCCGCCAGTCGCCCAGCTCGTCGCGGAACCGCTCGACCACGATGGTCCGGTCGTCCGGCACGTGCCCGCAGGCCTCGCGCTGCTCGGCCAGGTAGGACAACACGTTGTCCGCGGCCCAGGCGTCCAGGCCGGCCGCCACCAGCCGCAGCCGGGCGTCCTCCGCGGACAGGCCGCCCACCTCGCGCAGGAACGCGCCCAGCGCGCGCCCCAGTTCCAGCGGGCGGCCCAGCTGGTCGCCCTTCCAGAACGGCAGCCGGCCCGGCACGCCCGGCGCCGGCGACACCAGCACCCGGTCCCGCGTGATGTCCTCGATCCGCCACGAGGTGGTCCCCAGGGTGAACACGTCGCCCACCCGCGACTCGTACACCATCTCCTCGTCGAGCTCCCCGACCCGGCCGCCGCCCTTCTTCGGGTCGGCTCCGGCCAGGAACACCCCGAACAGGCCCCGGTCGGGGATGGTGCCGCCCGAGGTGACCGCGAGGCGCTGTGCCCCCGGCCGGCCCGTGACCGTACCCGCCACCCGGTCCCACACCACCCGGGGCCGCAACTCGGCGAAGGCGTCCGACGGGTAGCGCCCCGCCAGCATGTCCAGCACGGCGGTGAACGCCGACTCGGGCAGCGCGGCGAACGGCGCCGCCCGCCGGACCAGCGCGATCAGCTCGTCCACCTGCCAGGTGTCCATCGCCGTCATCGCCACCAGCTGCTGCGCCAGCACGTCCAGGGGGTTCGACGGGATGCGCAGGGACTCGATCGACCCGCTGCGCATCCGCTCGGTGACCACCGCCGCCTGCACCAGGTCCCCCCGGTACTTGGGGAACACCACCCCGGTCGACACCGCGCCGACCTGGTGCCCGGCCCGGCCCACCCGCTGGAGTCCGGACGCCACCGAGGGCGGCGACTCCACCTGCACCACCAGGTCCACCGCGCCCATGTCGATGCCCAGCTCCAGGCTGGACGTGGCCACCACGGCCGGCAGCCGCCCCGCCTTCAGGTCCTCCTCGACCAGCGCCCGCTGCTCCTTGGACACCGAGCCGTGGTGCGCCCGCGCGAGCAGTGGCGGAGCGCCCCCGGCGGCCCCCGACTGGGCCATGATCTCGGCCGGCGGCGGCGCCCCCTGCCCCAACTGCTCGCCGGTGGCCCGCTCGTACGCGATCTCGTTGAGCCGGTTGCACAGCCGCTCGGCCAGCCGCCGCGAGTTCGCGAACACGATCGTGGACCGGTGCGCCTGCACCAGGTCCGCGATCCGCTCCTCCACCTGCGGCCAGATCGACGGCTTGTCCCCGCCGTCCTGCCCCTCGGACGCGGGCGAACCGCCCAACTCGCCCATGTCTTGCACCGGGACGACCACCGACAGGTCGAACTCCTTGTCCGACGGCGGCTGGACGATCTCCACCTTGCCGCGCGGCGAGAGGTAGCGGGCCACCTCCTCCACCGGCCGCACCGTCGCCGACAGCCCGATCCGGCGGGCCGGACGCGGCAGCAGCTCGTCCAACCGCTCCAGCGACAGCGCCAGGTGCGCCCCCCGCTTGGTGCCCGCTACGGCGTGCACCTCGTCCAGGATCACCGTCTCCACCCCGGACAGCGCCTCCCGGGTGGCCGAGGTCAGCATCAGGAACAGGGACTCCGGGGTGGTGATCAGGATGTCCGGCGGACGGTTCGCCAGCGCCCGCCGCTCCGCCGCGGGGGTGTCCCCGGACCGGATGCCCACCCGGATCTCCGGCTCGGGCAGGCCCAGCCGCACCGACTCCTGCCGGATCCCCGTCAGCGGACTGCGCAGGTTCCGCTCCACGTCCACCGCCAGGGCCTTCAGCGGCGACACGTACAGCACCCGGCAGCGCCTGCGCGGCTCGGCGGGCGGCGGGGTGGACGCCAGCGAGTCCAGCGCGGCGAGGAACGCCGCCAGCGTCTTGCCCGACCCGGTCGGCGCCACCACCAGCACGTCCGAGCCCGCGCCGATCGCCCGCCAGGCGCCCTCCTGCGCCGAGGTGGGCGCCGGAAACGCCCCCGTGAACCAGGAGCGGGTCGCGGGGGAGAACGCATCGAGCGCGGTACCGGCCATGCCCCCATCGTGCACCGCCCCACCGACAACCGGCCGCCACCTGCGCGGACGCGTCCACCGGCGGCAGCGCAGAATGGGGGAATGGGGAAGGGCGACCGGAACGACCGGACCGACGGGGAGTGGGCGCGGCACTGGCAGTACCCCGAGCTGCCCGGCCTCGACCTGCTGCGCGCCCACTACGTCCGGCACACCTTCCCCCGGCACGCCCACGACGGCTACGTCATCGCCGCCGTCACCGGCGGCATCGAGGAGGTCGGGCTGCCCGGCGGCACCGAGCGGGCCGGCCCCGGCAGCGTGGTCCTGATCAACCCGGAGGTCGCGCACACCGCCCGGGCCGGCGTCCCCGAGGGATGGGCCTACGCCACCCTCTACCCGGCCCGCGACCTGGTCGCCGAGGTCGCCGCCGAGATCGCCACCCTGCGAGGCACCCCCGGGTTCGACACACCGATGACCATGGACGCGGAAGGCGCCCGCCTGGTCACCGAGGTCCACCGGGCCGCCGAACAGGGCAACGCCCTGGCCGCCGACAGCCTGCTGCGCACGGTGGTCGCCCGGATGCTCCGCCGGCACGGCGGTCCACTGCCCCGCAGGGCCGGGCGCGGCGCCGGCCGGGACACCGCCGAGCGGGCCCGCGCCCTGCTGGAGGACCGCCTCGCCGAGCCGCCGTCCCTGGAACAGCTCGCCGCCGAACTGGGCACCAGCCCCTTCGCCCTGCTCCGCGCCTTCCGCGACCGCTACGGCATGCCCCCGCACACCTGGCTCACCGACGCCCGGGTCCGCCGGGCCCGGCTGCTGCTGGAGACGGGCACCCCGCCCGCCGAGGCGGCGACAGCGGTGGGATTCACCGACCAGCCGCACCTGAACCGGCACTTCACCCGGATCGTGGGCGTCCCGCCCGGTGCGTACCGGCGGGAGCGGGCCACGGGCTGAACGCGCGGCCCGCAAGAACGTACAAGACCGGAGCGGGCGCCGCCGCATAGCGTCACCCGTGTGAACGAGCAGCAGACCGTGGACCCACGGAAGACACCGGACGCGGAGGGCACGACGGCACCGGCGGCCGCACCCGGCTCCGCCCCCGCCGACCCCACGACCACCGGCGCCGCCGCCAGGGACGGGCGGCGCGCGGTCCTGCGCGACTCCCTCGGGGTCGGCGTGGCCGTGGGACTGTCCGGCTTCGCGTTCGGCGTGACGGCCGCGGGGGCCGGGATCAGCGTGGCGCAGGCCTGCGTCCTGAGCCTGCTCGTGTTCACCGGCGCCTCCCAGTTCGCGCTGGTGGGCGCCCTCGCCGCGGGCGGCAACCCGTTCACCGCCGCCGCCGGCGCCTTCTTCCTCGGCACCCGCAACGCCTTCTACGGGCTCCGGCTCTCCCAGCTCCTCGCCCTGCCCCGCCCGGTCAGGCCGCTCGCCGCGCACTGGGTCATCGACGAGACCGCCGCCGTCGCCCTGGCCCAGAAGGACCGCACCGCCGCCCGGCTCGGCTTCACCGTCACCGGTCTCACCCTGTTCGTGCTGTGGAACCTCACCACGCTGCTCGGCGCCCTCGGCGCCGAGGCCATCGGCGACACGCGCGCCTGGGGCCTGGACGCCGCCGGCCCCGCCGTGTTCCTCGCCCTCCTCGCGCCCATGCTGCGCACCGGCACGGAGCGGGCGGTGGCCGCGCTGGCCCTCGTCCTCGGCCTGGGCTTCCTGCCGGTGCTGCCGGCCGGCGTCCCGGTCCTCGTCGCGGCCCTGGCCGCACCCGCCGTCCTCTTCCTGAAGGGGCGCAGCCCGAAGGGAGACCGTCCGTGAACGTCTGGATCGCCATCGGCGCCACCGTCGCCGGCTGCTACCTGCTCAAGCTCGCCGGGCTGCTCGTCCCCGCCGGAACCCTGGAGCGGCCGCTGGTGCAGCGGCTCGCCGCCCTGCTGCCGGTCGCCCTGCTGGCGGCGCTCACCGCCCAGCAGACCTTCAGCACGGGCTCCGCGCTGGTCGTCGACGCCCGGGCCGCGGGCCTGGCCGCCGCCGGGCTGGCGCTCGTGCTGCGCGCCCCGTTCCTCGTGGTGGTCGGCGCGGCCGTGGCGGTCACCGCCGGGGTGCGGGCACTGGGCGGCTGACGCCCCCGCCCGTACCGCCGACGGGCCGGCCGTACGCGCGCAGGGTCAGCAGCGCCTCCACCGTGGCGACCGGCCGCTGCTCCAGCGTGCTGCCCGGCGCCCAGGCCCGCCGGGGCACCGGCCAGCCGCCGTCGTCCTCCTGCCGGGACGCCAGGAAGTCCAGCGAACGGGACAGTTCCTCGGCGGTGAACCAGCCGCGCGCCAGCGACTCCGGGCGCCGCGCGAAGTCGTGCGGGAACAGCTGCTCGCCGGGCGCGACCCCGGGTGACACCGGGTGGTCCGCGTACCGCCCGGGGTCGAGCACGGCGAGGCCGTGGGCCCGCACCAGCCGCCCCAGCCGGTCGGCGGCCGCCGCCGCCCGGGGCCGGTCCGGGACGCCGTCCAGGAACGCCACCGCGGCCTGGACCTCGTACGGACGGGGTACGCGCATGGTCTCCACCCGCTCCCAGCAGAACTCGGTGGCCCGGAACAGCCACGCGTGCCAGACCTGGTTGCGGTGCAGCAGCCCGACCACCGGGCCGGTGGCCAGCAGCTCGCCCGGCGGATCGTCCGGCACCGGGTGGTACGGGGCCGACGGGTGGTCGCGCGGCGCCGGGACCACCACCGGAAGCGCTCCGTCCGGGGTCGAGACCCGGCTCAGCTGGCCGCACAGCCGCTCGACGCGCTGCCCGGAGCACCGGCCCAGGGAGTCCAGGATCCGCAGGGCGTAGCCGGCGTGCAGCGGCTGGCTGACCGGGCCGCGCAGGTCGGGGTCGAGGGCGAAGCCGAAGCCGCCGTCCTCGTTGAGGTACGGGCCGAGCGCCGCGTCCACCGGGTCGGCGCCTCCGCCGAGGAAGTGGAACGCGAAGCGCCGCTGCTCCAGCACGCGGGCGGTGAGCCAGACGAAGCGTTCGGCGCGGGCGAGCGGTGAACCGCCCGCACCCGCCGTGGCCCCCGTCTCCGGTGTCACCGGTGCGCCTGCTGTGTCCGCTGGGTCTGTGGTTCCGGCCATGGCCGCACCGTAGGTCGGCGCCCGGCCCCGGGTGACCCGAACCGCCGGGGTGCACTCTCCGGGGCGGGATACTGGTCCCATGCGGTTGACGATTTTCTGGGAACGGATGGCGGAGCACTTCGGCCCCGCCTACGCGGACTCCTTCGCGCGTGACCACGTGATGACGGAACTGGGCGGGCGGACGATCCACCAGGCGCTCGATGCCGGCTGGGAGACCAAGGACGTCTGGCGCGCGGTGTGCGCCGCCGTGGACATCCCCGCCCACCTGCGCTGAACCGACGCCCCGGCCGGGGCCGTACGCCGCCGGCCCGGCAGAACGCCGCACCGGTTTGGGAGACTGGCCCGGTGGCAGCCACAGACGAGACCACCCGACCGCCCGACCGGACCCCGGCCGAGCCCGGCGCCGCCGTACCGCCCCGGCCGCGTCCCGGCGACGACCGGGAACCACAGGCAACCGACCGGCAGGGCGGGGACCCGAGAACCACCGAACCCGCCGGTTCGGGCCGGGGCGGCCCCGGCCCGCGCGGGCGCACCGCGGTGGACCCCGGGGCGCGGATGCCGCGCTGGCTGCCCCGCGCCGTGGTGCTCGTCCTGGCCCTCTACGCCTGCTTCCAGCTGGGCAGCTGGGCCTTCCACCAGCTCATCGGTCTGATCGTCAACGTCCTGATCGCCTTCTTCCTCGCACTCGCGATCGAACCGGCCGTCTCCCGGATGTCTGCCCGGGGCATGCGCCGCGGACTGGCCACCTTCCTCGTCTTCCTCGCCGTCCTCGCCTTCGCCGTGGGCTTCGTGGTGCTGCTCGGGTCGATGCTGGCCGGGCAGATCATCCAGATCATCGAGGACTTCCCGCGGTACCTCGACGACGTGATCGGCTCGATCAACCGCACCTTCGACACCGAGCTGTCCCGGCTGGCGATCCAGGACAGCCTGCTGCGCTCCGACTGGCTCCAGAAGTACGTCCAGAACAGCGCGAGCGGGGTGCTCGACGTGTCCGCCACCGTGCTCGGCGGGCTGTTCAAACTGCTCACGATCGGCCTGTTCGCCTTCTACTTCGCGGCCGACGGACCGCGGCTGCGCCGCGCGCTGTGCTCCGTCCTGCCGCCCGCCAAGCAGTCGGAGGTCCTGCGGGCCTGGGAGATCGCGGTCACCAAGACCGGCGGCTACCTCTACTCCCGCGGGCTGATGGCGCTGATCTCCGGCATCGCCCACTACGTCCTCTTCGTGAGCCTGGACATGGACTACGCGCCCGCCCTGGCCGTGTGGGTGGGTCTGGTCTCGCAGTTCATCCCCACGATCGGCACCTATCTGGCCGGTGCGCTGCCGATGCTGATCGCCTTCACCGTCAACCCCTGGTACGCGCTCTACGTGCTGGGTTTCGTGGTGGTGTACCAGCAGTTCGAGAACTACATGCTCCAGCCGAAGCTGACGTCGAAGACGGTGGACATCCATCCGGCGGTGGCCTTCGGGTCCGTCATCGCGGGCACCGCCCTGCTCGGTGCCGTGGGCGCGCTGATCGCGATCCCGGCCGTGGCCACCCTGCAGGCCTTCCTAGGTGCCTACGTCAGGCGCTACGAGGTGACCGAGGAGGCTACGGGCGGGGGCCGGTCGTCCCGTCGCTCCCGTCTCCGAGGATGGAGGCCAGGGCCTCGGTGACGGCCGTCTCGGCCCGCGACTTGTCGGCGCCGAGCCCGCTGAGCACGCCTTCGCCGTGCTCCTGCTCCAGCAGGGCGAGCAGTATGTGCTCGGTGCCCACGTAGCCGTGGCCCAGTCTCAGGGCCTCGCGGAAGGTCAGTTCCAGGGCCTTCTTGGCGCCGGCGTCGAACGGGACCAGGTCGGGCACCTCCTCGACCGGGTCGGGCAGCCCGGCCGTCGCCGCGGCCCGTACGGCGTCCGCCTCGACGCCCTGGCCGCGCAGGACCGTGGCGGCCAGGCCCTCGGGCTCGGCGAGCAGGCCGAGCAGCAGGTGTTCGGTGCGGATCTCGGTGTTGCCGGCGGCCCGGGCCTCGTTCTGCGCGGTCACGACGACGTTGCGGGCGCGGGGGGTGAACTTGGCGAAGCCCTGCGCCATGTCGGTCTCGCCGTCCGGCTTGGGGACGAAGCGCTTCTGGGCGGCCTGGCGCGTCACGCCCATGCTGCGGCCGATGTCGGTCCAGGAGGCGCCGGAGCGGCGGGCCTGGTCGACGAAGTGGCCGATGAGGTGGTCGGCGATCTCCCCGAGGGCTTCGGCGGCGACGACGGCACCGCTGAGCTGCTGGAGGGCGTCGGGGGTGGTGTTCTTGATGGCCTCGATGAGCTCGTCGAGGCGTACCGGGTTGGTCATCCGTACGGGTTCCACGACAGGATTCGTCATGAGGCAACCCTAGGTTGACACCTGCGGGGGCGTCAACCTCGGGTTGTCACTTCTTTCGGGTGGTTCGACGGCCGGCGGAGACCAGGGCGCCGCCCGCGGTCAGGACCGGCGACGGGGCTTGCCCCGGCGGGCCGGCTTGGCGGCGGCGGCGGAACCGCCGCGCTGGCCGCGCGCGACGGGCTTGCCCGCGACGGACTTCTTGGCGGCGGTCTTCTTCGCCGCGGGCTTCTTCTGGGCGCGCTTCTGCTGCGCGGCGGCGTCCTGCCCGGCCGCCTCCGTCGACTGGCGGCCGCGGGAGCTGTTCACCGTCCGCCCGCGCACGATCCCGATGAAGTCCTCCACCATGCCGGTGGTCCGCTCCTCCGGCCAGGACAGTGCCACCTGGGACTGCGGCGCGTCCGTCACGGGCCGGTAGGTCAGGTCCCGGCGGTGGTGCAGACGGGCCAGCGACTGCGGCACGACGAGCACCCCGACACCCGCCGCGACCAGCTCGATCGCGTCCGCGGTGGTGGCCGGCCGCTCGATCGCGGGCCGCCCGGGGAGCTCCTCCCAGTCGAGGGTGTCGTCGAGCGGGTGGAACACGATCTCGTCGGCGAGGTCGCCGGTGGTCACCTCGTCCACGGCGGCCACCAGGTGGTCCTTGGGCACCACGACGACGGTCGTCTCGGTGTAGAGGGGGATCGCGCTGAAGTACGTCCGGTCGACCGGCAGGCGTACGAACCCGGCGTCGGCCTCCGAGTCGCGCAGCAGCCCGTCCGCCTCGGTGGCGGACACCTGGAGCAGGGTCAGCGGGATGTCGGGCATGCGCTCGTTCCAGATCCGCGCCCACTTGGCCGGGGTCACCCCCGGCACGTAGGCGAGCCGGAAAACAGCGGGGGGTACCTCCGAGCCAGTCACCCGGCCAGGTTACCGGGCGTGGTCGGGACCCGCGCACATGCTCGATACCCTTGACCCATGACGTCGCACCAGAACGCCCAGACCATGAAGCCCGCCACCGCGGCGAAGAAGCTGGGTGTGTACCTCGAGGCCACCCCCGCGGAGTTCCAGGAGGGTGTCGTCTCCCGCGACGAGCTGAACAAGCTCCAGTCGGACCCGCCGGAGTGGCTGCGCGAGCTGCGCCTCAACGGCCCGCACCCCCGCCCGGTGGTCGCGGCCAAGCTGGGCGTGTCGATCTCCGGCCTCGCCCGCGGCGGGATCACCGAGGCGCTCACCACCGAGCAGATCGAGGCGCTGAAGCAGGAGAGCCCGGAGTGGCTGCAGAAGGAGCGGGCGACGCAGGCGGAGGTCCGCAAGGAGGCCGCCCGCGTCAAGGAGAAGCGCGCCGAGCAGGCTGAGCGCGCGGCCGGCGCCCCGGACGCGCGTTCCTGACACCGGCACCGAGCCGACATCCGGCGGTGGTGGTGGAGGTCATGCCTCCGCCGCCACCGCCGTCATCGTTCCGAGAGCTCCGACGGGGCCTCCTGCACCACCCAGCCGTTGCCGTCCGGGTCCTCGAACGTCATGAACGCGTTCCAGGTGGCGCCCCTGCCCTCCTCCCACCCGGCCGCGCCGAGGTGCCGGACCGGGGAGACCTCCACGCCCCGCGCCAGCAGTTCCGCCCGGGCCTCCTCGATGTCCGTGACGCAGAGCTGGAGGCCCTGCAGGGCGCCCGGCGCCATCGTCCGCGTCCCCGGCGCCGGGGGCATGCCCTGCAGCAGGGCGATCGAGCACCTCGACCCGGGCGGTGTGAGCTGGATGACGCGCACGCCGGGGGCGACCTGGTCGTCGACGTCGACACCGAAGCCGGCCTTGCCGGCGTAGAACTCCTTCGCCCGGTCCAGGTCGGTGACGGGGACGGGGACGACTTCGAGCGTCCAGTTCATGGGCGGTCTCCTCGTGAACGCCGGCGGCTCCGGCCTGACGGACTCCCACCGTGGCCCACCAGGCCGTTCCGGCGCACGCCGAAACGCCCGCGCGTGGCGCGCTTGACAGGAAAATCGAACACGTATTCTGATGCTTGTCCACAGCCGAACCGGGCGTGCGGCGCGTTGTCAGTGGCAGGCGTTAGCGTCTTTGGCGTGAAGCGATCGACTCAAGCAAACCGGGTGGAACCCATGGCAGGCACCGACCGCGAGAAGGCGCTCGACGCCGCGCTCGCACAGATTGAACGGCAATTCGGCAAGGGCGCCGTGATGCGCCTCGGAGACCGGCCGAACGACCCCATCGAGGTCATCCCCACCGGGTCGACCGCTCTGGACATCGCCCTCGGCGTCGGCGGTCTGCCGCGCGGCCGTGTGGTCGAGATCTACGGCCCGGAGTCCTCGGGTAAGACGACCCTGACCCTGCACGCGGTGGCCAACGCGCAGAAGGCCGGCGGCACCGTCGCGTTCGTGGACGCCGAGCACGCGCTCGACCCCGAGTACGCCAAGGCCCTGGGCGTCGACACGGACAACCTCATCCTGTCCCAGCCGGACACCGGCGAGCAGGCGCTGGAGATCGTGGACATGCTGGTCCGCTCCGGTGCGCTCGACCTCATCGTCATCGACTCCGTCGCCGCGCTCGTGCCGCGTGCCGAGATCGAGGGCGAGATGGGCGACTCGCACGTCGGTCTCCAGGCCCGTCTGATGAGCCAGGCGCTCCGGAAGATCACCAGCGCGCTGAACCAGTCCAAGACCACCGCGATCTTCATCAACCAGCTCCGCGAGAAGATCGGCGTGATGTTCGGCTCCCCGGAGACCACGACCGGTGGCCGGGCCCTGAAGTTCTACGCCTCGGTGCGCATCGACATCCGCCGCATCGAGACCCTCAAGGACGGCACCGAGGCGGTCGGCAACCGCACCCGCTGCAAGGTCGTCAAGAACAAGGTCGCGCCGCCCTTCAAGCAGGCCGAGTTCGACATCCTCTACGGCCAGGGCATCAGCCGCGAGGGCGGCCTGATCGACATGGGCGTGGAGCACGGCTTCATCCGCAAGGCCGGCGCCTGGTACACGTACGAGGGCGACCAGCTCGGCCAGGGCAAGGAGAACGCCCGCAACTTCCTGAAGGACAACCCCGACCTCGCCAACGAGATCGAGCGGAAGATCAAGGAGAAGCTGGGCGTGGGGGTCCGCAAGGACGCCAAGACCGCCCAGCCCGCGGACGCCGCGGCCGCGGAGGGGGCCGCCGAGGACGCGGCCAAGGCCGTGCCCGCCCCGGCGTCGGCGTCGAAGGCCAAGACGGTCAAGGCCGCCGCGGCCAAGAGCTGACCGGTGCGGGAGTACGACGGGGACGGCGCCGACCGCTCGTCGAGGGCCGAGCGGGAGCTGCCGCCCCAGAGTCCCGAGGAGCAGGCGCGGGCGATCTGCCTGCGCCTGCTCACCGGGAGCCCGCGCACCCGCAGACAGCTCGCCGACGCCCTGCACAAGCGGGGGATCCCCGACGAGGTGTCGGAGGAGGTCCTCTCCCGCTTCGAGGAGGTCGGCCTGATCGACGACGCGGCGTTCGCCGGCGCCTGGGTCGAGTCCCGGCACCGGGGACGCGGCCTCGCGCGCCGGGCACTCGCCCGCGAGCTCCGCACCAAGGGCGTCGACGGAAGCCTGGTCGCCGAGGCCCTGGAACTGCTCGACTCCGACCAGGAGGAGGAGACCGCCCGCGAGCTGGTGGCCCGCAAGCTCCGCGGCACCCGCGGCCTCGACCGCGACAAACGCGTACGCCGCCTCGCCGGCATGCTCGCCCGGAAGGGGTATCCCGAGGGCATGGCCCTGCGGGTGGTCCGCCGCGCCCTGGAGGAAGAGGGCGAGGAAACCGAGGACCTGCCCTACGACCTGTGACCCGGCCCGTGGCCTCCACGGGCGGGCCGGGCGCGGCCGGCGGATCCCCTCCCACCGACCGCACCCCCGGGCGGCTGGACCACGGGCAGCCCGGCCGCCTTCCACGCCTGGAACCCGCCCACCAGATCGGTGGCCCGGTGCAGGCCGAGCTGGTGCAGGGACGCCGCCGCGAGGCTGGAGGCGTACCCCTCGTCGCACACCACCACCCAGCGCAGGTCGTGACCGGTCGCGGCGGGCGTGCGGTGGCTGCCCCAGGGGTCCAGCCGCCACTCCAGCTCGTTCCGCTCCACCACCAGGGCACCCGGGATCAGCCCGTCCCGTTCGCGCAGCGCCTGGTAGCGGATGTCGACCAGCAGGGCCTCGCCGGCCCCGGCCGCCGCGAACGCCTCCCTCGCCCCGATCCGCCGGTAGCCGCCGCGGATCCGTTCCAGGTGCGCGTCGATGCCGGTCGGGGCCGGCTGCTGCGCCGCGGTCACTGCCAGTCCGCCGGGCGCTCGACGTGCTCCAGGGTGAGCACGGGGCCGGTCCGCCCGTAGCGGCGGATCAGCGGCAGCGGCGGGTAGTAGGCGTGCACCGAGACGGCGTGCTCGGTCGTGGACTCGTTGAGCACCTCGTGGACGTGGTACTCGCCGAACGCCCGCCCCCTGCCCGGCTCCAGCGTGCGGCTGCGGTCGTGCCCCTCCGCCAGCACCAGGCTCTGCCAGCCCTCCGAGGGGAGCCGGACCGCGAGGGAGTGCTCGGTCAGCCGGCCGCGCGCGGTGGCGAAGGCGCCGCGGGACTCGGCGTGGTCGTGCCAGCCGGTGCCGGTGCCCGGCGGCCAGCCGATCAGCCAGGCCTCGCTGCCGCCCGGCCCGTCCAGCCGCACCCAGGTGCGGCCCTCCGGATCCAGCGGGAGCGAGGCGACCACCGCGGGGTCGGCGGCGGTGCGCAGGGCGAAGTCGAGGAGTTCGGCGGCGGTGGGGCCGGCGGCGTGCGCCAGGCGGGCAGGGGCGTACAAGGGTGCGGACATGGGGTGTGACCGTCCTGTGGGTTCGCGGAAGCGCGCGCCGGGGCGCGCGGGAAGTGAGGTGGGGGCGAATCAACAGGAGGGGCGACAGACGCAGCCCGCGTAGCGGAGCAGGTCCATGTGGACCCTCCGCCAGAGGAGTACGTCGGTGCCGGTCATGTCGGCGAGTGAACCACGGCCGGCGGCGGAGGGTCAATCGATCACTGGTTCGGCGCGGCCGGTTCGTCGGACGCCCGGGCGGCCGCCGCCGCGGCCGGAGCCGGGGCCCCGACCGGATCGCCGGCCGCAACCAGGGCCCCGGAAGCCCCGGAAGCCCCGGAAGATCCGGAAGATCCGGAAGATCCGGAAGTCCCCGAGCTCCCGGGCGCCCCGGCCCGTACCGCGTCGGCGGCCGCGTACAGTTCGGCGGGCCGGACCCCGGCGAAGGTCGCCGCCAGGTGCCCGTCCGGACGGACCATCAGCACAGTGTGCGCCGGCGCCCCCGGATACCCGTCCGCGACCAGCAGGTCGGCGCGCACCGGCAGTGCCGCCACCGCCGCGGCCAGCCGCGGCATCAGCCCTGCCTTCAGCCAGTGCTTGCGGTCCCACACCCCGGTGCCCGGGGCCACCAGCACGACCAGCAGCCGTCCCCTCCCCAGCAGGTCCCGCAGCGGTACGGTCGCCCCGTCCGGCGCGGTCACCGGCACGTTCGCCGCCGGGCCGCCCGGCTCCGTGGCCGTCGGCACCTCGCGCACCGCCACCGGCGGGCCGTACGAGGGGGCCGCGCCCAGCGGCCCGCCGCCCAGGTGCCCCTCGGCCAGCAGGAGTTCGTGGCTGCGCCCGGACCCGGGCAGGTAGCCGCGCAGGCCCCCGCCGCCGCGCAGCACGGCCATCGCCTGGTCGGCGGCCCGCAGCCGGGCGGCGACGGCGGTGCGCCGCTCGGCCGCGTAGCTGTCGAGCAGCTCCTCGGAACTGCCGTGGTGCCAGGCCAGGGCCAGCTTCCAGGCCAGGTTCTCGGCGTCCCGCAGCCCCTCCTCCACGCCCTGGGTGCCGAGGGCACCCAGCAGGTGGGCGGCGTCACCGGCCAGGAACACCCGGCCGTCCCGCCAGCGCTGCGCGAGCCGGTGGTGCAGGGTGTGCACGCCGGTGTCGATCAGGTCGTACGGGGGAGTGGTGCCCCCGCACCAGCCGGCCAGGGTGTCCCGGATCAGCTCGATCAGCACGTCCGGGGTGACCAGTTCGCCCCGCGGCGGCAGCAGCCAGTCCAGCCGCCACACCCCGTCGGGCAGCGGCCGCGCCGTCACCTCGGCCGCGGCCGCCGGGGGCGCGCGGTGCAGCAGCGCCTCGCCGGGCCAGGGCAGTTCCGTGCGCAGCGCCGCCACCGCGTGGCGTTCCACGGCGGTACGGCCGGGGAAGCGGACGCCGAGCAGCTTGCGCACGGTGGACCGGGCGCCGTCGCAGCCGACCAGGTGGCTGCCGCGCCACCAGGTGGTCTCGGCGCCCCGGGTGTGGACGGTGACCCCGTGCGCCTCCTGTTCCAGCGAGTCCACCCTGACGTCGGTGACCGTCGTGATCAGGGGGTGGGCGAGGGCGGCGGCGCGCAGACCGCGCACGAGGGCGTGCTGGGGCACGTGCAGAGGGGCCGGCCGGTCCTCGAAGGTCACCCGCCGGGTCTCCTGGCGGCGCCGCAGCGTCCGCCAGGCCGCGAAGTGCGCGCCCTCGTCGCGCGGGGTGCCGCAGCCCAGCCGGTGCACCATCGCGGCGGTGTCCTCGTGCAGCACGACCGTACGGGCCGGACGGGACTCCTCCTTGCCGGGGCCCTCGTCGAGCACGACGGAGGGTACGCCCGAGCCGGCCAGGGCCAGGGACAGGGAGAGTCCGACGGGCCCCGCGCCGACGACGATCACCGGGTCCATGGCGCGGCTCCCGATGTCCGGTATGTGATCACAGACCGTATGCAACCCACTGGAGGTGCGTGCGTCAAGTGACACCGGTACCGACGCGGGTGCGCGGTGCGCCGGAGCTGATCCGGCGCACCGCGCACGTGAGGTGATGCGGGGTCAGGAGCGACGCGGGGCGGGCGTCACTCCTTGGCGACCGCGTCCGCGCCGTCGCCCTGGGCGGGGATGAGGGGCGCTCCGGCGACGGCACCGTCCCCACCGGGCACGGTGGCGGCGCTCACGGCGGCCGCGTTCCCGCCGCCGCCCTTCTTGGCGCGGCGCAGGCGGCCCTCCAGCCACGAGGCGAAGCCGGTGAGGGCGAAGTTCAGCGCTACGTACAGCAGGCCGATCACGATCAGGGTCGGGATGGTGTTGCTGTAGTTGGCGGAGATCTGCCGGCTCGTGGAGAGCAGCTCGGCGAAGCCCAGGATGGCGCCCGCGATGGCGGTGTCCTTGAGGATGACGACGAGCTGGCTGATCAGGGCGGGCAGCATGGCCGTGACGGCCTGCGGGATCAGCACGTACGTCATGATCTGCGACTTGCGCATGCCGAGGGCCTTGGCGGCCTCGCCCTGCCCCTTGGGCAGCGAGAGGATGCCGGCCCGGACGATCTCGGCGATCACCGAGGCGTTGTAGAGCACCAGGCCGGTGATGCAGGCGTACAGCGGCCGGACCTCGGAGTCGATGTCGGTGAACCGCACGAACAGGGCGGACCCGAAGACCATCAGGATCAGCACCGGGATCGCGCGGAAGAACTCGACGACCGTGCCGACCGGAACACGTACCCAGGCGTGGTCGGAGAGCCGGCCGATGCCGAACAGCGCGCCCAGGGGCAGGGCGATCACCATGGCGATCAGGCCCGCCTTGAGGGTCTCGCCGAGGCCGGGCAGGAGGAAAGTCGTCCAGACCTCGCCCGTCAGGAACGGCGTCCACTTGTCGGCGTCGAGCTGCTTCTTGTCGGCCAGGGTGCCTATGACCCACCAGCCGGCCAGTGCCATCAGCACCAGGAAGACCACGGTGTAGACGACGTTGCGCGCCCTGGCCTTGGGGCCGGGGGTGTCGTACAGCACGGAGCTCATCGCTTCACCGCCACTCGCTTGGCCACCCAGCCCAGCAGCAGACCGGTCGGCAGGGTGAGCAGGACGAAGCCCATGGCGATGACGCCGAACACGGCGAACAGCGCCTGTGCTTCGTTCTCCATCATTTCCTTCATCAGCAGGGCCGCCTCGGCGACGCCGATGGCCGCCGCCACCGTGGTGTTCTTGGTGAGGGCGATAAGGACGTTGGCGAGCGGCGCGATGACCGCCCGGAAGGCCTGGGGGAGCACGATGAGCCGCAGCACCTGGGTGAAGCTCAGGCCCAGTGCGCGGGCCGCCTCGGCCTGGCCGACCGGCACGGTGTTGATGCCGGAACGCAGCGCTTCGCACACGAAGGTGCCGGTGTAGGCGGCGAAGCCGAGGACCGCCAGCCGGAAGCCGATGTCCTCGAAGCGCTCGGCGCCCATGGAGAACCCGAGCGTCTGGTTGAGCCCCAGCGAGCAGGCCACGATCAGCACGGTGAGCGGGGTGTTGCGTACGACGTTCACGTACGCGGTGCCGAAGGCCCGCATCAGCGGGACGGGGCTGACCCGCATCCCGGCGAGCAGGGTGCCCCAGACCAGGGACCCGATCGCCGAGTAGAGGGTGAGCTGGACCGTCACCCAGAAGGCGCCGAGCAGGTCGTACTGCCCGGACTCAAGAAAATCGAACACGATGTCCTGCGCTCTCCCCAGGATGGCCGGTGGGGCGCGCCGCCGCCCGAGGCAGGCGGGCGGCGACGCGCCTCACCGAGGAATCAGCTGCCTTCGGTGATCTGCGGCGCGGGCTCGTTCTTGTAGTTCGCCGGGCCGAAGTTGGCCGTCACGAACTTCTCCCAGGAGCCGTCCTGGACCATCTTCTTCAGCGCGGCGTTGATCTTGGTCTGGAGGTCCTTGTCGCCCTTCTTCAGACCGATGCCGTAGTTCTCGTTGCTCAGGCTCAGGCCGGCCAGCTTGAACTTGCCCTGGTTCTTCTCCTGCGCGGCGTAGCCGGCCAGGATGGAGTTGTCCGTGGTCAGGGCGTCGACGGCCTTGTTCTCCAGGCCCGTGAGGCACTCGGAGTAGCCGCCCATCTGCTGCAGGTTGGCCTTCGGGGCCAGCTTCTCCTTGACGTTCTGCGCCGAGGTGGAGCCGGTGACCGAGCAGAGCTTCTTGTCGTTCAGGTCCTCGGCCTTGGTGATGCCGGACTCGTCCGCGCGGACCAGCAGGTCCTGGTGGGCCAGGAAGTACGGGCCGGCGAAGTCGACCTTGGCCTTGCGCTTGTCGGTGATCGAGTAGCTGGCGACGACGAACTTCACGTCGCCGTTCTGGATCAGGTTCTCGCGCTCGGCGGAGACGGCCTGCTTGAACTCGATCTGGTCGGCGCTGTAGCCCAGCTCCTTGGCCACGTAGGTGGCCACGTCCACGTCGAAACCGGTGAACTTGCCGTCCGGGGTCTTCAGGCCCAGGCCGGGCTGGTCGTACTTGATGCCGACGACGATCTTGTCCTTCTTGTCGCCGGAGCCCGAAGAGCCCTTGTCGTTGCTGCCGCCGCCGCACGCGGTGGCGGTCAGGGCGAGAGTGACGGCGAGCGCCGCGGCCGCACCGGTCTTGAAGAGCTTCATAGTGAACTTCCCTCGGATGAGACGTTGTTGGACTACCACCGGATCAGTACCAGACCGGACGAGTCAGTGGTGCAGGATCTTCGACAGGAAGTCCTTGGCGCGGTCGCTGCGCGGATTGCTGAAGAACTGCTCGGGTGCGGCCTCTTCGACGATCTTGCCGTCGGCCATGAAGACGACCCGGTTCGCGGCGGAGCGGGCGAAGCCCATCTCGTGCGTGACCACGACCATCGTCATGCCGTCCGAGGCCAGCTGCTGCATGACCTCCAGCACCTCGTTGATCATCTCGGGGTCCAGCGCCGAGGTGGGCTCGTCGAAGAGCATCACCTTCGGCTCCATCGCCAGCGCGCGGGCGATGGCCACGCGCTGCTGCTGGCCGCCGGACAGCTGCGCCGGGTACTTGTCCGCCTGCGAGCCGACGCCCACCCGGTCCAGCAGCTCGCGGGCCTTCTTCTCGGCCGCCGGGTACGGGGTCTTGCGGACCTTCAGCTGGCCCAGCGTCACGTTCTCCAGCACCGTCTTGTGCGCGAAGAGGTTGAAGGACTGGAACACCATGCCGACGTCGGCCCGCAGCCGCGCCAACTCCTTGCCCTCGGAGGGAAGTTCCTTCCCGTCCAGCGTGATGGTGCCGGAATCGATGGTCTCCAGCCGGTTGATGGTCCGGCAGAGCGTGGACTTGCCCGACCCCGAAGGGCCGATCACCACGACGACCTCGCCGCGGGCGATGCTCAGGTTGATGTCCTGCAGCACGTGCAGTGCGCCGAAGTGCTTGTTGACGTTACTCAGTACGACCAGGTCGCCGCTCATCGGCTCTCCACGCTCCGTCCTCCTCGGTTGGGAGGACAGTAGGGGGACCGTGTGCACACCGTCATCACATCTGAGCGAGAATTGAGCATAACGATACGGCCTCCGCCCGATACGCTCCGTAGGCGTCCCCCGCCGTACGCGTACCGGGTGCATAACGGAAGACGCGCCGGGCGGGAACCCCCTTGACGTGGGAGTCTTCATCGGCGTGGATGCATGGTGGCCACACGACGGCCATACGCCCGACATACCGATCCGGAAGGGGGACGCATGAGACTGCTGCTCGTCGAGGACGACGACCACGTCGCCGCCGCCCTGTCCGCGATCCTCGCCCGGCACGGCTTCCAGGTCACCCACGCCCGCAACGGCGAGGAAGCCCTGCAGGCCCTGCTGCCGGCCGGGGCCCCGCCCTTCGGCGTGGTCCTGCTCGACCTCGGCCTGCCCGACCAGGACGGCTACGAGGTCTGCGGCAAGATCCGCAAGCGCACCACCACGCCCGTGATCATGGTGACCGCCCGCGGTGACGTGCGCTCCCGCATCCACGGCCTCAACATGGGAGCCGACGACTACGTCGTCAAGCCCTACGACACCGGCGAGCTCCTGGCCCGGATCCACGCCGTCGCCCGGCGCACCAGCACCGGCACCGGCTCCGGCGGCGGGACGGCCGGAGCGGACGACAAGGCCCGGACCGGCTCCGGCGGCGCCCCCGAGGTCGTCCGCCTCGGCCCGGTCGCCATCGAGCTGCCCACCCGCCGGGTCACCGTGGGCGGCACCGACGTACCGCTCACCCGCAAGGAGTTCGACCTGCTCGCGCTGCTCGCCCAGCGGCCCGGCGTGGTCTTCCGGCGCGAACAGATCATCAGCGAGGTGTGGCGCACCAGCTGGGAGGGCACCGGCCGCACCCTGGAAGTGCACGTCGCCTCGCTGCGCTCCAAACTGCGGATGCCCGCCCTGATCGAGACGGTCCGCGGCGTGGGCTACCGCCTCGTCGCCCCGCCGGCCACCGGAACGAACGGGCCCGCCGGCGGCCCCGCCGGCTCCACCGGGCCGGCCGGCCGGTAGCGGGCGGACCGTGCGCGCCCGGCTCCTCCCCCTGCTCTTCGTCCTGATGGCGGGCGTCCTGCTCGCGCTCGGCTTCCCGCTCGCCGTGAGCCTGGCCGCCGGGCAGCAGCAGCGGGTCGTCGTCGACCGCATCGACGACAGCGCCCGCTTCGCCGCCCTGGCCCAGTTCGTCGTGGACTCCGAGGGCTCCGGGGACAGGGGCGCCGACGAGCGCCGGGAGATCCTCCAGCTGGAACTCGCCCGCTACCAGGAGGTCTACGGGGTCCGGGTCGGCATCTTCTACCGCGACGGCCAGTCGATGGCCCGCGCCCCCGGCTGGTGGCAGCTGCCCGACACCGAAGACGGCCGGCGCGCGTTCAACGAGGCCCTGGCCGGGCGCCGCAGCCACGACCCCGCCCAGGTCTGGCCCTGGCAGACCGAGGGCAAACTGCTCGTCGCCTCCCCGGTGGTCCTCGACGGCGACGTGGTCGCCGTCGTCGTGACCGAGTCGCCCACCGACCAGATGCGTGCCGGCACCCTGCGCGGCTGGCTGCTGATCATCGGCGGTCTGTCCGCCGCCATGCTGGTCGCCTTCGGCGCGGCCCTCCGCCTCACGAGCTGGGTCCTCAAACCCGTCCGCACCCTGGACGCGGCCGCCCACGGCATCGCCACGGGCCGGATGAACTCCCGGGTCGCCGCCGCCGGCGGCCCGCCGGAACTCCGGCGGCTGGCCCGTTCGTTCAACGAGATGGCCGACAACGTGGAGGAGGTCCTGGAGCAGCAGCGGGCGTTCGTCGCAGACGCCTCCCACCAGCTGCGCAACCCGCTCGCCGCCCTGCTCCTGCGCATCGAGCTGCTCGCCCTCGAACTGCCCGAGGGCAACGAGGAGATCGCCTCGGTGCGGACCGAGGGCAAGCGCCTGGCCCAGGTCCTCGACGACCTGCTGGACCTGGCGCTGGCCGAGCACGCCTCCGCCGAGATCAGCCTGACCGACATCGGCGAGCTCACCGCCGAGCGGGTCGCCGCCTGGCGCCCGCTCGCCGAGGAGAAGGGCGTCGGCCTCACCCTGGCCGGCCGCTCCGCCGTCACCGGCTGGGCCGACCCCATCGCCCTGTCCAGCGCCCTCGACGCCGTCATCGACAACGCCCTGAAGTTCACGCCGGCCGGGGAGACCGTCGAGGTCGAGGCCGGCACCGCCGAGGACGGGCGGTCCGCCGTGATCGTGGTCGCCGACCACGGACCCGGCCTCACGGAGGAGGAGCTCGCCCGGATCGGCGACCGGTTCTGGCGCAGCGGCCGGCACCAGAACGTCAAGGGCTCCGGCCTCGGCCTGTCCATCTCCCGCGCCCTGCTGGCCGCGGGCGGCGGCTCCCTGTCGTACGAGACGAACCAGCCGCACGGCCTCCGCGTCACGGTCTCCGTCCCCCGCACCGCCCCCCACCCCGGGGAGTAGACCCCCGGCCCGCCGGGCACCAGGCGGGCTACCAGACGTACGCCGTACGCGCCGGGGCCGAGGCCGCGTACAGCTCGTCGACCGCCCTGACCTCCAGCGCCGCCGCCCGTTCCCGCCCGGCCCGCTCCAGGGCCGGTACGTACAGCGCCGTCCCGCAGGTACCGCCCAGGAAACGGCGCCCGCCGCCCGGCAGCACCCGGAACAGCTCGTAGTGCCGTACCGGCCCGGGCGCGGCCCGCCACGACAGCCGCAGCGCCGCCGCGCCCGCCTCCCCGCGGGCCGAGGCGTCCACCCGCAGCCCGCCCGGCGCGGCGGGCCCGGCCGGCTCCCCGTCGTACACCGCGACCGCGCCCAGCCGCCACCGCACCGGCGTACGCCCGAGCCCGGTCAGCCGGACCGCCAGCCCGTGCCCGGTCCTCCCGGCGAGCGGGAACAGCCGGATCCGGGAACGGCACCAGCCCCGCCCGGCCGCGGCCGTCACCGTGCCCAGCCACACGTACGGCACCGGCTCGCCGGGCGCGGCCGCCTCCCCGGTGGCCACCCCCGCCTCCACCACGACCGGACCCGCCTCGGAGCGGTGCACCAGCTCCAGCACGGTGGCCCGCGACAGCGGCAGCCGGGCGGCGTGCAGCCCGACCTCGACGGGGGCGGCCGGCCGGCCCTCGACCAGCAGACTGGACCCGCCGCGCCAGGCCGCCGAGAAGTCGAGGCCCACCGACGGCCGCTCACCCCGGGTCCGCACCACCCAGCGGCGGCCGGGCAGCCGGTCCTGCAGCCCCAGGTGGTTCCACGGCGCCCCGGAGACGGCCTCCCCGTCCTCGAACCAGTCCAGCCCGTGCCCGGTGTTGAACGCGCAGGCGAACGGCAGCGCGGTCACGGTGGACCGGTCCGCGACGGCCGTGGCCGGCGCCCGCCAGGTGCCGTCCGCCCCGGGGCGCGACGGGTCCAGCGAGGCACCGGTCCAGAACCGGTCGTCGGCGGCGTGGAAGGCGCCGGGGGAGCGGTCGGCGAGGTGGTTCCTGGTCCATTCCGGCCGGTACAGACCACAACTGACGACGTGCCGGGAGCCGTGGGGGAGGAGCTCGTCCCAGGGCACGGCCGTGTCCCAGCCGGCCGACTCCACGTCCACCCCGGCCCACAGCTCGTAGCGGCTGCGGCCGAGGCCGTCCGCCCGGTCTCCGGAGGGCCCAAGCCCCTCCGCCCCCGAACGCCACCGGAAGTCGACGAACACGCAGTCCGCGACCCGCCCCGCCCCGTCCTCGAAGAACTCCTGGTTGAGGTCGTTGAGCGCGCCCTGCCAGCCCACCGCGCCGGTGGAGTTCATGGCGTCGTACCAGGTGACGCGGAGCCCCCGGGCCGCGCCTGCGGTACGCAGCGCGCGCAGGAACTCCCGCATCCGCCCGGCGAGCCGGCTGTCCCCGCCGTCCGTCTCGGCGTTCACGAACCAGCCGTCGAACCCGTACGCGGCGGCCACCTCGGCCAGCCGCGCGGCCAGCGGGAAGCGGCCCGCGGCGTCCTGCTGGACCAGCTCCCGCGTCCAGTCCAGGTCACCGCCGTACGCCACCGGCGGCAGGAACACGTTGCCCAGGACCCGCACCCCGTTGCGGTGCGCGGCGTCCGTCACCGGCGCCGCCGGCGCGAGCACGACGCCCTCGCCGGCGGAACCGCCCCAGAACACCAGCTCGTCGACGTACGCCCAGTGGGTCGGCGCGTAGTGGTCGGCGGTCGGCGAACCCTGCGCGGGATGGCCGGCGGTGCTGCCGAAGGACACCAGGGCGGCGATCCGGGCCTGGCCGGCGCGGGCGGTGGCGTTGGCCGGCACGGGCGTGAACCGGTCCGCGAGCGGCACGGTGGAGGTGTTGTACGGCAGGTCGGGGTCGGAGGCCGCCGTCCACCGCTTGAGCGAGCGCCAGGTCACTCCCGGCGCCGGTGTGCCGGCCGGCAGCGAATCGGGGAACCAGTAGGAGGCGTACGGGGCGATGTCCGGCGGCGCGGATTCCACGGGGGCGGGGCGGACGGGCCGTGACACGGGGTCTCCTCTCGCTCAGCCGGCGTCGCCGACGCCGACCAGTTCCGTGATGCCGCGCGCGGCGAGGTGCGCGCGGTCGTCCGCGAGCTCCGCGAGGACCACCGCCGGGCGGACCCCGGCCCCCGCCAGCCGGAACCACGCCTCGAAGTAGGCGCCGCCCGGCGCGCACACCGAGCGGCGCCCGGCCGCCTCCGTCCCGCCCGCGTCCAGTACCAGACCGGTGGTGCGCGGCGCCGGGCGTACGGTCCGGCCCCGCCACGCGGCCGCGGCCTCCGCGACCGCGGCACCGGCCGGCTTGACCCGCCGGTCGTTGCCGAGCAGCCCCAGCCCGTACTCCAGCTCCGGGAAGTCGGCCAGCCCGCGGGAGACGTCGTGCGAACACCACCAGGTCACCCCCCACAGGTCCGCGCAGTCCAGCGCGTTCGCCAGGGTCGCAGCCGCGAACTCCGCGGCGTGCTCCGGCGGGATCAGCGGGGCCGGGGCGCCCACCTCCTGGAGCCAGACCGGGCGGCGCGGGTCCACGGCGTAGGCCTTGGACAGCTCGATGAGGTACGCCGCGTGGTACACGGTCGCCGTGCCGGAGCGGCCGTGCCGCTGGGCGGTGCCGTCGAACACCCAGGAGTGCACGACGGTCGCGGCGCCGAGCCGGGCCGCCTGCGCCACCGTGAACGGATGCCCGTCCCGGTACCAGGCCGCGTCGTACTCCCCGTGCACGTGGAACCGCCCCGGGGCGCCCGCCTCGCAGGCCGCCAGCATCCGCTCCAGCCACTGGCCGGCCTGCTCACGGGTGATCCGGTCCGGGTCGGGGTGCGGGTCGTCCGCGAACTGGTTGACCTCGTTCCCGACGGTCATCCCCAGGAAGTTCGGCCGGTCGGCGAGCGCGGACGCCAGGGTCCGCAGGTACTCCTCCTGCCCGGCGACGACCTCGGGGTCGGTGAAGAGGTTCCGCCGGTGCCAGGTCCGCGTCCACGCCGGCAGGAAGTCGAAGCCCGACAGGTGCCCCTGCAGGCCGTCCACGGCGACGTCCAGCCCGCGCCCGGCCGCCGCGTCCGCCACCGCCACCAGCTGTTCGACGGCGCGCGGCCGGATCAGGGTGCGGTTGGGCTGGAACAGCGGCCACAGCGGGAACACCCGTACGTGGTCCAGGCCCAGCGCGGCGATCGAGTCGAGGTCGGCCCCGACCTCACCGGGGTCGAAGTCCAGCCAGTGGTGGAACCAGCCCCGCGTGGGGGTGTAGTTGGCGCCGAACCGCGGCGGCCGGGGTACGGGATGATCGCCGTCCATGCGAAGTCCTGGGGTTCGGGGAACGCCCGGGGGTGACCCGGGCGCCGCGGGGATCCGCCGGTGCCCCAACCTGACGGGCGCCCGGGCGGACGGTCAACCCGGCCCGCGGCGACCGCGGCCGCCCGGTGCCCGGCCCGGCCGCGCGCCGACCTGCGGCGACTCCGGGCCACGGGGCGCACACCCGCGGTACGGCAGTTGGCCTGATGCCGTCCTGGGGCGGCCGGACCCGTACGGTCCGCTCCGGCCGGCCGCGGCCCCGTCGGCGGAGCGGCGCCGGCGGGGCCCATACTGAGCTCCGACCATCCCAGGAGGGCCACCGTGACCACCCCCGCCCCCGCTCCGGCCTCCGGCGTGCCGGCACCGCGCGACGACTCGGCCGGGCCCGCCGGCCTGACCGCCGCGATCGACATCGGCGGCACCAAGATCGCCGGCGCGCTGGTCCACCCCGACGGGACGATGACCGGCACCACCCGCCGGCCCACCCCCCGCGGAGTGGACGGCGACGGGGTCATGGCGGCCGTGGCCGAGGTCGTGGCGGACCTGGCCCGGGACCCGGCCTGGCCCGCGGTCCGCCGGTGCGGGATCGGCAGCGCCGGCCCGGTGGACGCCGTACGGGGCACGGTCAGCCCGGTGAACATCGCCGCCTGGCGGGACTACCCCGTACTGGCCCGCACCCGCGCCGCGCTGGCCGCCCACGGCGCCCCGGTCCCGGCCGTGCTGGTCGGCGACGGGGTGGCGATGACCGCGGCCGAGCACTGGCTGGGCGCCGCCCGGAACCACGCCGACGCCCTGTGCATGGTCGTGTCGACCGGCGTCGGCGGCGGGCTGGTCCTCGGCGGCCGCCTGCACCCGGGCCCCACCGGCAACGCCGGGCACATCGGCCACATCAGCGTGGACTTCGACGGCACGGAGTGCGTGTGCGGCGGCCGGGGCTGCGTGGAGGCCGTGGCCTCCGGAACCGCCATCGCCCGCTGGGCGCTCGCCCAGGGCTGGGACGGCCCCGACCGCACGGCGGCGGGCGTCGCGGCGGCCGCCCGGACCGGGGACCCCGTCGCCCTGGCCGCCTTCGACCGGGCGGGCCGGGCCCTGGCCGCGGCCATCGCCGCCACCGCGACCCTGGTCGAGACCGACATCGCGGTGATCGGCGGCGGCGTGGCCGCCGCGGGGGACACCCTCTTCGGCCCGGTCCGGGCCCACCTCGGGACGTACGCGACCCTGGGCTTCGTCGGCGGGCTCACGGTCGTCCCGGCGGCCCTGGGCAACGACGCCGGACTGATCGGCGCGGCCGCGGCGGCCGCGGAGCTGCTCGCGGGTTCCTGAGACCGCGGCCCGGAACCACGGCCCGCGGCCGGCCGGGACCCGCGGCTACGGCTTGACCGACCGGTAGTACCGGCGGGCACCCTCGTGCAGGTCCAGGGGGTCCGTGTAGATCGCCGTCCGCAGGTCCACCCGCTGGGCCGCGTGGACCTCCCGCCCGACGTCGTCCCGGCTGGAGATGACCGTCCGCGTGAACCGCTCGGTCAGGTCCGGGTCGGTCCGCTCCGTCGTCACCAGCAGGTTCGGGACCGCCACCGTCTCCACCGCCGTGCTGTTGCGCGACCGCCGGTACGCGTCCGGGGACATCACCGCCGCCCGGTAGTACCGCAGCCCCGGCGTGCCGCCGCCCTGGAGTTCCGGCAGCAGGTCGCCCAGCGGCACCAGCCGGATGTCGAACCGCTCCGACAGTTCCCGCACCGCGTTCGTGGGCAGGCCACCGGACCAGAAGAACGCGTCGATCCGGCCCGCCTCCAGCTCGGCCGGCATGGTGTCGATGCCGATCGACACCGGTGTGACGTCCCGCTGCGGGTCCAGCTTCGCCGCCGCCAGCAGCCGTTCCGAGATCAGCCGCACCCCGGACCCCGGCTGTCCCACCGCGACCTTCTTGCCGCGCAGGTCACGCGCGGACTGCACCGGCGAGTCCGCCGGCACCACCAGCTGCACGTAGTCGTCGTACAGCCGGGCCACTCCGCGCAGACCCTCCGCCCCCGGCTTGCCGTCCGCCCGGTACTTGGCCACCGCGTCCGCCGTGGCCACCGTGAAGTCCGCCTCGCCCGAGGCCACCCGCGCCAGGTTCTGCTGCGAACCCTCGCTCGGCAGCAGCCGCACGTCCACCCCGGGCAGGTCCCGGGCCAGCGCCTGCTCGAGCAGCTCGCCGTAGCGGTGGTACACGCCCGTACGGACGCCCGTGCTGAACGTGAGCGAGCCCTTCGGGTCCGAGGCGCCGAACGGCCACAGCCACCACAGCAGCAGACCCAGCACCACCACCCCGGCCGCCAGCCCGCGCAGCACGCGGCGGCGCCGGTGCGGCGACATCCGGGAGGCGAAGGGTGGTGCGGGGGGCATGCGCGCGATCCTGCCAGCCCCCGGCCTTCCTGTCACGGCCGGTCCGGGCGAGCACCCTCCCGGCACCACCTACCCTTGATGCATGACCAGCAGCGACCGGAGCCAGGCAGTGGGCGTGAACAAGAGTTATGAGATCCGCACCTACGGGTGTCAGATGAACGTGCACGACTCCGAGCGGCTCTCCGGTCTGCTGGAGGAAGCCGGCTACGTCCGCGCCCCCGAGGGCTCGAACGGTGACGCCGACGTGGTCGTCTTCAACACCTGCGCGGTCCGCGAGAACGCCGACAACAAGCTGTACGGCAACCTCGGCCGGCTCGCCCCGATGAAGACCAGGCGCCCCGGCATGCAGATCGCCGTCGGCGGCTGCCTCGCCCAGAAGGACCGGGACACCATCGTCACGAAGGCCCCCTGGGTCGACGTGGTCTTCGGCACGCACAACATCGGCAAGCTGCCGGTGCTGCTGGAGCGCGCCCGCGTCCAGGAGGAGGCGCAGGTCGAGATCGCCGAGTCGCTGGAGGCGTTCCCGTCCACCCTGCCGACCCGCCGCGAGTCCGCGTACGCCGCCTGGGTCTCCATCTCCGTCGGCTGCAACAACACCTGCACCTTCTGCATCGTCCCGGCGCTGCGCGGCAAGGAGGAGGACCGCCGTCCCGGCGACATCCTCGCCGAGGTCGAGGCCCTGGTCGCTGAGGGCGTCTCCGAGATCACCCTGCTCGGCCAGAACGTCAACGCCTACGGTTCCGACCTGGGCGACCGCGAGGCGTTCAGCAAGCTGCTGCGGGCCTGCGGCGAGATCGAGGGCCTGGAGCGGGTCCGCTTCACCTCCCCGCACCCGCGCGACTTCACCGACGACGTGATCGCGGCGATGGCCGAGACCCCGAACGTGATGCCGCAGCTGCACATGCCCCTGCAGTCCGGCTCCGACCCGGTCCTCAAGGCGATGCGCCGCTCGTACCGGCAGGAGCGCTTCCTCGGGATCATCGAGAAGGTGCGCGCCGCCATCCCGCACGCGGCCATCTCCACCGACATCATCGTGGGCTTCCCCGGCGAGACCGAGGAGGACTTCCAGCAGACCATGCACGTCGTGCGGGAGGCCCGGTTCGCCAACGCCTTCACCTTCCAGTACTCCAAGCGCCCCGGCACCCCGGCGGCCACCATGGAGGGGCAGGTGCCCAAGGAAGTCGTGCAGGACCGCTACATGCGCCTGGTCGCCCTCCAGGAGGAGATCTCCTGGGAGGAGAACAAGAAGCAGGTCGGCCGCACCCTGGAGGTCATGGTCGCGGAGGGCGAGGGCCGCAAGGACGGCGCCACCCACCGCCTCTCCGGCCGCGCGCCCGACAACCGCCTCGTGCACTTCACCAAGCCGGAGGCCGAGGTCCGGCCCGGCGACGTGGTCACGGTCGAGATCACCTACGCGGCCCCGCACCACCTGCTCGCCGAGGGCACCGTCCCCGCCGGCGCGGTGCGCCGCACCCGCGCCGGCGACGCCTGGGAGAAGCGCAACGCCGCCCCGGCCCAGCCGCAGGGCGTGATGCTGGGCATCCCGACCCTCGGCGCCCCGGCGCCCCTCCCCGCCGTCACCACCGGCTGCGGCACCTCCACGGCGGGCTGCTCGACCCCTGCCTGAGGCGTGGGTCCGGCTTGAGGCTGGCCCCGCTTGAGGCGTGGGCCACGCCTGAGCCGGGGCCGCGCCAGGCCCGGCCCGGCCCCGGCCCCGCCGCGCCGGGAACGCTACGCTGCGGATCATGCTCGTAGCCGCCGCCGTATGCCCCGCCCCGCCGCTGCTCGTCCCCGCCGTCGCCGCAGGCGCCGCCGAGGAGCTCGCGGACGCCCGTACCGCCTGCTCCGACGCCCTCGCCGTGCTCGCCGCCTCCCGGCCCGACCTGCTCGTCGTGGTCGGGGCGGCCGAGCGGGGCGGTGGCTACGACGAGGGCACCCCCGGGTCCTTCGCCGCGTTCGGGGTCGACCTCGACGTCACCCTGGGCAGCGCCACCGCCGAACGCACCGGGGAGGCCACCGGCGACACCCTCCCCGCCTCGCTCGCCGTCGGCGCCTGGCTGCTGGAGAAGGCCCGCTGGGCGGCCGCCCCCATCGCCGGAGTGGCCGTCGCCGACCGGCTCGAACCGCGGGCCTGCGCCGCGCTCGGCGCCGACCTCGGCGGCTCCGCCGACCGCGTCGCGATGCTGGTCCTCGGCGACGGAAGCGCCTGCCGCACCCTCAAGGCCCCCGGCTACCTCGACGAGCGGGCCGAGGCCTTCGACGCCGCCGCCGCCCGCGCCCTGGGCGCCGCCGACACCGCCGCCCTCGCCGACCTGGACGCCGGCCTGGCGCACGAACTCAAGGCCGCGGGCCGCGCCCCCTGGCAGGTGCTGGCAGGCGCCGCTGCCGGCGCGGGCCTCGCCGGACGGCTGCTCTTCGAGGCCGCCCCGTACGGCGTGGGCTACTTCGTCGCCGCCTGGTCCTGACCGCACCCGGCTCCCGACCCGCCACGGGGCCTCATTCACGGCACGCACGAAGGGGGCGCGGGGCCCGTTGCCCCGCGCCCCCTTCTCGTGGAACGCGTCAGGAGCCGGCGGGAGGGGTGGGGCCGCCTCCTTGGGCGTCCTTGTGGGCGATCTTCCCCAGGGCGTCCTTCGCCTTGCTCGTGCCCGTCTCGATCTTGTCCGCGTACTTGCCCTTGGTCTTGGAGTCCACGGCCTTGGCGACCTTGTCCAGTCCCTGACCGATCCGGCCTTCGTGCTGCTGCGCGAGGCCCCCCACCTTGTCCTTGGCCGGTGCGAGCTTGGCCTTGAGATTGTCCAGCAGGCCCATGGGTCACCTTCTCCTGGCGGTAGCTACGTACGGGCGCCCTCGCCGGCTCCGTTGTCCGCCGCCACCTCCGCGGACTGCTGCTTCGGGATCTCCGCAGCCTCCGCGGCGGGCGGCGCGGCCGCCGCCTCGGCGGGGGTCCCGGCCTCCGGCCCGGTCCCCGCATCCTCGGTCGGCGCTCCGTCCGCGACCTGCTCGGCCCCGTCCGTCGGGACCTCGCTCTTGCGGCGGAAGAACCGGTCAAAAACGCCCATGTCTACTCCCCTAACGTTACTCGTGCGGGTGAAGTTCCGCGCTGGTCGGACGGGTCGCGGCGACCCCGCGAGGCGACGCGTACCGGCCGGAACCACGCCAGGGCAACGACCGCCCGCACCGCACGTCACGTAACTCGTTCGGGTAGCCGTCTTCCGTGTTTGCGAGACTGTTCAGGTGAGAAGTGCAGCCCCCGCCCCGCGGGTCATCGCCGTCGTCGGACCCACCGCGGCCGGAAAGTCCGATCTGGGCGTCGCCCTGGCCCGCCATTTCGACGGTGAGGTCGTCAACGCCGACTCCATGCAGCTCTACCGGGGGATGGACATCGGCACCGCCAAACTGACGACCGAGGAGCGCGGTGGCGTCCCCCACCACCTGCTCGACATCTGGGACGTCACCGAGACCGCCAGCGTCGCCGAGTACCAGCGCCTCGCCCGCGCCGAGATCGACCGGCTGCTCGCCGAGGGCCGCACCCCCGTCCTGGTCGGCGGTTCCGGCCTGTACGTGCGCGGCGCCCTCGACGCCATGGAGTTCCCCGGCACCGACCCGGGGGTCCGCGCCCGCCTCGAGGAGGAGGCCGAACGGCTCGGCTCCGGCGCCCTGCACGCCCGCCTGGCCGCCGCCGACCCGGCCGCGGCCGCCGCGATCCTGCCCAGCAACGCCCGGCGCATCGTCCGCGCGCTGGAGGTCATCGAGATCACCGGCAAGCCGTTCACCGCCAACCTGCCCGGGCACGAGTCGGTCTACGACTGCGTGCAGATCGGCGTGGACGTCGGCCGCCCCGAGCTGGACGAACGCATCGCCCTGCGGGTGGACCGCATGTGGGAGGCCGGCCTGGTCGACGAGGTCCGCGCGCTGGAGGCGCAGGGGCTCCGCGAGGGCATCACCGCCTCCCGGGCGCTGGGCTACCAGCAGGTGCTGGCCGCCCTGGCGGGGGAGTGCACCGAGGAGGAGGCGCGCGCCGAAACCGTGCGCGCCACCAAACGCTTCGCGCGCCGGCAGGACTCCTGGTTCCGCCGTGACCCCCGGGTCCACTGGCTCAGCGGGGCCGCCGCGGACCGCGGGGAACTCGCCGGACTCGCCCGGTCGTTGGTCGAACGAGCGGTTACAGCCTGATCACGTGATGGCATCGGGACGCCCCGTGCGCCCGTCGCGGGGCCCGGGCCGTGCCATCATCAAATTCCGCCGGTGTAATCACCGGCGGTGGTGAACGGCGGCTTACAAGTCCGAGTGGGGAGGGCGCGTGGCGATGGAGGCCGGCCCTCGCGACACCGGGCGGGACGACACCCGGCGGGAAGCGGACCCGATGCTCCAGGACGGACTCGGCCTGCCCGCGGAACCCGCACGGCTGTCCCCGGACGGCCCGGACCCCGCCGAGGCCGAGGAGGCCGCCGGGCCCGCCGTCGAGGTCGAGATCCGCCCGCAGCGCCGGCTGCGCATCTGGCAGATCGCCCCGATCGTGATGCTGGCCGCAGCCGGTTCCCTGATGTTCGCCTTCCCGCTCGCCTTCGAGTTCGGGGACGGCGGCGCGGTCGTCGCCATGCTCGGCCTGCTGATCAGCTCCTGCGCCGGCGGCTGGGGCATGATGGCCGCCCGCCGGGTCGGCTACACCTGGCCGGGGCTGCCCGCCCGCGGGTCCGGGGTCCGCTCCGACTGGCGCGTGATCGCCCTCTACACCCTGGTCGCCCTGGCCGTGGTCGCGCTGGCCGTCTGGCGCGTCGCCCGGCTGCGCTGACCCGGCCGTCCGGACGGGGCCGCCGGGGCCGGTGGGGCCCGTGCGGCCGCGGGGGAGGCGCCCGTACCATGGGCCCGTGACCAGCCTCGCCTTCCTCAAGGGCCACGGGACCGAGAACGACTTCGTGATCCTCCCCGACCCGGACAACGCCCTCGACCTGTCGGCCGCCGCCGTCGCCAGGCTCTGCGACCGCCGCGCCGGTCTCGGCGGGGACGGCGTCCTGCACGTCGTGCGGTCCGCGGCGCACCCCGAGGCGAGGTCCATGGCGGACGAGGCCGAGTGGTTCATGGACTACCGCAACAGCGACGGCTCGATCGCCGAGATGTGCGGCAACGGCGTCCGCGTCTTCGCCCGCTACCTCCAGTACGCCGGCCACGTCGAGGCCGGTGACCTCGCCGTCGCCACCCGCGGCGGCGTCAAGCGGGTCCACCTGCACAAGACCGGGGACGTCACCGTCTCCATGGGCCGCGCCGTGCTCCCCGAGGAGCAGGCCACCGTCACCGTCGGCGCCCACAGCTGGCCCGCCCGCAACGTGAACATGGGCAACCCGCACGCGGTGGCCTTCGTCGACAGCCTCGACGACGCCGGCGACCTGCTCGCACCCCCGCCCTTCGCGCCCGCCGGGGTCTACCCCGACGGGGTCAACGTCGAGTTCGTCGTCGACCGCGGCCCCCGCCACGTCGCCATGCGCGTCCACGAGCGCGGCTCCGGCGAGACCCGCTCCTGCGGCACCGGCGCCTGCGCCGTGGCCGTCGCCGCCATCCGGCGCGACGGCGCCGACCCCTCCGTCACCGGCGAGCCGGTCGCGTACACCGTCGACCTGCCCGGCGGGACCCTGGTCATCACCGAGCTCCCCGACGGCACGGTGGAGATGACCGGACCGGCCGTCATCGTCGCCGCCGGAGAGTTCGACCCCGCCTGGATCACCGAAACGGCTTTCGCCTGAAGATTCCCTCTCATGGGTGATCCGTTTCACGCTCAGCGAGAGCCGGACTCCGCCACGTGGTGGGGTCGGTAGCATCAGGCACCGGCCCTGAGGGCTCACCCCACGCCCACCACCGCCGGTCGAAGCAGCCGGAGGTGCCCCATGAGTGCAGAGGCCACGAACCCCGACGCCCGCCCCGAGCTCGCCAGACGCGGCCGGACCAGGCTCGATCTGCGCAGGCTCGGGCGTGCCGCACTGCTCGGACCGGCCCCCCGCGACCGGCTCCCGGACGCCATCAGCCACGTCGCGGAGGCGCACCGCGCCCACCATCCGGACGCCGACCTGTCCGTCCTCCGCCGCGCCTACGTGCTCGCCGAGTCCTCCCACCGCGGGCAGATGCGCAAGAGCGGCGAGCCCTACATCACCCACCCCCTGGCCGTCACCCTGATCCTCGCCGAGCTCGGCGCCGAGACCACCACCCTGACGGCCTCCCTGCTGCACGACACCGTCGAGGACACCGACGTCACCCTCGACCAGGTGCGCGCCGAGTTCGGCGCCGAGGTCTGCTTCATCGTCGACGGCGTCACCAAGCTGGAGAAGGTCGACTACGGGGCCGCCGCCGAACCCGAGACCTTCCGCAAGATGCTCGTCGCCACCGGCAACGACGTCCGGGTCATGTCGATCAAACTCGCCGACCGCCTGCACAACATGCGCACCCTCGGCGTGATGCGCCCGGAGAAACAGGTCCGGATCGCCAAGGTCACCCGCGACGTGCTGATCCCGCTCGCCGAGCGCCTCGGCGTCCAGGCGCTCAAGACCGAACTCGAAGACCTCGTCTTCGCGATCCTCCACCCCGAGGAGTACGAGCGCACCCGCGCGCTCATCGCCGCCCACGCCGGCGAGAACGACCCGCTGCCCGCCATCGCCGAGTCCGTACGGACGGTCCTGCGCGAGGCGGGCATCGCCGCCGAGGTCGTGGTCCGGCCCCGCCACTTCGTCTCCGTCCACCGCATGAGCCTCAAACGCGGCGGACTGCGCGGCTCCGACTACGGCCGGCTGCTCGTCCTCGTCGCCGAGAACGCCGACTGCTACGGGGCGCTCGGGGAACTCCACACCTGCTTCACCCCGGTGGTCTCCGAGTTCAAGGACTTCATCGCGGTACCCAAGTTCAACCTGTACCAGTCCCTGCACACCGCCGTCGCCACGCCCGACGGCCAGGTCGCCGAGGTCATCGTCCGCACCCGCCAGATGCACCGGGTCGCCGAGGCCGGAGTCGTCGCCCTCGGCAACCCCTACGCCCTGCCCGAGACGGGCGCCGCCGGGGAGTCCGACGAGGAGCGGACCGACCCGACCCGGCCCGGCTGGCTGTCCCGGCTGCTCGACTGGCAGCAGTCCGCCCCCGACGCCGACACCTTCTGGACCTCCCTGCGCGCCGAACTCGCCCAGGACCGCGAGATCACCGTCTGCTGCGAGGAGACCGGCGGGGTCTCCCGCACCATCAGCCTCCCGGCCGGCGCCACCTGCGTGGACGCCGCCTACGCCCGGCACGGCGAAGCCGCCCACGGCTGCGTCGGCGCCCGCGTCAACGGACGGCTCACCTCCCTCGGCAGCCGGCTGGCCGACGGCGACACCGTCCAGCTGCTGCTCGCCCAGGACGCCTCCTCCGGACCCGCCCCCGACTGGCTCGACCACGCCCGTACCCCCGCCGCCCGGATCGCCATCAGCCGCTGGCTGGAAGCCCACCCCGACGGGGCGCGGACCGTCCCGGCGGCGCCGAGGGCCCCGCTCTCCGTGGTCGGCGCCCGCGGCGGCGGCGGCAACGCGGTCGCCGACCTGCCGGACGCGCCGGTCCGGCTCGCCGGGTGCTGTACCCCGGTGCCGCCCGACGCGATCGCCGGATTCGTGGTCCGGGGCGGCGCCGTCACCGTGCACCGCGTCCACTGTCCCGCCGTCGACCAGATGCGCTCCCTGGGCCGTACCTCAGTCGCCGTGAGGTGGCGCGCCACCGCCGACTGCCGGGTCACCCTGCGCGCCGAATCGTTCGGCCGCCCCCACCTGCTGGCCGACCTCACCGAAGCCATCTCCCGCGAGGGCGCCGACATCGTCTCCGCCACCGTGGACCCGCCGAACGAGCAGCGCGTCCGCCACATCTACACCCTCCAGCTGCCCGACGCGACCGTGCTCCCCGCCCTGATGCGCGCCATGCGCGACGTCCCCGGCGTCTACGACGTCCGCCGCGCCTGACGGCGGCCGTCCCGCGCGCCGGCCGCGCACCGGGAGCGGGGTCGCGGGCGGAGCCGACCCGTTCGGGTGGGCCCGCGGCCGCGGCCGCCGCGCCGCCCCGGCCCGCCGCGCCGCCCCTGGTATCGCGTAGGGGATGCGCCTCACCTCCCCCCGCCTGCGTGCCGTCCTGCTCGCCGCGGCCTCGCTCGGCCTCGTCGCCGCCGTACTGCCCCCGCCCCAGCCCCTCGGCATCGGCGACCGGCTCTTCCCCGAGCTGGGCAACCCCGGGTACGACGTGCTCACGTACGACCTGTCCTTCGCGTACCGGGACAACCGCACCCCGCTCGACGCGGTCACCGTCATCGAGGCCCGCACCGACCGCCCCCTCGACCGGGTCAACCTCGACTTCACCCACGGAACGGTCGCCTCCGCCCAGGTCAACGGCGCACCCGCACGGTTCGAGGCCGCCGGCGAGGACCTGGTCCTCACCCCCGCCCGGCCCCTCCCCGCCCACTCCCGCCTGCACATCACCGTCCGGCACACCAGCGACCCGCGCGGCCGCGGCGACGGCGGCTGGGTGCCCACCCGGGACGGCCTGGCCATGGCCAACCAGGCCGACGCCGCCCACCGCGTCTTCCCCTGCAACGACCACCCCGCCGACAAGGCCCTCTTCACCTTCCGGATCACCGCCCCGAACGGCACGACCGCCGTCGCCAACGGCCTCCCCGTCGCCCCGCCACGCCGGTCCGGCGTGGCCGTCACCACCTGGACGTACCGCACCGCCCACCCCATGGCCACCGAGCTCGCCCAGGTCTCCATCGGCGACTCCGCCGTGGTCCGCCGGACCGGCCCGCACGGCCTGCCGCTGCGCGACGTCGTGCCCGCCGCCGACCGCGAACGGCTCGAACCCTGGCTGCGGAAGACCCCCGAGCAGATGCGGTGGCTGGAGGAGCGCCTCGGCCGCTACCCCTTCGAGACGTACGGCGTCCTCGTCGCCCACGCGACCACCGGCTTCGAGCTGGAGACCCAAACCCTCTCCCTCTTCGAACGGGGCCTGTTCACGGGCGCCTCCTACCCCGCCTGGTACGTCGAGTCCGTCATGGTCCACGAACTCGCCCACCAGTGGTTCGGCGACAGCGTGACCCCCCGCACCTGGTCCGACCTGTGGCTCAACGAGGGCCACGCCACCTGGTACGAGGCCCTGTACGCCGACGGCCTCGGCAAGTACTCCCTGGAGCGCCGGATGCGCGAGGCCTACCAGCGCTCCGACCAGTGGCGGGCCGCCGGCGGGCCCCCCGCGGCCCCCAAGGGCCCCGAGCCGGGCAAGAAGATCAGCCTCTTCCGGCCCGTGGTGTACGACGGCTCCGCGCTGGTCCTCTACGCGCTGCGCCAGGAGATCGGCGCCCCCGCCTTCGAGCGCGTGCAGCGCCGCTGGGTCACCGAGTACGCGGACTCCGTGGCCGGCACCGAGGAGTTCGTACGGCTCGCCTCCGAGGAGGCGGGACGGGACCTGACCGCGTGGCTGCGGCCCTGGCTGTACGGGACGACCACCCCGCCGATGCCCGGGCATCCGGAATGGAGTGCCCCGAAAAGCGTGTGACGGCCGGGGAACGGGCATGCCACCATCGACGGGTACCCGCGGCCAGAGGGTCGACGGCACGGAAGACCTCCGGTGCCGGGAATCCCCCGGCGGTGTGACACGTTGTACCCGTAGCACATGCGTATCAGCATCCGTTTCGACGTAAGGATCCAATGACCTCCTCTTCTTCCCCTTCCCAGGACGCACAGAGCTTTACCGAGAGCCTTCGGGCCGATGCCCTGATGGAGGAGGACGTCGCCTGGAGCCATGAGATCGACGGGGAGCGGGACGGCGACCAGTTCGACCGCTCCGAGCGCGCGGCCCTGCGCCGCGTGGCAGGCCTCTCCACCGAGCTCGAGGACGTCACCGAGGTCGAGTACCGCCAGCTGCGCCTGGAGCGCGTCGTGCTGGTGGGCGTCTGGACCTCCGGGACCTCGCAGGACGCGGAGAACTCCCTGGCGGAACTCGCGGCACTCGCCGAGACGGCGGGTGCGCTCGTGCTCGACGGCGTGATCCAGCGCCGCGACAAGCCCGACCCGGCCACCTTCATCGGCTCCGGCAAGGCGCGGGAGCTGCGCGACATCGTCGTGGAGACCGGTGCGGACACCGTGGTCTGCGACGGCGAGCTCAGCCCCGGCCAGCTCATCGCCCTCGAAGACGTCGTCAAGGTCAAGGTGATCGACCGGACCGCCCTGATCCTCGACATCTTCGCCCAGCACGCGAAGTCCCGAGAGGGCAAGGCCCAGGTCGCCCTCGCGCAGATGCAGTACATGCTGCCGCGCCTGCGCGGCTGGGGTCAGTCGCTGTCCCGGCAGATGGGCGGCGGCAAGGGCGGCGGTCTCGCCACCCGAGGCCCCGGTGAGACCAAGATCGAGACCGACCGGCGACGGATCCGCGAGAAGATGGCGAAGATGCGCCGGGAGATCGCGGAGATGAAGACCGGCCGCGACCTCAAGCGACAGGAACGCAAGCGCAACAAGGTGCCGTCGGTGGCCATCGCCGGCTACACCAACGCCGGCAAGTCCTCCCTGCTCAACCGGCTCACGGGCGCGGGCGTGCTGGTCGAGAACGCGCTGTTCGCGACCCTCGACCCGACCGTGCGCCGGGCCGAGACCCCGACCGGCCGGGTCTACACCCTCGCCGACACCGTGGGCTTCGTCCGGCACCTGCCGCACCACCTCGTCGAGGCCTTCCGCTCCACCATGGAGGAGGTCGGCGACTCCGACCTCATCCTGCACATCGTGGACGGTTCGCACCCGGCCCCGGAGGAGCAGCTGGCCGCCGTGCGCGAGGTGATCCGTGACGTCGGCGCGGTCGACGTGCCGGAGATCGTCGTGATCAACAAGGCCGACGCGGCGGACCCGCTGGTCCTCCAGCGGCTGCTGCGGATCGAGAAGCACTCGATCGCGGTCTCGGCCCGCACCGGGCAGGGCATCGGCGAGCTCCTGGCGCTCATCGACGCCGAGCTGCCGCGGCCCGAGGTCGAGGTGGAGGCGCTCGTCCCGTACACCCGGGGCGCGCTCGTGGCGCGGGCGCACGCCGAGGGCGAGGTCCTCTCCGAGGAGCACACCCCGGAGGGCACCCTGCTCAAGGCGCGGGTCCACCAGGAACTGGCGGCGGAGCTCGCTCCGTACGTGCCGGTGGCCCACTGACGCGAAAGCCGCCGGGCCGGGTGGTTCCCGGACCGGCATGACAAGGGCCGTGGCCCCCCGCGAGTCGGGGGACCACGGCCCTTCGTCCTGTCGTCTCCGGTCTACCGGCGGTCGAACTTCTTGCTCACGGCGTCGAAGACGCCCTTCGCCTCCGGACCCAGACGGGGACCCGCCAGCCACGACGCCTTGGCCGGGCCGATCGAGGTGTTCGACACCAGGGCCGGCTTGCCGTCGGCGCCCGCGGCGACCCAGCCGCCGCCCGAGGAACCACCGGTCATGGTGCAGCCGATGCGGTACATCACCGGCTCGCCCTGGTTCAGCGAGAGCCGGCCCGGCCGGTCATTGCACTGGTAGGCCTTCTGGCCGTCGAACGGCGCCCCGGCCGGGTACCCGGTGGCGGTCATCTTGGAGATCTTCGGCACGGCCGGGGCGCTGAACTCCACCGGGAGCGCCGAACCGACCGTCTCCTCCAGCGACTTGCCCGTGCCCTTCTCCGGCGTCACGTGCAGCACCGCGAAGTCGTACGCGGCGCCGGCACCGCCCGTGGGACCACCGGTGGCGATCCACTGGTCCGAGGTCTGCGCCCAGTCGCTCCACCACACCCCGTACGGGGCGACCTGCTCCCGGCTCGCGCCCTTGAGCTGCGCCTGCGACTTGCCCGCGTTGTTGTAGGAGGGCACGAAGGCGATGTTGCGGTACCAGCCGCCCTTGGCGCCGGCGTGCACGCAGTGGCCCGCCGTCCACACCAGGTTGGACTTGCCCGGGTTCGCCGGATCCTTCACCACGGTGGCCGAGCAGACCATGGAACCCTCGGGCCCGTCGAAGAAGACCTTGCCGGCCTCGGGAACGCTCCGGTGGTACGGGGCGGCGACCGCCTTGGCCTGGACCGGCGCCGGTGCCGGGTCGGTGACCCCCTGGTCCTTGCCCAGGTCGGGGTCCACGACGGGCCGCTCCGGCTTGGGCCGGGCGTCACGCATGCGGTCCGGGTCCCAGAGGTCCTCGATGATCGGGTTGACGTAGTCCTCGGCCTCGCGCAGCCAGTCCTCCTTCTTCCAGTTCTTCCAGGCACCCCCCTTCCACTTGTCCAGGTCGATCCCGCGCTCCTTGAGCCTTTCCTTCCAGTCTTCCGGGATCTTGATGCCGTCCGGTCCGGACGGGCTGCTGGCCGCGACGGTCGGCTTGGCGTCGACGCCGGCCTCCTCGTCGCCCGGCCCGCAGGCCGCCGCGGTCAGCGCCAGGGCTGCCGCGCACAGTACGGCGGTGACCGGTCGCATCGGTCGCATGTCGTGAATCCCCCATGGTGGTTCGAGACGTTCGGGACGTGGAGTGCAACCCCCCACTATGCCGATGCCGTTGGGGACGGCACAGGGCGGGTCCGCGGTTCCGCCAAGGATCTTGTAACCACCCGTGATCCTGCGCGGACACCGTCGTTGGTACGTACGGGGGATGCGGGGACAGCGTTCTTGTTCGATGCGCAACCCATGCGCGAGCGATCCGTGCGGAGGACCGACAGACGTGGCCGCCTTGACCGAGCACGCCGCCAGCGGGGCATCCGGGCCCCCCGCCGCCGAGCCCGACCCGCCGAGGGTGCCGGAGCAGTCAGGGGCGGCCCGTGCCATCCTCCGGCGCCAGTCGGTGCGTGAATCAGCCGCCCGTACCTACGCCCGCTCGCTGCCGATCGTGCCGGTGCGGGCCCGGGGCCTGACCATCGAGGGCGCCGACGGGCGCCGTTACCTCGACTGTCTCTCCGGAGCCGGCACCCTCGCGCTCGGCCACAACCACCCCGTGGTGCTCGAAGCCATCCGCAGCGTGCTCGACTCCGGCGCCCCGCTGCACGTCCTGGACCTCGCCACCCCGGTCAAGGACGCCTTCACCACCGAACTCTTCGCCAACCTGCCTCCCGCCCTGGCCGAGCACGGCAGGGTGCAGTTCTGCGGGCCCGCCGGCACGGACGCGGTCGAGGCCGCCCTCAAGCTGGTCCGGACCGCGACCGGGCGCACCGGACTCCTCGCCTTCACCGGCGCCTACCACGGCATGACCGACGGGGCGCTCGCCGCCTCGGGCGGAGCCCGCGACAGCCGGGTGACCCGCCTGCCCTACCCGCAGGACTACCGCTGCCCCTTCGGAGTCGGCGGCCCCGAAGGCGCCCGCCTCGCCGCCGCCTGGACCGAGTCCCTCCTCGACGACCCGAAGGGCGGGATCCCGGCCCCCGCGGGGATGATCCTCGAAACGGTCCAGGGGGAGGGCGGAGTCCTCCCCGCCCCCGACGACTGGCTGCGCCGGATGCGGGAGATCACCGAGGCCCGCGGCATCCCGCTGATCGCCGACGAGGTCCAGACCGGCGTCGGCCGGACCGGCGCCTTCTGGGGCGTCGACCACGCCGGCGTGGTGCCCGACGTGATGGTGCTGTCCAAGGCGATCGGCGGCAGCCTCCCCCTCGCCGTCGTCGTCTACCGGGACGGCCTGGACGTGTGGGAACCGGGCGCGCACGCCGGCACCTTCCGCGGCAACCAGCTCGCCATGGCGGCCGGCGCCGCGACCCTGGCGTACGTCCGGCAGAACCGTCTCGCCGAACGCGCTGCCGAACTCGGCGAGCGCATGCTCGCGGCCCTGCACGGCCTCGCCACCGCCCACCCCTGCGTCGGCGACGTCCGCGGCCGCGGACTGATGATCGGCATCGAGCTCGTCGACCCCGAGAGCACGGACCGCACCGCCGATCCCGCCCTCGCCGCGGCGGTCCGTCAGGAGTGCCTGGAACGCGGCCTGATCGTCGAGCTCGGCGGCCGCCACTCCGCCGTCGTACGCCTCCTCCCCCCACTCACCCTGACCGACGAGCAGGCCTGTGCCGTCCTGGACCGGCTCGCCGACGCCGTAGCGGCCGCCGAACGCGCCCGGCGCCCCTGACCCAGCCCCCGAGGAACCTCTGGTGACATCCACACCCGACCCGAACAGGCCCGCCGGCACCCCCGAACCCCAGCCCTCCCCGGCGGCGACCGTCCCACGCCAGAAGGCCGCCGCAGCCGGTGCCCCGCCCGGCCCTGCCCCGGCGTCCCGCGGCACGGCCGACCCGCTGGACCACCCGGACCCCGCCGCCGCCGCGGAAGCGGCCTCGGTGGAGAACCTCCTGCGGTGCTGGGTGCGGGAGACCGGCCTGTCCCGGCCCCACGGCGACACCCTCCGCATCCCCCTGCCGGCGTCCGGATGCGCCCTGGCCGCGCCCGTCCGCCACTGGTCGCCCACGGGCTGGCACCGTTTCGGACCGGCCCGGATCGAAGGCACCCCCGCCACCGCCCCGGACGTGGACGCCGTCACCGCCGCCGCCCTCCTCGCCCGCGAAGCCGGACCCCGCACCGATGCCGTCGGCCGGGTCGCCGACTCCGTCCGCCACCTCACCTCCTTCGTCGCCGACCGCCGACGCCGCCCCGAACCCCCGGAGCCCGTGGCCGGCAACCTCTTCCTCACCGCCGAACAGTCCCTCCTGCTCGGCCACCCCCTCCAGCCCGACCCGAAGAGCCGCGAAGGACTCTCCGACGCCGAAGCCCGGCGCTACTCACCCGAACTCCACGGCTCCTTCCCCCTGCACTGGACCGCCGTCGACCCCGCCGTGCTCGCCACCGAATCCGCCTGGACCGAACGCGGCCGCCCCGTCACCGCGGCCCAGCTCCTCACCCGGCTCGCCCCGGGCCTCCCCCTCCCGGCCGGCACCACCCCCCTTCCCCTGCACCCCTGGCAGGCACGCGACCTCTTCCAGCGCCCCGCTGTCGCCGCCCTGCTCAACGCCGGCCTCCTGCACGACCTCGGCCCCCACGGGGACTCCTGGTACCCCACCTCCTCCGTACGGACGGTCCTGCGGCCCGGCGCACCCGCGATGCTCAAGCTCTCGCTGGCCCTGCGCATCACCAACTCCCGCCGCGAGAACCTGCGCAAGGAACTGCACCGCGGAGTCGAGGTCCACCGCCTGCTCCGCACCGGCCTCGCCGAGGAATGGCAGGCCTCGCACCCCTGCTTCGACATCGTCCGCGACCCCGCCTGGGTGGCCGTCGACGCCCCGGACGGCACCCCCGTCCCCGGCCTCGACGCCCTCCTCCGCCACAACCCCTTCCGCTCCGCCGACGACGCCCTCTGCGTCGCCGCGCTCGTCTCACCCCGGCCCTGGCCGGGCCGCACCACCATGCGCTCCCGGCTCGCCGACCTGGTCTCCCGGCTCGCCGCCCGCACCGGACGACCCACCGGTGCCGTCTCCGCCGAGTGGTTCCTCCGCTACCTCGACCACGTCGTCCTGCCCGTGCTGGCCTTCGACGCGATCGCCGGCATCGCCCTGGAAGCCCACCAGCAGAACACCCTGGTCCTGCTCGACCGCGACGGCTGGCCCGTCGGCGGCCGCTTCCGCGACAACCAGGGCTACTACTTCCGCGAATCCCACCGGGCCGCCCTCGATCGCCGACTCCCCGGCATCGGTACCGCCAGCGACACCTTCGTCTCCGACGCCGTCACCGACGAACGCTTCGCCTACTACCTGGGCATCAACAACGTCCTCGGCCTCATCGGCGCCTTCGGCTCCCAGGGCCTGGCCGACGAACGCCTCCTGATCGCCGCCTTCCGCCGCTTCCTGGGGAAGGCCGCCGACCTCGGCCCGCTCCCCGGCCGGCTGCTCGACTCGCCCACCCTGCGCTGCAAGGGCAACCTCCTCACCCGCCTCGGCGGCCTCGACGAGCTCGTCGGCCCGGTCGACACCCAGTCCGTCTACGTCACCATCGACAACCCCCTCCACACCAACTGACCCCACACGCCGGAAGAAGAGCGCCATGCCAACGATCGACGCCCGCCCGGCCGCGGGCGGTACCGTCCGCCTCCCGCTCAGCCCGGGACTGCTGCCCCGGCTCGCCGAGGCCGACCTGCTCGACAGCCCCGTCTCATGGGGCGAGGCCGGCACCCGGTTCGGCCGGTTCAGGCTCGAACCCGTGCGCCTGGAGAGGGACCTGGAGCTACTCACCCGGTGGATGAACGACCCGGCGGTGGACGCCTTCTGGGACCTCAGCGGACCCGACACCGTCACCGCCGCGCACCTGCGCCCACAACTGGACGGCGACAGCCGCAGCATCCCCTGTCTCGGCCTGCTCGACGGCACTCCCATGAGCTACTGGGAGATCTACCAGGCCGACCTCGACCCGCTCGCCCGGTACTACCCGGCACGCCCCCACGACACGGGTATCCACGTGCTCCTCGGAGACGCGGCGGACCGAGGCCGCGGCCTCGGCACCACGCTGCTGCGCGCGGTGGCCGACCTGGTGCTGGACAACCGTCCCCGCTGCACCCGTGTCGTCGCCGAACCGGACATCCGCAACACCCCCTCCGTCACTGCCTTCCTGAACTCCGGTTTCCGCCTGGCCGCGGAAATCGACCTGCCCGACAAGCGAGCCGCGCTGATGCTCAGGGAAAGGGCCCTCCGGACCCTTCTCTGAATCCCGGCCCCGCCGCTCGACCCGGCCCCGTCGACCAGAAGAACGCCGTGCAGTTCCGGCGAGTTCCCCATCACCGAGAAAGCCGTGAGGAATTCCGTGACGCCTGCCACTCCACCCGAACTCAACGGCACCACCTGGGAATCCGCCGAGCGCCGGCTACTCGCCAAAATGCTCGGCGAATTCGCATACGAAGAGATCATCACCCCAGTGCCGGCCCACGCCGCGGAGGGCGACGCCTGGAGCCTCACCCTGGACGACGGCAGCAGCCTCGGCTTCCGCGCCCGACGCCGCTCCTACGGCAGCTGGCAGGTCGACCCCACCACCCTCACCCTCACACCGCCCGGCACCGCACCCCACGCGCACCCCTCCGCCTTCACCGACCCCTTCGAGTTCCTCGTCCGCTCCCGCGGCCTCCTCGGTCTCGACGGCACCACGCTGGGCCACCTGGTCCGCGAGCTCAGCGCCACCCTGACCGCTGACGCCCGCATCGACCACACCGCACTCACAGCCGACCTGCTCGCCGACCTCGACTACGCCGCCCTCGAAGGCCACCAGACCGGACACCCCTGGCTGGTCCTGAACAAGGGCCGCCTCGGCCTCTCCGCCTCGGACACCGCCGCCTGGGCCCCCGAGGCGCGCGTCCGCCAGCGGCTGCCCTGGCTCGCCGCCCACACCTCCCTGGCCTCCTACCGCGGCACCGCCGCCCTGGACCACCCGGCCACCCTGTACGCCGCCGAGCTTGACCCCGCCACCCGCGCCCGCTTCGACCAGACGCTCCGGGACCGCGGCCTCGACCCCCGGGGATACCTCTACCTGCCCGTGCACCCCTGGCAGTGGGACGAGGTCGTGCTGCCGCTGTTCGCCCCCGCCCTCGCCTCGGGCGCCCTCGTACCGCTCCCCGAGGACCCCGACGTACGCATCCCGCAGCAGTCCATCCGGACCTTCCTCAACCTGACCCGCCCCGAGCGGCACAGCGTCAAACTGCCGCTGTCGGTCTTCAACACCCTCGTCTGGCGCGGCCTCCCCGAAGAGCTGGCCCTCGCCGCACCCGCCGTCACCTCCTGGATCCACTCCCTCCGCGACAACGACCCCTTCCTCCGCGACGAATGCCGGGTGATCCTCCTGGGCGAGGTGGCCTCCGTCACCGTCCGCCACCCCGTCTACACACGGCTCCCCGAGGTCCCCTACCAGTACAAGGAACTCCTCGGGGCGATCTGGCGGGAGCCGCTGACCGGCCGTCTCGACCCCGGCGAGCGTGCCCGCACCCTCGCCTGCCTGCTCCACACCGACCCGCGCGGCCGCTCCTTCACCGCCGAGCTGATCGCCCGGTCCGGTCTGACCCCCACCGACTGGCTGCGCCGGCTCTTCGCCGCCCTGCTGCCCCCGCTGCTCCACTTCCTCTACCGGTACGGCACCGTCTTCTCACCGCACGGCGAGAACGCCGTCGTGATCTTCGACGAGCAGGACGTGCCGGTCCGGCTCGCCCTCAAGGACTTCGTCGACGACGTCAACATCAGCGACGAACCGCTGCCCGAGCTCGCGGCCATGCCGGAGGAGGTCCGCGCCGTGCTGCTCACCGAGGCCGCCGACTTCCTTCCCCAGTTCATCCACTCCGGCCTCTTCGTCGGCGTCTTCCGATACCTGGCGGCCATCTGCGCGGACCGGCTCGACGTCCCGGAGAGCACCTTCTGGTCCCTCGTACGGGCGGAGATCCTCCGCCACCAGACCCGCTTCCCGGAGCTCAAGGAGCGCTACGAGCTGTTCGACCTGCTCACCGAGCGCATCGACCGGCTCTGCCTGAACCGGAACCGCCTCTACGAGGACGGCTACCGCGACCGGCCACACCGCCCGCACGCCGTCCGGCACGGCACCGTCCCCAATCCGCTGCACCAACTGTGAACCCGGCTGTCGGCGCGGCCGCGTAGGGTTGGGAGTGCTATGACGAAGCCCTCCCTCCCCGACCTGCTGCACGCCGCCGTCACCGCCGTCGGCGGTACGGAGCGCCCCGGCCAGGTCGCCATGGCCGAAGCGGTCGCCGAAGCCATCGACGACACCTCCCACCGGCTCATCCAGGCCGGCACCGGCACCGGAAAGTCACTCGGCTACCTGGTGCCGGCCCTCGCGCACGGTGAGCGGGTGGTGGTGGCCACGGCCACGCTCGCCCTCCAGCGCCAGCTGGTCGAGCGTGACCTGCCCCGCACGGTCGAGGCGCTGCACCCGCTGCTCCGCCGCCGGCCGCAGTTCGCCATGCTCAAGGGACGCTCGAACTACCTGTGCCTGCACCGGCTGCACGAGGGCGCGCCGCAGGACGAGGAGGAGGGCCTCTTCGACCAGTTCGAGGCGGCCGCCCCCACCAGCAAGCTGGGCAAGGACCTGCTCCGGCTGCGTGACTGGGCCGACGAGACCGAGACGGGGGACCGCGACGACCTCACGCCGGGCGTCTCCGACAAGGCCTGGTCCCAGGTGTCCGTGTCCTCCCGTGAGTGCCTGGGCGCCACCAAGTGCGCGTACGGCGCCGAGTGCTTCGCCGAGGCCGCCCGCGAGCGGGCCAAGCTGGCCGACGTGGTGGTCACCAACCACGCGCTGCTGGCCATCGACGCCATCGAGGGCGCCCCCGTCCTGCCGCAGCACGAGGTGCTGATCGTGGACGAGGCCCACGAGCTGGTCTCCCGGGTGACCGGCGTGGCCACCGGGGAGCTCACACCGGGCCAGGTCAACCGGGCCGTGAAGCGCTCGGCCAAGCTCGTCGACGAGAAGATCGCGGATAGCCTGCAGACTGCCGCCGAGGGCTTCGAACGGATCATGGAGCTGGCGCTGCCAGGCCGCCTGGAGGTGGTCCCCGAGGACCTGGGCTACGCCCTGCTCGCGCTCCGCGACGCCGCACGCAACGTGATCTCCGCGCTCGGTTCCACCCGCGACAAGTCGGTCCACGACGAGGACGCGGTCCGCAAGCAGGCCCTCGCCGCGGTGGAGAACATCCACGCGGTGGCCGAGCGGATCACCCTCGGCTCGGAGTTCGACGTGGTCTGGTTCGAGCGGCACGACCGCTTCGGCGCCACCCTGCGGGTCGCTCCGCTCTCGGTCTCCGGGCTCCTACGCGAGAAGCTCTTCGAGGACAGGTCCGTGGTGCTGACCTCGGCCACCCTGAAGCTCGGCGGCGACTTCAACGGGGTCGCGGGCTCGCTGGGGCTGTCACCGGAAGGGGTCGAGGGCGAGGACGCACCCGCATGGAAGGGCCTGGACGTCGGCTCGCCCTTCGACTACCCGAAGCAGGGCATCCTCTACGTGGCCCGCCACCTGGCCACGCCGGGCCGGGAGGGCACCCGGGGCGACATGATGGACGAGCTGGCCGAGCTGATCGAGGCGGCCGGCGGCCGTACGCTCGGGCTGTTCTCGTCCATGCGCGGGGCCAAGGCGGCCGCCGAGGAGCTGCGCGGCCGGCTGGACAACCCGATCCTGCTCCAGGGCGAGGAGACCCTCGGCGAGCTGATCAAGAACTTCGCGGCGGATCCGAGAACCTGCCTGTTCGGGACGCTGTCGCTGTGGCAGGGCGTGGACGTGCCGGGGCCGAGCTGCCAGCTGGTGGTCATGGACCGGATCCCGTTCCCCCGTCCTGACGACCCGCTGATGAGCGCCCGGCAGAAGTCGGTGGAGGAGCACGGGGGCAACGGCTTCATGGCCGTCGCCGCCACCCATGCCGCCCTGCTGATGGCGCAGGGCGCCGGCCGGCTGGTCCGCGCCTCCGGGGACCGTGGTGTGGTGGCGGTGCTGGACCCGCGGCTGGCCACGGCACGCTACGGCAGCTTCCTGAAGGCTTCGCTGCCGGACTTCTGGTACACCACGGACCGCAACCAGGTCCGCCGCTCCCTGGCCGCGATCGACGCCGCCGCCAAGGCGGACGGGAAGTAGCGCGGGCGCCGGTTCCGGCGGGCACGAGAGAACCCCGGGACCGGCGCAGTGGGTCCCGGGGTTCGTCTGGGGCAGCGGATCAGATCCGCCGCAGTACGGCGACCACCTTGCCGAGGATGGTGGCCTCGTCGCCGGGGATGGGCTGGTACGCGGCGTTGTGCGGCAGCAGCCAGACGTGGCCGTCCTCGCGCTTGAAGCGCTTGACGGTGGCTTCGCCGTCCAGCATGGCCGCGACGATGTCGCCGTTCTCCGCGACCGGCTGACGGCGGACGGTGACCCAGTCCCCGTCGCAGATCGCGGCTTCGATCATGGAGTCGCCGACGACCTTCAGGACGAAGAGCTCGCCGTCACCGACGAGCTGGCGGGGGAGCGGGAAGACGTCCTCGACGGACTCCTCCGCGAGGATGGGGCCGCCGGCGGCGATCCGGCCGACCAGCGGCACGTACGAGGCGGCGGGCTTGCCGGTGGTGTCCGTGGGCTGCGAGCTGGGCTGGTCCGAGCCGCGCACCTCGTAGGCGCGCGGGCGGTGCGGGTCGCGCCGCAGGAAGCCCTTCCGTTCGAGGGCCATCAGCTGGTGGGCGACCGAGGAGGTGCTGGAGAGTCCGACGGCCTGGCCGATCTCGCGCATCGACGGGGGGTAGCCGCGGCGCTGCACGGAGTCCCGGATGACCTCGATGACCCTCCGCTGCCGGTCCGTGAGGCCGGAGCTGTCGGCGCGGATGCCTGGGGGCCGGCCTGGCAGCGACCGAGCGGGGCGAACCGCGTCACCGTCGGGATTCAGGCTTGCGTCATTCATGGCATGCACCGGCTCGACTCGGCTCTGGGAGCGGTTCTGGGCAGTGATGGTTGCACTGTCTGCGGTGGTGGTCACGTCGGCGGCCCCTCTCGAACGGATTGTTCTCCCCTGGCTGGACAACGGTAGTTGCTTTCGAAAGGTTGCGCCAAACACACGTTCGAGTGAAAAAACGCAGATTGCTCTGCGTGATGGGAGTAGGAGGTGTATAGGCCGCGTATTCGGATGCCCGTCGGCCGCGGCGCCGAACGCGGGTTCGGGCCGGCGTCGCACGCCTACGGTACCCTTCCCGGTCGGACGGGAGCCTTCCGGGGTCGCTGCCCAGTCTGGCAGCCGGACGTCCGGAATCCGGTCACCGGACCCCGCGACACGCGGTAGGGACCCGTGTCCTGCGAAACACAAGATCTAGTGGTTGGATGGGCGAAGTCACCCAGCAGTTGTGCTCCCCGTGGCTTCTGAGGCTCACGGGATCGCATATGCTGGTGGCTGCTTCAGGAGCCCCCACGACAGCCCCGCGCTGTCCGGTCGGGATGCCCTGGGCCATCTAGTCGTGCCATGAGGGAGGGTGGAGTAAGCGTGCATTGCCCCTTCTGCAGGCACCCCGACAGCCGCGTCGTCGACAGCCGCACCACGGATGACGGCACGTCGATCCGCCGTCGCCGACAGTGTCCGGACTGTTCCCGCCGTTTCACGACGGTGGAGACCGCGTCACTGATGGTGATCAAGCGCAGCGGTGTCACGGAACCCTTCAGCCGTACCAAGGTCATCTCCGGCGTGCGCAAGGCGTGCCAGGGACGGCCCGTCACGGAGGACGCCCTCGCCAAGCTCGGCCAGCGGGTCGAGGAGGCGGTGCGTGCCACCGGTAGCGCCGAGCTGACCACCCACGACGTGGGCCTGGCCATCCTCGGTCCCCTGCAGGAGCTCGACCTCGTCGCGTACCTGCGCTTCGCGTCCGTCTACAGAGCATTCGACACGCTGGAAGACTTCGAGGCCGCCATCGCCGAACTGCGGCAGCGGCCTCCCCACGGAGAGTGTGGCCCCGCCGGGACCGGACCGGTTCCCGCGCCCGCCTCCGCCGCCGACTGACCGGGCGGCCCAAAGCGGCCGGTCAGTCCGCGCACAGAGCTACAGAAGATCAAGTCAGACCGTGCCACGAAATATTGCTGGCACATTAGGGCGTTTTTGCCCGCATATGGGAGGCGGCATGACAGAGACGGCGAGCGGCCCGGCACGTGGTTCCCGCGCCAAGGGAACCAAGGCGGCGGGCAAGGGCCTGCGCATCGAGCGCGTCCACACCACCCCCGGCGTGCACCCGTACGACGAGGTGACGTGGGAGCGCCGTGACGTCGTCATGACCAACTGGCGCGACGGCTCGGTCAACTTCGAGCAGCGCGGCGTGGAGTTCCCCGACTTCTGGTCGGTGAACGCGGTCAACATCGTCACCAGCAAGTACTTCCGCGGTGCGGTCGGCACCCCGCAGCGCGAAACCGGTCTCAAGCAGCTCATCGACCGCATCGTGAAGACCTACACGAAGGCGGGCGAGGACCACGGCTACTTCGCCTCCCCGGCCGACGCCGAGATCTTCGAGCACGAGCTGACCTACGCCCTGCTGCACCAGATCTTCAGCTTCAACTCCCCGGTCTGGTTCAACGTCGGCACGCCGCAGCCGCAGCAGGTCTCCGCCTGCTTCATCCTGTCCGTCGACGACTCCATGGAGTCGATCCTCGACTGGTACAAGGAAGAGGGCATGATCTTCAAGGGCGGCTCCGGCGCCGGCCTGAACCTCTCCCGCATCCGCTCCTCCAAGGAGCTCCTCTCCTCCGGCGGCAACGCCTCCGGTCCGGTCTCCTTCATGCGCGGCGCCGACGCGTCCGCAGGAACGATCAAGTCGGGCGGCGCCACCCGCCGTGCGGCCAAGATGGTCGTGCTCGACGTGGACCACCCGGACGTCGAGGACTTCATCGCCACCAAGGTGAAGGAGGAGGAGAAGATCCGCGCCCTGCGCGACGCGGGCTTCGACATGGACCTGGGCGGCGACGACATCACGTCCGTCCAGTACCAGAACGCCAACAACTCGGTCCGTGTGAACGACGAGTTCATGACGGCCGTCGAGAACGGCACCAAGTTCGGCCTGCGCGCCCGCATGACCGGTGAGGTCATCGAGGAGGTCGACGCCAAGGCGCTGTTCCGCAAGCTCGCCGAGGCCGCGTGGGCCTGCGCCGACCCGGGCATCCAGTACGACGGTGTGATCAACAACTGGCACACCTGCCCCGAGTCCGGCCGGATCACCGCGTCGAACCCGTGCAGCGAGTACATGCACCTGGACAACACGTCCTGCAACCTCGCCTCGCTGAACCTGATGAAGTTCCTCGACGACGACGGCAAGGGCAACCAGTCCTTCGACGTCGAGCGCTTCGCCAAGGTCGTCGAGCTCGTGATCACCGCGATGGACATCTCCATCTGCTTCGCGGACTTCCCGACCCAGAAGATCGGCGAGAACACCCGCGCCTTCCGCCAGCTGGGCATCGGCTACGCCAACCTCGGCGCCCTGCTGATGGCCACCGGCCACGCGTACGACTCCGACGGCGGCCGCGCCCTCGCCGCGTCCATCACCTCGCTGATGACCGGTACCGCGTACAAGCGCTCCGCCGAGCTGGCCGCCGTCGTCGGCCCGTACGACGGCTACGCCCGCAACGCCGAGCCGCACAAGCGCGTCATGAAGCAGCACGCCGACGCCAACGCCGTCGCCCCGCGCATGGACGACCTGGACACCCCGGTCTGGGCCGCGGCCACCGAGGCCTGGCAGGACGTCCTGCGCCTCGGCGAGAAGAACGGCTTCCGCAACTCCCAGGCCTCCGTCCTCGCCCCGACCGGCACCATCGGTCTGGCGATGTCCTGCGACACCACCGGTGTCGAGCCGGACCTGGCCCTGGTCAAGTTCAAGAAGCTCGTCGGCGGCGGCTCGATGCAGATCGTCAACGGCACCGTCCCGCAGGCCCTGCGCCGCCTGGGTTACCAGGAGGAGCAGATCGAGGCGATCGTCGCCCACATCGCCGAGCACGGCAACGTGATCGACGCGCCCGGCCTGAAGACCGAGCACTACGAGGTCTTCGACTGCGCGATGGGCGAGCGCTCCATCTCTCCGATGGGCCACGTCCGCATGATGGCCGCGATCCAGCCGTGGATCTCCGGCGCCATCTCCAAGACGGTCAACATGCCGGAGTCGGCGACCGTCGAGGAGGTCGAGGAGATCTACTTCGAGGCCTGGAAGCTCGGCGTCAAGGCCCTCGCGATCTACCGCGACAACTGCAAGGTCGGCCAGCCGCTCTCCGCGAAGAAGAAGGAGGCCGAGAAGGCCGAGGTCACCGCCAAGACGGAGGAGACCATCCGCGCGGCGGTGGAGAAGGTCATCGAGTACCGCCCGGTCCGCAAGCGCCTGCCGAAGGGCCGTCCGGGCATCACCACCTCCTTCACGGTCGGTGGCGCCGAGGGCTACATGACCGCCAACTCCTACCCGGACGACGGCCTGGGCGAGGTGTTCCTGAAGATGTCCAAGCAGGGTTCGACCCTCGCGGGCATGATGGACGCCTTCTCGATCGCCGTCTCGGTCGGCCTGCAGTACGGCGTGCCGCTGGAGACCTACGTCTCGAAGTTCACCAACATGCGCTTCGAGCCGGCCGGCATGACGGACGACCCGGACGTGCGGATGGCGCAGTCGATCGTCGACTACATCTTCCGCCGGCTGGCCCTGGACTTCCTCCCGTTCGAGACCCGCTCGGCACTCGGCATCCACACCGCCGAGGAGCGCCAGCGCCACCTGGAGACCGGCTCCTACGAGCCGCTCGACGAGGAGATCGACACCGAGTCCCTGGCCCAGTCGGCCCCGCTGGCGGCGGTGCCGGCCCCGGCCGCTCCGGTCACTCCGGTCGCCCCGGCTCCGAAGCAGGTGGCCCACACCAACGCGGAACTGGTGGAGATGCAGCTCGGTGTCTCCGCGGACGCCCCGCTCTGCTTCTCCTGCGGCACGAAGATGCAGCGCGCCGGCTCCTGCTACATCTGCGAGGGCTGCGGCTCGACCAGCGGCTGCAGCTGACCCGGGCGGAACGGCGGCGGGCGCGACGGCGCCCGGCGTAGTCCGCACCGGTGGCTGAGGCAGCTGAGGTAACCGGGCAGCGGCTCACGAAGGGGACCGACCGAGGTCGGTCCCCTTCGTCGTGCGCGGGGGCCGGCGGGCAGCCACGCCGGATCCCCCCGGCCGCGTCACGGCTCGTGCACCCGGGCCGCCCCCCGTGCTCCGGCCGGACCGCGCCAAGGGCTGACCGGCGCGGGTCCGGGCGCCGTACCATGGCGCGGTGCTGGTCAAGTGGATTCGCTGCACGGTGACGGATCGACGCGGGTTCGAACGCGGGCAGCGGAAATGGGCGGGGCTTCCCGGCGAACCGGGGTTCAGGGGGCAGGGCGGTGGCTGGAGCCGGGGAAGGCAGGGGGTCGCGCACGTCTTCGCGTTCTGGGAGAGCCGCGCGTTCTACGACTCCTTCATGGCCCGTTCGCACGACCGTCTGGCGGCCGCCCAGAACGGCACGTACACCGACGTCCGGGCCACCCTGTTCGATCACCGCTTCGACGTGAAGACCGGGTTCGAGCCGCGCTTCACCGACGCCGACGTGGTGCGGGTCGCGCACACCAGGGTGCGCGAGGGACGGGTCGACCACTTCGCGCTCATGCAGGAGAAGGTGTGGAACCCGGCCATGGCCGGCTCCCCGGGCATGCTGCGCGGGCTGTTCGGCGAGGCGCCGGGACGGGAGTTCCTCGTCCTGTCGATGTGGCGGTCGGCCGCCGAGCACGGCAAGTACCGGGAGGAGCGGGTCGAGCGGCTCTCGCTGCGCGCCCAGACCGAGGCCGACGTCGAGGCGCTCACCGGCGACGTCGTCGACCTGGAGCCTTCCTGGACGGTGTGAGGTGTGACGGGGCGAGGGATGTGATGATCATCCCGGCGTGCTGCGGTCGTCCGCCGACCGCGCCCGAACTAGTGTCGGAGCATGGTCCGACCACGACGCATCGTCCTTGTCCGGCACGGCGAGTCCGAGGGCAACCTCGACGACACGGTGTACGAGCGGGAGCCCGATCACGCCCTGCGGATGACCCCGGCCGGCCACCGGCAGGCGGTGGAAGCGGGGGAGCGGCTGCGCGAGCTCTTCGGCGACGAGCGGATCAGTGCCTACGTGTCCCCGTACCGCCGCACCCTGCAGACCTTCCGCGACCTCCGGCTCGACCCCACCCGGGTACGGATGCGGGAGGAGCCGCGGCTGCGCGAGCAGGACTGGGGGAACTGGCAGGAACGCGACGACGTGCGCATGCAGAAGGCCTACCGCGACGCCTACGGGCACTTCTTCTACCGCTTCGCACAGGGCGAGTCCGGCGCCGACGTCTACGACCGGGTCGGCTCCTTCCTGGAGAGCCTGCACCGCAGCTTCGAGGCCCCCGACCACCCGCCCAACGTGCTGCTGGTCACCCACGGCCTGACCATGCGGCTGTTCTGCATGCGCTGGTTCCACTGGTCGGTCGCAGAGTTCGAGTCCCTCTCCAACCCCGGGAACGGCGAGTTCCGGGTACTGGAGCTGGGGAAGGACGGACGCTACCGGCTGGACCGCCCGTTTGAGCGGTGGACCACACCCGAGCCTTATGACCTCGACGGCTAAAGTGGGCCGCGATGACCCCTCACTCCTCTCCCGACCGGCGCTACGAACGCGCCTTGGCCAGCCTGCGCGGACTGGCGGTGGGTGACGCCCTCGGCTCCCAGTTCTTCGTCCCCGCCAACTACCCCATGCTCAAGCGGCAGGAGCTCCCGCCCGGCCCCTGGCAGTGGACCGACGACACGGAGATGGCCTGCTCCGTGGTCGCCGTGCTCGCCGCGCACGGACGGATCGACCAGGACGCCCTCGCCGCCTCCTTCGCCGAACACCACGACTTCGACCGCGGCTACGGGCCCGCGGTCAACCGGATGCTGCGCCTGATCCGGGAGGGCGAGGACTGGCGCACCCTGGCCGCCGAGCTGTTCAACGGGCAGGGCTCCTGGGGGAACGGGGCCGCGATGCGGATCGCCCCGCTCGGCGCGTGGTACGCCGACGACCCCGAGCAGGCGACGCACCAGGCGGAGATCTCCGCCTACACCACGCACCAGCACCGGGAGGCGGTGTGCGGAGCGATGGCCGTGGCGGCCGCCGCCGCGCTGGCCGCGGATCCGGCCGGCCCGCCGACCCCGGAGGCGCTACTGGACGGGGTCGTCGCCCTGGTCCCGCGGAGCGCGGTGGGTGCCGGCCTGCGGAGGGCCCGGGACATGCTGGACTACGGCGACGCGACGACGGTGGCGGCCGTGCTCGGCTGCGGGCGCCGCACCAGCGCGCACGACACGGTGCCCTTCGCTCTGTGGTCCGCGGCACGCTCGCTGCGGGACTTCGAGGGCGCGTTCTGGACCACCGCCGGGGTGGGCGGGGACGTCGACACCACCTGCGCGATCGTCGGCGGGGTGCTGGGCGCGCGGACCGACGGCGGGGCTCCGGCCACCTGGCTGGCGCAGACGGAGGCGCTGCCGGCCTGGCTGCCCGAGCCCCGGGAGAAGTGACACTCGTGTGAGGTGACACGCTGGGTCCCGGGCGGGCACTCCGGCCACTCCTTCACGAATGCGACAACAGGGGTGCCGTCCGGCGAATCGGAACCTTCTCTTCCGCGGGTGGAGGGTCTCGCGACCCCCGCGATCGGAGGCCCCCGACCAGCATAATCACGGGAAGTGGCGGCGGGAGAAGGCTGTGCGAACGGCGGATGTGGCCGTCTCCACTGCCCTCCGGCACCCCCGGTGGGCGGTGTGCGGTCGCGAAGTCGGGAACATCGGCCGGTGAGCCGACGGCGAGCGGGGAGGGTCCGCGAAGCCCCGTGGGTGAGACGGAGCCGGGGCGGGGTGTCGCGGGGGGTCCCCAGCGGCGTAACCTTGCTGGCGCCATGCCGTACGAAGCACCCACCCACACCGTCGAACGCTCCCTCCGCGCAACCACCGGCGCCAAGGTCGTCGCCGGGGTCGACGAAGTCGGACGAGGGGCCTGGGCCGGCCCCGTGACCGTGTGCGCGGCGATCACCGGACTCCGCCGCCCGCCCGAGGGGCTCACCGACTCCAAGCTCCTCACCGCCAAGCGGCGGGACGAGCTGGCCGCAGTGCTGGAGGGCTGGGTCACCGCCCACGCGCTGGGCCACGCCTCCCCCGAGGAGATCGACGAACTCGGCATGACCGCCGCCCTCCGGCTGGCCGCCGGGCGCGCCCTGGACGCCCTCCCGGTCCGTCCGGACGCGGTGATCCTCGACGGCAAGCACGACTACCTCGGCGGGCCGTGGCGGGTCCGCACGGTGATCAAGGGCGACCAGTCCTGCATCGCGGTCGCCGCGGCCTCGGTCCTCGCAAAGGTCCGGCGCGACCGGATGATGGCCGAACTCGGCGAACCCGACGGCGACATCACCCCGTTCGCCTTCGCGGCGAACGCCGGATACCCGTCGCCCGTGCACCGGGCGGCACTTGAACAACTGGGGCCCACCGCGTACCACCGGCTCTCCTGGTCGTACATGGATGCGCTGCCCCAGTGGCGGCACCTCAAGAAGACCCGGCGCAGCGAGGAATCGCTGGATCTGGAAAACGGAGGCCAGCTCGGCTTCGATTTCTGATCGCGCCCACGTGCCACCCGCCGGTACGTTTCGTACCGGTGTTTGATAGACATCAACCCATGCCTCTCATCCCCGAGGAGCCTCAGATTCACGAGAGTGCCCAGGGTCCCCGCGTCACGCCGGCCGCGAGCCGCACCGCGCAGACCCCCCGTCCCGTACCTGGTCCGCGTCCCGCAGCCGTACCCCGGCCCGGGCGCCCCGGTCCCGCCCGGCCCGCGCCGCCCGTGCAGCGCGACACCACCGGACCCGTTCCCGCAGCCCCCTCGGTCTCCGCGGCGGTGCCGCAGATCCAGCTGATCCCGGCCTCGGCCGAGGGCGCCCTGGATGCCGCCGAGGAGGCGGTGGACCTCCTGCTCGACACCGGCCGCGCGCCGGGCGACATCCTGGTCCTGACCACCGGCGACCCGCACCCGTGGGCCGCGCACGAGCTGTCCTTCGGTGAGGCCGCGTACTGGGCGCAGCACGACGCCCGGGACGACGTCTTCTACGCCGACGCGACGCAGGCGGGACGGGCCCAGGCGCGTCCGGTCGTGGTCTTCGCGATCAACGGCGGTGCGCCGGAAGCCACCACCGAGTCCCTGCCGGTCGCGGTCCAGCGCGCCGGTGCGCTGCTGGTGGTGTGCGGCGAACCGCAGCAGATCAACTCCGTGCTGGGCGCGGGCGTCTGACGCCCCGTACCCGCGCGAGGGTGCGAGGGCGAGGGGCGGGGCGGGCCTACGGCCGGCCCCGCTGAAGCCCGCCCGCCTCCCGGCGGACGCCCCTCAGCGGGCGGCGGTACGGCGCAGCATCTCGGTCGCTCCGCCCCCCGTGCGCAGGGGCAGCGGAACCGGGTCCTTGGCGGTGTCGCCGAGCGGGAGCGGACGGGAGTCCGAAGCGGGGCTGCGGCCGCCGCGGCCCTCTCCGATCACCTGCCAGCCGTCCCGGGTGAGCGTGATGTACGCGCCGCAGCGCAGGCCGTGCAGGGTGCAGGCGTCACGCAGGCCCCACATCCAGGCGCCGTCCTCATCGGTCCACCGCCCGTCCCCCTCACGGCAGTAGAGCAGGATGGCGGTCCGGACCGGTGTGCGGCGGCGCAGGTCGTGCGGCAGCACCCGGCGCAACCGGGCCAGCAGGGCGTTCCGGTACTCCCAGCCGTCCGCCGAGGCCGTTCTCTGGGTGAAGGACGCGCTGGCCACGAGTCGGTCCTCGGGCCCGAGCACGGCTATCACCGCCACTCCGGGCACCGGGGCGTGCCGGGAGTGCAGCCCGCTGACCATCTCGCGTGGATTGCGGAGCAAGGGGACGTCGGCGGCGGTCCAGTCGGCCGGCTCCAGCAGTCGGCCGTGCCGGCTGGCCGAACCTCCGGCGGCTGCCAGAGACGGGTGCGCGGTCGGGGCGAATCCGAAGGCCACGGTCCTCCCTTCGGGTACACGCCCGCGAGCGGGCACGGCTGGGTGAAGGCGCGCCGCGGCGCGGCCGTGGAGAGTGCCGACGAGCCGAGCGGGAGCCCTCCAATTCTCGCGTGGCCCATCAGCGCGCGGCAACGAGCAATTGACGCAGCCGACCGGAATTGGACGGTATGCCGTTCATATCCTTGCCCTGCCGCGCCCTGGTTGACGCATTCGGCTAGGGCTGGACCGCGAGTACCAGCGGAAACACCTCCCGCGCGCCCGCTCGGCGAAGCTGACGGGCCGCCACGGCGAGGGTCCAGCCGCTCTCCGAACGGTCGTCGACGAGCAACACCGGACCCTGCGCCTCCGTCAGCTTCGCCGCCAATTCCGGTGGGACGGTCAAGGCCTGATGGAGTGCCCGGACCCGCTGTGCGCTGTTGGACGACGGAAGTCCGAAATCCGGGGCCTGGTCCGTGTAGGCGAGCGTGCCGAGCAGTGGCAGACGGCCGACCTCCGCGATCCGCGCGGCCAGGGTGCCGATCAACTGAGGCCTGCTTCGCGAGGGCAGTGCCACCACGCCCGCCGGCCGGGCCGGCGCGTCGGGCGCTCCGGAGGCCCAACCGCCCGGTCCCCTGGCCCAGTCGGCCAGCACGGACACCACCGCCTGCGCCACGTCGTCCGGGATCGGCTGGTCCGGTGCCTGGTCCGCCAGCATCGGGCGGAGCCGGTTGCCCCAGCCGATGTCCGACAGCCGCCCCAACGCGCGCCCGGTGGACGCCTGCTCGCCGGCCGGGATCCGGCCCTTGAGGTCGACGCCCACCGCGGCCAGACCCGTGGGCCACATGCGGCGCGGTTCCAGTTCCACGCCCGGCCGGGAAAGCTCCCCGCGGGCCGTGTCCAGCGCCGTCGTGGAGACGTCCGCCGTGAACCGGGCGCCCGCGCAGTTGTCGCAACGCCCGCAGGGAGCGGCGGACTCGTCGTCCAGCCTGCGCCGCAGGAACTCCATCCGGCATTCCGTGGTCGCCGCGTAGTCCCGCATCGCCTGCTGTTCCGCGGCCCGCTGGCGGCCCACCCAGGCGTACCGCTCGGTGTCGTACACCCACGGCTCGCCGGTCGCCGTCCAGCCGCCCTTCACCCGGTGGACCGCGCCGTCGACGTCGAGGACCTTGAGCATCGTCTCCAGGCGGGTCCGCCTGAGGTCGACCAGCGGCTCCAGGGCCGGCAGCGACAGCGGGCGGCCCGCCTGCGCGAGCACGTCCAGGGTCCGGCGGACCTGCTCCTCGGGCGGGAAGGCCACCGACGCGAAGTACTGCCAGATCGCCTCGTCCTCCCTGCCGGGCAGCAGCAGCACCTCGGCGTGCTTCACACCACGACCCGCCCGTCCCACCTGCTGGTAGTAGGCGATCGGTGAGGACGGCGACCCCAGGTGCACCACGAAGCCCAGGTCCGGCTTGTCGAAGCCCATGCCCAGCGCGGAGGTCGCCACCAGCGCCTTGACTCGGTTGGCCTGCAGGTCCTCCTCGGCCTGCAGCCGGTCCGCGTTCTCCGTCTTCCCGGTGTAAGAGGCCACCGTGTGCCCGCGGTGGCGCAGGTAGGCGGTGACCTCCTCGGCGGCGGCCACCGTCAGTGTGTAGATGATCCCCGAACCGGGGAGCTCACCCAGGTGGTCGGCGAGCCAGGCCAGCCGGTGGGCGGCGTCCGGCAGCGTCAGCACGGACAGGCTGAGGCTCTCCCGGTCCAGCGAGCCGCGCAGCACCAGGGCGTCACTGCCCGCCCCCGTGCCCAGCTGCTCGGCGACGTCCGCCGTCACCCGGGCGTTGGCGGTGGCGGTGGTCGCCAGCACCGGCACGCCGGGCGGAAGGTCCGCGAGCATGGTGCGCAGCCGCCGGTAGTCCGGGCGGAAGTCGTGGCCCCAGTCGGAGATGCAGTGTGCCTCGTCCACCACGAGCAGGCCCGTGGCGGCTGCCAGCTTCGGCAGCACCTGGTCGCGGAAGTCGGGGTTGTTCAGCCGTTCGGGGCTCACCAGCAGCACGTCGACCTCGCCGGCCGCCACCTCCGCCTGGATGGTCTCCCACTCCTCGGGGTTGGCCGAGTTGATGGTCCGGGCGTGGATCCCGGCCCTGGCGGCGGCTTCGACCTGGTTGCGCATGAGGGCCAGCAGGGGCGACACGATCACGGTCGGTCCGGATCCGGCGGCCCGGAGCAGGGAGGTGGCCACGAAGTACACGGCCGACTTGCCCCAGCCGGTCCGCTGCACCACCAGGGCCCGCCGCTTGTGGGCGACGAGCGCCTCGATGGCGAGCCACTGGTCCTCGCGCAGGCGGGCGGCGCCCGTCGCATCGCCCACGAGACGGGCGAGGACGGAATCGGCCGACGACCTCAGGTCTGCGTTCATGCCCCCATGCAACCCGATGCCGCCGACAACGCGCGAACGGCCGACGGCCTCTGTGGATGTTGAATGTCTAACTAATGCGCCGGGGAATGCGGGGACGCCCGGGTTATCCACAGGCGTTGCGAGTGGTCGGGGGCAGGCACGACCTTCGAGCCATGACGAAGAAGAACGAACCCATCAGCTCCCCCGCACCCGACTCGGGCGAGCAGATCACCCTGCGCAGCCCGGCCGAACTGGCCGACGCGCTGCCCTACATGGTCGGGTTCCACCCGACCGACTCCCTCGTGATGATCGCCGTCCACGGCGAGGCGGGCCGGTTCGGCGGCCGGCTCAGGCTGGGCATCCCCACGGCCCCCGACGAGTGGGAGGACACGGCCAGGGACGTGGCCGAGTGCCTCGTCCGCGGCAGCGAGCGGCGCGGCGCCAAGCCCGACGGCATTGTCCTGTTCCTCTGCCAGGACCCCGAGCCGGGGGAGAGCGCACAGCGGGTGATGACCCGGCTGCGGCCGCTGGCCCAGCGGATCAGGCTGGCCTGCGGCGCCCTCGACGTGCCGGTCATGGAAGCCCTGTGCATCTCCGACGGGCGGTACTGGAGCTACGTCTGCCCGGACAGCCGCTGCTGCCCGCCGGAGGGCAACCCCCTGGCCGCTCCCGGCACCTCGGTGATGGCAGCCGCCGCCACCTACGCGGGCCTCCACGTCAGGGGCACCCTCAGGGGCCTCCAGCGGCGTCTGGAACCACTGCGCGGACCGGCAGCCGAGGAACAGCTGGCCGCCCTCGACCGGGCCGCCGCAGCGCTGGTCCCCAGGATCCTCGAGGGCACCTCCCGGCAGGAGGTCGGCGCGGAGACCCTGGCCCTGGCCGGCACGCTCCTGCGCCGGATGGCCGGAGCCCCGCCCGCCGCGGGCGGAACCCCGGCCGACGAGTGGGACGACGCCCTGCTCGGGCACGACGAGGCGGCGGCGGTCATCCTCGGCCTGCAGGACCGGGAGGTCAGGGACATCGCCGCGGAATGGATGGAGGGCGAGGAGGCACCCCCGGCCCTGCGGCTGTGGCGGGCCCTGGCCCGCCGCTGCGTCGGCGCCTACCGGGAACACTCCGCGGCCCCGCTCACCCTGGCCGGCTGGGTGTCCTGGTCCACCGGAGACGAACCCACCGCCAGGATCGCCCTGACCCTGGCCCTCGACGTGGATCCCGAGTACCGCTTCGCCCAGCTGCTGCACCGCGCCTGCAACGAGGGCATCGACCCCGAAGGCCTGCGGGAGTGCCTGCGCGCCGAACGCCGCCGGCGCGAACCGCGCCGCAAGCGCGGCGCGCTGACCCGGCCGCCCGGCCGCCGAAAGCGCACGCCCCGGCCGGCCGGGCGGCACACCGCGGGGAGCGAGAAGTGAGGCGGGCCGCCGGCCCCCTCCGTCCCGCCCACGGGGTCCGCCCCGGGGCGGGACGGACCGACCCGCGCGGCGCACGTCATGGCACCCGCGGCCGGCGGCCGGAACCGCGTCGCGTGACCCGGGCGGGGGCGTTCGCGTTCAGCTGTGGGGCGGCGGACCGCGCAGCCCGGCCCGCGCACCGCACCCGCGTAGCCCACCGGAGCTCCCCCGAGGACGCAGGCACAGACAAGGCAGCCCGACACATGGCCCAACCCGCACCTCCCCCCCGCCGGCCCGAACTGCCGCCGGCGCACGCCGCCCTCATCTGTGTCGCCGCCCCCTGCCTGGTCATCTCCCCGGAACACGGCCAGCTGACCGGCCACGGCCTGGACGGGATCTACCGCTCGGGACGCCGGCTGCTGTCCCGGTGCCTGCTCCGCGTGGCGGGGCGCGACCCCGTGGCCGTCCAGGGCCGAAGCCTCGGCTCCGACCGGGCCGGATTCACCGCCACGGTGCGCACCGGCGCCGAGGCCGGCCCCGACCCGGACGTCGGCGTGGAACGTGTGCGGCACGCCGATGGCACCGAGCGGATCACCCTGCGCAACTTCACCGCCCGGACGCACCACCTGCCCGTCGAGGTGGCGCTGGGCACCGACCTGGCGGACCTGGCCGCCGTCGCCGCGGGCACGCCCGGCCCCGAACTGCCCGCCGGGGTGCACACCGCGGGGCTCCGCTGGACCGACGGCACCGCCCAGGCGGTGACCACCGCCGAGCCGGCCCCGGACGACGCGCTCGCCTCGGCGGGACTGCTGCGCTGGCAGCTGGAGCTGCCGCCGGGGGAGTCCCGCACCATCGAACTGCGCACGGTGCAGGAACGCACGTCGCGGGCCCCCGTCGGGCAGGTGGCCAATCCTCTGGGCGAGGCCCGGGCGGAGGGGGACGACCCCCGCACCGACAGCTGGTTCCGCACCAGCGTCCAGGACCTCGGCGCCCTGCTGCTGCGGGACCCCGCCACGCCCTCGGACGCCTTCGCGGCGGCCGGTGCGCCCTGGCGCCTGGGCCTCGCCCCGGCCGACTCCCTGTGGGCCGCAAGGATGGCCCTGCCGCTCGGCACGGGGCTGGCCGCGGCCACCTTGCGCATCCTCGCCCGGAGCCAGGAGGGCGGGCGCGGCCCGGAGGCGGGCCGGATCCCCGGCCCGTTGCGCGGGGCCGGACCACAGCTGCCGCCGGGCTGCACCGGCACCGAGGCGACCCTGGCGTTTCCCGTGGTCCTCGCCGAGGCCCGCCGCTGGGGACTCGGCGAACGGGAGGTCGCGGAGCTCCTGCCGGCGGCCGAGCGGTGTCTCGGCTGGCTCCGCTCCGCTGTGGGGAAGGACGGGTTCCTGGCCGACCCCGATCCCGGCCCCCGGCGGTGCGAAACCCAGGCCCACGCCCACCGGGCGGCACTGCTCGGCGCCGACCTGCTCTCGGAATGCGGCCGCCCCGGCGCCGATGAGTGGCGGGACTGGGCCGCGGAGCTGCGCGACCGGTTCCGGGAACGCTTCTGGACCGACGCCGACGGGCCGTCCGGCGGCCGCCCCGCCGCGGCCCTGCATCCCGACGGACGGCCGCTGCCCCGGCTCACCTCCAGCGCGGTGCACCTGCTCGACACCGGGCTGCTCGGTGGCGGCCGGCTCGCCCCCGGACTGCTCGACACCGTCCGTACCGAGCAGCTCGCCAGACTGCTCGGGGCGCCGGCGATGGACTCCGGATGGGGGCTGCGCAGCATGGCCCTGCGCGAGCCGGGCCACAACCCCTTCGGCCACCGCGCCGGGGCGATCAGGCCCCAGGAGACCGCCGTGGCGATCTCGGGCCTGGCCGCGGCCGGGTTCGAGAAGGAGGCCGCCGGCCTGCTCCGCGGACTGCTCGACGCCGCCCAGCACTTCGCGTACCGGCTGCCCGAGATGTACGCGGCCGAGCAGCGCACCGCGGGCAGCGCCCCGCTCCCGCACCCGGCCGCCTGCCGGCCCGCCGCGGTGGCGGCAGCGGCCGGGATCCAGGCCTTGACCGCGCTGGCCGGAATCAGGCCGGACGCCCCGGCGGGCACGGTCGCCCTGGCCCCCTTCGGCAGCGCCCCGCTCGGGGCGCTGCGCCTCTCCGGGCTCCGCGTGGGAGGCGAGCCGTTCGCGGTGCGCGTGAGCCGGCTCGGGCTGGGCATGGTGGAGGAGGCCGCCGATGCGCTGCAACTGGCCACGTAGGTGGAGGGTCATCGGCCTCCGGATCACCAAAGCGCTGTTTATCGTCAAGCAGACGACTATGATCGCGGCATGTCGCCCTACGACCCGTCGGCCTATCCGCCCTTCGCCGTCACCGTCGACCTGGTCGTGCTCACCGTACGCGGCCCCGCGCTCTGTGCGCTGGTGGTCAAACGAGGGGAGCAGCCGTTCCAGGGCCGGTGGGCGCTGCCCGGCGGTTTCGTGCGGGGCGACGAGGACCTGGCGGCGGCGGCAGCCCGGGAACTCTCCGAGGAGACCGGTCTGTGCGCCCACGACCCGGCCCACCCCGATGCCGGCAACGGGGCGCACTTGGAACAACTGGCCACGTACGGGGACCCGCAGCGGGACCCGCGGATGCGGGTCGTCAGCGTCGCGCACCTCGTCCTCGCCCCCGACCTGCCGGCACCGCGGGCCGGTGGTGACGCCAACAGCGCCCGCTGGGCCCCGGTCGACGAGCTCCTCGCGCCCGCTCCCGACGTGCTTCCGCTCGCCTTCGACCACGCGAAGATCCTCGCCGACGGTGTCGAACGGGCCCGCTCCAAGATCGAGTACTCCTCGCTCGCCACCGCGTTCTGCCCGCCCGAGTTCACCGTCGGCGAGCTCCGCAGGGTCTACGAGGCGGTCTGGGGCGTGGCGCTCGACCCGCGCAACTTCCACCGGAAGGTCACCGGCACCCCCGGCTTCCTGGTTCCGGCCGGCGGTACCACCACCCGTCAGGGCGGGCGGCCGGCCCAGCTGTTCAGGGCGGGCGGCGCGACCCTGCTGAACCCGCCGATGCTCCGACCGGAAGTCTGACGATCCGACACCGAACCGGACCGGTTGCGTAGTAAATCGGACATATCGCGTTATCTTGCTTGCGGTACTCACCCTGCCGCAGAGCGGTCTCACCCCCCGCGAGAGAAGCGATGCTCCAGGCCATCGGACTCACCAGTGCACCCCGCCGGGACCTTCCGCCCCGTGTGGACGACCTGACCTTCGAAGCCCATGCAGGTCGGGTGACAGCCCTCCTGGGCGAACCCGGCTCGGGCAAGACCACGACCATCCGCCTCATGCTCGAACTCGAGCCCGGACGCGGGGTCACCTACTTCCGCGGCCGCCCACTGCACCGGATCCCCCATCCGGGACGCGAAGTGGGAGTACTGCTCGGAGACGTCCCCGGACATCCCGCACGCACCGTCCGCAACCAGCTCCGGATGCTCTGCGCAGCCGCCGGGGTGCCCGCCTCCCGGGCGGACACCATGCTGGACATCGTCGGCATCGCAGGCCTGCGCGACCAGCGCCTCGGCTCCCTCTCGCTGGGCATGGACCGCCGGGTCGGGCTCGCGGCGGCCCTGCTCGCCGACCCGTGCACCCTGCTCCTCGACGAGCCGGCGGCCGGGCTCTCCCCCCGGGAACAGGCGTGGATGCACGGTTTGTTGCGCAACCACGCCGCACTCGGCGGAGCGGTGCTCTTCACCACGGACGACTCCAAGGAGGCCGCCCGCACCGCCGACCGGGTCGTCACCATCGCGGCCGGGCGGATGGTCGCCGACCAGGACGGGGCCGAATTCGCCCGGACCAGGCTGCGCCCCAGAGTGGCCGTGCGCAGCCCGCACGCGGCCCGGCTCGCCGACGTGCTCGGCCGTGAGGCGCGGGCCGCGCAGCGGCCGGTGGAGATCGTCGAGGAGAGCGGCAGCCGGCTCTCCGTGTACGGCAGCAGCTGCGCGGAGATCGGAGAGACGGCCTTCCGGAACGGTGTGCTCGTCCACCAGCTCGCCGACGAGACCGGGGACGCCGGCGCCCCCGTGCCCCCGCCACGGGCCCGGGCCGGCGAGGAGGGCGCGGCCCGGCAGGGGCCGGCCGTCCGACCCGGGCGGGCGGACTCGGGCCGGGCGCCCTCCCCCGTCCGCCGGGTGGGCGGTCCCCTCAGGCCGCTGCGATACGAGCTGCGGCGCGTCTTCGGCACCGCCACCCCGGCCCTGACCGCGGCCGTGGTGGTGGCGGTGTCGGTGCTGGTCGCCGTGCTGCTCGCCCGGGCCGGCGGGACCTCGCAGAACCGGCTGCTCGCCGCCTGGCCGCAGCTGCTGCCGCTGCCACCGGCCGCCCTGGGGGCCGGGCTGCTCGGAGCCCTCGCCTTCGGCGAGGAGTACCGCTATCCCGCGCTCGCCGCGGACCGCGGCACCGTGCCCCGCCGGCTAGGGCTGCTGGTGGCGAAGCTCGGGGTGTGCTCCGCCCTCGCCCTGCTCCTCGGCGGACTGGCGGTCACCGCCGACGCGGCCGTCCTCAAACTGGTCTTCGACCACGGTCCGCTGCGGGCCCCGGCGGAGTGGATCGTCCCGGCCGCGAGCTGGGCCGGGCTGCTCGTCGGCTGTGCCTGGGCCGGGGTGCTCGCCTCGGGGGTGTTCCGCTCGGCGTCGGCCGGGCTGGCCGCCGTGCTGGCGGTACCCGTGCTCGTCGTACCGCTGGTCCGCAAGGCGCTGGACGGGCCCTCGGCCTATCCCGTGACCGGGCTCGCCGCCCGGCTGCGGGGGCTGAGCTGGGCGCACTGGCCCCCCGAGGCGGACCGGCTGGTGCTCGGGGCGCTGCGGGTGATGGCCCAACCCGTCGGCACGGCCCTGCTGCTCTCGCTGACGGCGCTGCTCTGCGCCTACGCATGCACCGGACTGCGCGGGAGAGTCCGCTGGTGATCGGTTCCTTACGATAAGTCGTCAATTGCGCAGGGGGCGCTGATCACCCTTTCGTGTGCTTTTCACCAAAGACCTCAAGGGTCTTCCGAGCACGGCCGACAAAGGATTCGTGAGTACCCTTGCGCACGCCATGATGACCGCCGCCCGCCATGCCGACTCCGGCCTCGCCGGCCCGGGCGAACTCGACCGCTACCCCTACGCGGAGGCCCCAGGGACCGACCGCGTCGGCGCCCCCCACTGGGACGGGGCCGACGTCGAGCTGGGCCGCGTCGGCCGCCGTGCCGCGGGCAGCCGCGGCCGCGGCCTGCACGGCCAACTCGTCCAGCAGCTCGGACAGATGATCGTCTCCGGCGACCTGGGCGCGGACCGCCCGCTGGTCCCCGAGGAGATCGGCCAGCGTTTCGAGGTCTCCCGCACGGTGGTCCGCGAATCGCTGCGGGTCCTGGAGGCCAAGGGCCTCGTCAGCGCCCGCCCCAACGTCGGCACCCGGGTCCGCCCGGTCAGCGACTGGAACCTGCTCGACCCCGACATCATCGAGTGGCGGGCCTTCGGCCCCCAGCGCGAGGACCAGCGCCGCGAGCTCAACGAACTCCGCTGGACCATCGAACCGCTGGCCGCCCGGCTCGCCGCCGGCCACGGACGCCAGGACATCCAGCAGCGCCTCTCCGACATGGTCGAGATCATGGGCCACGCCCTCGCCCAGGGCGACGCGATCACCTTCGCCCGCGCCGACAACGAGTTCCACGCGCTGCTCATCCAGGTCGCCGGCAACCGCATGCTCGAGCACCTCTCGGGCATCGTGTCCTCCGCCCTCCAGGTCTCGGGCAGCGCGGTCACAGCGTGTGACCGTCCGAGCGAGACCTGCGTCTCCCACCACGCCCGGATCGTCGAGGCCCTCGCCTCGGGGGACGCGGTCGGAGCCGAGAACGCGATGCGCCAGCTGCTGACGGTGCATCCGGAGGTCGAGCGCGTCGTCCCCGCACCGCGCGAGCACTGACGGGAGGCGCGCTCATGTGCGCGGGGATAGGGCGGACCACCCCGTCGCCGGGCCCCGCGGGCCCGGCGACAGGACCGCCGGAACCCTCCCCTCCGCGGGGCGTGTGATTCGGGCCACGAATATTTGCGCGTAACACTCTGCGAGGTCGTGCGATGACCTAAGAGGTGATGGCCGACGGAAGGAAGACAGCAGCCGTTCCGGGTGCTGTGCAGCTCCCAGGCCCTGCCGCGCCGCCGGCCCATCCCCCGTCGGTGGTCGTCGGCTCCGGTCGAGCACCAGGCCGGGGTCGGAAGCCGTTTCCATCGTTCCGAGAGGTTGTTCGTGTCGGCCAGCACATCCCGTACGCTCCCGCCGGAGATCGCCGAGTCCGAGTCTGTGATGGCGCTCATCGAGCGGGGCAAGGCCGAGGGGCAGATCGCCGGCGATGACGTGCGTCGGGCCTTCGAGGCTGACCAGATTCCGCAAACCCAGTGGAAGAATGTTCTGCGCAGCCTCAACCAGATCCTTGAGGAAGAGGGTGTGACGCTGATGGTCAGTGCCTCGGAGTCACCCAAGCGCACCCGGAAGACCACCGCGGCGAAGGCGCCGGCCAAGCGCGCGGCCACGAAGACAGCCACGACCAGGACGACGGCGGGCAAGGCGGCAGCAGCCCCCGAGGACCGCCCCGCGGAGCCCGACACCGCCGACGCCGTCGAGGACGAACCAGGAACGGAGCCCGCGGCCGTCAAGAAGACCGCGGCGAAGAAGACGGCGGCCAAGAAGACAGCGACCGCGAAGAAGACCGCCGCCAAGAAGACGGCGGCGAAGAAGACCGCCGCGAAGACCCCCGACGAGCCGGCCGAGGAAGAACCCCTGGAAGAGGGTCCCGGCAAGGCCGAGGAGGAGGAGAGCGGCGAGGCCAAGGGATTCGTCCTGTCGGACGATGACGAGGACGACGCCCCCGCCCAGCAGGTCGCCGTCGCCGGCGCGACAGCCGACCCGGTCAAGGACTACCTCAAGCAGATCGGCAAGGTCCCGCTCCTCAACGCCGAGCAGGAGGTCGAGCTCGCCAAGCGCATCGAGGCGGGCCTGTTCGCCGAGGACAAGCTGGCCAACTCCGACAAGCTCGCGCCCAAGCTCAAGCGCGAGCTGGAGATCATCGCCGAGGACGGCCGCCGGGCCAAGAACCACCTGCTGGAGGCCAACCTCCGCCTCGTGGTCTCCCTCGCCAAGCGCTACACCGGCCGCGGCATGCTCTTCCTGGACCTCATCCAGGAGGGCAACCTGGGTCTGATCCGCGCCGTGGAGAAGTTCGACTACACCAAGGGCTACAAGTTCTCCACCTACGCGACCTGGTGGATCCGGCAGGCGATCACCCGCGCCATGGCCGACCAGGCCCGCACCATCCGCATCCCGGTGCACATGGTGGAAGTGATCAACAAGCTGGCGCGCGTCCAGCGCCAGATGCTCCAGGACCTCGGCCGCGAGCCCACCCCGGAGGAGCTGGCCAAGGAACTCGACATGACCCCCGAGAAGGTCATCGAGGTCCAGAAGTACGGCCGCGAGCCGATCTCCCTCCACACCCCGCTGGGAGAGGACGGCGACAGCGAGTTCGGTGACCTCATCGAGGACTCCGAGGCGGTCGTGCCGGCCGACGCGGTTTCCTTCACCCTCCTCCAGGAACAGCTGCACTCGGTGCTCGACACCCTCAGCGAGCGGGAGGCCGGTGTGGTCTCCATGCGCTTCGGGCTCACCGACGGCCAGCCTAAGACCCTGGACGAGATCGGCAAGGTCTACGGGGTCACCCGCGAGCGGATCCGTCAGATCGAGTCCAAGACCATGTCGAAGCTGCGCCACCCGTCGCGTTCCCAGGTGCTGCGCGACTACCTGGACTGACAGCGGACGGTGGCCGCGCGGGTGCGCGCGGCCACCCGGCATCCCACTCTGGGGTTAGTCACACACCCGGAGTCAGGAGGCCTGATGCGTCGTCCCTTCGCCCGCGTGCTGGCGGGCGCACTCACCCTGGCGGCAGGAGCCGCCGCCATACCTCTGGCCCAAGCCCCGTGGGCGGCCGCGGACGGAGTGGTGATCGGGGGGAAGCCGGTGAAGGTCACCGAGAGTCCGTGGGTGGTGGCCCTGTCCAGCCGTGACCGGTTCGGGCGTACGCGCGCGGGTCAGTTCTGCGGCGGTGTGATCGTCGGACCGACCACTGTGGTCACGGCGGCGCACTGTCTGGGCCGCCAGGTGCTCGGCGGCCCGGTGGAGTCCGTGCCCGACCTCCGGGTGATCACCGGCCGGACCGAGCTGAGGGCCGCCGAGGGCCGTGAGATAGCCGTACGCGCGGCCCGTGTGAACCCGGCGTACGATCCGGCGACCAATGCGGGCGACCTCGCCGTGCTGGAACTGCGGGAGGCGGTGCCGGCCCGGAACGTCCTGCCCCTGGCCGGGGAAGGGGACGCGGCCTACGAGCCCGGTACCGAGGCGACCGTGTACGGCTGGGGGGACACCAGCGGATTCGGTGACTACGCGTACGGCCTGCGTGCCGCCGGAGTGACCATCCTGCCGGACGAGACCTGCAAGGCGGCGTACCCGGGCGACGCCGACGGGCGCTTCGTCGCGGGGTCCATGGTGTGCGCCGGCCACCACGAGGGCGGCAAGGACGCCTGTCAGGGCGACAGCGGGGGGCCGCTGGTGGCCCGGGGCAAGCTCATCGGGGTCGTGTCCTGGGGCCGTGGCTGTGGCCGGGCGGACAGCCCCGGCGTCTACACGCGGATCGCCCCGCTGGCGGTTTTCGTCACCTCCGGGCGATGAACGAGGACGGGCGGCACTCCTGGGTTGCAGGGGTGCCGCCCGTCGACCGGCCTGGCCGGTCGTGGCTCGTCAAGATGCGAGGGTCAGCGGTCCTCGGATTCGGCGCTGGCCGGGGTGGCCGTCAGCCTGTCGGTCTCATCCTGTATTTCCGCGGCGATCTTCTTGAGTTCCGGCTCGAACTTGCGACCGTGGTGGGCGCAGAAGAGCAGTTCACCGCCGCTCATCAGGACGACGCGCAGATACGCCTGGGCGCCGCAACGGTCGCATCGGTCAGCGGCCGTCAGCGGGGTCGCGGGGGTCAGAACAGTAGTCACGTCGCCTCTTCTCTAGCTCGACGAGCTGTCGTACCAGGGTCAACATCCAACCAGGCCGAAAACGTTCCCGCTCGCGGCTTTTCCTCGAAACTTCCTTCCGAAGCTGGCCGGCTGCTGCCGGTTGGCGGCGAAGGAGCCGTATTGCGTTGCTTTACGGTTTCGCGGTGTTTGTCGTGCTCGTTACAGGTTGCAATCCTCCCGGCTGGTGTGCCGGTTGTTCATGAGGACGTGCCCGAACCCTAAATGGTTCATGCGCGGAAGGGAACGTGATGTTTGCTTCACCCCATCGGGGGATCGAACACCCGTGCGGTTCTGTACTAGGCTGATGAACCGCGAGGGTGGCGTTGCATCGGCTCTACCAGGCCTCGGTACCCTCTGACGGGCAACCGACCCACCCCCCGGTCCGACCGGACCGGAAAAGAAATTCAGCGAGGAGCGAACTGCGTGACCGCCGACACGTCCGTGCCTTCCAGCGCGCTGCTGACCGGAGCAGACCGGGACGGCTCCAACTACACCGCGCGGCACCTCCTCGTCCTCGAAGGCCTGGAAGCCGTCCGCAAGCGCCCCGGCATGTATATCGGGTCCACCGACAGCCGTGGCCTGATGCACTGCCTCTGGGAGATCATCGACAATTCCGTCGACGAGGCCCTGGGCGGCTTCTGCGACCACATCGAGGTCGTCCTCCACGACGACGGCTCGGTCGAGGTCCGGGACAACGGCCGCGGCATCCCGGTCGACGTGGAGCCGAAGACCGGCCTGTCCGGCGTCGAGGTCGTCATGACCAAGCTGCACGCCGGCGGCAAGTTCGGCGGCGGCTCGTACGCCGCCTCCGGCGGTCTGCACGGAGTCGGCGCTTCCGTGGTCAACGCCCTCTCCGCCCGCCTGGACGTCGAGGTCGACCGCAACAGCTCCACCCACGCCATCAGCTTCCGCCGCGGCGTCCCCGGGATCTTCACCGAGCAGGGGGCGGAAAGCCCCTTCGACCCCGGCAACGGCCTCCGCAAGGTCAAGCGGATCCCCAAGGGCCGGACCGGCACCAGGGTCCGCTACTGGGCCGACCGGCAGATCTTCCTCAAGGACGCCAAGCTCTCCCTGGAGACCCTCTACCAGCGCGCCCGGCAGACGGCCTTCCTCGTCCCCGGCCTGACGATCGTGGTCCGCGACGAGCGCGGCATCGACGGCGCCGGCAAGACCGAGGAGACGTTCCGCTTCGACGGCGGAATCAGCGAGTTCTGCGACTACCTGGCCCAGGACAAGGCCGTCTGCGACGTGCTCCGGCTGACCGGCCAGGGCACCTTCAAGGAGACCGTCCCGGTCCTGGACGACCGCGGCCACATGACCCCCACCGAGGTCACGCGCGAGCTCGGCGTGGACATCGCCCTGCGCTGGGGCACCGGGTACGAGACCGCGGTCAAGTCCTTCGTGAACATCATCGCCACCCCCAAGGGCGGCACCCACGTGTCCGGATTCGAGCGCTCGGTCACCAGGACGGTGAACGAGGTCCTCCGCTCCGCCAAGCTGCTGCGCGTCGCCGAGGACGACGTCGTCAAGGACGACGCCATGGAGGGCATGACCGCCGTCGTGACCGTCCGCCTGGCCGAGCCGCAGTTCGAGGGCCAGACCAAGGAGGTGCTCGGCACCTCGGCCGCCACCCGCATCGTCGGACAGGTGGTGGCCAAGGAGCTGAAGGCCTTCCTGACCTCCACCAAGCGGGACGACAAGCAGCAGGCCCGTGCCGTGATGGAGAAGATCGTCGCGGCCGCCCGGACGCGCATCGCCGCCCGCCAGCACAAGGAGGCGCAGCGCCGGAAGACCGCGCTGGAGTCCTCCTCGCTGCCGGCCAAACTGGCCGACTGCCGCAGCGACGACGTGGACCGCAGCGAGCTCTTCATCGTCGAGGGCGACTCCGCCCTGGGCACCGCCAAGCTCGCCCGCAACTCGGAGTTCCAGGCCCTGCTGCCCATCCGGGGCAAGATCCTCAACGTCCAGAAGTCCTCCGTCTCGGACATGCTGAAGAACACCGAGTGCGGTGCGATCATCCAGGTCATAGGGGCGGGCTCGGGCCGTACCTTCGACATCGACCAGGCCCGCTACGGCAAGGTCATCATGATGACCGACGCCGACGTCGACGGCTCCCACATCCGCACGCTGCTGCTCACCCTCTTCCAGCGGTACATGCGGCCGATGGTCGAGGCGGGCCGGGTCTTCGCCGCCGTGCCGCCGCTGCACCGGATCGAGCTGGTCCAGCCCAAGAAGGGCCAGGACAAGTACGTCTACACGTACTCGGACAACGAGCTGCGCCAGACCCTGCTGGAGTACCAGCGCAAGGGAATCCGCTACAAGGACTCGATCCAGCGCTACAAGGGCCTCGGCGAGATGGACGCCGACCAGCTCGCGGAGACCACCATGGACCCGCGTCACCGCACCCTGCGCCGGATCAACATCGGTGACCTGGAGGCCGCTGAGCAGGTGTTCGACCTGCTCATGGGCAATGAGGTGGCTCCGCGCAAGGAGTTCATCACCAGCTCGGCGGCCACCCTGGACCGCTCGCGCATCGACGCCTGACGGCTGCCGCGAGGCCGCTTCACCCCATCACCTGATGGGGTGAAGCGCACCGGTACACCAGTCCGGAAACCGTCCTTCCGCACATCCTTGGGGCACGCGGCCACTGCGGTCGCGGACAAGGAGAGTTCGGTGGACAAGCACGATCGTCGCGAAGCCGGAACGATCCGGTTCGACGACCCCTGGTACGACGCGCTGGCCGCCGGCTGGGGCGAGGGCGCGGCCGAGGAAGCGGAACGCCCAGATCCGACGCGCCCGGTCCCCGACGCGGCCGAGATCTACCGGGAGGTGCAGCGCAGCGCCGCCTTCCAGGAGGTCCGGGGTCGCTACCGCCGCTTCGTGGTCCCCGCCACCCTGGCCTTCCTGCTCTGGTACGTCGCCTACGTGGTCGCGGCCACCGCCGCACCGGAGCTGATGGCCCGGCCCGTGGTGGGCGCGGTCAACGTGGCCCTGCTGGCCGGGCTGGGACAGTTCCTGAGCACGTTCCTGCTGACCTGGGCCTACACCCGGCACGCCCGGCTGCGCCGGGACCGGGTCGCCCTCGACCTGCGCTGGACGGTCTTCGACCGGGAACGCAGCCGGGAGGCCGGCCGGTGACCACCGAGCACCAGACCCTCGCGCTGGTCCTGTTCAGCGCCTTCATCGCGGTCACCCTGGGCATCACCACCTGGGTCAGCCGCAACCGGCACGGCTCGCCGGAGGAGTTCTACGCCGGGGGAAGGCTGTTCTCCCCCATGGAGAACGGTTTCGCCATCGCGGGTGACTACATGTCCGCCGCCTCCTTCCTCGGCATCTCCGGGCTGATCGCCCTCTTCGGCTACGACGGGATGCTCTACTCCGTCGGCTTCCTGGTGGCCTGGCTGGTGGTGCTCTTCCTCGTGGCCGAACTGGTCCGCAACTGCGGCCGCTTCACCCTCGCCGACGTGGTCGCCGCCCGGATGCGCGAGCGCCCCGTGCGGATCGCCGCCGGAACCGCCTCCGTCACCGTCTCCGTGCTCTACCTGATCGCCCAGATGGTGGGCGCGGGCAGCCTGGTCGGTCTGCTCCTGGGGAGCGGCAGCGCGACCGCCCGCACCTGGACGGTGATCGGGGTGGGAGCGCTGATGGTGGTGTACGTGTCCTTCGGCGGGATGCGGGCCACCACCTGGATCCAGATCGTCAAGGCCGTGCTGCTGATGGGCGGCGCGATCACGCTGACCGTGCTGGTACTGCTGCGCTTCCACGGGGACTTCGACCAGCTGCTGCGCAGCGCCGCCGCGCGCAGCGGGCACGGCGCGGACTTCCTCGGCCCGGGCCTCCGGTACGGGGCGGACTGGACCTCGCGGTTCGACTTCATCAGCCTCGGCCTCGCCCTGGTCCTGGGTACCGCGGGCCTGCCGCACATCCTGTCCCGCTTCTACACCGTCCCCACCGCCCGCGCCGCCCGCCGCTCGGTGGTGTGGGCCATCGGGCTGATCGGCGGCTTCTACCTGATGACCATCGTGCTCGGGTTCGGTGCGGCCGCCCTGGTCGGGCCCGAGGCGGTACGTGCCTCCAACGCCTCCGGGAACACCGCCGTTCCCCTGCTCGCCGCCTTCCTGGGGGGCGGGGCCGACTCCACCGGCGGAGCGGTGCTGTTCGCCGTGGTGGCGGCCGTGGCCTTCGCGACCATCCTGGCGGTGGTCGCGGGGATCACCCTGGCCTCCTCCGCCTCCGTCGCGCACGACCTCTACGCCTCCTTCCGGCGCAGGGGCGCGAAACAGCGCAGCGAGGTGGCGGTGGCCCGGGCGGCGGCGGTGGGCATCGGCGCCGTGGCCATCGCCCTCGGGCTGCTCGCACAGGACCTCAACGTCGCCTTCCTGGTGGGCCTGGCCTTTGCCGTCGCGGCCTCCGCCAACCTTCCGGTGCTGATGTACTCGCTGTTCTGGCGCGGGTTCACCACCCGGGGGGCGGTGTGGTCGGTGTACGGCGGACTGGTTCCGGCGGTGCTGCTCGTGGTGTTCTCCCCGGTGGTCTCGGGGAGTCCCGAAGCCCTTTTCCCGGGGGTCGACTTCGCGCTGTTCCCGCTGCAGAACCCGGGCATCGTGTCGATCCCCCTCGGATTCCTGGCCGGCTGGCTGGGCACCGCCACCTCGGGCGAACGCGCCGACGAAGCCGCGTACGCCGAGACCGAGGTCCGCTCGCTGACCGGCGCCGGGGCGGTGTGAGTCCGCTTCCCGACCGGGCGGCGGTCAGACCGCCGGGCCGGCGGGGATCCAGGCGTAGCGGTGTTCCGGGCGGCCGGTCTCGCCGTAGCGCAGGGTGAGACGGACGCGGCCCGCCCGGTCGAGGAGTTTCAGGTACCGCTGGGCGGTCTGCCGGCTGATGCCGGCGCGGTCGGCGATCTCCTGGGTGGAGAGCGGACCGTCGGCGGAACGCAGTACCTGCCGGACCAGTTCGGCGGTGGTGGGGGAGTGGCCCTTGGGCAGGTGCACCTGGGTCGCCGCGCCGGCCAGGGCCCCGAAGATCCGGTCCACCTCGGCCTGTTCGGCCTCGCCACCCACGTCCAAGGTGCGGCGCAGGGCGCCGTACGCCTCCAGCTTGGCGCGCAGTCCGGCGAAGGTGAACGGTTTCACCAGGTACTGGAGGGCGCCGAGCCGCATGGCCGACTGGACGGTGGCCAGGTCACGGGCCGCCGTGACCATGATCACGTCGGTCTGGCGGCCGAGCTGGCGGAGCCGCCGCACCAGGTCCAGGCCGTTCCCGTCGGGCAGGTAGTGGTCCAGGAGCAGCAGGTCCACCGGGCGGCCGGACTCGACGAAGGCCAGTGCCCCGGCGGCGGAATGGGCCTGGGAAACCACTTCGAATCCGGGAACCTTCGCTACGTACGCCGCGTTGATCCTGGCAACACGCACGTCGTCGTCGACGACCAATACGTGGATCGGGGTCACGGCCGCGGGGGCCGTGCCCGCCGTCCCGGTCATCGCAGGGCCTCGGGAAGTACGACGGAGAACTCCGCCCCTCCGTCCGCTGCTTCACCGGCCCGGGCGCTGCCTCCCTGCCGCTCGGCGAGGCGGCGGACCAGCGCCAGACCGAGGCCGCGTTCGCGGTGCGCCCGGGGCTGCTTGGTGGACCAGCCCTCGGTGAAGATCTCCTCGTGCCGGCCGGCGGGCACACCGGGACCGCTGTCCCGCACCCGCAGAACGGCGGTGCGGCCCTCGGCACGCAACTCGACCTCCACGCGGGCTCCCGGGGAACCGGCCGAGGCGTCCAGGGCGTTGTCGACCAGGTTGCCGAGGATGGTGACCAGCCCTCCGGGGTCGACGAGGCGGTCGGGCAGCAGCGTGTCGGGGGCCAGCCGCAGCGAGACGCCCCGCTCGGCGGCCACCGTGGCCTTGCCGACGAGCAGGGCCGCCAGGAGGGGATCGCGCACCCTCTCGGTGACCTGTTCGGCAGTGGTGCGATGTACACCGGCCACTTCGGTGACGAACTCCACCGCGTCCTCGTACAGGCCGAGTTCCAGCAGACCGAGGAGAGTGTGGAGACGGTTGGCGTGCTCGTGGTCCTGGGCGCGCAGGGCGTCGATCAGGCCCCGGGTGGAGTCGAGTTCCCGGCCGAGGCGCTCCACCTCGGTACGGTCGCGGAGGGTGGCGACCGCACCGCCGTCCGCGGTGGGCATCCGGTTGGCCACCAGTACCCGGGGGCCCTGGACGGTGAGCAGGTCGTTCCCGGTGACCCGGCCGGCCAGGACGTCGGTGGTGCGGCCGGCCCCGAGCACCTCGTCCAGGGGGCGGCCGGCCAGCGAGGTCGGGTCGAGGCCGAGGAGGCGGGCCGCCTCGTCGTTGACCAGCCGGATCCGGTCGTGACGGTCGAGGGCGACCACGCCCTCGCGAATGGAGTGGAGCATGGCCTCGCGTTCGGCGAGCAGGCCCGCGATGTCGGAGAAGGCCAGGTCGCGGGTCTGCCGCTGGATCCGGCGGGAGATCGCGTAGGCGGCCAGTGCGCCGACCGCCAGGGCCCCGCCGGCATAGGCGAGCAGGCTGGGGATGGCGTCCAGGAGGCGGGCGCGGACGCTGTCGTACTCGATGCCGACGGAGACGGCACCGACGGGTTCGCCGTCCGCCGCGAGCAGGGGGACCTTGCCGCGCGCGGAGCGGCCGAGGGTTCCCTCGTCGATCTCCATCACCTCGTGGCCGGCCAGGACGTCGGTGGGGTCGGTGGAGACGTGCCGGCCGATCCGGTCGGGGCTGGGGTGGGAGCGCCGGATGCCGTCCCGGTCGAGCACCACCACGTACTCGGCGCCGGTGGCGCGCCGGATGCGTTCGGCGGCGGCCTGCACCGGGCTGTCGGGGGCGGGACGGGTGGCGAGCAGGCCCGCGGCCACGGAGGGGTCGGCGGCGGTGCTCTGGGCGATGGCGAGGGCGCGTCGCATCGCCTGGTCGTCGAGCTGGGCGCTGAGCGGTGCGAGGAACAGCCCGGTGGCCAGCACGGCGACCCCGGCCGCTATGGCCAGCTGGGTCAGCAGGATCTGGGAGACCGCCCGCCGGGGCAGTCGCAGGGCGCGCCGGGTGCTCATGTCCGGAAACGGTACGGGGCCGGTCGCCGGGTGGGAACCGGGGGCGTCGCCGGGGGGAGGGAGGGCCGGGAGCGTCGGCTTCACCGGCGATCGCGCCGCTGCCGCACGTGCGGGCCGTCGTAGGGGAGGCGCTGCCCGGGCGGGCCCCGGCCTGCGCCCGGTCCGGCCGGCTCGCCGGGCGGCGCGCGGCGCTCCCCGTGCTAGGGCGCCGCTGGATTCCGCCCCCCGTCTGCGGCATCGGCGCCGACCGGTGGGCGGTCGATGCGCTTACCACCCGTGCCGCCGTCCCCGTCCCGCTCACCGCACTCCGCCGGCGAACCGGGTCGCGGCCGGGCGCGCCCTGCAGCGCTGGTTGATCTCCGCCATCGACCACGCTTCGACGCCTCCACCGGCGCCGACGTCGCGGCCCTGCGGCAGCCGAGCGGGCTGGCTACGATCGACCGGGTGAACAGGCAGCCCATCCCCGTCGTCGTACTGGCCGGCTTTCTCGGCTCCGGCAAGACCACTCTCCTCAACCACCTGCTGAGGACCAGCAGGGGCACCCGGATCGGGGTGGTGGTCAACGACTTCGGCTCCATCGAGATCGACGCGATGAAGGTCGCCGGGCAGGTCGGCGACTCGATGGTCTCCCTCGGCGGAGGCTGCCTGTGCTGCGCCGTCGACGGCAGCGAGCTCGACACCTACCTGGACAAGCTCGCCCAGCCCCAGCACCGGATCGACGTGATCGTGATCGAGGCGAGCGGCCTGGCCGAGCCCCAGGAGATGATCCGCATGCTCGTCGCCAACGAGAACCCCGGCATCACCTACGGCGGCCTGGTGGAGGTCGTGGACGCGGCCGAGTTCGACTCCACCCGGACCCGGCACCCGGAGACGGACCGGCACCTCGCCGCGGCCGACCTGGTGGTCCTCAACAAGACCGACCGCGTCGACACCGCGGAGCGGTCCCGCATCGAAGGGCTGCTGGCGGAGCTGTGCCCGGGCCGGCCGGTCGTCGCGGCGGACCACGGCCGGATCGACCCGGAGCTGCTCTTCGACCGCAGGCCGTGGACCGAGACCAGGGGCCAGCTCTCCTTCGAGGACCTCCTCTCCGAGGCCGAGGCCGGAGCCGAAGCCGAAGGTGAAGCGGCCTGCGGGCACGTGCACGCGGCCTACCAGAGCACCGAGTTCGTCTCCGACCAGGCACTGAGCCCGCGCCGGTTCATCGACTTCCTCGACGCCCGTCCGCCCGGCCTCTACCGGATCAAGGGCTACGTCCACTTCGGGGTGCCCGGCCACCAGGAGAAGTACGAGATCCACGCCGTGGGACGGTTCCTGCGGTTCACCCCGCTCGGCTGGGAACGGTCCGAGCCGCGCCTGACCCGGCTGGTCCTGATCGGGTCCGGTACGGACACCCCGGCCCTGCTCGCCGGGCTCGACGCCTGCCGGGAGCCGGCCCCGCAGAACACCCCGCCCGAGGCCATGTGGGGCGTGCTCCGGTACGTCTGGCGGCCCGAGGCGGAATCCGGGCCCGAGGACCACGCCGAGCCCGGGGCGGAGCCCGTGCTCTGAGGCGGGTCCCGCGTCCGCTCAGGCCACCTCGACCCCGAAGTCGCCGAGCAGCTCCGCCAGGCCGCCCCGGTATCCCCTGCCGCCGATCACGAAGTTCCAGTCGCCGCCCGCCCGCCGCCGGAACGAGCCCAGCACCAGGGCCGTCTCGCCGGGCCGGCCGTCGGACACCTCGAGCCGGTCGAGCTCCCCGCCCGACGCGTCGAGCAGCCGGATCGCGGCGTCGGTGAAGCCCGCCAGGTCCGCGCCCGGGTCGGCCTCCGGGTCCACCGCGGCCACCAGCACCAGCCGGTCGGCGGCGGCCGGCAAGGCGCCGAAGTCCACTTCCAGGGCGGCCTTGTCGGGCGCCGGCCGCGGGCGGGTACGGACCGAGCCGTCGGGCGTCCGCGGGTTGTTGAAGAACACGAAGTGGTCCTCGTCCAGGACCCGGCCGCCCTCGCAGACCAGCGCGCACACGTCGAGGACGACCCGGCCGGCCCAGTTCATGCCCAGCACGTTGTGCGCGCCGGCAGGCCCCCGCTCCCCATTCCGCTCCCGCTCCGGCTCGCGCCGCGCGGGCCGCTGCCGCGGCACCGGCGCGCCCAGCCGGCCTCGCAGGCCGTGCCGGTGCAGCAGTTCGACCAGTTCGGGCCCGGACACCAGCTCCAGCGGCTTGCCCTCCGCGAAGGACCGCGACCCGGGGCCGAACGACGAGGTGGTGACCAGGACGCCCTTGTTGGCGCCGGCGTCCTGCACCGTCCCGTAGAGGTCCCGCACCGCCGTCGGCGGCACCGTGTTCCGGTACCGCTTGACCTGCACCACGATGCGCCCGCCCCGGATCGGCGCCGGGTCCACCGCCTCCACGTCCACGCCGCCGTCGCCGGACCGCCGCGTGGTCACCGCGTCCATGCCCATGGCCCGGAACAGTTCGGCGACCAGGCCCTCGAAGGCGAGCGGGTCCATCGTGAACAGGTCGGGCTCGTCCGCCCCGGGTTCCGGGACCTCCCCGATGACCAGGCCGTCCCCGTGGGTGACCACCTCGCCGCCCACGTCCGCCGGCGCCCGCTCGGGGCGCACGGAGGCCTGCTGGTCCGGCCGCGCCGACAGCCGGCCGCCGAGTCCCTCGACCAGGCAGTCCACCGGACTGACCTGCTCCAGCCGCAGCCCCGTGAAGGCCGCCCGGGCGGCCGTGACCGCGGCCAGCACGATGTCGGTCCGACGGCCCGTCACCGGGTCGTGGCCGTCGGTGAAACCGTTGACGACCACCGAGTCCAGCACACCGAACTCGTCGGCCGCGTACACCTCCCGCAGCACCAGCAGCACGCACTGCGCCAGTACCTCCCGGTAGAGCGCGCGGCGCTGCGTGACCGGCCGGGCCGTCTCCCGGTCCTCGTCGGCGGTGGCGACGTACCGTACGGCCTTGACCGCGGGCACCACGTCCACGCCCGGCAGCTCCCACTCCAGCACCAGCTGCCGCGCCATGCGGTCGTAGGCCGCGGACACCCGGCGGGGCAGTTCGCCGGGCCAGGCCGGCGAGGCGTACAGGGCGGCGGAGAAGTACTCGACGACGGTCTCCGGGTCGCCCGCGCGCAACGCTCCGGCGGTGTCCTGAGGCCGGCCTCCCGGCCCGCCGTGCCCGCCCTGCCTGCCGCGCCCGCCGGCCCGGGCGGTCGCCGGCCGTGCCACCAGCTCGCGCTGCCGCTCGGCCTCGGCGGCGCGGGCGGCCTGCCAGGCGCGCGTGTAGCGGGCGTGCGCCGCACGCTCCGACTCGCCGGGGCGGGGCCGGAAGTCCTCGATGCGCGGCAGCGGAACCGGCTGCCCGGGACCACCCGCGGGGAACGGGCCGGACGGACCGGCGCCCGGCACGGTGCTCAGCCGGAACGCCGGCGTACGGCAGCCCGCCGCCAGCAGCCCCCGCAGCGCGGCGACCCGCGCCTCCAGCTCCTCGGTCCGCCGCCGCGCCTCGCCCTCGCGGTACTGCCGGTACGCGGCCTGCTGCTCGCGCCGGCCGCGGGCCAGCTCCCGCTCGTGCTCCCGCTGCCGGCGCTCCGCCTCGCGCTCACGGGCCAGCCGCTCCCGCTGCTGACGGCGCTGCGCCTCGGCCCAGGCCCCGATCAGCCCGTTCGCCCGACGGCTGCTCATCAGTCGTTCTCCCCCCACCGGCGCCTACGGGAAAACCCTAGTCGGGCCGGCGGGGCACGCCGGTCAGAGCACCGGGCCCGCCACCACCGCCACCGGCTTCGGCAGGGCCGTGCCCGAGCCGTCGCGGCGCGGGTCCGGGTCCGGGAGGTCCACCGGGGTGCCGTTGGCGGCCGCCGCGCGGGCCGGGGTGCCGCCCGCCCAGGCCAGGGTGAGCACGTCCTCGCCCTTGAGGAAGCGCTGGCAGCGGACGCCGCCGGTGGCGCGGCCCTTGCGCGGGAACTGGTCGAACGGGGTGAGCTTGGCGGTGGCCACCGAATCGTCCAGGGTGCCGTGGGACCCGGCCACCGTGAAGACCACGGCCTCCCGGGACGGGTCCACCGCCGAGAAGTGGATCACCTTGGCGCCCTCGGACAGCTTGATGCCCGCCATGCCGCCCGCCGGGCGGCCCTGCGGACGGACCTGCCCCGCCGGATAGCGCAGCAGCTGGGCGTCGTCCGTGATGAAGACCAGGTCCTCCTCGCCGGTGCGCAGCTCCACCGCGCCGACGATCCGGTCGCCCTCCTTGAGGGTGATGACCTCCAACTCCTCCTTGTTGGCCGGGTAGTCGGGCACCACCCGCTTGACCACGCCCTGTTCGGTGCCCAGCGCCAGACCCTGCGAGTTGGCCTCGTCCAGCGAGGTCAGGCAGACCACCTTCTCGTCCGGGTGGAGGGAGGAGAGGAACTCGGTGATCGGGGCGCCGCCGGCCAGGTTGGGGGCGGCCGCCGTGTCCGGGAGCTGCGGCAGGTCGATGACGGACAGGCGCAGCAGCCGGCCGGCCGAGGTCACCGCGCCGACCTCGGCGCGGGCCGTGGCCAGCACCGAGGACACCAGGACGTCGTGCCGGGCGCGCTTGCCGTCGCCCTCCGGCAGCGGCTCGCCCGTCACCGTACGGGCCAGCAGGCCGGTCGAGGACAGCAGGACCCGGCACGGGTCGTCCGCGACCTCCAGCGGAACCGCCGCCACCGGCGCGCCCGCCGACTCCAGCAGCACCGTGCGCCGCTCGGTGCCGAACTTCTTCGCCACCGCGGCCAGCTCCGCGGAGACCAGCTTGCGGAGCTCGCCGTCGGACTCCAGGATCTTCGTCAGCTCGTCGATCTCGGCGTTCAGCCGGTCCTGCTCGGACTCCAGCTCCAGCCGGTCGAACTTGGTGAGCCGGCGCAGCGGGGTGTCCAGGATGTACTGCGTCTGGACCTCGCTCAGGGAGAAGCGCTCCATGAGCCGCGCCTTGGCCTGCGCCGAGTTCTCGCTCTCCCGGATCAGCGCGATGACCTCGTCGATGTCGACGAGCGCCACCAGGAGGCCCTCGACCAGGTGCAGGCGGTCGCGCCGCTTGCCCCGGCGGAACTCGCTGCGCCGGCGGACCACCTCGAAGCGGTGGTCGAGGTAGACCTCCAGCAGCTCCTTCAGGCCCAGCGTCAGCGGCTGGCCGTCGACCAGCGCCACGTTGTTGATGCCGAAGGACTCCTCCATCGGCGTCAGCTTGTACAGCTGCTCCAGCACGGCCTCCGGGTGGAAGCCGTTCTTGACCTCGATGACCAGGCGCAGGCCGTGCGCCCGGTCGGTGAGGTCCTTCACGTCCGCGACGCCCTGCAGCTTCTTCGCGCCGACCAGGTCCTTGATCTTCGCGATGACCTTCTCCGGACCCACCGTGAAGGGCAGTTCGGTGACCACCAGGCCCTTGCGGCGGGCGGTGACGTTCTCCACCGCCACGGTGGCCCGGATCTTGAAGGTGCCGCGACCGGTCGCGTAGGCGTCCTTGATCCCGGACAGGCCCACGATCCGGCCGCCGGTCGGCAGGTCCGGGCCCGGCACGAAGCGCATCAGCGCCTCGAGGTCGGCCTGCGGGTGGCGGATCAGGTGCCGGGCCGCGGCGATGACCTCGCCCAGGTTGTGCGGCGGCATGTTGGTCGCCATGCCCACCGCGATCCCGGAGGCGCCGTTGACCAGCAGGTTCGGGTACGCGGCGGGGAGCGCGACCGGCTCCCGCTCCTGGCCGTCGTAGTTCGGGGCGAAGTCGACGGTGTCCTCGTCGATCGACTCCGTCATCAGCGAGGTCGCGTCCGCCATCCGGCACTCGGTGTACCGCATCGCGGCGGGCGGGTCGTCGTTGCCCAGCGAACCGAAGTTGCCGTGGCCGTCGACCAGCGGCAGGCGCATCGAGAACGGCTGCGCCATGCGCACCAGGGCGTCGTAGATCGAGCTGTCGCCGTGCGGGTGCAGCTTGCCCATGACCTCGCCGACGACGCGGGCGCACTTGACATAGCCCCGGTCGGGCCGCAGCCCCATCTCGTTCATCTGGTAGACGATGCGACGGTGGACCGGCTTCATGCCGTCCCGGGCGTCGGGCAGCGCCCGGGAGTAGATCACCGAGTACGCGTACTCAAGGAAGGAGCCCTGCATTTCGTCGACGACGTCGATGTCGAGGATCTTCTCCTCGAACTCCTCCGGCGGCGGGGTCTTCGTGCTGCGGCGGGCCATCGCTGCGGCGCTCCTTACCAAGGTTCGGGCTGGGGCTGACGCGGACCATTGTGGCCCGGCGCTCTGACAACGCCGACCCCGACCCAGGACACCCAGGAGTGACCCGGGAACTTCCACGGGGCCCGACGCGCTTGCATACAGTGACAGGTCTGACGGAAATCCCAGCATCGCGATCGAAGGGACCACATGCCCATGGGTCACACGGCCACCGAGCAGACCGCCTCCGGCGGCCTGACAGCGACCGAGCACCGGCTGGCCAACGGCCTGCGCGTGGTGCTCTCCGAGGACCACCTGACCCCGGTGGCCGCGGTCTGCCTCTGGTACGACGTCGGTTCGCGCCACGAGGTCAAGGGGCGTACCGGCCTGGCTCACCTCTTCGAGCACCTGATGTTCCAGGGCTCGGCGAGCGTCCCCGGCAACGGGCACTTCGAGCTGGTCCAGGGCGCCGGCGGCTCCCTCAACGGCACCACCAGCTTCGAGCGCACCAACTACTTCGAGACCATGCCGGCCCACCAGCTGGAGCTCGCGCTCTGGCTGGAGGCCGACCGGATGGGCTCCCTGCTGGCCGCCCTGGACGAGGAGTCCATGGAGAACCAGCGCGACGTGGTCAAGAACGAGCGCCGCCAGCGCTACGACAACGTGCCGTACGGCACCGCCTTCGAGAAGCTGACCGCGCTGGCCTACCCCGACGGCCACCCGTACCACCACACCCCGATCGGCTCCATGGCCGACCTGGACGCGGCCTCGCTGGAGGACGCCCGCGCGTTCTTCCGCACGTACTACGCGCCCAACAACGCGGTCCTGTCGGTCGTCGGCGACATCGACCCCGAGCAGACCCTCGCCTGGATCGAGAAGTACTTCGGTTCGATCCCGGCCCACGACGGCAAGCAGCCGCCGCGCGACGGCACCCTGCCGGACGTCATCGGCGAGCAGCTGCGCGAGGAGATCGTGGAGGAGGTCCCGGCGCGCGCGCTGATGGCCGCCTACCGCCTGCCGCACGACGGCACCCGCGAGTGCGACGCCGCCGACGTGGCGCTGACCGTCCTCGGCGGCGGCGAGTCCTCCCGGCTGCACAACCGCCTGGTGCGCCGCGACCAGACGGCCGTCGCGGCCGGTTTCGGCCTGCTGCGGCTGGCCGGCGCCCCCTCCCTGGGCTGGCTGGACGTGAAGACCTCGGCCGGGGTCGAGGTGCCGGACATCGAGGCCGCGGTGGACGAGGAGCTGGCCCGGTTCGCGGCCGAGGGCCCGACGGCCGAGGAGATGGAGCGCGCCCAGGCACAGCTGGAGCGCGAGTGGCTGGACCGGCTGGGCACCGTGGCCGGCCGTGCCGACGAACTGTGCCGGTACGCGGTCCTGTTCGGGGACCCGCAGCTGGCGCTGACCGCCGTCGAGCGGGTGCTCGACGTCACCGCCGAGGAGGTGCAGGCCGTGGCCGCCGCCCGGCTGCGCCCCGACAACCGCGCGGTGCTGGTGTACGAGCCGCTGAACGCCGCCGGGAACGACGAGAACGAGAACGAGGGGGCGGAGCAGTGAGCGAGACCGCAGCCGTCACGATGACCTTCCACCCGCAGCCCCAGGCCGGCCAGGCCAAGCCGTGGGCCTTCCCGGCCCCGGAGCGCGGCACGCTGGCCAACGGCCTGACCGTGCTGCGGTGCCACCGTCCCGGCCAGCAGGTGGTGGCGGTCGAGATCGTCCTCGACGCCCCGCTGGACGCCGAGCCCGAGGGTCTGGACGGCGTGGCCACGATCATGGCGCGGGCGCTCTCCGAGGGCACCGACAAGCACTCGGCGGAGGAGTTCGCCGCCGAGCTGGAGCGTTGTGGGGCCACCCTCGACGCGCACGCCGACCACCCGGGCGTCCGGGTCTCCCTGGAGGTCCCGGCGTCCCGGCTGCCGAAGGCCCTCGGCCTGCTCGCCGAGGCCCTGCGGGCCCCCGCCTTCGCCGACAGCGAGGTGGACCGGCTGGTCCGCAACCGGCTCGACGAGATCCCGCACGAGCTGGCCAACCCGCAGCGCCGGGCCGCGAAGCAGCTGTCCAAGGAGCTGTTCCCGGCCGCCCTGCGGATGTCCCGGCCCCGCCAGGGCACCGAGGAGACCGTCGCCCGGATCGACTCCGCCGCCGTCCGCGCCTTCTACGAGGCCCACGTACGGCCCGCCACGGCGACCGCCGTGGTCGTCGGCGACTACACCGGGACCGACCTGGACGCGGTCCTCGCGGACACCCTGGGGACCTGGACCGGCGGTGCGGCCGCACCGCGCCCGGTTCCGCCCGTCACCGCCGACGACACCGGGCGCGTGGTCATCGTGGACCGGCCGGGCGCCGTCCAGACGCAGCTGCTGATCGGCCGGATCGGCCCGGACCGGCACGACCGGGTGTGGGCCGCCCAGGTGCTGGGCACCTACTGCCTCGGCGGCACCCTCACCTCGCGCCTGGACAAGGTGCTGCGCGAGGAGAAGGGCTACACCTACGGGGTGCGCGCCTTCGGGCAGGTCCTGCGCTCCACCGAGGAGGGCACCGGCGCCGCCATGCTGGCCATCAGCGGCTCGGTGGACACCCCGAACACCGGCCCGGCGCTGGAGGACCTCTGGAAGGTCCTCCGTACCCTCGCCGAGGGCGGACTCACCGACGCCGAACGGGACGTGGCGGTGCAGAACCTGGTGGGCGTGGCTCCGCTGAAGTTCGAGACGGCGGCCTCCGTCGCGGGCACCCTCGCCGACCAGGTCGAGCAGCGGCTCCCGGACGACTACCAGGCCCGGTTGTACGCGCGGCTGGCCGAAACCGGCACGGTGGAGGCCACTTCGGCGGTGGTCAGCGCCTTCCCCGTGGACCGGCTGGTCACGGTCCTGGTGGGTGACGCCTCACAGATCGAGGAGCCGGTCCGGGCGCTCGGCATCGGAGAGGTGACCGTGGTCGCCAACTGACCCCGGCGCAGCGCGTTTTGACGAAGGGCCCCGGTGGTTCGTCCACCGGGGCCGCTTTGTGCCGTCAATGTCCGCTTTGCTGGAGAGGTTTCCTGTATGCGGTGTGGCGTGGGTAACAAAAAGGCCTCTCTGTTTGGTGATTGACTGATGATCCGCCTAGCGTCGGTCCCGCTGTCCGTCAGCTGCAACAGCCGCACCCGCGGCACCGGACAGCGATCGCCGAGTCCCCGTCAGGCGCGAGCCTGGGGAGCCGGGGACCCACACAGTCCCTGGGGTGAATCGGACCGCCTCGCAAGAGGGGGCCCGTAGGAGACCTTCCTGCTCCGAACCCGTCAGCTAACCCGGTAGGCGAGAGGGAAGGAAAGGATCAGCCTCTCCATGGCGTTTGGCAGTCGTGCCGCCGGTAAGCACCGTGGCTCCAGCCGTCTGAGCAAGAAGACCGCCGGCATCGCCGGTATCGCCGCCCTGGCCACCACGGGCGTCGTCGGTTCCTTCGCCGCTCCGGCCTTCGCCGCCGACAACAACGACAACTCGGCCCAGGACACCGGCCTGAACGCCGTCGTCGTCGCGGACGACGTCGCCGGCGACATCGAGGACCAGGCCCAGGCCCAGCAGCACGCCGCCGACGCGGCCGCGGCCAAGGCCGCCGCCGAGGCCGAGGCGAAGCAGCGGGCCGCCGAGGCCAAGCGCATGGCCGAGGCCCGCGCCAAGGCCGAGCGCGAGGCCGCCGAGCGCGCCGCCCGCGAGGCCGAGCGCAAGCGCATGAACACCTTCGTCTCCCCGCTGGCCGACTCGTACGTCTCCACCTCGTACAAGGCCGGCGGCAGCATGTGGTCCTCCGGCAGCCACACCGGCATCGACTTCCACGCCGCCTCCGGCACCGTGGTCCGCGCCGTCGGCATGGGCACCGTCGTCGAGGCCGGCTACGGCGGCGCCTACGGCAACAACGTGGTCATCAAGCACGCGGACGGCACGTACACCCAGTACGCCCACATGTCCTCGCTGAGCGTCCGCGCCGGCCAGCAGGTCAGCGCCGGGCAGCAGATCGGGCTCTCCGGCTCCACCGGCAACTCCAGCGGCCCGCACCTCCACTTCGAGGCCCGCAGCGGCTCGGAGTACGGCTCGGACATCGACCCGATCGCCTACCTCCGCTCGCACGGCGTCACCGTCTGACCCGAGGCGACCCCCGCGCTCACGGGAAGACCCCGGCCCGGTTCCCACCGGCCGGGGTCTTCCCGTTCCCGCTCCCGTTCCTGCTCCCGTTCCCGCTCCCGGCCGATTCCCGACTCCGCTCGGAAATTGCGGCATTCTGCAATAGAGTCGGGACAATGGCACCGGTCATGAGGCGGAGGTCTGTCTTGCGTATTCCAGCGCGTGCGGTGTGCTCGGCAATCCGCGACGACATCGTGGGCGGGGTATTCCAGCCCGGCGCGAGACTCACCGAAGAAGTGCTGGCCCGGCGATACGGAGTTTCCCGCGTCCCGGTGCGCGAGGCGCTGCGCACGCTGGAGTCCGAGGGCTTCGTCACCACCCGGCGCCACGCCGGGGCGTGCGTGGCCGAGCCGACCGAGCAGGAGGCGGCCGACCTGCTGGAGCTGCGGGCGCTGCTCGAGCCGCTGGCGGCCTCCCGGGCGGCCCGGCGGCGTACGGACGGGCACCTGAAGGTACTGCGCGGCCTGGTCCGGCTGGGCCAGGGGCGGGCGCGGCAGGGGCAGGTCGAGGACCTGCGGGCCCTGGGCGGCTGGTTCCACGAGACGCTGGCCCAGGCCTCGGGCAGCCCCGGGCTGATCGCCCTGCTCGCCCAGCTCCGGCACAAGGTCGCCTGGATGTACACGGTGCAGGCGCCGGCCCGGCCGGTGGAGTCCTGGGCGGACCACGCGGCGATCGTGGACGCGCTGGCGCGCCGGGACGCCGAGCGGGCCCGGGCGCTGGCCGCGGCCCACGCGGAACGCGCGCTGGGGGCCCACCGGATCCGGGTGTGGCCGTCCGTGGCGGTGAGGGAACCGCAACGTGCCGTAAACACGGCGAGCGGCCGGCATTAACACGAGCCGTATACAAAGACCGGGGGAACCGCCCCGCGTTTCGAATTCGCGCGTTCGCGCGGCGGCGGGAAATGCGGAGCGCCTGTCCGGAATTCACCCCTGACCAATTCGGTCTGCTCGCGGGGCCGGGCCATTACGGAATTCGGCCAGCCGGGAGATTCACCCGGGACGGGCGGCGCGACGGAGCACCCGTGAAAACGACGGAAGCCGCGGCCCTGAAGGGGAGCCGCGGCTTCGCGTGCGTACCGGCGCCGAACCCGAAGGGGTCAGACGGTCTCGGGGAGCTCTTCGAGACCCTCGGCGACCAGCTTCGCCAGACGGTCGAGAGCGGCCTCCGCGCCCTCGGCCTCCGACGCGAGCACGATCTCCTCGCCACCCTGGGCACCCAGGCCCAGCACCGCGAGCATCGAACCCGCGTTGACCGGGTCCCCGCCCGCCTTGGCGATGGTCACCGGGACGCCGGAAGCGGTGGCCGCACGGACGAAGATCGAGGCGGGACGAGCGTGCAGGCCCTCGGCCCAGCCGACGTTGACGCGGCGCTCTGCCATGGTGATGCCCTTCAGGTTCTTACGGTTGTCTAGACCAGTCTCTCACGGCGTCCGGAATGCTCGGACCGACCTGCGCCCGGGATTCCCGGGCCGTTCGGCCTTTCATAGCTTGCACCGGTTTGTCCATGCCTGCCTAACGCGCCGCGCGCTCCCGCGACGGCGCGTTCCGGTCGTAAGATCACCCCATGACCCTCGCGTCGGACCCTTCGTACCCGGCCCACTGGGAGGCCGACGTCGTCCTCCGCGACGGCGGCACCGCCCGGATCCGGCCCATCACCCCCGAGGACGCCGGCCGCCTGGTCAGCTTCTACGAGCAGGTCTCGGACCAGTCGAAGTACTACCGGTTCTTCGCCCCCTACCCCCGGCTCTCCGACCGCGACGTCCACCGCTTCACGCACCACGACTACGTCGACCGCGTCGGCCTCGCCGCCACCGTCGGCGGGGAGTTCATCGCCACCGTCCGCTACGACCGCATCGGCCCCGACGGCCGCCCCGCGACCGGCCCCGCCGACCAGGCCGAGGTCGCCTTCCTCGTCCAGGACGCCCACCAGGGCCGTGGCGTGGCCTCGGCGCTCCTCGAACACATCGGCGCGGTCGCCCGCGAGCGCGGCATCCGCCGGTTCGTCGCCGAAGTGCTGCCCGCCAACACCAAGATGATCAAAGTGTTCAAGGACGTCGGCTACCAGCAGACCCGCAGCTTCGAGGACGGCTCCGTCCGCCTCACCCTCGACCTCGAACCCACCGCCGAGTCCCTCGCCGTGCAGCGAGCCCGGGAACAGCGAGCCGAGGCCCGCTCCGTGCAGCGGCTGCTCGCCCCCGGCTCGGTCGCGGTGATCGGAGTCAGCCGTTCCGGGGCCGGCGTGGGCTCCGCGGCCCTGCGCAACCTCCGTGACAGCGGCTTCCGCGGCCACCTCTACGCCGTCAACGAGGCCCTGCCGCCCGGCATCGCGGGCGACCTGCTGGAAGGCGTCCGCGCCTACCGCACCCTCGCCGAGATCGGCGCCCCCGTCGACCTCGCCGTCGTCGCGGTGCCCGCCGAACGCGTCCCCGACGTGGTCGCCGCCTGCGGCGAGCACGGCGTCCAGGGCCTGGTGGTGCTGTCCGCCGGCTACGGCGAGAGCGGCCCCGAAGGCCTGGAGCGCCAGCGCGAACTCGTCCGCCAGGCCCGCTCCTACGGCATGCGCATCATCGGCCCCAACGCCTACGGCGTGATCAACACCGCGCCCGGGGTCAGCCTCAACGCCTCCCTGACCCCCGCACCGGCCCCCGCCCGGGGCCGCATCGGCCTGTTCAGCCAGTCCGGGGCCATCGGGATCTCGCTGCTGTCCGGACTGCTGCGGCGCGGCGAAGGACTCTCCTCCTTCGTCTCCGCCGGCAACCGCGCCGACGTCTCCGGCAACGACATCCTCCAGTACTGGTACGAGGACCCCGACACCGACGTCGCGCTCATGTACCTCGAAACCCTCGGCAACCCGCGGAAGTTCACCCGGCTCGCCCGCCGCACCGCCGCCGTCAAGCCCGTCGTCGTCGCCCGGGGCGGCCGGCACAGCGGAGCCAGCCCCGCCGGACACGCCGTCCCCGGCACCCGGCTGCCCGACGCCACCGTCTCCGCGCTGCTCCGCCAGGCCGGGGTGATCCGCGTCGACACCGTCACCGAACTCGTCGACGCCGGGCTGCTGCTGGCGTCACAGCCGCTGCCCGCCGGCCCCCGGGTCGCCATCCTCGGCAACTCCGAGTCCCTCGGCGTCCTCACGTACGACGCCTGCCTCTGGGAGCGGCTGCGCCCGCACGCCCCGGTCGACCTCACCACGGAGGCCACCCCCGACGACTTCCGCGAGGCGCTCTCCCACGCCCTGGCCGACGACTCCAGCGACGCGGTCGTCGTCACCGCCATCCCCTCGGTCGAGGAGCCCGGCCTCGCCGACGAGCTGGCCGAAGCCCTCCGCGCGGCCGTCGCCGCAGTCCCCGCCGGCCGGCCCGCCAAACCCGTCCTCGTGGTCCACGTCGAGCTCGGAGAGCTGCCCCGGGCCCTCTCCGACGCCAACCCGGGCGCCACCCCCGGTACCGCGCCCGGGGACGAGCCCCGCACCGCGCCCGACCCGGCTCCCGGCACCGCGCCCGACCCGGCCACCGCCCGCGAGGCCGCCGCCCCGGCCACCGCCCGCGAGGCCGCCGCCCCGGGCCCCGGCACCGCCGCCGCCCGCCCCGCCCCGGTGCACCCCGTACGCATCCCCGCCTACCCCGCGGCCGAACGCGCCGCCCGCGCCCTCGGCCAGGCCACCCGCTACGCCCAGTGGCGCCGGGCCAACGCCGACGCCGGCCAGGTCCCCGAGTACGAGGACATCGACGAGACCGGCGCCGCCGCCCAGCTGGCCCGGCTCCTCGACACCGTCGAACCCGGCGGCGTCCGTGCCCTGCCGGACCCCGAGGCCCGCGCCCTGCTGGCCCGCTACGGCATCACCGTGCTGCCCACGCTGCCCGCCCCCACCCCCGACGAGGCCGCCGCGGCCGCCCGCCGCCTCGGCTATCCCGTCGCCCTCAAGACCACCGCCCCGCACCTGCGCCACCGCGCCGACCTGGGCGGCGTACGGCTCGACCTCGCGACCGAGGCCGACCTGCGGCGCTCCTACGACGAGCTCACCGAGTCCCTCGGCAAGCCCGCGGAGCTCCAGCCCGTGGTGCAGGCGATGGTCCCCCGCGGGGTCGACACCGTCGTCCGCTCCGTGATCGACCCCGCCGCCGGAGCCGTCCTCTCCTTCGGGCTCGCCGGGGTCGCCTCCGAACTGCTCGGGGACACCGCCCACCGGCTGGTCCCCAGCACCGCCCGGGACGTCGCCGAGCTGATCCGCAGCATCCGGACCGCGCCGCTCCTCTTCGGCTGGCGCGGCAGCGACCCGGTCGACACCCCCGCCCTGGAGGAGCTGCTGCTCCGGCTCTCCCGGCTGGTCGACGACCACCCCGAGGTCGTGGGCGTGGACCTGGAGCCGGTCGTGGTCGCCACCGAGGGGCTCTCCGTCCTGAGCGCCTCCGTCCGCATCGCCCACCCGCCGGCCCGCACCGACCTCGGCCCGCGCACCCTCCCCAGCTACTGAAGCGGCCCTCCGCGGGAACCGGACCGGCCGCCGACCGGCCCCCGACCGGCCCCCGGCCGGACCCGGACCGGACCCGCCCCGGCACAGACCGGGGGAGTCCGTACGGGCCGTAGGATGGACCCCATGGCGAAATCCGGTACGACGACCCAGGGGCTGCGCGCGGCGATCGAGCGCAGCGGCTACTACCCGGCCCTCGTGGCCGAGGCCGTGGAGGCCGCGGTGGGCGGTGAGCCGATCTCGTCGTACCTGGTGCACCAGGAGACCACCTTCGACTCCAACGAGGTGCGCCGCCACGTCACCGTGCTGGTCCTCACCGGCAACCGGTTCATCGTCAGCCACACCGACGAGCAGGCCGCCGACGCCGGCTCCCCGTCCCCGTACGCGACCACCTCCACCGAGTCGGTCAAGATCGGCGCGATCTCCTCGGTGGTGCTCAGCCGGGTCGTCGCCAACCCCGAGTCGTACACCCCGGGCACCCTGCCCCGCGAGGTCGTCCTCACCATCGGCTGGGGCGCGGTCTCCCGCATCGACCTGGAGCCCGCCGCCTGCGGCGACCCCAACTGCGACTCCGACCACGGCTACACCGGCAACTCCACCGCCGACGACCTCAGCCTGCGGGTCAGCGAGGCCGGCGACGGCCCCGAGGCCGTCCGCCAGACCCTCTCCTTCGCCCAGGCGCTCTCCGAGGCGACGGCCGCGGCCGGATCCGCCGGCGCACGCTGATGCCGTACTCCTCGCCGCAGGACAACTGGTACGAGCCGGAGCCGCTGGACCTGGCGGGCGCCCCCGTACCCGAGTACGGCCGCGGCTCCCTGGCCGACCTGCTCCCCACCCTCGCCGCCGGGCAGGGCGTCCCCGGCCTGGAGGCCACCCTTACCGAACTCGCCCCGGCCGACCGGAACTGCGTCTTCCTGATCGACGGCCTCGGCTGGCAGCAGATCCTCGACCACCCGGCCGAAGCGCCCTTCCTCACCTCCCTGCTCGGCAGTTCGCGCGGCGGCACCGGCCGCCCCATCACCGCCGGCTTCCCCTCCACCACCGCCACCTCGCTGGCCTCCGTCGGCACCGGCCTGCCGCCCGCCCGGCACGGCCTGCCCGGCTACGCGGTCCGCGACCCGGCCACCGGCCGGCTGATGAACCAGCTCCGCTGGCAGCCCTGGACCCGGCCCGAGGCCTGGCAGCCGTACCCGACCGTCTTCCAGCTCGCGGACGCCGCCGGAGTGGCCACCGCCCAGGTGTCCGCCCCCGCCTTCCAGACCACCCCGCTCACCAAGATCGCCCTCAGTGGCGGCACCTTCCACGGCCGGATGACCGGCGAGGAGCGGATGGACCTGGCCGCCGACCGGCTCGCCGCCGGGGACCGCTCGCTGGTCTACACGTACTACAGCGAGCTCGACGGCGCCGGACACCGCAACGGCGTGGATTCCGACGCCTGGCGCGGCCAGCTGATGTACGTGGACCGGCTGGTCCAGCGGCTCGCCGGACAGCTCCCGCCGCGCACCGCCCTGTACGTCACCGCCGACCACGGCATGGTCGACATCCCGTTCGACGAGGAGTCGCGGATCGACTTCGACGAGGACTGGGAGCTCGGCGCGGGCGTCGCCCTGCTGGGCGGCGAGGGCCGGGCCCGCCACGTGTACGCCGTCCCGGGCGCCGAGGCCGACGTGCTGACCGTCTGGCGCGAGGTGCTGGGCGACCGCTTCTGGGTCGCGAGCCGCGAAGAGGCGCTGGAGCGCGGCTGGTTCGGCACGCCCGGAACCTGCGACGAGCGGGTTCTGGGCCGGATCGGCGACGTGATCGCCGCCGCGCACGCCGACGTCGCCATCACCGCGTCCGTCAACGAGCCCAACGAGTCGGCGCTGACCGGCATGCACGGCTCGCTGACCCCGGCGGAGCAGCTGGTTCCGCTGCTCGAGATCCGTTCCTCCTGACCACCCCGGCCCCGCCGCGCCGCCCCTCCCCGCCCGAATGACCCGAAAGGTCCTGTACCTCCCATGCCCGAGCTGGTGTTCTTCTCCGGAACGATGGACTGCGGAAAGAGCACCCTCGCTCTGCAGATCACGCACAACCGGTCCGCGAGGGGCCTGCAGGGCGTGATCTTCACCCGCCAGGACCGGGCGGGCGAGGGCAAGCTCTCCTCCCGGCTCGGGCTCGTCACGGACGCCGTCGAGGTCACCGACGCCATGGACGTCTACGCCTACCTGGTCGGCGAGTTGTCCCGGGGCGGCAAGGCGGACTACGTGATCGTCGACGAGGCCCAGTTCCTGGCCCCCGAGCAGATCGACCAGCTCGCGCGGATCGTGGACGACCTCGGCATGGACGTCTTCGCGTTCGGCATCACCACCGACTTCCGCACCAAGCTCTTCCCCGGCTCGCAGCGGCTGATCGAGCTGGCCGACCGGATCGAGCAGCTCCAGGTCGAGGCCCTCTGCTGGTGCGGTGCCCGTGCCACCCACAACGCCCGCACGGTGGGCGGCGAGATGGTGGTCGAGGGCGAGCAGGTCGTCGTCGGCGACGTGAACCGCCCCGCGGAGGAGGTCGGCTACGAGGTCCTCTGCCGCCGCCACCACCGCCGCCGGATGACCTCCGCCGCCGCCCACGCCGGCGCGCTCTCCCCGGACGTCCTGCCCGTCAACCACGCCTGATTGCGCCGACCCGGCGGACCGGCGCCGCGCACCGCGTGGCCCCGCGGGCCGGGCGGCGCCCCCGGGCTACCGTCGGCGGATGGACGGTGACCGACGGGGGTGGCTCAGGTGCCTGCTCGCCGGGGCCGTGTTCGCCGTGTGCATGGCGGGCACCACCCTGCCGACCCCGCTCTACCCCCTCTACCAGCAGGAGTTCGGCTTCTCCGAACTGACCGTGACGGTGGTCTACGCCGTCTACGCGTTCGGCGTCATCGGGGTCCTGCTGCTGGCCGGCAACGCCTCCGACACGGTGGGCCGCAGGCCCGTACTGCTGGCCGGCCTCGCGTTCGCCGCGCTGAGCGCCGTCTGCTTCCTGATCGCGACCGGCCTGGGCTGGCTCTACGCCGGGCGCCTGCTGTCGGGGCTCTCCGCCGGCCTGTTCACCGGCGCCGCGACGGTGTACGTGCTGGAACTCGCCCCGCCCGGCGGCAGCGCCCGGGCCACCTTCGTGGCGACGGCCGCCAACATGGGCGGCCTGGGTTGCGGCCCGCTGCTCGCCGGCCTGCTCGCCGAGTACGCCCCCTGGCCGCTGCTCCTGCCGTTCGCCGTGCACCTCGCCCTGGTGGCCGCGGCCGCCGCCGTGGTGCTGTGGCTGCCCGAGACCGTACGGGAGCGCCGTCCGGTGACCGCCGTACGCCCGCGCCGGCCCGCGCTGCCCGCCCCGGTCCGGGCGGTGTTCGCGCCGGCGGCGACCGCCTCGTTCGCCGGCTTCGCGCTGTTCGGGGTGTTCACCTCGGTCAGCCCGGCGTTCCTCGCCCGGTCGCTGGACGTGGAGAACCACGCGGTCAGCGGGCTGGTCGTCGCCCTGGCCTTCTTCGCCTCCACCGCCGGTCAGCTCGCCGTCGACCGCGTCGGCCCCGAAAGGTCCCTGCCGCTGGGCTGCGCCGGTCTCCTCGCCGGTCTCGCGCTGCTCGCCGGCGCCCTGCTGTGGGACGAGCTGGCCCTGGTCGTCCTCAGCGCGCTGGTCGGCGGGGCCGGGCAGGGGCTGTCCTTCCGCGGGGCGCTCGCCTCGGTCGCCGGGGCGTCTCCGCCCGACCATCGCGCCGCGGTGGTCTCGGCCCTGTTCGTGGTGGCCTACACGGGCATCTCCGTGCCGGTGATCGGCGTGGGCCTGCTGGCCGATCCGATCGGCCTGGAGGGCGCCGGGCTGGTCTTCATCGCCTGTATGACCGTGCTGGTGCTGCTCGCCGCCGGGTACCTGCTGCGCCGCCCGGCTCCGCGCCGCTGACCTGCAGCGCCGCTGACCTGCTGCGATGCGGTCAGGCGTGCGGACGGGTGATCGTGAAGACCGCTCCCTCCGGGTCCCGGACCACGGCGGTCCGGGCGTGCGGTTCGTCGCGGGGCGGGCGGAGCACCGTACCGCCGAGATCGGCGACCAGGGCGGCGGCCCGGTCGGTGTCCGCGACCTGGAAGTGGGTCATCCAGTGCGCGCCCCGGTCCTTCGGGAGGTCGCGGCCCACCCCGTGGACCGCGGCGACCGGGCGGCCGGACAGGTGCAGGGTGAGGCGGTCGACGCCGGTGGAGTCCCCCCGAGCCTCCGCCCGGTGCCCGAAGACCGTCTGGTAGAACTTCTCGACCAGCGAGGTCTCCCGGGTGAACAGCTCGTTCCACACGGGGGTGCCGGGGACGCCGGTCAGCCGGGTGCCGATGTGGGACCCGGCCTGCCAGATGCCGAAGACCGCGCCGCCGGGGTCCGCGCAGATGGCCAGCCGTCCGGCGTCGGCGGCGTCCAGGGGTCCCACCGCCAGCGTGCCGCCGCACGACCGTACGGCCTCGGCCGTCTCGTCGGCGTCGTCGGTGGCGAGGTACGTGGTCCAGGTGACGGGAAGGTGGCGGTCCGGCGGCAGCTGCCCGATGCCGGCCACCTCCAGCCCGTCGACCAGCGCCCGGACGTACGGGCCGAGGGCCCCGGGCCCGGGTGCGTACTCCCAGCCGAACAGGGCGCCGTAGAACTCCTCGGTCGTACCGAGGCCGTGCACCATCAGGCTCACCCAGCACGGCGTGCCGGGGGCGCGCCGTGTCGCTGCCTCGGTCATGACGGGATCTCCTCCGCGGGCGCAGGTGGTGGGGCTGAGGCAGATGCTTCCACTCCGCGCGGCTTCCCGCGCCCCGACCGGCCGCCCTTTCACCGGGCACGGGAGAGATGGCCGAATCACTGCTGCCCGCCGGTGACGTCCGTGTTACGCGCGGGACGGCGGCGGGTGGAGGATGGCCACATGACTGCGATCGTTTCCGCCCCCGAACTGATGGCCGAGCTGGCCGGGCCCCGCCCGCCGGTGCTCCTGGACGTCCGCTGGCAGCTGGCCGGGCCCGGCCTGCGTCCCGAGTACGAGGCCGGGCACCTGCCCGGCGCGGTGTACGTCGACCTCGACCGGGAGCTCGCCGGCCCGCCGGGGGCGGGCGGCCGGCACCCGCTGCCCGACCCGGAGGCCTTCGGGGCCGTCATGCGCCGGGCCGGGGTCTCCTCGGCGGGCCCGGTGGTCGTGTACGACGGCGGTCTGGGCTGGGCGGCTGCCCGGGCGTGGTGGCTGCTGCGCTGGACGGGGCACGGGGACGTACGGGTGCTGGACGGCGGGCTCGCCGCGTGGGTCGCGGCGGGCGGGGGAGTGACGGTCGAGGAACCGCCGGTGGAGGAGGGTGATTTCAAGCCAAGCCCGGGGGCGATGGGGCTGCTGGACGCGGACGGGGCCGCCGCTCTGGCCCGCTCGGGGCTGCTGCTGGACGCGCGGGCGGGGGAGCGGTACCGGGGCGAGGTGGAGCCGATCGACCGGGTCGGCGGACACGTCCCGGGTGCGGTGTCGGCGCCGACGACGGGGAACGTGGGGCCGGACGGCCGGCTGCTGCCGGCGGCGGAGCTGCGGGCGCGCTTCGCCGGGCTCGGCGCGGACGGCGGCACGGAGGTCGGCGTGTACTGCGGGTCCGGGGTCTCCGGCGCGCAGCAGGTGCTGGCGCTGGAGGTGGCGGGGATCCCCGCCGCGCTGTACGCGGGCAGCTGGTCGGAGTGGTCGTCGGACCCCGCCCGGCCGGTGGCCACGGGCCCGGACCCGCAGTAGGCCTGCCCGGTGTCCGCCGTGCCGGCCCGCGTGGCGTTCGGGCGGCGCTGCGGGGGCGGGGCCGGGCCCGGGCGCAGGTGTGTCCTGCGCGGCCGGTGTGCGCCCCCGCACCGGTGTGCCCCTCCCGGATTCGCTCCGGGGCCCCATCCGCCCGGCAGCCGGGATCGCCGCGCGGCGGGTGCCCGGCCGAACGGTGGCCGTGGGCCGTGGGCCGTGGGCCGTGGGCCGTGGGCCGTGGGCCGCGGGCGGGGTGGTTACTCCTGCTTCTTGCGGCGGGTGCCGAAGACGATCTCGTCCCAGCTCGGGACCGCCGCGCGCCGGCCCGGCCGGACGCCGTCGGCCTCGGCCTGCCGGTCGGTGGTGCCGGTCAGTCGTTCGCGGTGGCCGGCGACCGTCCGCGGCATGAGGACGTCCGCGTACGCCGAGCCGGCCCCCGCCGACGCGGCGGGGGGAGCTGCGGCCTCCTCGGTCTCCTCCGGCTCGGACTCCACGCTGGCGGGGGTCCGGTCGGGGACGACGAGGTCGCCGCGGAAGCTCGGCACCGCCTCCAGCAGGCTGGTCAGCGAGTCCCGTTCCTCCTCCGGCTCGCCCGAGGCGGAGGCAGAGGCGGAGGCCGGGCCCGAAGCCGAGGCCACCGCCGGCAACTGGCGGTCCAGGGCGCGGTCCAGCGGCCGGTCGCGGGGCAGCCTGGCGATCCGCGGCACGAACGGGAACGTGGGCTCCGGGGCGGCCGGGAGGTCGTCCGACTCGCCGATCAGCGAGCGCGCCTCGTCGTCCACCGCCACGACCAGCCGGCGCGGCGGGTCGTACGTCCAGCTCGCCGAGTGCGGTTCGCCCGCCACCCGGTAGACCAGCAGCACCTCCCAGGTGCCGTCGTCGCGGCGCCAGGAGTCCCACTGCACGGTGTCCTTCTCGACCCCGCGGATCAGCAGCCGTTCCTGCACGGCCTCGCCGAGCTGCGGTCCGGTGTTCTCGCCGGGGCGGCGTACGGGGGTCTTCCGGGCTCGTTCGGCCATGAAGGCGCGCTCGGCCAGGACGGGTCCCTCGAAGCGGCGCACCCGGTCCACCGGGATGCCGGCGAGCTGCGCGACCTCCTCCGCGGAGGCACCGGCACGTATCCGCGCCTGGATGTCGCGGGGGCGGAGGTGGCTCTCCACCTCGATCTCGATCTGGTTCAGCCTGGCGCGGTCGTTGCGGACGGCCGCCCGCAGCCGCTCGTCGATCGGAAGCGTGTACTCCGTGCTGTCCGCAGCCTTGAGCACCAGTCGTGTGCCGTCATTCGAGACGGCCACGACACGCAGTTCGGGCATGGGGACCTCCCGGGTGGTGCCTGCCGACGTCACGTGCGTCGCTGCTTCCGCTAGTCGAGTGTGGCCTGCCCGGGTGCAGCCTGCCACAACCTTGCCGAGTTAAACCGGCGTGTCGGGCATGCGCCCTTGATCGACGTTATGGCACGGTTACCTGTTGGGCACGCACAGTGACGTCTCGGTCACTCTGCGCAGCAGGAGCCCGTGCGATAGCGCGGTTTCGCCGGTGTCGAGTGCCGCTTCTCCATCAACCGGCCCCCTCTCCCGGGGGCCGGACATCCGTGAGGGCGTACGGTCCCAGGGCTCGCCACAGTACTCCATTCGGGCCACCTGGGTGGACCGCCGCGCCGCCGAACTTGTCCGGCGCCAGGGGAGTTGGCTGCCCCGGTGCCCGTACGCCCCTTGGTGGGCGGGCGGTTCGGGGTGTCTTGGTTCACAGAATCCGCAGAAGTGGAACTATCCGTTTCGCCCATCTGTCAGTAACTGCTGTAAGCGGTGAAGCAGGGGTTGAGGATGGGTCAGCAGACATCGCGCGGAACGCGGTCGCAGCAGACGGACGGGAAGGACGGCAAGGACGGCAAGGACGGGCGGGACGCCGGAAAGCTCGACCTGAGCGTCGCCCAGGTGGCCGGCAGCTCCCTGGCCACCGTCGCCGCCGCACTGCTCGCCTCGAAGCTCGGCGTGTACGGGACGATCCTCGGCGCCGGCGTCGTCAGCGTCGTCGCCACCGCCGGGGGCCCGGTCATCCAGCACCTGTTCCGCCGCACCGGCGACAAGGTGCGGGAGACCGCCCGCCCCAGGGCCCGCCGGGTCCCGGCCGGCCCCGAACCGGCGGACCGGACCATGACGCTCCGGCACCAGACCCCGTCGGGGGCGGAGTACGGCACCGCCACCACCCACGGGACCCGGCTGCGGACCCGCCGGCGTACGGCGGTGGGCGCGGCCGTCGCCTTCGCCGTGGCCGTCGGCGGGATCGGCACGTACGAGGCGGTCGCGGGGACCGCAGTCAGCCGGGACGGCGGCACGATCTTCTCCGGCGGCACCCGCAAGGCGGACCGCGAGCGCCCCGCGCCCGAGCGGCCGGAGCCGGCCCCCGGCGGGGCCGGGCGGTCCGGCGGCGCCCCGCGGTCCCACCCCGCCCCGGATCCGTCCCGGTCCGCCGGGGACCGCGACCCCCGCGGCGACCGCGGCCCCTCGGAGTCCCCCGGGACCGGCGGCACCGGCGGGACGGGCTCTCCCGGCGGGACCGGCCCGGGCCCGACCCCGCCGACCACCTCGCCGACCGCGACCACTCCGCCCGCGCCGCCCGCCACGTCCACCCCGCCCGGCTCGGGCACCCCCGACCCGCGGCGCTCGCCGCAGGGCGGCGGGGGCACCGGAGCCGGGCCGGGCCCGTCGGCGGGCGCCGCCTCCTGAGCCGGACTCAGTCGCCCAGGACCCGCCGCAGGTAGTCGTTGGCGAAGAGCCGGTCCGGGTCCAGCCGGTCGCGGAGCGCGGTGAACTCGCCGAACCTCGGGTAGACCCCGGCGAGGTACTCGGCGTCCCGGGTGTGCACCTTGCCCCAGTGCGGCCGGCCCTCGTACGCGGTGAAGATGCGCTCGGCGGCGGTGAAGTAGGCCTGGTACGGCGTACCCCGGTACATGTGCACCGCGACGTAGGCGGTGTCCCGCCCGGACGCGGTCGACAGGACGATGTCGTCGGCCGGGGCGGTGCGGACCTCCACGGGGAAGCTGATCCGCAGGCCGGATCGGTCCACCACGGCCTTCAGCTCGCGCAGCGCCGGGACCACCCGCTCGCGCGGGAGGGCGTACTCCATCTCCACGAACCGCACCCGGCGGGGGCTGGTGAACACCTTGTACGGGATGTCCGTGTAGGTCCGGGCCGACAGGGCGCGGCTGGCGACCCGGGCGATGGCGGGTATGGCCGAGGGGACGGCCCGGCCCAGCGAGTTGACGGCCTGGAAGACGCCGTTGGACAGCAGCTCGTCCTCGACCCAGGCGCTGACCGGGCCGGGCGGGGCGGCCGGCCCGGCGCTGCGGTTGTTGCGCTTGGTGTTGCAGTTGCCGGTGTGCGGGAACCAGTAGAACTCGAAGTGCTCGTTCTCCGCGAAGTGCTCCTCGAACTCGGCGGTCACCCGGTCGAAGCGCATGGGCTCCTCACGGGCGGTCAGGAAGAACAGCGGTTCCACGGCGAAGGTGATCGAGGTGACCACGCCCAGCGCGCCGATCCCGATCCGCGCGGCCGCGAAGGCCGCGCGTTCCTCTTCGGTCCCCTCCGCCGAGCAGTTCAGCAGCCGGCCGTCCGCCGTGACCAGCTCCAGGGCGCGGATCTGGGCGGCGATCGAGGCGGAGTCGCGGCCGGTGCCGTGGGTGCCGGTGCCGGTGGCGCCGGAGACCGTCTGCTCCATGATGTCGCCCATGTTGGTGAGCGAGAGGCCCTGGGCGGCGAGGGCCCGGTTGAGGTCCTTCAGGACGGTGCCGGCGGCCACCTTCACGGTGCCCGCGGCCCGGTCGAGCTCCAGGATCCCGGCCAGCGCCTGCGGGCGGACCAGCACCCCGTCGGTGGCCGCGGCCGAGGTGAAGGAGTGGCCGGTGCCGACCGCCTTCACCCGCAGCCCCTCCTCGGCGGCCCGGCGGACCGCCTCCTGCAGTTCCCCCACCGTGGCCGGGGTGACCACCCTGGCCGGTGTGGCGGTGACGTTCCCCGCCCAGTTACGCCACGTGCTCCCGTACGTCGTTGCTGTCGCCGTTCCCATCGGTGGCCCGCTCCTCCCCTTGCGCCGGCCCGTTCAGCCGGCGGTAACCCGCGAACCCGACGACCGCCGCGGCGGTCCCCGCCGAGATGGAGACCACGTACCCGGCGCTCGCACCGGAGGCGTCGACCACCCAGCCGGTCACGGAGGAGCCCGCGGCGATGCCGACCGCGAGGCCGGTGCTGATCCACGTCATGCCCTCGGTCAGCTTCGCCGGTGGTACGTGCGCCTCGATCAGGGCCATCGTGGTGATCATCGTGGGAGCGATGGCGAGGCCCGAGACGAAGAGCGCCACGGCCAGAAACGGAAGGTTCCCGGCCAGTAGGAGGGGGATCATACTCACGGCCATCGCACAGATGCCCACCAACCAGCGGAGCTCGGCCTTCCCCTTGAAGTGCAGCAGGCCGAACACGACGCCGGCGAGGCAGGACCCGAAGGCCCAGAGGGCCAGCAGCAGGCCGCCGGTGGACTTGGAGCCCTGCTCCGCGGCGAAGGCCAGGGTGGCGACGTCGGTGGAGCCGAAGATGGCGCCGGTCGCCACGAAGGTGGCCACCAGGACCTGCAGGCCGGGGGAGGTCAGGGCCGAGGAGGTGTCCGTGTCCTTGTCGCGCGGGTGCGGCTCGGGCTCGGTGGACCGCAGGGCGGTCAGCCAGTACACGCCCACCAGCAGGCAGCCGGCCGCGACCAGCGGGCCGGCCTCCGGGAACCAGGCCGCGGAGAGGGTGGCGGCGGCCGGCGGGCCGAGGATGAAGCAGACCTCGTCCATCACGGACTCGAAGGAGTACGCGGTGTGCAGCTTGCGGGAGTCGTCCCGGAACAGGGCGGTCCACCGCGCGCGGACCATCGAGCCGACGCTGGGCACGCAGCCGATGACCACGGCGAACGGGAACAGGGTCCAGTCCGGCCAGCCGCCCGCCGCGGCGAGCAGCAGGCCGGCCACGGCGGCCACGGAGACCAGCGTGGCCGGACGCAGCACCCGGCGCTGGCCGTACTGGTCGACCAGCCGGGAGATCTGCGGGCCGACGGCGGCGGCCGAGAGGGCGATGGTGGCGGTGAGGCCGCCGCCCAGGGCGTAGCTGCCGCCGAGCTCGGTGACCATGGTCAGCACGCCGATGGCGACCATCGCGAGTGGCAGGCGGCCGATGAGGCCGGCCGCGCTGAAGCTCTTGGTGCCGGGGGCCGCGAATATCGCGCCGTAGGGACTGGGCAACTGGCCCTCCGTAAGGGACGTCTTAGGCCCATACAGGTTACGACCGTGGTGAAGGCCCCCGCACGGGAAAAACGGATCGAAAAAGTAAGGGTCACCTTATCTGTGGCCGGGTTAACGGGGGACGGCGGTGGGTGGCAGGATTCGAGACATGTCAGACCAGCTCGCGAACAGCCCGGCCGCCGGAGCCGCCCCGTACGACGCCCTGCTGCTGCTGTCCTTCGGCGGCCCCGAGGGACCCGACGACGTCGTGCCCTTCCTGGAGAACGTCACCCGCGGCCGCGGCATCCCGCGCGAGCGGCTGAAGGAGGTCGGCCGGCACTACTTCGGGTTCGGCGGCGTCAGCCCCATCAACGCGCAGAACCGCGAACTGCTCGACGCGCTCCGCAAGGACTTCGCCGAGCACGGTCTGGACCTGCCGGTGTACTGGGGCAACCGGAACTGGGCGCCGTACCTGGACGACGTGATGCGCGAGATGGCGGCCGACGGGCGCCGCCGCATCGCGGTCCTCGCGACCAGCGCCTACGCCTCGTACTCGGGCTGCCGCCAGTACCGCGAGAACCTGGCCGACGCGCTGGCCCTGCTGGAGGCCGAGGGCTTCGACCTGCCCCGGGTGGACAAGCTGCGGCACTACTTCAACCACCCCGGCTTCGTCGAGCCGATGACCGACGGCGTGCTCGCCTCGCTGGAGTCGCTTCCGGAGGACGTCCGCGACGGCGCCCGGCTGGTCTTCACCACCCATTCGATCCCGACCGCCGCCGCCGACACCTCCGGCCCGGTCGAGGACCACACGGAGGACGGCTTCGGCGGCGCCTACGTCAAGCAGCACCTGGACGTGGCGCAGGTCATCGTGGCCGAGGTCGCCCGGATCACCGGCGTCGACCGGCCCTGGGAGCTGGTCTACCAGTCCCGCAGCGGGGCCCCGCACGTCCCGTGGCTGGAGCCGGACATCTGCGACCGGCTGGAGGACCTGCACGAGGCCGGCGCCCCGGCCGTCGTGATGGTCCCGATCGGCTTCGTCTCGGACCACATGGAGGTCCTGTACGACCTGGACACGGAGGCCACCGCCAAGGCCGCCGAGCTGGGCCTGCCGATCCGGCGCTCGGCGACCGTCGGCGCGGACCCGCGGTTCGCGGCGGCGGTGCGCGACCTGCTCCTGGAGCGGGCCGCGGTCGAGCGCGGCGAGCCGGCGGAGCGGTGCTGGGTGGGCGCGCTGGGCGCCTCCCACGACGTGTGCGCGGTGGGCTGCTGCCCGGCGCGCGCGCCCCGGCCGGCCGCCGCCGGCGCGGACAGTCCCTACGCGTGAGGAGCGTTGCCCGGATGGCACTGACGGAGGCGTTGAAGGCGGAGCTGCTGGAGGTGGCCCTGGAGGCCGCCCGGCGGGCCGGCGAGCTGCTGCGGGACGGGCGGCCGTCGGACCTGTCGGTGGCGGCCACCAAGAGCAGTGCCGTCGACGTGGTGACCGAGATGGACATCGCGGCCGAGAAGCTGATCGCCGGGTTCCTCGCCGAGCGCCGGCCCGGCGACGGCCTGCTGGGCGAGGAGGGCGCCGAGACCGAGGGCACCACCGGCGTCCGCTGGGTCGTGGACCCGCTCGACGGCACCGTGAACTACCTCTACGGCCTACCCGCCTGGGCGGTGTCCATCGCGGCCGAGTACCGGGGCGAGACCGTCGTCGGCGTGGTGGAGGCCCCGCTGCGCCGCGAGACGTACCACGCGGTGCTCGGCCAGGGCGCCTGGCTGGGCGGCGCACGGCTGGCCTGCCGGGCCGCCGCGCCCCTGGACCAGGCGCTGGTGGCCACCGGCTTCGGGTACCTCCAGGCCAGGCGGGCGCACCAGGCGGAGGTCGCGGCGCGGGTCATCCCGCTGGTCCGGGACGTCCGGCGGGGCGGCTCGGCGGCGGTGGACCTGTGCGACGTGGCCTGCGGCCGGCTGGACGGGTACTACGAGCGGGGGCTCAACCCGTGGGACCTGGCCGCGGGGGAGCTGATCGCCCGCGAGGCCGGCGCCGTCACCGGCGGGCGGCCGGGCGAGCCCGCGTCGGGCGAGCTGACGATCGCCGCGACGCCCGCGGTCTTCGGCGCGCTGCAGCCGCTGCTGGAGGAGGCCGGGGCCTGGCACGACGGCACCGCCTGACGCGCGCACCAGGGCGCCCGCGCGTACGGCGTCCGGCCCGGCCGGACCGGGCCTGCGAAACACCGGGCCCCGCCCGCGCCCTTCCGGGGCGGGCGGGGCCCGGTCGTCGTGCCCGGCGGGGCCGGGTCAGGCGGCGTTGACCCGGACGCCGTGCTCCGCCGCGAGGCGGTGCAGGTCGTCCAGCTCGGCCTGTTCGACCTCGGCGAGGAAGTCGTCGCCCGTTGCCCGGGCCCGGCTCAGGTCCGACTGCGTGGTGTGGATGCGGTGGAGCAGGCCCGCGGTGAATGCGTCCATGGTGTTTGCGCCCCCTCTTCGTGGCACGGAGGTGTCCGGGAGGTAGGTGATCGGGATGGGATGTGCTGACGTCCTCCCCGCCACCCAGGGCGCAGAAACCTCCCGAGCCCTGGGAATCCCCGATTCCACGGTCCCGGGCCCCCGTACGTCGACTTACAGCCGGTTTACCGCCGAAACAGGCAGGATGGTTGGCGTAAACGACTCTGCCCGCCCGGGCACCTTGGGAAGGAAAAGACGTGCGCGTACTCGTCGTCGAGGACGAGCAGCTGCTCGCCGATGCGGTGGCCACCGGACTGCGCCGGGAGGCCATGGCCGTCGACGTCGTGTACGACGGCGCGGCCGCCCTGGAGCGCGTCGGCGTCAACGACTACGACGTGGTCGTCCTGGACCGCGACCTCCCGCTGGTCCACGGCGACGACGTCTGCCGGAAGATCGTCGAGCTGGGCATGCCCACCCGCGTGCTGATGCTGACCGCCTCCGGCGACGTGAGCGACCGGGTGGAGGGCCTGGAGCTCGGCGCGGACGACTACCTGCCAAAGCCCTTCGCCTTCACCGAGCTGACCGCCCGGGTGCGCGCGCTCGGCCGGCGCACCACCGTCGCGCTGCCGCCCGTGCTGGAACGGGCCGGCATCAAGCTGGACCCCAACCGCCGCGAGGTCTTCCGGGAGGGCCGGGAGGTGCAGCTGGCGCCCAAGGAGTTCGCGGTGCTGGAGGTGCTGATGCGCAGTGAGGGCACTGTGGTCTCCGCCGAGCAGCTGCTGGAGAAGGCGTGGGACGAGAACACCGACCCGTTCACCAACGTGGTGCGGGTGACCGTGATGACGCTGCGGCGCAAGCTGGGCGAACCGCCGGTCATCGTGACCGTCCCGGGCTCCGGATACCGGATCTGACGCGGATGGCCACGACTCCGGTGCCACCCGAGGCGCCGCCGAAACCGACCTGGGACCCCGGCCAGCCCGAGGGTCCCTTCCCTTGGCTGAGACCGACCATCCGGATAAGGCTCACGCTGCTCTACGGCGGCATGTTCCTGATCGCCGGGATCCTGCTGCTGTCGATCATCTACCTGCTGGCCGCTCAGACGATGCGGGTCGGCAGCCCGCCGCCGTTCAAGATCGTCGGCGGTCAGGACGTGACCGTCACCAGCAGCACCTGCCCGGCCGTCGACCTGGTCAAGACCGTCCGGGAGCTCAACGAGGCCGTCGCCGCCTGCATGGACGTCCAGCGCAGGCACGCCCTGGACGACCTGCTCAGCCGGTCCCTGATGGCCCTGCTCGGCCTGTCGATCATCGCCTTCGCCTTCGGTTACGCGATGGCCGGCCGGGTGCTCTCCCCGCTCGGGAAGATCACCCGGACCGCCCGCCGGGTGGTCGGCTCGGACCTGACCCGGCGGATCGAGCTGGACGGCCCGGACGACGAGCTCAAGGAGCTCGCCGACACCTTCGACGAGATGCTGGACCGGCTGGAGCGCGCCTTCACCGCCCAGCAGCGGTTCGTGGCCAACGCCTCGCACGAGCTGCGGACCCCGCTGGCGATCAACCGCACCCTGCTGGAGGTGCACCTGTCCGATCCCGGTGCGCCGGTGGAGCTCCAGCAGCTGGGCAAGACCCTGCTCGCCACCAACGAGCGCAGCGAACAGCTGGTCGAAGGCCTGCTGCTGCTCGCCCGCAGCGAGAACCAGATCGTCGAGCGCAAGCCGGTGGACCTGGCGGAGGTGGCCTCGCGCGCCATCGACCAGGCGCGGGGCGAGGCCGAGGCGAAGGGCGTGGAGATCCGCGGCGAGCGGGCGCCGGCGGTGGTCCAGGGCAACGGCGTGCTGCTGGAACGGATCGCCCTCAACCTGGTCCAGAACGCCGTGCGCTACAACGTGCCGGAGGACGGCTGGGTGGAGGTGACCACCGAGGTCGCGCACGGCCAGGCGGTGCTGATGGTCTCGAACACCGGGCCGGTGGTTCCCGCGTACGAGATCGACAACCTCTTCGAGCCCTTCAGACGCCTGCGTACGGAGCGGACGGGCAGTGACAAGGGTGTCGGCCTGGGGCTGTCCATCGCGCGCTCCGTGGCGCGCGCACACGGCGGCCGGATCCACGCCGAGCCGCGCGAGGGGGGTGGCCTGGTGATGCGCGTCACCCTGCCGATCTGATGGAGCCCCCTTGTTCGCTCCCGGCTGAAACGGGGCGCCCCAGTGGTGGCTGGAAGCTGTGTGATCGATCACATTTGCGAGTGCCCACCCCTGTACGTTCCGTCACCCCCGAGGTCCCGAAAGCCCGGGAAAGTCCGGGTTTCCGGGGCCCCGAACGGCGGAAAATAGACGGGGTGGCGCTTGTGCACTCCGGCACGCCGACCGTGTACGGTCCCGCTCGACATATCGGCCCATCGCTCCTTCAGGCGTGCGGCTGGGTGTCGATTGAGTAACAGACCTTGATGTGAGGCAAAATCTCCGCCTCAGGTCGGGCACAAGTCCGGCCTCTCGCGCGTTACGTGCGCTGAGACACCGCTAACACCCAGAGGGGGAGAGCGACAAATGGCAACGGACTACGACACCCCACGCAAGACCGACGACGATGTCGACAACGACAGCATCGAAGAGCTGAAGGCGCGCCGGAACGAGAAGTCGTCCTCGGCCGTGGACGTCGACGACTTCGACGCCGTCGAGGGCCTGGAGCTGCCGGGTGCGGACCTCTCCAACGAGGAGCTGGCCGTCCGGGTGCTGCCCAAGCAGGCCGACGAGTTCACCTGCATGAGCTGCTTCCTGGTGCACCACCGCAGCCAGCTGGCCCGCGAGAAGAACGGCCAGCCGATCTGCCGCGACTGCGACTGAGGCTGCAGGCCGTGACAGGCGCGACGCCGCCCCGCAAGCGGTTCTTCCGCAAGAAGGGTGACCAGGCGGAGACGTACGCGGAAGCCACGGGCCCGGCAACGGGCCACGGGTCCCCGACCGTGCCCGCCCTCCCGGACGGCAGCACGGCGGAGGTTCCGCACGACCCCGCGCTGCCCGAGGACCCGGAGGCCCGGCGGAAGCCGGCCGGGCGCCGGATCGAAGCCGTCCGGGCCGGCGTGCGCAAGGGTGGTGAGGGTGCCAGAGCCGTCGCCCTCTACATCACCGACCGCGTCATCGAGAACGCCCCGCGCGTTCCCGTACGGGACCTGGCGACGCTGCGCGCCCAGTTCCCGGGACTCGGCCCCGATCAGCTGGCCGACAAGCTGATCGCCGGCGCCGCAAACAGCAGCTCCACCGTGGGCGCGGGCATCGGCGCGGCCGCGATGCTCCCCGTACCGCCCGCCCTGCCCGCGGAGCTGGCGGCCGAGATCACCGGGGTCGCCGCGATCGAGCTCAAACTGATCGCCGAACTCCACGAGGTCTACGGCCTGCGCCCGCCCGGCAACCTCAAGGAGCGCAGCTTCGCCTACCTGACGGCGTGGACGGAGGAGCGGGGCGTCGACCTCACCAAGCCCACCACGCTCAACGCCGCCCTCGGCGGCCAGATGAAGCGGGAACTGCGCCAGCAGATCACCAAGCGGATGTTCCGGAACCTGCCGAACCTGATGCCGTTCATGGTGGGTGCGGCCGTGGGCGCGGTGATGAACCGCCGCGACACCAGGAAGCTCGCCGAGAAGATCCGCACCGACCTGCGCCGCCGCGCCGTGCCCTGGGACGCCCTGGAGGCCCTGCCGCCCCTGGAGCAGCCCGCCGACCCGCTCATCGCCCCGCGGCCGCCCAAGGGCCTGGAAGGGCCCGCCTGACCGGCGACCCCCAACCCCTGACCCCCAAGCCCCCGGCCCGCGACACGCGGCACGCCCCGGCGGCGGTCAGGCCGTGGCCGCCTGCTCCTTCGCCGCGCGCAGCGCCGCGGCCAGCGCCTCCGGCTCCCGCGAGGACAGGTACACGTACGGGGTCGGGTCGGCCGGGTCGGTGACCTCCACCCGCACCGCCGTCGGCACGTAGCTCCGCATCACCATGAACGCCCGGCTGTCCGCCTTGTACGTGCGCCAGGCGCGCGCCTCCTCCGCGTCCAGCACCTCGGGTTCGCCCAGCGCCGACACCGGGATCCGGGCGTCGCCGGCTGCCAGCGCACCGTTCACCACCCGCACCCGCGCGGACCCGTACGAGCTGACCAGCAGACCGGCCAGGGCCGTCCCGCCGACCAGTCCGGCCAGCAGCGGGAGGGTCCCGAGCGGCAGCATCATCAGGGCGCACGCCAGGCCGAGCAGTACGGAGATGCCCCACCAGGCGCGGGGGGCGGTCAGGCGTTCGTCGTGGTGCGCGGGGGAGAGCTGCATGACCACAAGCTTGGCACGGGGCGACCGGCGGGTAGCCGCGCGGGTAAGGTCTGCGCCTGTGAGTGGACGAATTCCAAGCCTGACGCCGCCGGCCGACGCCACGGCACCGGTCCGGCACCCCGACGCCCCGGCCCCCGGGGAGCTCCTCGGGGCGCACTACGACCACTGTTTCGGCTGCGGCGGCGGGCAGCCCCACGGGCTGCACCTGGAGGCCCGGGCCGGCGAGGGTGTCAGCGTCACCGCCGAGTTCACCGTCAGGCCCGCCCACCAGGGTGCCCCCGGCCTCGCCCACGGCGGCGTGCTGGCCACCGCCCTCGACGAGACCCTCGGCTCGCTGAACTGGCTGCTGCGGGTCATCGCGGTCACCGGACGGCTGGAGACCGACTACCTGCGGCCGGTCCCGGTCGACACCGTGCTGCACCTCTCCGCCGAGGTCACCGCCGTGGCCGGCCGGAAGATCTACTGCTCCGCCGTGGGCCGCATCGGTGGCCCGGACGGCCCCGTCGCCGTGCGCGCCGAGGCCCTCTTCATAGAGGTCAAGGTCGACCACTTCATCGACAACGGCCGGCCCGAGGAGATCCGGGCGGCCATGGCCGACCCGGACCAGGTCCGGCGCGCCCGCGCCTTCGAGGTGAACCCCTGATGTCCGTGAACCACGCCCCCGTCGACGTACTCATCCGCCGGATCGACCCGGAGGTGCCGATTCCGGCGTACGGTCATCCCGGCGACGCCGGCTGCGACCTGGTCACCACCGAGGCCGCGGAGCTCGCCCCCGGCGAGCGGACCGTGCTGCCCACCGGGATCTCCATCGCCCTGCCCGACGGCTACGCGGCCTTCGTGCACCCGCGTTCGGGGCTCGCTGCCCGGTGCGGGCTCGCGCTCGTGAATGCCCCGGGGACGGTGGATGCCGGGTACCGTGGGGAGATCAAGGTGATCGTGGTCAATCTCGACCCGCGCGACAGCGTCCGGTTCGAGCGCTTCGACCGCATTGCCCAGCTGGTTGTCCAGCGGGTCGAGAAGGTTCGCTTCCACGAGGTCGCGGAACTTCCCGGCTCGGCACGGGCCGAGGGGGGTTTCGGCTCCACCGGCGGTCATGCGGCTGTGGCCGGAAACGGCGCTGGTCAGCAGGGTGGGAATGGCTACGCTTCGGTCGTATCCGACCGGGAAGGACAGTGACGTGTTCGGACGTCGCAAGAAGAACAGCTCCGTCAAGGACGGTGGCGCGGCCGAGCGGGTCGCGGGCGGCGCCGGGGCGGAGGAGCGTGAGTACACCGAGGCCGACGAGCTCGCCACCACTGGCGGGCAGCGCCGGGTGAACCTGCCGCCGGCCCCCCGGCCGGACGGCCCGTGGGACGTCTCCGAGGTGCCCGGCGACCCGGCCGAGGGCCGCGTCGACCTCGGCGGCATCTTCGTACCGGGCGTCGAGGGCATGGAACTGCGGGTGGAGGTCGCCGGGGACGCGATCGTCGCCGCGACCGTCGTCCTGCGGGACAGCGCCGTGCAGCTCCAGGCCTTCGCCGCGCCCAAGAAGGAAGGCATCTGGGGTGAGGTCCGCGAGGAGATCGCCTCGGGCATCACCCAGCAGGGCGGCCTCATCGACGAGGTGGAGGGCCCGCTGGGCTGGGAGCTGCGCGCGCAGGTCCCGGTCCCGCTGCCGGACGGCAGCCGGGGCGCCCAGCTGGTGCGCTTCGTGGGCGTCGACGGTCCCCGCTGGTTCCTCCGCGGGGTGATCTCGGGTCAGGGCGCCGTGCAGCCGGAGTCGGCGGGCCTGCTGGAGGCGATCTTCCGCGACACCGTGGTCGTCCGTGGTGACGGCCCGATGGCCCCCCGCGACCCGATCGTCCTGAAGCTGCCGAACGACGCCCAGATGGTGCCGGACGGCGTGCAGACCGAGGACCAGGAGGGCTCCCGCTTCTCCGGCGGCATGGGCCAGCTGGAGCGCGGCCCGGAGATCACCGAGGTCCGCTGAGGCAGGGCGAGGCACGGCCGGGCCGCACTCCGATATGCCCGGAGTGCGGCCCGTCGGCACGCATGTACGAGAATGAGCGCATGCGACGCGGCAGCCTTCGGATCTATCTCGGTGCGGCGCCGGGGGTGGGCAAGACCTACGCGATGCTCGGCGAGGCCCACCGGAGAGTGGAGCGGGGCGCCGACGTCGTCGTCGGCTTCGTGGAGCACCACGGCCGGCCGCGGACCGAGGTGATGCTCCACGGGCTGGAGACGGTGCCCCGGCGGGAGCTCGAGTACCGGGGAGCCGCGTTCGCCGAGATGGACGTGGACGCCGTCCTCGCCCGCGGGCCGGCCGTGGCGCTGGTGGACGAGCTGGCCCACACCAACGTGCCCGGCTCCCGGAACGCCAAGCGGTGGCAGGACGTCGAGGAGCTGCTGCGGGCCGGCATCGACGTGATCTCCACCGTCAACATCCAGCACCTCGAGTCCCTCGGGGACGTGGTGGAGTCGATCACCGGAGTCCGGCAGCGGGAGACCGTCCCGGACGAGGTGGTGCGGCGGGCCGACCAGATCGAGCTGGTCGACATGTCGCCACAGGCGCTGCGGCGGCGGATGGCGCACGGCAACGTGTACACGGCGGACCGGGTGGACGCGGCCCTGTCCAACTACTTCCGCCCCGGCAACCTCACCGCCCTGCGGGAGCTGGCGCTGCTGTGGACGGCCGACCGGGCCGACGAGTACCTGCGCGAGTACCGGGGCGAGCACGGCATCCGCTCCACCTGGCAGGCACGGGAGCGGATCGTGGTGGGCCTCACCGGGGGCCCGGAGGGCCGGACCCTGATCCGGCGGGCCGCGCGGCTCGCGGAGAAGGGCGCCGGCGGCGAGGTCCTGGCCGTCTACGTGGCCGGCAGCGACGGACTGACCGCTGCCTCGCCCAAGGAGCTGGCCGTCCAGCGGACCCTGGTCGAGGACCTCGGCGGAACGTTTCACCATGTGATCGGGGACGACGTCCCCAGCGCCCTGCTGGAGTTCGCCCGCGGGGTCAACGCCACCCAGATCGTGCTCGGCTCCAGCCGCCGCAAGGCCTGGCAGTACGTCTTCGGGCCCGGCGTCGGCGCGACCGTCGCCCGGGAGTCCGGCCCCGACCTGGACGTGCACATCGTCACCCACGAGGAGGCCGCCCGCGGTCGGCGGCGCGGACTGCCGATGCTCCGCCCGGGCGCCCCGCTGGGCCGCGGCCGGACCCTCGCCGGCTGGGCGGTCGGCGTGGTCTGCCCCCTGCTGCTCGCCGTGCTCCTCGCCCACGTGGACGCCGACCCCGGCCTCGCCAACGAGATGCTGCTGTTCCTGGCGCTGACCGTGGCCGCCGCCCTGCTGGGCGGGCTGCTCCCGGCGCTGGCGTCGGCCTCGCTGGGCTCGCTGCTGCTGAACTACTACTTCGCCCCGCCGCTGTACCGGCTCACCATCTCCGACCCGAAGAACCTCGTGGCGATCGTGGTGTTCTTCTCCGTCGCCGTGTCCGTCGCCTCGGTCGTGGACCTGGCCGCCCGCCGCACCCACCAGGCCGCCCGGCTGCGCGCCGAGTCCGAGATCCTCTCCTTCCTCGCCGGCAGCGTCCTGCGCGGCGAGGACACCCCCGACGCCCTCCTCGAACGCGTCCGCGAAACCTTCACCATGGATTCCGCCGCGCTCCTGGAACGCGCCGGCGAACACGCGCCGTGGACCACGGCGGCCGCCGTCGGCCGGCCCGTCACCCGCCCCGAGGAGGCCGACGTCGACATGCCCGTCGGCGAGAACATGACCCTGGCCCTGTCCGGGCGGGTCCTGCCCGCCGAAGACCGCCGCGTGCTCGGCGCCTTCGCCGCCCAGGCGGCCGCCGCGCTCGACCGCCGGCGCCTCCTCGGCGAGGCCGAGGAAGCCCGCCGGCTCGCCGAGGGCAACCGCATCCGCACCGCCCTGCTGGCCGCCGTCAGCCACGACCTGCGCACCCCGCTCGCCGGGATCAAGGCCTCCGTCACCTCGCTGCGCTCGGAGGACGTCGAGTGGTCGGACGACGACCGGGCCGAGCTGCTGGCCGGCATCGAGGAGGGCGCCGACCGGCTGGCCGCGCTGATCGGCAACCTGCTGGACATGTCCCGCCTCAACACCGGCACCGTCGTGCCCCTGATCCGGGAGACCGACCTGGACGAGGTGGTGCCGATGGCGCTGGGCGGCGTACCGGAGGACAGCGTCCGGCTCGACATCCCGGAGACCCTCCCCATGGTCGCCGTCGACCGCGGCCTGCTGGAGCGGGCCGTCGCCAACATCGTCGAGAACGCCGTCAAGTACAGCCCCGGAGCCCGGCCCGTCCTCGTCACCGCCAGCGCCCACCACGACCGCGTCGAACTCCGCGTCGTCGACCGCGGCCCCGGAGTCCCCGACGAGGCCAAGGAACGCATATTCGAGCCGTTCCAGCGGCACGGCGACGCCCCGCGCGGCACCGGCGTGGGCCTCGGCCTCGCCGTCGCCCGCGGCTTCACCGAGGCCGTCGGCGGCACCCTCGCCGCCGAGGACACCCCCGGCGGGGGCCTCACCATGGTGTTCAGCCTGCGCGCCGCGGCCGTCGCGGCCGCTCCCGACATCCGAGAGAAAGCAGGACCCCGATGACCCGGGTGCTCGTGGTCGAGGACGAGCCGCAGATCGTCCGCGCCCTCGTGATCAACCTCAAGGCGCGCAGGTACGAGGTCGACGCGGCGCCCGACGGCGCGACCGCCCTGGAGATGGCGGCCGCCCGCCACCCCGACGTGGTCGTCCTCGACCTCGGCCTGCCCGACATGGACGGCGTCGAGGTGATCAGGGGCCTGCGGGGCTGGACCCGGGTCCCGATCGTGGTGCTCTCCGCCCGCCACAGCTCCGACGAGAAGGTCGAAGCCCTGGACGCCGGCGCCGACGACTACGTCACCAAACCCTTCGGCATGGACGAGCTCCTCGCGCGGCTGCGTGCCGCGGTGCGCCGCGCCGAGCCCGTCGGCAGCAGCGCAGGGGAGGAGGAGGTCCAGGTCCGGACCGCCGCGTTCACCGTCGACCTGGCCGCGAAGAAGGCCGTACGGGACGGCCGCGACGTACGCCTGACCCCGACCGAATGGCACCTGCTGGAGGTGCTGGTCCGCAACGGCGGCAAGCTGGTCAGCCAGAGGCAGCTGCTGCGCGAGGTGTGGGGCCCCTCGTACGGCACCGAGACCAACTACCTGCGGGTGTACATGGCGCAGCTGCGGCGCAAGCTGGAGACCGACCCCTCGCACCCCGTGCACTTCATCACGGAACCGGGCATGGGCTACCGCTTCGAGCGTTAGGAGCGCGCCGGTACGCTTCCTGTATGAGTGCTGAACCGCGTCCCGAGAAGCTCGCGAAACCGGCCCGGCCGGCGGGCCGGTTCCGCCGGATGATCGAGCGGCTGTCCTCCTCCCAGGAGGAGCTGCATTCGGCGGAGCTGCAGGAGGACGCAGAAGCCGCGGGATGCACGCGGATCTGCGACTGCCACGACCGGCAGATAGTCAAGGTGACCGGTACGCTGCGCACCGTCACCCTCCGGCCGCGCGCGGGAGTCCCCGCTCTGGAGGCCGAGCTGTTCGACGGCTCGGCCGCGCTGGACGTCGTCTGGCTCGGACGTCGCTCGATCGTGGGAATCGAACCCGGCCGCCGCATGATCGCCTCCGGGCGGATCTCGATGAGCCACGGCCGCCGCGTCCTCTTCAACCCCAGGTACGAACTCCGACCGCTCGGACAGGAGCACTAGCCGGTGAGCTCAGTGGACAGGCCGACCCCGCCCACCCCCGCGGCCGGGACCGAGGCCGACCAGAAGGCCGTCACGCAGGCGGCGCTGTTCGACGCCTTCGGCGGCGTGCGCGGCACCCTGGAGACGATGCTCCCCGGGCTGCTGTTCGTGATGATCTACACGGTCAACAAGGACGTGAAGATGTCCGCCATCGCGGCGGGCGCGGTCGCGGTGCTGCTGGTGATCGTGCGCCTGCTGCGCAGGGACACGGTCAAGCATGCCTTCAGCGGGGTCTTCGGCGTGGGCGTCGGCGTCGCCTTCGCCCTCTTCACCGGCAGCGCCAAGGGCTTCTACCTGCCCGGCATGATCTACGGCGCCTGCCTGGGCGCCGCCTTCACGATCTCCGCGCTGGCCGGGTTCCCGCTGCTCGGCGTGATCCTCGGCCCGGTGTTCAAGGAGAACCTCTCCTGGCGCACCCGCAACCCCGGCCGCAAGAAGGCCTACACCAAGGCCAGCCTGGCCTGGGGCATCATCTTCCTCGCCAAGTACGCGATCCTCTTCCCGCTGTACTGGTGGGGCGACGCCACCCAGCTGGGCTGGCTCCTCGTCGCGCTGAAGCTCCCGCCGATGGTGCTGGCGGTGTACTTCACCTGGGTGTTCCTGGCGAAGGCCCCGCCGCCGATCGACGTCTTCGCCGAGATGGAGGCGGAGGAGGAAGCGGAACGGGCCCGCAAGGCGGCCGCCGCGCAGAACCGCGAGGGCTGACCGCCCGGGTCACGCGGGGCTCGACGCCCGCACTCGCCCCTCGACGCCGCGACGCCGACGGGGGCCGGACAGCCGGCCCCCGTCGGCGTGACGCGTGTCAGCGGCGGGCCTGGAGGAGGTCCTCCAGCTGCTCCTCGCGGGCCTGGGCGGCCACGAACAGCAGCTCGTCGCCGGCCTCCAGGGTCTCCTCCGGGCTGGGCGTGAGCACCCGGTTGCCCCGGATGATCGTGACCAGCGAGGTGTCCTGGGGCCACTGGATGTCGCTGATCTGCGTACCCACCACCGAGGACTCGGGCGGCAGGGTCAGCTCGACCAGGTTGGCGTCGCCGTGGCTGAAGCGCAGCAGCCGGACCAGGTCGCCGACGCTCACCGCCTCCTCCACCAGCGCCGACATCAGGCGCGGCGTGGACACCGCCACGTCCACGCCCCAGGACTCGTTGAAGAGCCACTCGTTCTTCGGGTTGTTGACCCGGGCCACGACCCGGGGCACCCCGTACTCGGTCTTCGCGAGCAGCGAGACGACCAGGTTCACCTTGTCGTCGCCGGTGGCCGCGATGACCACGTTGCAGCGCTGCAGCGCCGCCTCGTCCAGCGAGGTGATCTCACAGGCGTCGGCCAGCAGCCACTCGGCCTGCGGCACGCGCTCCACCGAGATGGCGGTCGGCGCCTTGTCCACGAGCAGCACCTCGTGGCCGTTCTCCAGGAGCTCGCCCGCGATGGAGCGGCCCACCGCGCCGGCCCCGGCGATCGCGACCCTCATGCGTGTGCCTCCTCGGGACCGGCGGCGAACGCCGCCTCGACCTTCTCGATCTCGTCGACGCGCATCATCACGTGGACGAGGTCGCCCTCCTGCAGCACGGTCTGGGAGGTCGGCAGCATCGCCTCGCCCAGCCGGGTGAGGAACGCCACGCGGACGCCGGTCTCCTCCTGGAGCCGGCTGATCTTGTGCCCGATCCACGCCGGGGAGGTGTGCACCTCGGCGAGCTGCACCCCGCCGCTCGGGTCCCGCCACAGCGGCTCCGCACCGCTGGGCAGCAGCCGGCGCAGCATCTGGTCGGCGGTCCACCGCACGGTGGCCACGGTCGGGATGCCCAGGCGCTGGTAGACCTCGGCGCGCTTGGGGTCGTAGATGCGGGCGGCGACGTTCTCGACACCGAACATCTCACGGGCCACCCGCGCCGCGATGATGTTGGAATTGTCACCACTGGAGACGGCGGCGAACGCGCCCGCCTCCTCGATTCCGGCCTCCCGGAGGGTGTCCTGGTCGAAGCCGACACCGGTGACCCGGCGTCCGCCGAATCCCGCTCCCAGCCGCCGGAACGAGGTGGGGTCCTGGTCGATCACCGCGACCGTATGCCCCTGCTGCTCCAAGGTCTGCGCGAGGGCGGAGCCCACTCTTCCGCAGCCCATAATGACGATGTGCACGGCCGTCCTTCCGGCTGTCAGCGGCTGTTGATGGTTTCCAGCCTCACTCATGCTCAGGCTTCAGGGTCTCAGACCGGTCCCCACGCTACACACGGGCGGTCCCCGATGTTGCTCCCGCGACGCGCGAGGACGCGACCGGATGCGGCGGGACGCCGCACGATGCGGAATTGCGGTGGAGGTCGAGTGGCGATCGGCAGGTGGTTGGGCGGCGGTCTTTTCGAACGCTTACCATCCTCTCCGTGTCCAAACTGACCGACGTGCCCAAACGGATCCTGATCGGCCGGGCGCTGCGCAGCGACCGACTCGGGGAAACACTCCTCCCCAAGCGGATCGCCCTACCCGTCTTCGCCTCCGACCCCCTCTCCTCCGTCGCCTACGCACCGGGAGAGGTGCTGCTGGTCCTCTCGATCGCGGGCGTGTCGGCGTACCAGTTCAGCCCGTGGATCGCGGCCGCGGTCGTGGTGCTCATGTTCACCGTGGTCGCCTCCTACCGGCAGAACGTCCACGCGTACCCCAGCGGCGGCGGCGACTACGAGGTCGCCAACACCAACCTCGGGCCCAAGGCCGGTCTGACCGTCGCCAGCGCCCTGCTGGTCGACTACGTACTGACCGTCGCCGTGTCGATCTCCTCGGGCGTCGAGAACCTCGGCTCCGCCGTGCATTTCGTGATCGAGCACAAGGTGCTCAGCGCGGTGGTCATGATTCTCCTGCTCACACTGATGAACCTGCGCGGTGTGAAGGAATCGGGAAAGCTCTTCGCGATTCCGACCTACGTATTCGTCGTGGGCGTCTTCCTCATGATCGCGTGGGGGGCCTGGCGGGGAATCGTCCTCGACGAGAGCATGCCCGCCCCCACCGCCGATCTGGAGATCAAACCGGAACACGAGGGCATCGCCGGCATCGCGCTGGTGTTCCTGCTGCTCCGGGCCTTCTCCTCCGGCTGTGCCGCCCTCACCGGCGTCGAGGCCATCAGCAACGGCGTGCCCGCCTTCCGGAAGCCCAAGAGCCGCAACGCGGCGTCCACGCTGCTGCTCATGGGCGCCCTCGCCGTCACCATGTTCTGCGGCATCATCGGCCTGGCCATGGCCACCGACGTGCGGATGGCCGAGAACCCGGCCACCGACCTGCTGCGCGACGGCACCCCCGTCGGCCCCGACTACGTCCAGGACCCGGTCATCTCGCAGGTCGCCGAGGCCGTCTTCGGCCACGGCAGCATCCTGTTCATGGTGCTCGCCGCGGCCACCGCGCTCGTCCTGTTCCTCGCGGCCAACACCGCGTACAACGGCTTCCCGCTGCTCGGCTCGATCCTCGCGCAGGACCGCTACCTGCCGCGCCAGCTGCACACCCGCGGTGACCGGCTGGCCTTCTCCAACGGCATCGTGCTGCTGGCCGGCGCGGCCATCCTGCTGGTCTGGCTGTACGACGCCGACTCCACCAAGCTGATCCAGTTGTACATCGTCGGCGTGTTCGTCTCCTTCACGCTCAGCCAGATCGGCATGGTCCGGCACTGGAACCGCCATCTGAGGACCGAGCGGGACACGGCCGCGCGCCGCCGCATGATCCGCTCCCGGGCCATCAACGCCTTCGGCGCGACCTTCACCGGCCTGGTGCTCGTGGTCGTCCTCGCCACCAAGTTCACGCACGGCGCCTGGGTCGCCCTGCTCGGCATGGTGATCTTCTACGGGATCATGACGGCCATCCGGAAGCACTACGACCGCGTCTCCGCGGAGATCGCGGCCGCCGAGGGCCCCTCCGACGACAGCGTCCGGCCCTCCCGCGTCCACTCCATCGTCCTGGTCTCCAAGGTCCACAAGCCCACCCTGCGGGCCCTGGCCTTCGCCAAGCTCACCCGCTCGGACACCCTCGAAGCGCTCAGCATCAGCGTGGACCCCGCCGAGACGAAGGCCCTGCGGGCCGAGTGGGACCGGCGAGGGATCAACGTCCCGCTGAAGATCCTCGACTCCCCGTACCGCGAGATCACCCGCCCCGTCGTCGAGTACGTCAAGGGGCTGCGCAGCGAGAACCCGCGGGACGCCGTCAGCGTGTACATCCCCGAGTACGTCGTCGGCCGCTGGTACGAACACCTGCTGCACAACCAGAGCGCACTGCGCCTGAAGGGCAGGCTGCTGTTCACCCCGGGTGTGATGGTCACCTCGGTGCCCTACCAGCTGCAGTCCTCCGAGCTCGCCAAGAAGCGGGCGAAGAAGCGGCAGGACTGGAACGCGCCGGGCGCCGTCCGCCGCGGCCCGGTGGACACCCGCCAGCGGGAGAACAGCAAGTCGTAAGCGGCCCGCCCGGGCACGTAGACTGGTGGGTCGGTCCTCTACCGACCCACCAGTCACTTTTTCCGACTCCCCGGGAGCCTCCCCACCATGACCACGCAGCACGACGAGAAGCAGTCACTGGTCGGGGAGGAGTACGAGGTCGAGGTCGGCCCCGTCGCGCACGGCGGCCACTGCATCGCGCGCACCGCCGACGGGCGCGTGCTGTTCGTCCGCCACACCCTGCCCGGCGAGAAGGTCGTCGCCCGCGTCACCGAGGGCGAGTCGGACTCCCGCTTCCTGCGCGCCGACGCCGTACGGGTGCTGGACGCCTCCAAGGACCGCGTCGAGGCTCCCTGCCCCTACGCCGGTCCCGGCAAGTGCGGCGGCTGCGACTGGCAGCACGCCAAGCCCGGCGCCCAGCGCCGGCTCAAGGGCGAGGTCGTCGCCGAGCAGCTGATGCGGCTGGCGGGGCTCACCCCCGAGGAGGCCGGCTGGGACGGCACCGTCATGCCCGCCGAGGGCGACAAGCTGCCGGCCGGCCAGGTCCCGCAGTGGCGCACCCGGGTCCAGTACGCGGTCGACGAGGAGGGCCGCGCGGGCCTGCGCAAGCACCGCTCCCACGAGGTGCAGGTCATCGACCACTGCATGATCGCGGCCGAGGGCGTCTCGGAACTCGGCATCGAGAAGCGCGAGTGGCCGCAGATGGCCTCGGTCGAGGCCATCGCCGCGAGCGGCTCCCAGGACCGCCAGGTCGTCCTCACCCCGCGCCCCGGCGGCCGCCTCCCGCTCGTCGAGCTCGACAAGCCCGTCTCGGTCCTCCGCGTCGAGGAGAAGGACGGCGGCGTCCACCGCGTCCACGGCCGCCCCTTCGTCCGCGAGCGCTCCGACGGCCGCACGTACCGCGTCGGCATGGGCGGCTTCTGGCAGGTCCACCCGCAGGCCGCGGACACCCTGGTCAAGGCCGTCATGCAGGGCCTGATGCCGCGCAAGGGCGAGATGGCCCTCGACCTCTACTGCGGCGTCGGCATCTTCGCCGGCGCCCTCGCCGAACGCCTCGGCGAGACCGGCGCCGTCCTCGGCATCGAATCGGGCAAGCGCGCGGTGGAGGACGCCCGGCACAACCTGGCCGACTTCCCCCGGGTCCGCATCGAGCAGGGCAAGGTCGAGCAGGTCCTGCCCCGCACCCGCATCTCGGAATGCGACCTGATCGTCCTCGACCCCCCGCGCGCCGGCGCCGGCAAGGCCACGGTCCGCCACCTGGCCTCCCTCGCGGCCCGCCGCATCGCCTACGTGGCCTGCGACCCGGCCGCCCTGGCCCGCGACCTGGCCTACTTCCGCGAGGCGGGCTACAAGCCCCGCACCCTCCGTGCCTTCGACCTCTTCCCGATGACGCACCACGTCGAATGCGTCGCGATCCTGGAGCCGGTGAAGTAGGTATTCTGAGGGCGTTACCGGCAGCATCTTGATGCCCCCAGCTGCGGGGCGGAGGCCGCAGAAGCGCTGGTCGCCGACGGCACCTGGGACCGGATCCGGCGCGCGGTCTGGAGCTGCTGCCGGCCACTGGCCCTTCTGATCACACCGGGACAGTGGGGCGACGCACCCGAGTCACCGAAGCCCTCGCCCGGGTCGACGCCCCGCGTCCCGGCGGCGGACGCGGCAGAGTACGGGGCGGGACCGTGGTCCCCGGCCGCTCACACCCACTTCGGGCCTCATCCATGCACTTCGGCCTCGTACCCTCCGGGAAGGTGCGCAGCCAGATCATGCTAGCCGTCGACGGGGACTCGGGGAATCAGTGAGCGGAGCTTCATGCGGGTCTCCGGGTCCGTCGAGTAGACGACCGTTCCGATCATGCCGCGGGTCAGAAGCACCTTGTAGGTGTTGCGGATCAGCCGGTCGACGTCCTCGTCCGGCGTCGCCTTGGTGAAGGAGGGGTCCTTCGAGGCGGTGCGGTCGACCACCCAGCGGTCCGTCCGCCAGACCAGGTCAGGGCCCATGATCACGCCCGACCAGTCGTACTCGAAGCCCTGAGCGGTGTAGACACAGCCGACCTGGCCGAAGCCTGCGGGGTCAGTGGCCCACAGCGGAGCCGGCGGCGCGCCCAGAACGGATCGGTCGCCGTACAGGTTCCACGGCTTCGACCAGTCACCGATGGCCACGTCCGGGGGCAGCGTCGTCATCGACGGACTGATCTTCGTTGTCCACCTCCAGCAATATCCGGCGGTGAGCCGGGCGCCGTACCCCAGGGCACGTCTGTCGCCGAGGAAGCCCTCTAGTTCCTGCGGGCTGTCCACGGTCAGTAGTTGGACCTTGCCATCAGGCTCCCAGACGGCCGGCCCCTCGCCTTCGAGGCCCAGGAGACCGGTCACCCAACGCAGGTAGGCCTCGCTGCCTCCGCACCGGAACTGGCTGTCCAGCTCCACCAGCGTGAAGTCCACCTCCTGTTCGGCCGCGGCCTGCCTGATCTGCTGGACCGTTCCCATCTCGCCAGGACGCACCACCTGGTGCTGGTCGAGCAGGAACACCGGCACCCGGGCCGCGTCGATCAGTTCCGCCACCTGCGGACGTCCGGTACGCAGGGCGGCCTTGGTGTAGCGGTTGGCGGAGGTCTTGCGGAGCCGGTGGGCCTCGTCGCAGACGAGCACGTCGATGTCGTTGGGCTCGGCCTCCATGAAGCTGTTGAAGTAGCGGAACAGGCGCTGGACCTCGGGCTTGCGGGCGCCCGCTACCTTGCGCATGGTCTTCGTGAACGACTGCGATCCGGTGGCGTGGAGGGCGGGCACGCCGCGCCGGTACAGATCGCCGAGTACGGACAGGGCGATCACGCTCTTGCCGGATCCGGGCCCGCCGGTCACGACGACCACCTGCTTGCGGTTGGAGCGGTGGGCCTTGCGGACCGCCGCCATCACCGTCTCGTAGGCGAGTCGCTGCTCGTCCAGCAGCACGAACTGCTCCCGGTCACGGACTTCTTCGGCTGCCACGGACATCAGTTGCCTGGACGGTCGGACCCTGGCCTGCAGGAGGTCGTCGGCGGCGGCGGCGCCCGGCTTCGCGGCCAGCCGCGAGCGGAGGTAGTCGAGGAACGCACCGCGCTGGTCGGCGGTGTACATGCGACCGCGGTGGTCCTCTTCTACTTCGCGCAGTCCGGCGACCCTGACCTCGACCGCATTGTGCAGGAAGGCCACTCCGGTGACGGAGTCGGGGTTCCGCTCGAGGGCCCCGTTGAACGAGACGAGGTAGTCGCAGTAGCTCCGCACCTGCTCGATGGGGTTCAGCACGGGCTCGCCGTAGGAGGGCACGCTGCACCGGAACGGATCGTCGTCCACGGGTTGGGCCTCGGTCCACTGCTTGAGCTCGACGACGACGTAGGACGGCTCGCCGGAGACCGGATGCACCCCCGCCAGTACCACGTCCGCGCGCTTGCTCGTCAGCGGCAGCCCGTACTCCAGCAGCATCTCGACCTGACCGAGGCCGGCTTCGACCAGAGCGTGGGTGAGCGCGGGAATGCTCCGCTCCCAGGAGCGAACCTCCGCAGCGTGCGGCTTGTGGCCGTGCCTGTGCAGGAAGTTCTCGCTCAGCAGTTCCGCCAGCCGGCCTTCGAGGCGCGTGCGGTTGGCCAAGGACGCCGCGGACTCACGGAACAGCAAGAAATCGCCCCCAGGCAGCACGGAGTAGCTCGTGCGGGTGGGGGCATGTCCTTCAGTTCCACCTCAGGTGGAGCGGAAGCCCGGCGGGCCGCTGAGATTGTCCTTCACATCTTATGACAGTGCGTGATCAAGCAACCAGGGCGGAAAATCACGATCCGTATCGAGCCCCCAAGGTGGCTCACGGCATTCCGGAAGGGCGACGCAGTGGATCAGGCACGTCCGTGGCGGGTCGGCAGATGGCCGGATTAGCGCTCTTTCCCGGTGCGTGACGACTGCTCACGCTGGAGTCGAGGGGTAGGTCGAGGTCAGCGCCGAAGGGGGAGCCACCGTGACCGGATTGCTTTACGTTCCCGTCCTGCCCACCCGGCCGCATGCGGTGGACGCGTACTCCCGGCTCCGGCCGGAAGCGCAGAACGCATCGGCGCCCGTCTGGAACCTGCCGCCACGCCCCGGTCTCGCCCCGGCCGAACTCGCCGCGCAGGTCCGGAAGGACCTTGCGGCGGTATCCAGGGTACAGCGGTACCGTCCTGCATGGCTGGACGCACCGTTCGCGGGCGAGGACGAAACGTCCGTACTCGCCGAGCTGATGCCGGAGGCGAGCGCGTTCGCACTGCTGCGCCCGGTAACCGGGCCCGGAAGGCCTGAGGCGCAGCAGGCCGTGGCACTGGCGACCGCCCGGACCGCCGGTGACGGACTCGGCGTTCGCGTTCAGGTCCCGGGTGAGTGGGACGGTCGTACCAGCGGCGAGGTGCGCCACATCCTCGAGCGGTCCGACCCGGCGGTTCGGGTGGACCTCCTCCTCGACTTGGGCGCCGTACGCGCCGACAGGCCCGACGCGGGCAAGGAGGCCCTGCGAGCCCTGGACTCGCTCGTCCCCCTGGCGCCCTGGCGAACCGTCGCCGTGCTCAGTGGCGGATTTCCCCTCGTCACCGCCGACGACCTCGACGGCGGAATGTGCGAAGTGCCGCGGGCGGAAGGGCATGTGTGGCAAGAGATAGCTGCCGGAGCTCGCGCGTACCGAGGGATGCTCAGCTACGGTGACTACGGAATACAGCCTGCTGAAGCCATCGGCCTGCCCCCTCGCTCTGGTGGAGGTGGACCGTCCTGGGGCCTCCTGCGCTACACGCTCGACGGAGCGTTCGTGATCGGCCGGATGCTGGCGTCGGGCCATGACCGGGACGCACACAATCGTGCGATCGCCCGAGAGCTCCTTGCGCATCCGGGCTTCCGCGGCCCGGCTGCCAGCAGTGGGGAGAGCTGGCTGCGGGACTGCGCGCATGGGATCGGCAGAGGAGGAACGGGCAACTTCGGTACGTGGCTGTGGGTCGGAAACGTGCAGCACATGACCTACGCCGTGTGGCAGCGGTGACGTCGAGGATCCCTCTCTGCGGCGGGCGGCTGCGCGCGCAGCGCGTCCGATGCCCTCCCGCTCGGTCCCGTTCCGCACCCGGCCAGGGCTGCCGTGGGCAGGCGCTGCTGTTCTGCTCGCTGGAGTCGGTGCGCGAAGGCGTCTGATCAGGTGTGCCTGGCGTTCTCAGGCGGGCCGGGGGCTGATGGTGGGGTAAAGCCGACCATCAGGTCTCTACCTGGGCGTCATGACCTCGGGGGGTGGGCGCCGGTGGAATGGCGGGGTGTTGATTCATCGGGTTGTGGCTCATCGCTCCGTGTACCGGCGGCCGTTGTGGACGGCCGGCTGGGTCGTCGCCGCTGTGTGGGCGGCGGGGTTTCCGGTCGTGTCCACCCTGGAGACCCACCGGGTCTGGGGGGCCTGTGCCGCGTTCGGGTACCTGGTGGCGGCCGCCGTCGTCGGGCTGGGGCCGGACCGGGAGCGGACGCGGGCCGTCGCCGTGGGTGCGGCGGTGGCCGGGGCGGTCGTCGTGCCGCTGGGGTACCTGCTGGTGACCGGGCACGCGCAGAGCGAGGTCGAGGTCATCGAGCGCGCCGGGCGGCTGCTGGTGGAGCGGGCCACGCCCTACCTCGACGAGCCGCGGTCCGTCACCGAGGTCACGCCCTACCTCCCCGGCATGGCGCTGCTCGGGATACCCCGGGCCCTGCTCGGGGCGGACGATCCCGTCGTGCGGGTGCTCGGTGACGCCCGGCTGTGGTGTGCGGCGGTGCTGGTGGGGTGCCTGTGGGCCGGGCGCCGGGTCTTCGGGGCGGTGGGCGGTGCGGCCGGGCGGCTGCCTCACCGCACCGCCGCCGGCGCGCTGGTCGCCTCCCCGGTGGTCGCCCTGCCGCTCGCGGTGAGCGGCGTGGACCTGCCGCTCGCCGGTCTGCTGTGCCTCGCCCTCGTCCTCGCCGCCCGGCACCGCCCGGTGGCCGCCGGGCTCGCCCTGGCCGCGGCGTGCTCCCTGAAGTGGACCGCGTGGCCCGCCGTACCGGTCGCCATGGCCCTGCTCGCCCACCGGGACGGGCTCCGGGCGGCCGTCCGTGCCGGTCTCGTCGCGCTCGCCGGTACGGCCCTGGCCGTGCTGCCCGGCGTGCTCCTGTCCCCGCGGGCCATGGCCGAGCAGGTGCTCGCCTTCCCCACCGGGCGCGGTGAGTTCACCACTCCGGCGAGCAGCCCGATGCCCGGCCGGCTGCTCGCCGAGCTGGGGCCCGCGGGCTGGTACGCGGCGGTGGGGCTGCTCCTCGCCGGCGGGCTCGCGGTGGCGGTCTCCCTCGTCGTACGGCCGCCCCGCGACCTGGTCGCGGCCGCCGACCGGCTGGCCCTCGGCCTCTCCCTCGCCTTCCTGCTCGCCCCCGCCGGCCGCTTCGGCTACCTCGCCCTGCCCGTCCTGCTGGTGGTGTGGTCGCGGCTGGTACGGGCCGGAGCGCGCGGCCGCCCCGCCCCGGAGCGGCCGGACGGGCCGCCCGCGGTCCCGGCGCTGCCCGTGCCGGCCGGCGGTGTCCGGTGACGGCCCGCTCCGGAGGCGGGCGCCGCGGCGGGGTCCGGTCCGCCGCCGTCGCCGCCGCGCTGCGCTGGGGCGCCACCCGGCTGCCGTTCGTGGAGGACGAAGTCGCCGGACTGGCACCGCTGGTGAGGCCCGGCACCGTGTGCGTGGACGTCGGCGCCGAGTACGGGCTCTACACCTTGGGGCTGGCCGGCCTGACCGGCCCCTCCGGGCACGTCCACACCGTCCACCGGACCGCGCTGGGCGCCAGGCCCGGGCGGGGCGTCCTGAGCCTGCCGCGCCGCCGCGGCCTCCCCGTGCACGGCCGCGCGTACCTGACCGAGGGGGTCCGGGGGCCCGGCCCCAACGCGGAGTTCCGCACCGCCCGGCCGGTACCGGTGCCGGTCCGCACCCTGGACCAGCTCGCCGAGGCGGCCGGAGGAGGGGCCCCCATCGGCTTCGTCAAGGCGGACGTCGAGGGCGCCGAACTCGCCGTGCTGCGCGGCGGGGCGCGGACGCTGGCGCGCCACCGCCCCGCCCTGCTGCTGGAGGTGGAGGACCGCCACCTGGGCAAGTACGGAGCCCGGTCGGACGAGTTGCTGGAGCACCTCGCCGGCTACGGCTACCGGGCCCACGGCTGGCGGGGCGACCACTGGACCGAGGTCGACCGGATCACCCCGGAACGCCGCAACCACCTGTTCAGCAGCACCGTGCCGCATCCCCGCCGCCCCGCCGGCCACGACCGAGGACCCGCCGAATGACCACCCTGATCGTCACCAACGACTTCCCGCCCCGCCAGGGCGGCATCGAGACGTTCGTGCACGCCATGGCCACCCGGATGCCCGGCGACGACGTCGTGGTGTACACCTCCCACGAGCCCGGCGCGGCGGAGTACGACGCCACCCTGCCCTTCCGCGTCGTACGCGATCCGGCGCGGATGCTGCTGCCCACCCGGCGCGTCACCCGCCGCGCCCTGGGCATGGCGCGGGAACACGGCGCCGACCGGGTGTGGTTCGGGGCCGCGGCCCCCCTCGCCGCCATGGCCCCCGACCTGCGGCGCGGCGGGATCCGCCGCATGGTGGCCACCACCCACGGGCACGAGATCTGGTGGGCCCGCACACCGGGGGCCTCCCGGCTGCTGCGCCGGATCGGCGACCACGTCGACGTGGTCACGTACCTGGGCGAGTACACCCGGGCCCGGATCGCGCCCGCCCTCGGCCCGCGGGCCCGGCTGGAACGGCTGGTGCCGGGCGTCGACGCGGCGGCCTTCCGGCCCGCCGACGGCGGATCGGAGGCGGCCCGCCGGGTGCGCGAAAGGCACCGGCTGACCGGGCGCCGGGTGATCCTCTGCGTGTCCCGGCTGGTGCGGCGCAAGGGGCAGGACGTACTGGTCAAGGCGATGCCGGCGGTCCTGCGGAGCGTCCCCGACGCGGTGCTGGTGATCGTCGGGCAGGGCCCTGACGCGGCCCGGCTGCGCCGCCTCGCCGCCCGGTACGCCCCCGGCCGGGTGGTGTTCACCGGCGGGCTCGACCACGCCGCGACCGCCCCGTACTACGCGGCCGCCGACGTGTTCGCGATGCCGTGCCGGACCCGCAAGGCCGGGCTGGAGGCGGAGGGCCTGGGGATCGTGTTCCTGGAGGCGGCCGCCAGCGGCCTGCCGGTGGTCGCCGGCGACTCCGGCGGAGCCCCCGACACCGTCCTGGACGGGGTCACCGGCACCGTGGTCGACGGGCGTTCCCCCGCCGCGGTGGCCGAGGCCCTGACCGCGACCCTGACCTCGCCCGGGGAGCGGACCCTGCGCGGCGAGGCCGGCCGGCGCCGGGTGGAGCGCCACTGGTCCTGGGACGGATCGGCCGACCGGCTCAACGCCCTCCTGGACCCGGACCTGCCCCTGTCCGACGCCGGCCGGCAGCCGGCGGCCCGGACCTCCGACCCCGGCCGGGGCCCCCGCCCCGGCCGGGGGTGACGGACGGCCGGGGCGGGACCGTACCGCCCCGTTCCCCCCGGGGGCAGTGCACCCGCCCCGGCCGAACCGCCCCACCCGACCGAGCCGTTGGACCCGATTCGTCGTGTCCCGTCCAGCCGCGTCCCGTCCCCCCGGCCTGACACGGGGGCCGGTCCGTTACGCCTGTTGCCCCCGCAGGTGGGCCAGGACCGCCAGCACCCGCCGGTTGCCCTCGGCCGGGTCGAGGTCCAGCTTCATGAAGATGTTGCCGGCGTGCTTGACCACGGACGCCTCGGTGACCGTCAACCGCCTCGCGATCGACTGGTTGTTGAGGCCCTCCGCCATCAGCGCGAGCACCTCGCGCTCGCGCGGGGTGAGCCGGAGCAGCGGCTTGTCCGCGGCCTGGAGGAGCACCCGGATCACCTCCGGGTCGATCACGGTCTGCCCGCCGGCCACCCGGTCCAGCGCGTCCAGGAACTCGGACACCTCCCCGACCCGGTCCTTGAGCAGGTAGCCCAGGCCGCCGCCGTCCGACTGGCCGCCGCCGAACAGCTGGTTGGCGTAGGCCGTGGCGACGTACTGGGAGAGCACGAGGACCGGCAGCCCGGGATGCCGGGCCCGCAGTTCCAGCGCGGCGCGCAGCCCCTCGTCCCGGAACCCGGGCGGCATCCGCACGTCCGTGATGACCACGTCGGGGCGGTCCGCGTCCACGGCGCGGGCCAGCTCCCCGGCGTCGCCGACGGCGGCCACCACCTCGTGGCCCACCCGGGAGAGGAGTTCCACCAGTCCGGCGCGCAGCAGCACGGCGTCCTCGGCGAGCACTACGCGGAGCACGGCACCTCCACCCGCAGCTGGGTCGGTCCGCCGACGGGACTGATCACGATGAGCCTGCCTTTAAGAATCGCCACGCGGTCGGCCAATCCTTGCAAACCGGACCCGGCGGTCGGATCGGCCCCGCCCCGTCCGTCGTCGCTCACGACCAGGACGAGCTGCTCGCCCTCCAGCCGGCCGTGCACCACGACCTCGTCGGCGCCGCTGTACTTGGCCGCGTTGGCGAGCGCCTCCGTCACGGCGAAGTACGCCATGTTCTCCACCGGAGCGGGCAGCCGCGGGAGTTCGATGTCGACGGTGACCGGGATCGGGTTGCGCAGAGCGAGTTCGCTGACCGCTGCGGCCAGACCGTGGTCGGTGAGCACCTGCGGATGGATGCCCCGGACCAGGCTGCGCAGCTGCTCCAGCGCCTGCTTGGCCTCGCCCCGGGCCCGTGCGATCAGCGGCAGGGCGGGGGAGTCCTGTCCGCGCAGTTCCAGTTCGGCCAGACCCAGCGTCATGGTCAGTGCCACCAGTTCCTGTTGGGCGCCGTCGTGCAGGTCCCGTTCGATGCGCCGCCGCTCCGCCTCGAACGCGTCGACCAGCCGGGCCCGCGACCTGGTGAGCTCGATGACCCGGCTGCCGAGGTCCTCCTCGCGGGCGGAGAGCAGGAACTGCGCGGCCCGCACCTGGGCACCGGCCAGCAGCGCGCCGGCGTACGCGGCGAGCACCAGCCCCACCAGCCCCGCCAGGGTGCCCGGCAGCGCGGCGACCGGGTCGGAGATCGGCTGCCCGGGGACGAGCATCACCGTGTCGGGGGCGATGGCCCACACGATGACCGGTGTCACCAGCAGGATCGCGGACATGGAGAGCAGGGCGGTGAAGCCGATCCCGACCGCCGTGAACACCACGGCGAACAGCAGCGCGTACGCCAGCTCCCGCCAGGTGGCGCGTTCCCTGAGCCGGGTCCGCAGCCACGGCACGGCCCCGGTCCCCGGCAGCGACCCGTGCGGGTCGACCAGGGGGACGGGCTCCACCAGCCGCAGCCGGCGCCGCTCCAGGGCCGCGACGGGGATGCCGGTCACCGCCACCCCGGCCAGCACCACCAGCCCGATCCCGACCACCGACAGGCCGATCCCCGCGAACAGCAGCACGGACAGCACGGCGAACAGCAGCGCGCCCAGGACGGTGCCGCTGAGCAGGAAGGCCCAGGCGCGGAGCGGCCAGGGGGAGAGCAGGAAACGGACGGGACGCCGCCGTACGGCCGCCCAGACGGCGACGTTCATGACGGGGATTCCTCCAGGGGTCGACGGTGCCGCGGCGCCCGGCTGCCGGCCGGACCCGCAGGCACCGGACGGGCTCCGTCCCCCGACTCTAACCCCGGGCGGTAGGGAAGATCCCCGGTCCAGGAGGCGTTGGCCCAGGTGGGGCTCGCCGACCGGGCCGCCCGCCGCCCGGCCCAGCTGTCCGGCGACCAGCAGCAGCGGGTGGCGATCGCCCGCACCCTGGTGGCGGAGCCCGAGGTGGTGTTCGCCGACGGGCCGACCGGCTCCCTGGACCGGCAGACCGGCCGTCAGTCGTCTGCCTCGCGACCGCACCCTTCTGACCGCGCCGGGGCCCGCCGGGTCAGAGCCGGGATGCCTCGCTTCGCAGGATGCGCAGGCGGCGGTTCTCTTGACCTGTCTTGTGCAGGCCTGCTTCTCGATGACCCGCCACGTCGAGTGCGTGGGACCTGGAGCCGGTCGAGAAGGGCCGCTGACCGGCTGTTCCTCCGAGCGCAAGGGAGGCGCGGTTGACGCACGAGCGGCACCGTTGACGACTGTGTGTCACGCGCCATGGGCGGCTGCCGGACGAAGCCCGGCTGCTTGGTGGCGGGCCCCTCGAAGGGGTGGGAGTCCGGCTGCCGGGCAGCAGGCGGGGGGCGGTCACGGTGACGGCGTTCTCCGTGTCCTCGCCCGCCCGCTGTTCCCCGGCACCGACCCTTCACCGCCGGCCCTCTGCCGCAGCCGTCAGCGGGGCGAGCCCCCGCGGATCGACCTCGTCCGCAGCCGCCCCCCCCGGCGGTCGCCCCCCGTGTGCAGCACGGCCCCGCAGGATCGGCGCCGGGCACATTACGCCGTCACAATCCTTTCTCGCGACGCACGACGACAGCGGCACGGCGCGTGATCGACAACCGGTACTCCATGTCAATCTGGGCGGGCACACAGTGGCTTGGAGCCGGAGGTACGCCGCTCATGGCGGGGAACAACAACCCCACCGTCGCAGGACGACGGTTAGGAGCGGAGCTGCGCAGGCTCCGTGAGGACAGCGGCATGACCGGCACGCAGGTGGCGGCGCGGCTGTTGATCTCCCAGGCCAAGGTCAGTCACATGGAGACGGGCCGCCGTGCGGTCAGCCCGCGCGACGTGCGCGACCTCTGCATGCTCTACGGCGTCACCGACCAGAACACCGTCGACTCCTTGACGGCGCTCGCCAGGGAATCGAGCCGGCAGGGCTGGTGGCACTCCTACGGCGACATTCCGCACAGCGTCTACCTCGACCTGGAGGCGGTCGCCGACTCCGTCCGCGCCTACGCATGCATGGTGATCCCCGGTCTGCTGCAGACCCCCGCCTACGCCGCCACCGTGATCGAGGAAACGATCCCTCTCGTCACGGTCGGCCAGGCCGCCGCGCGACTGAAGGTGTGCCTTCGCCGTCAGCACCGGATCTACGACCCCGGCCGCCGGTTGCATCTGTGGGTCGTCCTCGACGAATCAGCCCTGAGGCGTGTCGTCGGCAGCCGGGAGGTCATGCGGGAACAACTGGAGCATCTGCACGCGCTCAGCGCCGAGCCGCACATCGCCGTGCAGGTCCTCCCTCACGGCGCGGGCGCTCACCCGGGCCTGACGGGGCAGTTCTCCATCCTGGAGTTCTCCGACAGCCTCGAGGCGGTGGTGTACCTGGAGCGGTTCACCAGCGGCCTCTGCCTGGCGAAGGCATCCGACGTCCGGCAGTACGGCATGTCGCACGCCCGGCTACGGGAGCTCGCCCTCGCCCCGGAGCAGAGCCGGCAATTCATCACCGACGTCATCAAGCTCTACGCATCCTGAGCCCCGAGGGCGACCCGCGGGGCGTACGGACGCCTCGGCACCGGCCCCGGGCCCGCTCGGGCCCGCTCACGGCCGGCTCGGCGGAGGTCACCGCTGGTGCTGCGCCCCGGGGCTTTTCGTCCCGGGCGACGCGCCCATGCCGCGGCGTTCTCGATTCGACCCGGTCGGCGTACGCCCGAGTCCCCATCGGGTCGGTTGCACGGACAGACGTGCGATGCCGCTTCGCGCGGACCGGCCGAAAATCCCCTATCCGGTGATGTTCCGGATGGCCTGAGGGCTAAGTCCGCATATTTTCATCACAGCCGGGAGCATGGAATTCTTTTATGCCCATCTCCTCTTCCGGGCCTTTTCCTGGGGCGGGTGCGCAAATTTTCCTGCGTAATATGCGGCCCTATCTGGAAGGCGTACCCGGTGATCGGTAGGTCCGGGACGCCACGGCCCCCGACAGGAAATGGCCTCTTGATGAAGCTGAGAACCCAAGCGGCTCGCCGCGCCCTGTCCGGCTGGCTGGCCTCGGGCGCCGCGGTAACGGCCGCCGCTGTGCTGGTCGCCGGACTGCCGACGCAGGCACTGGCCATCGCGACGCCCGTGCCTCTGGCCACAGCCGCCGCCTTTTCCGTTCTGGCCGGGCAGGGCGTCACCAACACCGGACCCTCCGTGATCGGTGACGACCTCGGGACGCACCCGAACGCGGCCATTTCGGGATTCCCGCCGGGCTTGGTGCTCGGCGCCGTGCACGCCGCGGACGCCGTAGCCCTTCAGGCGAAGGCCGACCTGGTGCAGGCGTACAACAACGCTGCGGGCCAGGCCACGGACTTCGCGCTGCCCGCGGGAATCGGCGGCGGTCAGACGCTGCTTCCGGGCGTCCACACCGCTGTCGCCGGTGTGGGACTCACGGGCGACCTGGTGCTGGACGCCGGTGGAGACCCCAACGCCGTCTGGGTCTTCCAGATCCCCGAAGCCCTGACGACGGCTTCCAACAGCCGGGTGCTCCTCACGAACGGCGCTTCTGCCTGCAACGTGTACTGGCAGATCGGGAGTTCGGCCACCCTCGGCACCAGCTCCACCTTCGTGGGCACCATCATGGCTCTGACCTCGATCAGCGTGACCACGGGGACGAACATCGAGGGCCGGGCACTGGCTCGTAACGGTGCCGTGACGCTCGACACCAACAGGATCTTCCTCGGCGGGTGCGCCACCGGGGGCACCACGACGGGCACCACGACGGGCACGACCACGGGCACGACCACGGGTACGACGACGACCGGCACGACCACCGGCACGACGACGGGTACGACTCTGGGCCTGATCGGCGGCGCCCTCATCGGCGGGCCCAGCGTCAACCTGGTGGGCGGCGGCACCTCGGGGAACATCGCGGGCAACACCGCCGGGAACACCGTGGGCAACACCGCCGGCAACACCACCGGTGGTCACACGTCGGGCAACACGGCCGGCAACACGACCGGGGGAGCCATCACCGGAGGGAACATCACCGGCGGCGGCAAGCCGGACCACGGCCGCCCGGATCACGGCCGCCCGGATCACGGCCGCCCGGATCACGGCCGCCCGGACCACGGCCGACCCGACCACGGCCGCCCGGACCACGGACACCACGACGGGCCCGGGAAGCCGGACCACGGCCGGCCGGATCACGGGCACCACGGCGAGCACGCTGACGAGCACTACGGCTACGCCGACAAGCCCGCGGGCCACGAGGACTGAGCAGCAGGCCACATCAAGACCGTTCACCGGATGACGGCGCGCGGCGGAGTGCTCAGCGAACCCGTCGTGCGCCGCCGGTGAAGAAGCAGAGATCCCAGGCGCCAGCAGCGCGTACGAGAAGGACAGGGTGGGCGGTGTCGATCGGAACCGAATCAGCGGCCTTGACGGAACCCCAGCAGTCCGGGTCCGCTCCGCCCCCCGTGCCGTCACCGCCTGACCGGGCGACCCCGCCAGACAGACGGACCGCGGGGGCTCGGGCACTGGGAGCAGGGCTGCAAACGGCTGTGGCGCTCTGCCTGGTGACCACGCTGGTCCACGTCGTCATGGTGTTCCTTCACGTGGCCCCGCCCAACCCCGTGTCGAAGCGGTACAACCCGCAGATCAACGGATGGGTGTACCCCTTCTTCGAACAGAACTGGCGGCTTTTCGCCCCGGACCCCGATTCCTTCAACCGGCAGATCCTGGCGAGAACCGCACGAACGGCCCCCGACGGATCGGTGAGAGTGAGCCCCTGGTTCGACCTGGCCGCCGTGGACAATTCGGCGGTCGAGCACAACGTGTTTCCGAGCCACACGGCTCAGAACCTTTTGCGCCGTGCCTGGAGCTCCTATGTCGAGACACACGGAGCAACCGACACGGCGCGTTCGGAAAGGGCCGTGATGCTGCAGAAGTATCTGCGTAATATCGCTGCGGACCGCTTTGCCGCCCGCCACGGGGGCGGCACGTTCGACTTCGTCCAGCTCCGGGTCGTCACGACGCCCATCGCTGCTCCCGGCACCCCTGCCGGGAACCGCCCGCCGGCACCCACGGAGAACCGGCTCCTGCCCTGGTGGAAGGTGACTCCCCATGGGAAATGAGCAGTGCCCCCCGCGTTCCCCCGCGGCTGCCGCACCCCCACTCCCGCCGCCGGGCCAGGGGAGTTCCTCCGTGGGTACCGTCCACCAGTGGGTCCTCTGCCGGCTGGTCGCCGCGTGGGCCCTCCTCACCTGCCGACCGGTGTCCCTGTACGCAGCCTCGGTGCTGCGCATCGGTTACGGGCTGCTCTACCTCGCTTTCCTGCTCCGCGAGTTCCCGCACCGTGGCGAGATCTGGGGCCCCGACTCCCCCTGGACGCCTGCGCTGGCGCACCAGCTCTTCGAGCAGACGGGCTGGAACAGCGTCCTCGCCCTGTCCGACAGCCCTGCCTACTTCGAGTTCTGTTACGCGACGGCCGTCGTCACGTCCGTCCTGTTCATCCTGGGGTGGCGGACCCGTGTCATGTCCGTCCTCTTCGCCGTCGTGGTGATCTCGTTCCATGCGCGAGCGATCTTCATGACGGACGGCGGCGACAACCTGATGCTGCTGATGGCCGTGTACCTCGCCTTCACCGCGTGTGGCCGGCGCTGGTCCCTGGACGCACGCCGCGACCGCCTCCAGTCGGCCCGTGCGGGCCACGCGCCGGAGCCGGTGCGGGGCTCCTGCGCGCAGCAACTCCGCGATGCCCGCACCACCTTGACCACGGTGGTGCACAACTGCGCCCTCATGGTCATCGCCGTGCAGGTCTGCTTCCTCTACGGGTCGGCAGGCCTGTACAAGATCCAGGGTTCCACCTGGGGCGGCGGCACCGCTCTCCACTACGCGCTGAACCTCGAACTGTTCCAGCCCTGGCCCACGCTCTCCCACCTCGTGGACCGTTTCCCGATGGTGATCGCCATGGCCGGCTACGTCACGGTGCTCGTACAGGTCGCCTTCCCGTTCGTGCTCTTCGGCCGGCTGAAGTACCCCGTTCTGGCCGTGCTGCTCGGGATGCACCTGGGTATCGCCGTACTCATGGGGCTGCCGCTCTTCTCCGGCGCGATGATCGTCGCGGACGCCGTGTTCCTGCCCGACCGCTTCTACACCTTCCTTCCCCGACTGTGGCGACGCGCGGCACGACGGACCGGCAGGCGGCGGGCGGCGCCCGACCGAGCGACAGTGCCGGCATCCGTACCCGCGCAGGGAAGGCCGAAGGCGCCCGTGCCGGAGCACGGGGTCGTCCGGGGAGCCGGGTAGAACGGCTCCGTTCGACGTGACGGTCGGGTGACGGACCTCCCGGAGCCGCCCCCAGGGCGCGCTCCGGGTGCGCGTCGTGCTCGGCCACAGGCGCGGCCGCGCGACCAGGCACGAGCCCGACCCCGACCGCCGGCCGGGCATCCACGTCGGCGGCTGAGGCAGGCGAAGACGGCGTGGCGCCGGAGCAGGTCGACGCTGCCGGCCGGCATCCAGCGGCGCCGGCTGCCTCGCCGCCCGCCATGAACGCGCCCGCTCGCCCGAACGGACCGTGGTGCTCGTCGCCGCCGACACCGGCCACCGCTACGTCGACACCGTCCACGCCCGGCACCGCGAGGCCCGGGCGATCGGCGACCTCGCCCCCCGCGGGGTCGCGGACCGGAGCGGGCAGGCGCTGCCGTGGTCCCGGATGCGCTGGGACCGCGCCGGGGCCCCGGCCCCGGCCCCGGCGGTGCCCTGACCCGGCGGCACGCCGCCCCGGCGCCGACCCGCTGCCGGGACGGGCGGGCGACGGCGCGGCCAACGGCGCCCGGGCCGCCCGCCCGCCCCGCCGTTGCGCGGACCTCCGCCCCCAGGGCGTACGAACCCGCCCTCCACCTGCCGTACCCCTGCCGGCCGGGTGCCGGGCCCTCCTCGGACCGCGCCGGGGACGCCCGCAAAGGGGGGGCGGATGCGCGCCCGGACGGGCCCGGGACGACCATGGGGGAGAGGGGTCGTATCCGGGCCGGCCGGTCCGGGCGGCGGTGGCGTGGGGTGGGGCCGCCCGGCTAAGGTTCCCCGGGCTGGCCGTCGGGTGGCAGGGCGGCACGGCAAGAGCGCAGGTGGGAGTGGTTGCGGAGATGGCGCGGCGAGGACACGCGGACGGGGGACGGGCCGACGTCTGGGACGAGGCAGAGGTCCCCGGTGCCGATCTGGCCCTCGCGGCCGAGAACGGGCTCACGGCCGCCTCCGGGTGGCTGCTGCGCGGCCGCGACGGAAGGCTGACCGCGTACGCGGGCTGCCCCGAGGGCCTGGTGCGCTGGACGGAGCCGGTCCCCGGCGCCGACGTCTGGGACGGGCCGGTGCTCTTCCCCGTGGACGGGGGCTGGACCGGGCGCTTCACGCTCACCCAGGACTTCCACGGCTTCGTCACCTTCGCCGGCACCCGGCTGAGGGAGGACGGCCGCCGCGAGTACGTCGTCGCCAGCCAGTACCAGACCGGCCGGCCGCTCAGCTCGTGGCGCGCGATCGGCTACCCGTTCCGCATGCCCACCGAGCCGGCCCCGCCCGAGGACCCCGTGGTCTTCTGCGACGGTGCGGGCATCCTGCACGTGGTCGCCGCCCGGTTCGGTGCGGGCGCCCGGCAGCGGACCCGGCGGGCCGACGGCAACTGGACCGCCTGGACGTCGTACCAGGGCAACTGGTCGCGCGGCTCCGTGGTCCCGATGGTCGCCTCGGACGGGCGCGCCGAGATGCTGGTCCCGTTCAAGGGCGGTGCCGTGCACTGGGGACAGCCCGAGCCCGGCGGCGCGCTGCGCTGGCGCGGCAAGCTGGAGGGCGAGGCGGTCGAGGGGACGTACAGCGGCTGCGAGACGGGCCCCGGGAGCATCACGTACTACTGGCGCCACCCCGCCGACGGCAGCGTCGTGGCCCACCGGCCGCTCCCCGCGTCGGCCGGCCGGGCCAACCCCCTGCTGCCCCTGGGCGGCGCCGGCGGCGTCGGCCCGGCGGCCGTGACCCGCACCCGAATAAACGGCTACGACTGCACCGTCCTGCTCCAGCGCGGCGCCGACGGCTGCCCCGAGGTCGCCGCCTACCCCACGGAGGGCGAGCAGTACGGCGCCTGGTGGGCCCCGGTGGGGGAGAGGTGCGCGGGCCTGCCGGCGATGACCCTGGACCACCTCGGCGCAGTGACGATCGCCATGCTCGACACGGAGGGCGGGCTGCTGATCGCCCGCCAGGACCTGGCGGACCCCGGACTGTCCTTCCACCCGTGGCGCCGCGCGGGGTGATGTTCTTCACCGTGCGGGCCGGGCGGCCCGCGCGGTTCGTGGCGGTTCGGTGGCTTTCGGCCCCCCCGGCCGCCGGGAGCCGGGAGGATTCGGCCCGCGCGCACGCTGGGCGGACGCTCCCTTTATCACAGACCCAATCTGTCCGCTTGGGTGGCGGTATACCGATTAGTTGCCTGCCATTGACCGACGATCTACTCTGCTCTGACCATGTGAAGGCCGAATAAGCCTGTGCTGTGGCTCGGCGGGGGTCGACACCGGCCGATGGTTGAGCGGATGATCGAGGAGTGTCGCGAGTGGCAGGTAGGCCCCGCCTGAGCGTCGTTGTGCCCTTTCAGGACGTCGAGATCTACCTCGAAGAGTGCCTGGAGTCCATAGCCAGGCAGACGTTCAAGGAGCTCGAGGTCATCCTGGTCGATGACGGCTCGACCGACTCCTCGACCGCGATCGCGGCCAAGTTCTGTCAGCGGGACCTGCGGTTCCGGCTCATACGCCAGCAGTCCATGGGACCCGGACATGCCCGGAATGTCGGGATCCGCGCCGCTCATCCCGAAGCGGAGTTCCTCGCATTCGTCGACGGTGACGACGTCATTCCGGAATACGCCTACGAGTTGCTGGTCCGCACGCTGGAAGACACCGGATCGGACTTCGTCTCCGGCAACGTGCAGATGATGAACTCCACCAAGAAGTGGCAGTCCCCCCTCCACAAGACGCCCATGGCGAAGAACCGGCGCGGCACCCACATCACCCGGTTCCCGGCCCTCATTTACGACCGGACCGTATGGAACAAGCTGTTCCGCCGGAGCTTCTGGGATTACCACTTCATCCAGTTCCCCGAGGGAGTCATGTATGAGGACTCCTGGGTCAACATGTTCGCGCACTTCCGCGCGGCCAAGGTGGACACCCTCACCGACATCGTCTACTTCTGGCGCCGGCGCGAGGGCGGTGCCGCCCCCTCCATCACCCAGCGGCACACCGAGTTCAGCAACCTCCAGGACCGCGTCGCCGCCGTGCGCTCGGTCAGCCAGTTCCTCGCCGGCCACCGCTCGAAGTCCTATTCCGACCACAAGCGGCAGTACGACCTCGCCTGCCTGAAGTCCGACCTGATGCTGCACCTGAAGGTGCTCCCGGACGCCGACGCCGAATACCACGACGCCTTCATGCAGTGGGCGAACGAATTCCTCGACGAGGCCGACGAGGACATCATCGACGAGCTCCCCGCCGACGCCCGGGTGAAGTGGCTCCTGGTCCGCGAGGGCCGGCTCAAGGAGCTCCTCGACGTCCTGGAGTTCGAGCGCAAGGGCGGCCCCATCCCCGTCCAGCGGCGCCTGCACCGCTACCTGAACTACCCCTACCTCGGCGACCGCTCGGTGGGTCTGGACAAGAGCGCCTTCCGGCTGGACAAGGAACTGTCCCTGCACGGCTCGCTCAGCGACGCGTACTGGGAGTCGGACACCACGCTGACCCTGGAGGGCTCCGCGTACGTCCGCTTCATCAACGTGCACAAACGGCACATGTCCATCAAGGCCCTCGCCATCCGGAACAAGAAGCAGAACCGGACGCTGGTCCAGAAGGCGAAGACCACCTACTACCCGCAGGCCACCGAGCACTCCCAGCAGAACCGCTACTGCTACGACTGGGCCGGCTTCCAGGTCCAGTTCGACGTGACCCGGCTCAAGCGCAAGGGCGAGTGGACCGAGGGCACCTGGGACGTGGCGGCCGGCGTGCTCAGCCGCGGCCTCTTCCGCTACAAGGGCATCGTCCGCGGCAGCGCCGGCAACGCGGCGAACCCGCCGTACCAGTATGTGGAGAAGAACACCCGCGTGGTGCCCCTCTTCCTCGACGGCAAGCTCAAGCTGCGCGTCGAGCGGGTCCGCTGCCGCATCACCTCCCACAAGGTGGTCGGCGACAACCTGGAGATCCGCGGCGTCTACCTCGGCCCGAAGATGCCCGAATGGGGCAAGTTCCGGGTCGCCAGCATGGGCGGCGCCGGCCGCCACGACTCCTGGGTCCACTTCCAGGAGGGCGGCGAGGGCTGGTACACCTTCGTCACCAAGGTCCCGCTCAAGGCCTTCGTCCCCGGCCACCGCATGGCCTCCGACGACGGCGTGCCGCTGACCTGGAACACCGGCAGCAACGGCTGGAAGACCACCTTCCACGTCGAGGGCCGCAAGGCGCCGATCTACCCCGTCCTCGCCGAGGACGCCCCGGACGGCCACTACCGCCTGCCCGCCTCCCTGCAGACCGAACGGGCCGACCGCGAGGTCTTCCTGCACCGCAACGGCTCCGGCTACGTCGTGCTGTTCGAGCGGGACACCCTCCCCATGGCCAGCTCCGCCACCTGGCGCGAGGACGGCTCGCTGGCCATCGTGGCCCGCTACACGGCCGAGGACACCCTCAACACCGCCGAGCTGGCCGCGGCCCACGTCGTCGTGCGCTCCCGCGCCCACGGCGCCGAGCGGGTCCTGCCCATCACCTGGCGCGGCGAGGAGTTCGGCTTCCTCCTCAAGCCCGCCGCCATGCGCACCCTCGCCGGCGAGATCCCGCTGGCGTCCGGCCGCTGGGACTTCTTCCTGCGGCGCCAGGACCCCTCCGCGGTCCCCGCCGAGGAGCGCGCCCCCGACCTCATGATCAAGATGCGTCAGGACATGATCCCGACGCTGCCCACCGACATGTGGCACGAGGAGCGCCGCTACGAGCTCCAGGCCGAGGCCTACGACCGGCTGTCGCTGCTCGTCCACTCGGCCATGCCGGACGAGGCCCGCGGCCCCTACCGGCAGAAGCTGCTGCGCACCGTCGCCTACCCGGCCGCGCGCCGCCGCCCGGTACGCCAGGCCGTGCTCTTCGACGCCTTCAAGGGCAGCCAGTACTCCGACAACCCGCGCGCGGTCCACGAGGAGATGGTCCGCCGGGGCGTGGACCTGGAACACCTGTGGGTGGTCAAGGACGACCAGGTGCAGGTCCCGCCGACCGCCCGCGCCGTCCGCATGTGGTCCCCCGAGTGGTACGACGCGCTCGCCCGGGCGAAGTACGTCGTCGCCAACAACCACCTCCCCGACTGGTTCCAGAAGCGCGAGGGCCAGATCGTCGTGCAGACCTGGCACGGCACCCCGCTCAAGCGCATCGGCCACGACATCGAGGCCGTGCACTTCGCCGACAAGCGCTACATGGAGCGGCTGGAGAAGGAGGTGCAGAACTGGGACATGCTGGTGTCCCCGAACAGCTTCAGCACCCCGATCCTCCAGCGGGCCTTCCAGTTCCCCAACGAGATGGTCGAGTGCGGCTACCCGCGCAACGACATCCTGCGCCAGGCCAACACCGGCCGGCGGGCGGAGGAGGTCCGGCGCCGGATCGGCCTGCCGCCGGGCAAGCGCGTCATCCTGTACGCGCCGACCTGGCGCGACGACCAGTACTACGCCCCGGGCAAGTACAAGCTCGACTTCCGCATCGACCTGGCCGCGGCCAAGGCGCAGCTGGGCCACGACCACGTCCTGCTGGTCCGCCGGCACCCCAACGTCGTCGACCCGGTGCCCGGCGCCGGCGACCGGTTCGTCTACGACGTGTCGGACTACCCCGACATGGCGGACCTCTCGCTCATCACCGACGTGATGATCACGGACTACTCCTCCCTGATGTTCGACTTCGTCAACACGGGGCGGCCCATCCTCTTCTTCACGTACGACCTGGACCACTACCGCGACACCCTGCGCGGCTTCTACTTCGACTTCGAGAAGTCCGCGCCGGGGCCGCTGCTGTACACCTCCGAAGACCTGGTCCACGCGATCCGGAACATCGACTACGTCCAGCACGGCTACGCCGCCCGGTACCGCTGGTTCCAGCAGGAGTTCTGCGACCTGGACGACGGCCTCGCCTCGGCGCGGCTCTCGGACCGCATCCTCATCGCGGGCGGCGACATGGACCCCTCCCAGGCCGTGGTGAGGCAGGCGCCGGCACGGACCGCCACGATCCAGGTCCCGGGACAGCCGGTGAGAGGAATGAACTCCGCTCATGTCTAAGCAGCCCCGAGCCGTCACCGGCGGCGTGGACACCTCCGGGCCGGTGCCGGTCGAGTACCGCTTCTCGCACGCGAAGAACGGCAACCGGCACCTGGTCGTGGTGTTCGCCAACCTGCACGCCCCCGAGGAGTGGGGCTGGCAGACCGGCATCCTCGACCCGCTGCGGAGCAACATCCTCTGGATCCGCGACAAGTTCGACGGCGCGAACAGCTACTACCTGTGCAAGGGAATGGACTTCTCCCTGGAGCAGGCGGTGGCCGGGGTGATCCACCGGGTCATGAACTCGCTGGGCCTCACCCCCGACCAGGTCACGATGTTCGGCAGCTCCAAGGGCGGCACCGCCGCGCTGTTCTACGGCCTGAGGTACGGCTTCCGGAACATCGTGTGCAGCGTCCCGCAGTTCCGCATCGGCACCTTCGTGCAGCGGGCCATGCCGGCCGCCGCCCGGATGATGATGGGCCAGGTGACCGAGGCCAACGTGCGGGTGCTCGACTCCGTCATGCCCGACATCGTCCGGTCCGCCGCGAACCGCTCCGCCCACATCTACCTGCTCACCTCGCCGCGCGACGAGCAGTACGGCGAACAGCTGGAGCCGTTCCTGCCGCTGTTCCAGGGCTACGAGAACTTCAACTTCGTCTACAACGAGTCCCCGCTGATCTCCGGCCACGCCAAGGTGACCCTGCGCAACGCGCCGATGATGCTGGGCCTGCTCAACCTGCTCGTCGAGGGCGTGGCCCCGCGGCTCGGGTCGGTGCGCACCGTTCCCGAGGCCCCGGAGCACGACACCTCCGGCATCGACGCCTACCTCCGGCAGACCGGCGGGACCGGGGCCGCCGGTCCCGCCCGGGCCGCGCGGCCCGCGGCGGGCGCGCAGACGGCGGGCGCACCGGCGGCGGGCGACGGCCCCCCGCCCGCCCCGCCGACCGTGACGGCGCCGGCCCCGGAGGCCCTCGTACCGGCCACCGGCATGCGCGTCACCGGGTTCGCCCCGGGCGCGGTGCGGGTCTCGTTCTGGGAGCGGGGCAAGTACCTCGGCTCCCCGCGGGTCGCCGCGGACGGCAGCTGGGCCTGGGAGCCGGACCGCCCGTGGACCCCGGGCCGGCACGTGGTCAAGTACCTCGCGGTCGACGCCGCCAACCGCTTCTCGGAGCGCAGCGAGCTGGCCTTCACGGTGGTGGAGCAGGGCGCCCACCAGCAGCAGGCCGCCCAGGCACCGGCCGCGCAGCAGTACGCGGCCGCGCCGGCCGGGCAGCAGTACGCGGCCGCGCCGGCCGGGCAGCAGTACCGGTCCGAGCCCGCCCCGCGGCTCCAGCACGTCCCGGCGGGGCCGCAGCTCCACCACGTGCCGCCCGGCCACCAGCCGCCGCAGCCGCCCGGCCACCACGTACAGCCCGGGGCCGGGTATCCGGCCGCAGCGGAGCCGGGCGCCCACCCGCAGGTGCCGACCAGGTGGTGAGCCGTGTCGTCTCCCGTCTGCCCATGCCCGGGAAGCGGGCGAGAGGAATGAAGTCCGCACATGTCCAAGCCCACTAAGAAGAGCGCGCGTCCCACGGTCACCGGCGTCGACACGTCCGGCCCGGTGCCCATCGAGTACCGGTTCTCGCACGCCAAGAACGGCAACCGGCACCTCGTCGTGGTCTTCGCCAACTTCAACGCCCCGGACGAGTACGGCTGGTCCAACGGCGTCCTCGACCAGCTGCGCGCCAACGTGCTGTGGATCCGCGACCTGTTCGACGGGGCGCAGAGCTACTACCTGTGCAAGGGGATGGACTTCTCCCTGGAGCAGTCGGTGGCCGGGGTGATCCACCGGGTCATGGCCTCCCTGGGCAGCACGCCGGACGACTGCACCATGCTGGGCAGCTCCAAGGGCGGCACGGCGGCGCTGTTCTTCGGCCTGAAGTACGGCTTCCGCAACATCGTCAGCAGCGTGCCCCAGTTCCACGTGGGCACGTACGTCAGCAGGCTGCCCAGGGCGCGCAAGCTGATGATGGGCGAGGTGACGCCGGACAAGATCCGGATCCTCGACCAGGTCGTACCGGACGTGGTGCGCGCCGGTAACCGGTCCGCCAACGTCTACCTGATCACCTCGCCCAGCGACGAGCAGTACAAGGAGCAGGTCGAACCCTTCGTCGGCCTGTTCCAGGGGTACGAGAACTTCAACTTCCTGTACAGCGTCTCGCCGCTGATCAAGAAGCACCCCGAGGTGACCCCGCGCTGCCTGCCGTTCATGATGGGCCTGCTCCAGCAGCTGGCCGAGGGGCTGGTGCCGCGGTTCGGCATGGTGAGCACCATCCCGGAGCGTCCGGAGGCGGACCGGTCCGGCATCGAGAGCTACCTGAAGCAGACCTCGAAGGTCACCCAGGAACTTCGCACGCCGACCGTGACCTACCCGGCGCCGGAGTCCCAGGTCCCGCCCCGGCTGCGGTTCACCGGCTTCGCGCCGGGCGCGGCCCGGGTCTCCTTCTGGGAGAAGGGCAAGTACGTGGGCTCCCCGACGCTCGCGGCGGACGGCAGCTGGACCTGGGATCCGGACCGCCAGTGGACCCCGGGCCGGCACGTGCTGCGGTACTTCTCCGCCGACTCGGCGGGCCGGTACTCGGAGCGCGGCGAGCTGGCGTTCACCGTGGTCGAGAACGCCTACCCGCCTCAGCAGCAGGCCGGGCCGCCGGCCCAGCCCGTGCCCGCCCAGCACGTACCGGCGCAGGGACAGTACGTGCCCGCGGGCCAGTACGTGCCGGCCGGCCAGTACGTCCCGCCGGGTCAGCACGTGCCGCCGGCCGGCCCGTACGCCCCGGCCGGCCCGGGGTACCCGGCGGACCATGGGTACCCGCCCGACCCGGGTTACCCGGCGGACCCGGGATACCCGGCGGACCCGGGATACCCGGCGGACCCGGGATACCCGGCGGACCCGGGTTACCCGGCCCCCGAGCCGGGTTACCCCTCCGACCCCGGTTACCCCTCCGACCCGGGCTACCCGCCGTACCGGGGGGCCGGAGGCCAGCAGCAGGTCCCGGCCCAGTGGTGAACCCCGTCATCTCCCTCCCCATGCCCGCGCAGCGGGCGAGAGGAACGAGCTCCGCAGATGTCCAAGCCCACTAAGAAGAGCAACCGCCCCACCGTCACCGGCATAGACAGCTCGGGACCGGTGCCGGTCGAGTACCGGTTCGCCCACGCGCGGAACGACAACCGGCACCTGGTGGTGGTCTTCGCGAACTACACGGCGCCGCAGGAGTACGGCTGGTCCACCGGCACCCTGGACCAGGTGCGCGCCAACATCCTGTGGATCCGCGACCTCTTCGACGGTGCGAACAGCTACTACCTGTGCAAGGGGATGGACTTCTCCCTGGAGCAGTCGGTGGCCGCGGTGATCCACCGCGTGATGAACTCGCTGGGGCTCACCCCCGAGCAGGTCACCATGTTCGGCAGCTCCAAGGGCGGCACCGCCGCGATGTTCTTCGGCCTGAAGTACGGCTTCGGGAACGTCGTCAGCAGCGTGCCCATGCTCCGCGTCGGCACCTCGGCCCGGGCCCGCGTGCCCGCCGCCGCCAAGCTGATGATGGGCGAGGTCAACGACGAGAACACGGCGATCATCGACCGGGTCCTGCCCGACACGATCCGCAACGGCAACCGGTCCACCAACATCTACCTGCTCTCCTCGCCCAACGACGAGCACTTCGCCGAGCAGCTGGAGCCGTACCTGCCGCTCTTCCAGGGCTACCCGAACTTCAACTTCATCTACAACGTCTCGCCGCTGATCACCCGTCACCCCGAGGTGACGCTGCGCTGCCTGCCGTTCATGGTCGGCCTGCTGCACCAGCTGGTCGAGGGCGTCACCCCCCGCTTCGGCTCGGCCACCACCCGGCCGGAGGAGCCCGGCCGGGACAAGTCGGGCATCGAGGGCTACCTCAAGCAGACCTCGCTGATCAACGACTCCGTCCCGCAGCCCATGGTGACCTACCCCGAGGCCAACGCCCGCGTCCCCGCCGCCGGCCTGGTGCTGTCCGGCGTCGCCCCGGGCGCGGTCCGGGTCAGCCTCTGGGAGAACGGCAAGCACATCGGCTCCGCGCCGGTGGCCGGCGACGGCACCTGGCGGTGGCAGCCGGAACGGCAGATGAGCATCGGCCGGCACGCCATCAGGCTGTTCTCCGCGGACGGCGCGAACCGCCAGTCCACGCGCGCGGAGGTGGTGTTCACCGCCATGAAGGAGGTCTTCGAGACGGTGACCCAGCCCGGCCAGGCGGCGGGGCAGCAGCTCACCCTGACGGTCACCACGCCCGGCCCGCACCAGCAGCTCCCCGGCCCCGTCGTGAACTTCGTCGGCTTCGCGCCCGGCGCCGTGCGCGTCGACTTCCAGGAGGCCGGGGTGGGGCTGGGCTCCTGCGCGGTGCGTCCGGACGGCTCGTGGATCTGGGAGCCCGGCTGGGCCTGGCACGACGGCCCGCACTCCGTGGAGGCCATCGCCGTCGACGCGGTGGGCAACTACTCGGCCTGGGTGTCCGTCCCCTTCACCACCCTGGGACCGCCCGCCGGCCCGCAGGGCGGCGGCCACGCCCCCTCCCACGGCTACGGGGTGCCCGCGCAGAACGGCGGCTTCTTCGACGCCCGGATGTGATCGCAGAACAGGACGGACGGCGCGAGGGGGACGGGGGCGGAGGGCTGGGGTGTCCGGGACGTAAAGCGTGATTTGCGGCGCGACCCCGTCCCACCGCCAAGCTCCTCGCGGGCGCCGTGAATCATGCAGTCCCGGACACCCCTGCCCGGAGCCCCCCGCCCCCCCCCCCCCCCCCCCCCCCCCCCCCCCCCCCCCCCCCCGCGCCCCCCCCCCCCCCCCGGCCCCCGCCCCCCGACCGGCCCCGCCCCCGGCGCCCGCCCCCGGGCCTCGACGCGACGGGCGTCAGCGCCCCCCGGCCGTGGAGATCTGCATCACCAGCGGCTGGTGATCCGAGTACCGGGTCTCGAAGGTGTCGCACCCGAGCCGCGGCATCGCCGTGAAGAGGTAGTCCAGCTTCACGCCGCCCTTGTGGGTGGGCCTGCCGGTCCGCTTCTCGCCCAGCTGGTCGCACTCCTGGTACACCGTGTACGCCTCGGCCGGCCAGATCCAGGCCGTGCTGCGGTCCACCGGCGGCTTGGAGTTGAAGTCGCCGCCGAACACCGTCCGCTTGTCGGAGGCCTCGACCAGCGTGCGCAGCTGGGAGCCGCGCATCTCCTGCTCCGGGCGGGCCGCGTTGGCGGGCAGCATCACGTGCGCGTTGCAGGCGCGGATCGCCAGCGCGGGCAGGTCGGCGCACATGAACGCGCGCTGGATGCCGGTGGCCGGCTGCTGGACGTCGATGACCTGCACGTTCTCCAGCGGGGAGGCGGCCAGCAGACCGATGCCCGCCTCGCCGCTGCCCTGCCCCTCGCACCGGACCGGGTTCCGCTCACCGCTCGTGGCCGCCTGGATGTACGGCTCGAAGGTGCTGTGCCAGTCCGGGCCCATGCGCTTCGCCGTGGCCCGCAGGTCGTCCGAGCACACCTCCTGGAGCAGCATCACGCGCACGCCGCGGTCCTCGGCCAGCTTGCGCAGCTGACGCGCCTTGTCCGTCGGGCTGCCGGTGCCCGGGCAGCCGCCCCAGCGGTCCGGTCCGCAGATGTTCCACGTGGCGACGGTCACACGTCCGGGCTCCTCACCGCGAGGGACCATGGCGGCGGGCTTGTCGCCGGAAGCGGACGTGCAGGCGGCCAGGGGCAGCAGTGCGAACACCGCCACCGCGCGGGCGAGCCGCCCGCGCACCCGCCGCTTCGTGGTTTCTCTCGGATAGCGCATTGGGACATCATTGAGCATGACGCGCCGCTTCCCCGCATCACGGTCCGTCAGCTCACCGCCGGTACCAGGATCGCCGTTCGCCGCCGCTCGTCGCCGTTCGTCGCAGGTCTGCCTTGCGGTAGGCGGGATTCGAGCGTATAGGCTGCCGTCGAAGCCTTGATCGACCGCAGCGGGGGACGCGCCGGATGCTGACGTACCAGGAAGTCATGACGACCGACTTCGCGGGCCTTCTGACCGCGGCGGACAAGTGGCAGTCCATGGCCGACGAGATACGCAAGGTCGAGGAACGCTACCGGGACAGCGTGCAGAAGATCCACATGGGCGGCACCTGGACCGGCGTCAGCGCCTCGGTCTCCGTGACGAACTTCGCCGCCACCCGGTACGAGTACCAGGCCGCGCAGACCCAGGCGAAGGCCACCGCCACCCTGCTGCGCAACGGCCACCAGCAGTTCTCCGAGCTGAAGAAGACGCTGGAGAACGCCAAGGCGGACGCCGTGAAGGCGGGCATGAAGGTCTCGGACGCGGGCGTCGTCACCTTCGACACGGAGAAGCTGAGCGCCGCCGAGAAGAACGCCATGCGGCACGACCCGGACTACATGGCCAGCGTCCGCAAGTCCGAGCAGTCCTGGAACGACTACATCAAGGAATGCGTCAAGGCGATCGACGAGGCCGACCAGGACCTGAAGAAGGACCTGGAGGCCGTGGTCGTCGACGGGCTGGGCGGCAAGGGTGACGGAACCCTCGGCACAGGCTTCAACGGCAACGCCGGCGCGGTCGCCGACGCCGACAACGCCCAGAAGCAGGACCGGATGGACCTCGCCTGGGCGAAGAAGCGGGACAACGAGACCCTCGACGACTGGCTGGAGCGCCTCCAGAAGGAGGGCATCACCCGGCTCTCGGGCAACGCCAAGCTCGCCGACCTGATCATGCAGGTCCAGAAGGGCACGATCACGGCCGGCATGTTCGCCACGGCGCTCACCGCCGTCGGCATGAACTCCTACAAGCTGCACAAGTACTTCAAGGACCTCAAGCTCGGCAACTTCCCGGCGCAGTTCAACTCGCCCAGCACCCTGGTGCCGCGCACCGTCAACTCCCGCCTGGCCGGGGCCGCGCCCGGCGGCCTGCTCAGCAAGCTGCCGCCCAACGTGGTGGGCGCCCTGACCGGCTCCGACGAGGCGGCCATGTGGGGCGGCAAGATGAAGCACGGCAAGTTCTTCATCCCGGTCGCCTCCGAGGCCAACCTGATCACCGTCGCCAAGCAGGGCGGCATGGGCAACGCGCTGAAGGCGGCCGGCTGGCTGCGCGGCGCGGGCGTGGTCGGCGGCGTGGCCGGTACCGCGTACGGCATCGCCAACCTCGCCACCTACGACACCGACATGATCAAGGCGAAGCCGGAGAAGTTCGCCAGCGACCTGACCGGCACGCTGTTCAGCGGTTCCATGACCGCCATGATGGTCGCGCCGAACCCGGTCACCGCCGGTCTGGCCGTCGGCACCGGCATCGCCTACGGCGCCTCCCTGGCCTGGGAGCACCGCGAGGCCATCGGCAACGCCTTCGAGAAGGCCGGGGACGGCCTCGTCAGCGGCGCGAAGAAGCTCGGCAGCGCGCTGAACCCGTTCGACTAGAGGCAGCAGAGTAGGCAGGCAGCAGATGCACATCCAGACCGCTCCGTTCACCCTGAACGCCTGGCAGGGCGGCGGGAAGGGCGAGCCCGCACGGCACGGCTTCCGCGGCACCTCGCCCGAGTGGGGCGAGATCACCGTCTCCTCGCTGCCGAGCCCCGCCGAGGACGTGTGCGCCGTACAGGTCCTCGGCGGCCACCTGCCGGAAGCCGTGTACGAGTCGCGCGGCATCCAGGTGGTGATCGCCGAACGCCCCACCCTCAACGGGGCCACCCTGCGCGTCGGCGGCGCCCACGCCTACCTGAAGCGGAACCGGTGGGCGGCCACCCACCGCGGCCGCGCCCTGCACCTGAAGCACGCCGGCGACCGCTACCGGCTGTGGGCCGTCAACCGGCGCTCCTACGTCCTGCACCGCGCCGCGGACAACGAGGACCGCGGGGTGACCGTCACCGTCCGCGAGGCCGGGTTCGGCAAGCGCAAGCGGGCCGAGGTGACGGTGGCGGGCCGCGCGGTGGGCGCCGACATCGCGCTCGCGGTGCTCTTCACCGGGGTCGACCGGTCCGCGCTCACCCGGCGCGGAGCGGTCCGTTCCGGCATCTCGCGGGTGTTCCACGTCGCCGCCGACAGCGCCCTCACCTGACCACCACCCGACCGACCACGAACCGAGCGAGTGACCGCATGCCTTCCTATGACCTTTCCCGGGGCCGTTTCCGCCTGAGCGACGAGCACATGATGGTGCTCATCGCGGAGGCGGCGGGCCAACCCGCCCCCGCCGAGCTGCTGCAGGCCCGCGAGCAGCTGCGGACCTGTGGTCTGATCACCGAGGAAGGGCTCCTCGCGCACGTCCTCCAGCCGGTGCTGGAGACGGTGATGGAGCCCTCGGTCGTCGTGTCGCTGGAGACCGCCGGGCGGCAGGGGAACCTGCACCACGGCCTGTTCATCGGCCGGGAGGGCGCCGTCTCCCACCACGCCTGGCCGGACACCGACGAGTCCGAGTACGCCATGGTCGAGCCCCGGACCGCCGTCTTCGTGCTGGCCGACCTCGTCAACCTCCAGCAGTCCCGGCCCGTGGAAGGGGCAGGCGGGGTGGTCGAGACCCGGCTGGGCACCGTCGAGGCCGGGGTCAACGCCCTCGTCGGCGTACCGTTCGCCGAGCTGGTGGACAACGAGCGCGCGTACATCCGCAAGGCCCTCGACGGCGCGGACGCCACCCTCGGCGACGAGCAGGCCGCCCTGCTCACCGAGCTGATCGCCGAGGTCCGGGCCAGCTGGCGGATGACCGCCGCCTGGCAGGCGCACGAGGACGGCCAGGACGGCGTCGCCGGCCGCGGCATCGCCGTCTGGGACTGCGGCCCGCTGGGCTACTGGCACCGCGAGCTGCCGGAGGAGCCGGTGGGCGAAGGCGACATCGGCCCGGACACCCCGACCCGGCTGGTGCGCATTCCCGCGAAGCGGGTGTGGGAGCTGATCGCCGGCCTGCTGCCCGAGGAGCACGAGCTCCGCGGGGCCTGACGACCGGCGGCCTCCCGGAGGGCTCAGCCCACCGGGAGGCCGGTGGGCTCCTTGATGCGCTTCATGATGATCTGCGAGTTCACCTCGGTCACCCCCGACAGCGCGGTGAGCTGTTCGATCCACAGCCGCTCGTACGCGCGCAGGTCGGCGACCGCGATCCGCAGCAGGCAGCCGGGGCTGCCGAACAGCCGGTAGGCCTCGATGACGTCCGGGATCTCCGTCAGCGCCGCCTCGAAGGCCTCGACCGACTCCCGGTCGCGGCGCACCTCCACCGACACCAGCACCTCGAAGCCGCGCCCGACGGCCTCCGGGTCGATCACCGCGCGGTAGCCCTGGATCACCCCGTCCTGCTCCAGCTGCCGCACACGGCGCATGCAGGGGGAGGGCGTCAGCCCCACCCGCTGGGCCAGCTCCTGGTTGCTGAGCCGCCCGTCCTTCTGGAGCTCACGCAAGATTTCGCGATCGATTGCGTCCATGACGCAATCATCCCCTACGCTCCCGGCGCCGACCTGCCGGAACTCGCAAGCACATTGCGCGCATAACTCCCTACCATGGCGCGTTGGGAAAGATTCGCGTGTACGTGCGAGGGGAAGGGCGGGACCAGGCGTGGGACGCATCGTCGTCATCAGTACCGGCGGCACCATAGCGAGCCGCTGGCAGGGATCGGGTTTCGCCGCGGACGCCGACGGCCGGGAGGTCGTGGCCACCGCGCCGCTGCCGGAGGACGTCACCGTCGAGGTCGTCGACCTGTTCAGCGTGAACAGCCCCCGGCTGACCACCGCCCACCAGCTCACCCTGCTCCGCACCGTCCACGAGGTGCTCGCCGACCCCGGTGTCCAGGGCGTCGTGGTCACCCACGGCACCGACACCCTGGAGGAGTCGGCCTTCCTCGTCGACCTGCACCACCACGACGAGCGCAGCGTCGTCTTCACCGGCGCCCAGCTGCCGATGGGCATCGAGGACGGCGACGGCCCCGGCAACCTCTACGACGCCCTGCTCGTCGCCGCCACCACCCGCGGCCTCGGCGTCCTGGTCTCCTTCGCCGGCCGGGTGCACGCCGCGCGCGGCACGGTCAAGACCCAGACGCTGGTCGCCGACGCGTTCGCCGACCCGTCGGGGGAGTGGGTCGGCAAGACCGGCTTCGGCAAGGTCACCGTGCTGCGGCAGCCGCAGCGCCCGCGGCCCCTCGCCCTGCCGGGCATGCCGGAAGCCCTGCCCCGCGTGGACATGGTCATGCACCACGCCGACGCCGACCCGCTGCTGTTCCGCGCGGCCGTCGACGCCGGCGCCCGGGGCATGGTGCTGGTCGCCACCGGCGCCGGCAACGCCACCCCGGAGTTCGTGGAGGCGGTCGCCGAAGCCACCGCCCGCGGGGTCCTGGTCGCCCTCACCACGCGGGTGCAGTCCGGCCCCGTCACCGAGATCTACACCCACGGCGGCGCGGTCGACCTGGTCGCCGCCGGCGCCGTCCCGACCGGCACCCTGCGCGCCGGCCAGTCCCGCATCGCCGTGCTCTCCGCCCTCCTCGCCTCCGACGACCGGGCGGAACAGGAGCGGATGCTCCGGCTGGCCCTCGGCGCGGGGGAGTCGAAACCGCTGGTCGGCGCGTAACTCCGGGCGGGGGAAGCGGCGTTCGGCACGTAGGATCGTCCCCGGGGCATCGGCTCGAAGCTCGCGGGGGGCGCGTACATGGAACCGGGGACCATCGGCATCAGGCTGGCGTCGAGCGTGCTCGGCCCACTGGTCCGGAAGCTCTTCGTCACCGAGGGCCCGGGCGCGGGCGTCGTCGACAAGCCGGTCCGGATCTCCGGGTACGTCTCCTTCCGGGGCGAGAAGCGGAGCCTGACCGAGGCGGACGTGCGCGGCCTCGCCGGGAAGATCGTCAAGCACGCCCTGCGGACCGGTGGCGAGCGGCCGATCGCCGGCGACGAGGAGCAGGCGGTCACCGACGCGCTGGCCACCACGCTGCACGCACTCGGCGACCTCAAGATCACCGACCTGGACGCGGTCCGGCTGGGCGCGCACGACTTCGCCCGCGCCCTGCGCCGCGCCGCCGAGGCGGCGACCGGCGACCCGACCCGCGAACTGAGCGCCGACGCCACGTACTTCCACGCGCGGCTGCTCGACTCGGCCTGCCTGCACATCCTCCACTTCTTCACCCAGCGCTCCACCTTCGTGGCCCACACCCTGGTCGAACAGACCCGCGCGGTCGCCGACCTCACGGCGAAGGTCGACGAACTGATCCGCCGCAACCCGCTGCCGGGGGCGGAGGACGCCGCGTTCGAACAGGAGTACCTGCGGCACGTCGCGAAGCGGCACGGCCGGCTGACGATCTACGGCATCGACCTCAACCGCAGCCCGGCCCGGTGGCCGCTGGACGTGGCGTACCTGAGCCTGGAGGCCACCTCGACGTCCCCGCCGTGGCCGCACTACGACGACCCGTGCGTACACCTGCCGGCATACGACGGGCCCCCCGACGCCGAGCCCGAGCCCGAGCCCGAGCCCGACGAGCAGCCCGCAGCTATGCCGGACGAGGTCGCCGAGCAGTTCTACGCCCCGGAACGCATCGAGGAGGAGCTGGAGCACCAGGAGTACCACCGCAGGCTCGACGAGTACTGGCAGCGGAACCGTCACTCACAACCCGCGGACGAGGTGCTCGCCGGCAGCCGCCGCGTGCTGCTGCGGGGTGAGGCCGGATCGGGCAAGACCACGCTGGTGCAGTGGCTGGCCGTGGGCACCACCGGGCAGGGCCCGGCCCCGGCCATGGCGTACCTGCACGACCGGATCCCGTTCGTGCTGACCCTCCGCACGATCATCCGCAACGGCGGCCGGCTGCCCGCGCCTAGGGACTTCCTCGCCGCCGTCGACTCCCCGCTCGCCGGTTCCCAGCCGGACGGCTGGGAGCGGCGCGTCCTCGCGGCCGGCCGCGGCCTGGTACTCATCGACGGCATCGACGAGGTCCCCGAGCGGGAGCGCGAGCGGACCCGCCGCTGGCTGCGGGACCTGATGGAGGCGTACGACGGGGACAACCGCTGGCTGGTGACCTCCCGCCCGTCCGCCGTGGGCGAGCGGTGGCTGGCGGAGGAGGGGTTCGACGAGCTCACCCTGTCCGCCATGGGTCCCGCCGAGGTCGCCACGTTCATCCGGCGCTGGCACACGGCCGCCCGGCCGGACGCCGAGGACCGGGCGGAGCTCGACGCGTACGAGCAGCAGCTGCTCACCGCCGTGCGGACCAAGCCCGACCTCGGCCGGCTGGCCACCAACCCGCTGATGTGCGGGCTGATCTGCGCCCTGCACCGGGACCGGCGCGGCTACCTGCCGCACGGCCGCAAGGACCTCTACGAGGCCGCGCTGTCCATGCTGCTGAGCCGCCGCGACCGTGAGCGCGACATCGAGGTCCCCGAACTCGGCGAGGACGCCCAGCTCGACCTGCTCCAGCGGCTCGCCTACTGGCTGATCAAGAACGGCCGTACCGAGCTGGACCGTTCACGGGCCGAGGACATCATCGGCCGGGCCCTTCCCGCCGTGCCCGAGCTGGCCGCCCTCGGCGACGCCACCGCCGTCTACGACCACTTCCTGTTGCGCAGCGGACTGCTGCGCGAACCCGCCCCGGACGCGGTCGACTTCGTCCACAAGACCTTCCAGGACTTCCTGGGGGCGCGCGCGGCAGTGGAGGAGGGCGACTTCGGCCTGCTGATCGGCCACGCGGCCGACGACCAGTGGGAGGACGTCATCCGCATGGCCGTCGCCCTCGCGAAGCCGCGTGAGCGGGCCGAGATCCTCCGCGGGCTGCTGGCCGCGGGGGACAAGTCCGCCGACCGGCGGACCCGGTCCCGGGTATACCTGCTGGCCGCGGCCTGCCTGGAGCAGGCCAGCGTGCTCGAACCGGCCGTGCGGGAAGCCGTGGAGCGCCGCACCGCCAGGCTCGTCCCGCCCAAGGACGAGGACGAGGCACGCGCCCTGGCCGAGGCCGGCCCGCTGGTCCTCGGGCTGCTGCCGGGCCCGAAGGGACTCGGCGACCACGACGCCTACCTGGTGACCGTCGCCGCCTCCCACGTGACGTCCGACGCCGCCCTGCCGTTCCTGGCGCAGTACGCCCGGCACCCCTTCCGCCCGGTCCGCTCCCAGCTCGTGTGGGCGTGGCCGCGCTTCGACCTCGCCGCCTACGCCGACGAGGTCATCGCCCGGCTGGACCCCGACGCGCTCCTGTACACCGTCCGGTCGGCGGAGCAGCTGGAACTCCTCCGGCGGCTTCCGGAGCGGCCCGCCCGCCTGGACGTCCGCGCCGGGGTCCCGCTCGAACGCCTCGCCTCCTACGCCGGCGAGACCGCGCTGAGCGACCTGATGCTCGCCCACCCCGAGGTCACCGACCTCGGGTTCCTGGCCTCACAGGGGACCCTGACGGAACTGGACGCACAGGACTGCCCCGGGCTCACGGACCTCTCGGCGATCGGAGGGCTGCCGATCGAGTTCCTGGCCATCGGCGGCACCCCCGACCTCCGCCGGCATCCGGTCGCGATGCTTCCGGCCCTGCGTTATCTCGCGGTCGCCTTCGCCTGGGGTGCGGACTGGGACGTCGAGGCGCTGCCCTCCGGCCCCCTGCTGCAGAACCTGCACCTGGAGTGCCCGGACCGGCCCCTGCGCGGGCTGGCCGGTCTGAGCGCCTTCCGAGAGCTCGAAGCCCTGCACCTCAGCCCCGGAGTCGGACCCTCCTCGGCGGAGGACTGGTCGGAGGTCGCCGCCCTGCCCCTGCTGAACCACCTGACCGTGACCGCGCACTCCTTCCTGAGCCTTCCCGCGGGAACGGTCCTGCCCTCGGTCTCCACCGTCGAGCTCCGGGGCCGCGGTTCCTACGACGCCCAGCTGACCCTGGACCGGGTGCGGGACTCCTGCCCCCGGCTTCAGAGGTTTGCCATGGCCGGGGCCCCGGGAGCCGTGGGCGATCTGGACCTGGCGGGGCTGGCGGAGGTGTCCGGGCTGCGGTCCCTCGTCCTGCCGGTGCCGCCGGAGCGCGTCCGCAACGCCGACGCCCTCCCGGCCGGGGTGCGGGTGCGCTACCCCTGACCGGGGGCCGGGCCGTGGTACGGGTGCGCTACGCCTGACCCGGGGCCGGGGCCGGGGCCTGACCCGGGGCCGGGCACGGTTCCCCGAACGCCGCCAGGATGCGGTCCGCCGCCGACGTCGCCGTGAGGCGGCCCGCCCGGACGTCCGCCTCCAGCTCCGGGGCGAGGCCCCGTACGCCCGGGTGGGCGTGCAGGCGTTCCAGCAGGGAGTCGCGGACCATCGACCACGTCCACTCCACCTGCTGGGCCGCCCGCTTCGCCGCCAGGCGCCCCGTGCCGGACAGCAGTTCGCGGTGGGCCTCCACGCGGGACCAGACCTCGGCCAGGCCGGTGGACTCGCGGGCGCTGCACGTCAGCACCGGCGGGGTCCAGGCCGCGTCGGCCGGGTGCATCAGCCGCAGGGCACCCGCGAGCTCCCGGGCCGCCGCCTTAGCGTCGCGTTCGTGCGGGCCGTCCGCCTTGTTGATCGCGAGGACGTCCGCCAGTTCCAGGACGCCCTTCTTGATGCCCTGGAGCTGGTCGCCGGTACGGGCCAGCGACAGCAGCAGGAAGGTGTCGACCATGCCGGCGACGGCCGTCTCCGACTGCCCCACCCCGACCGTCTCCACCAGGATCACGTCGTAGCCCGCCGCCTCCATCACGATCATGGATTCGCGGGTGGCCCGGGCGACCCCGCCCAGGGTGCCCGCCGACGGGGACGGGCGGACGAAGGCCGCCGGGTCGACGGCCAGCCGCTCCATCCTGGTCTTGTCGCCCAGGATGGAGCCGCCCGTACGGGTCGAGGACGGGTCCACGGCCAGCACCGCCACCCGGTGCCCCAGACCCGTCAGCATCGTGCCGAACGCGTCGATGAACGTGGACTTGCCCACGCCCGGGACCCCGCTGATCCCGATCCGGCGAGCGGCCCCCGCGTGCGGCAGCAGCTCCGTCAGCAGGCGCTGGGCGAGCGACCGGTGGTCGGCCCGGGTGGACTCGACGAGGGTGATGGCGCGCGCGATCTGCGCGCGCTTCCCGCCGAGCACGCCCTTGGCGTAGGCCTCGATGTCGATGCGAGGGGGCATGGACCGGTGCCGCCCGCCTACAGCTCGTGGCCGAGGTCCGCGGCGAGCCGCGTCACCAGGTCGTGCGCCGCGTCCGGGATGACCGTGCCCGGCGGGAACACCGCCGTCGCGCCCATCTCCAGGAGCGTCGGGACGTCGGCCGGCGGGATGACACCGCCCACCACGATCATGATGTCCTCGCGGCCCTCCTCCGCGAGCTGCTCCCGCAGCGCCGGGACGAGGGTCAGGTGGCCGGCCGCCAGCGACGACACGCCCACCACGTGGACGTCCGCCTCGACGGCCTGGCGGGCCACCTCCGCCGGGGTCTGGAACAGCGGGCCGACGTCGACGTCGAAGCCGAGGTCGGCGAAGGCGGTGGCGATCACCTTCTGGCCCCGGTCATGGCCGTCCTGGCCCATCTTGGCGACCAGGATGCGCGGACGGCGGCCCTCCGCCTCCTCGAACCGGTCCACCAGCGCGCGGGTGCGGTCCACCGACGGCGACTCCCCTGCCTCGTTGCGGTACACGCCGGAGATCGTACGGATCTGGCCGGCGTGCCGGCCGTACACCTTCTCCAGGGCGTCCGAGATCTCCCCGACCGTGGCCTTCGCCCGGGCCGCGACCACCGCCAGCGCCAGCAGGTTGCCGTCGCCCCGGTCGGCGGCGTTCGTCAGGGCGCGCAGCGCGTCCTGGGTGACCGCCTCGTCGCGCTCCTCGCGCAGCCGCCGCAGCTTGGCGATCTGCTGCGCCCGCACCGACGAGTTGTCGACCTTCAGGACCTCGATCGCCTCGTCGTTCTCCACGCGGTACTTGTTCACGCCGATCACCGGCTGCCGGCCGGAGTCGATCCGCGCCTGCGTACGGGCCGCGGCCTCCTCCACCCGCAGCTTGGGGATGCCCGCGTCGATGGCCTGCGCCATGCCGCCGGCCGCCTCGACCTCCTGGATGTGCTGCCAGGCCCGGCGCGCCAGGTCGTACGTCAGCTTCTCCACGTACGCGCTGCCGCCCCACGGGTCGATCACCCGGCAGGTGCCCGACTCCTGCTGGAGCAGCAGCTGGGTGTTGCGGGCGATGCGGGCGGAGAAGTCCGTCGGCAGGGCGAGCGCCTCGTCGAGGGCGTTGGTGTGCAGCGACTGCGTGTGGCCCTGCGTCGCCGCCATCGCCTCGATGCACGTGCGGGTGACGTTGTTGAAGACGTCCTGCGCGGTCAGCGACCAGCCCGAGGTCTGCGAATGGGTGCGCAGCGACAGCGACTTGGCGTTCTTCGGGTCGAACTGCCTCACCAGCTTCGCCCACAGCAGGCGGGCGGCGCGCAGCTTCGCGACCTCCATGAAGAAGTTCATGCCGATCGCCCAGAAGAACGACAGGCGCGGCGCGAACGCGTCCACGTCCAGCCCGGCGCCCCGTCCGGCCCGCAGGTACTCCACACCGTCCGCCAGGGTGTACGCCAGCTCCAGGTCGGCCGTCGCCCCCGCCTCCTGGATGTGGTACCCGGAGATGGAGATCGAGTTGTAGCGCGGCATGTGCTGCGAGGTGAAGGCGAAGATGTCGGAGATGATCCGCATCGACGGCTTCGGCGGGTAGATGTAGGTGTTGCGGACCATGAACTCCTTGAGGATGTCGTTCTGGATGGTCCCGGCGAGCTTGTCGGGGGAGACGCCCTGCTCCTCCGCCGCCACGATGTAGAGGGCGAGGACCGGCAGCACCGCGCCGTTCATCGTCATCGACACCGACATCCGGTCCAGCGGGATGCCGTCGAACAGCTGCCGCATGTCGTAGATGGAGTCGATGGCCACGCCCGCCATGCCGACGTCGCCCGTCACCCGCGGGTGGTCGCTGTCGTAGCCGCGGTGCGTGGGCAGGTCGAAGGCGACCGACAGGCCCTTCTGGCCGGCCGCAAGGTTGCGCCGGTAGAAGGCGTTGGACTCCTCGGCGGTGGAGAAGCCCGCGTACTGCCGGATCGTCCACGGCTGGTTGACGTACATCGTCGGGTACGGGCCGCGCAGGTACGGCGCCACGCCCGGGTACGTCGCCAGGAAGTCCAGGCCCTCCAGGTCCCGCCCGGTGTACAGCGGCTTCACGCCGATGCCCTCGGGGGTCTCCCACACCAGGTCGGAGGCGTCCGTGCCGGTGGCCTCCTTGACGGCCGCGCGCCACTGGTCCTCGGTCGCCCCGGCCGGAGCGGCCGGCCCGAGCGGCAGCTCGGAGAAATCGGGGATCTTCGTCGAGCTCACCGGGCGACTCCCATCCGGTCGAGTACGGAGGACAGCACGGCGACCGCGTCGCAGCCCGCGAAGACGTACTCGTCAACGGCGCCGTCGGCGGAGCCGGGACGCCCGGCCAGGAACACGGTCGTGGCGCCCGCGGCGCGCAGCGCCTCCGCGACGGGAGCGGCCTGCTCCGCGTACAGGGCGTCGCTGGAGCACAGCACGGCCATGGCCGCCCCGGAGGCGGCGAAGGCCGCGCCGGCCGTGTCCGGGTCCACCGACACCGGGTCGTGCACCGCTTCGATGCCGCCCGCCTGGAAGAGGTTCGCGGCGAAGGTGGCGCGGGCGGTGTGCGCGGCGGCCGGGCCCAGCGCGGCCAGGAAGATCCGCGGCCGGCTGCCGGTGGCGGCCAGGTGCGCGTCGGAGCGGGCGCGCAGCGCCTCGTACGCCTCGTCGCGGCGGACCCGCGGCAGCCCGCCCGAGGGAGCGGCCGGGGCCGGCTCCCGCTCGGGGAGCCGCTCGCCGAGGTTGGGGAACTCGCTGACCCCGGTGACCGGTTCGCGGCGCTTGGCCAGCGCCTTCGTGCGTTCGGCCCAGGTCGCGGCGAGGCGTTCGGCCACCTGGCCGGAGCGCAGGGCGGCCGGAAGACCGCCGGCCCGCTCCACGGTCTGGAAGAACTCCCAGGCGGCGTGCGCGAGTTCGTCGGTCAGTCGCTCCACGTACCAGGAGCCGCCGGCCGGGTCGACCACCCGGGCCAGGTGCGACTCCTCCAGCAGCACGGTGGAGGTGTTGCGGGCGATGCGGCGCGCGAAGGCGTCGGGCAGGCCCAGCTCGTGGTCGAAGGGCAGCACGGTGACCGAGTCCGCCCCGCCGACGCCGGCGGCCATGCAGGCCACGGTGGTGCGGAGCATGTTCACCCACGGGTCGCGCCGGGTCATCATCACCGGCGAGGTCACCGCGTGCTGCCGCTGCGCGCCCGCCTCCGGGGCCCCCGAGGCCTCGGCGATCCGGGCCCACAGCCGGCGTGCGGCGCGCAGCTTGGCGATGCTCAGGAACTGGTCGGCGGTGGCCGCGTAGCGGAACTCCAGCCGGCCCAGCGCCGCCTCGACGCCCAGCCCGCCGTCGGTGAGCGCACGCAGGTAGGCCACTCCGGTGGCCAGTGACAGGCCGAGCTCCTCGGCCGCCGAGCCGCCAGCCTCGTGGTAGGGCAGGGCGTCCACGGCGAGGGCCCGCAGCCCCGGCCAGCCGGCCGCGGTCTCCCGGGCCAGGTCCACCGCGGCGGCGAGGTCCAGCGCCTCACCCGTACGGGCCTCGTGCCCCAGCGGGTCGGCGCCCAGGCTGCCCCGCGCGTCCTGCGGGGCCACGCCGCGCTCGGCGTACAGGCGCAGCAGCTCGCGGGCGGCGCCGGCGTAATCGGCGCCGGCGTCGAGGGCGACGGGAGCCAGGTCCAGGTACACCCCGTCCAGGGCGCGGGCGAGGCCGGACACGGGGATGCCGCCGGGGCCCACGGCCAGCCAGAGCGAGGTGACCCCGTTCTCCAGGTCGGCGAGCGCGGCCGTGTTGAGCGCCGCGGGGTCGGTGTGCACGAGCCGCTGCCGTACGTCCCACCCGGTCGCGGAGTTCCCCGCGGCCCGGCTGCCCCGCACGTAGGGGGCGAAGCCGGGGAGACCGGTGTCGGGCGCGGCGGAGGTGGCCGCGGTGTACAGGGGGCGGGTGCGGAGCCCGTCCTGGAGCTGGGTGGACAACGCGTCTTCCGCGGCCGAGCCGACAGCTTCCTTGCCCGACTTGCGCAGTACGCCCTCTACCAGGCGCTGCCACTGCTCATGCGTCGCGTCAGGGAACTCGGCGGCCAGGGAGAGCCCGTCGTCAGGCAGGACCGTCATGGCTCGAATGCTAGGGGGGTCGCTCATGCGAGACCATAAGCACCGGATGTGATCTCCCCCTCTACGAAGTGAACGACCGCTCACCCCGAAGCCCCCGCTGCACCCCGTCCCACGCGCCCGTCCGGCCGCGCCGGCGTTCGAGGCGCGGGGCGGGGGAGGGGTGCTGGGCGGGGGTGGCTGGTTCTCGTATGTACGGGGCGTGGCGGAGCGTGGCCGCCGCGTTGCGCCGCCGTGAACTCCACCGGCCCCAAAGCCCCCCGCCGGGGCATCGCGGCCGCCCCGGCACCGGCGAGGAACCGCAGGTCAGCGCCCGTACGACCGGCCCGGTGCGAGCCGGTCAGGCCGCCGTCGGCGGGGCCGGCGCCGCCCTTGACCGGCCCAAGGGCCACTGACACGCTCCTGGCCATGTCCGCAACCGAGCGATTCGACCTGCGGCTCCACACCTCCGGCGGCACCCCCACCGTGCCGGCCGCGTGTCCGGGCCGCTGTCCGGCCCTTCCCCGCTCCGTCTGAGCGTTCCCCCGCACGGCCCCCTCACGGCCCCCGCACGGCCCGCCCGCTCACCCCGGGCGCGACCGGCGCCGCACCGCATGCCTCCGTCGAGGAATCCCGGCCCCCCATCCCGCCGCCGCCCGCGGCCGGAGCCGGGTTCCTCCGCCAGCCCACCCCTCCCCGAGGAGTCACCATGGCCACGGCCACCCAGCCCACCACCGACCCCACGACCACCCCCGTCACCGTGACCCGGATCGGCGGCCGGATCGGCGCCCTGATCGAGGGCGTCCGGCTCGGCGGGGACCTCGACGCCCCGACCGTCGGCCGGATCCGCGCCGCCCTGCTCGCCCACAAGGTCGTCTTCTTCCGCGGCCAGGACCACCTCGACGAGACCTCCCACGAGGCCTTCGCCGAGCTCCTCGGCGCACCCGTGGCCCACCCCACCGTGCCGTCCGCCGACGGCCGTTACGCCCTCGGCATCGACTCGGAGCACGGCGCCCGCGCCAACCAGTGGCACACCGACGTCACCTTCGTCCCGGCCTACCCCGCCTTCTCCATCCTGCGTGCCGTCACCGTCCCGGCGTACGGCGGCGACACGCTGTGGGCCAACACGGCCACCGCCTACGCCGAGCTGCCCGAGCCGCTCCGGGCGCTCGCCGACGGCCTGCGCGCCGTCCACTCCAACGAGTACGACTACGCGGCCCTCCGCCCCGACGCCCTGCCCGAGGCACTCGCCCAGTACCGCGAGGTCTTCACCTCCACCACGTTCCTGACCGAGCACCCGGTCGTCCGCATCCACCCCGAGACGGGTGAACCCGCCCTGCTGCTCGGCAGCTTCGTCCAGCGTCTGGCCGGCCTGACCGGCCGCGACAGCCGCGCCCTGGTCGACCTCTTCCAGCAGCACGTCGAGCGCCCCGAGAACACCGTCCGCTGGCAGTGGCAGCCGGGCGACGTGGCGATCTGGGACAACCGCGCCACCCAGCACTACGGCGTCGACGACTCCGGTGACCAGGAGCGCGTCCTGCGCCGGGTCACCGTCGACGGCGACGTCCCGGTGGGCGCCGACGGCCGTACGTCGGTCCTGCTCAGCCCGGCGGAGGTCCCCGCCCCCGGCTTCGGCATCGCCTCCGGCGCCTCCACGTCCTCCACCGCCAGCACCGCCGACGCCGCGCCCCCGACGGCCTGAGCACCCCCACCCCCGCCCGCCCGCCCCACCCCCCCGGAAAGGGAAACCGTGTCCCGCGTCCTCGCCCTCACCGGCAGCCCCTCCCTCCACTCCCGTACCGACGTCGTAGCCGACCACGCCCTCCGCCGCCTCGCCCACGCGGGCTTCGGCACGGGGCACCTCGCCGTGCGCGAACTGCCCGCCGCCGACCTGCTCGCCGCCCGCACCGGGCAGCCCGAGGTGCGCCGGGCCCTGGCCGCCGTGGCCGAGGCGGACGGGCTGGTCGTCGCCACCCCCGTCTACAAGGCCTCGTACACGGGCCTGCTCAAGGCCTTCCTGGACCTGCTCCCGCAGGACGGCCTGGCCGGCAAGACCGTGCTGCCGCTGGCCACCGGCGGGAGCCTCGCCCACGTCCTGACCCTGGACTACGCCCTGCGGCCGGTGCTGGCCGCGCTCGGCGCCCGGCACGTCACCGCGGGCCGGTTCGTCCTGGACTCCTTCGTGGAGCGCGGCGGCGGCCCCGACCGGCTCCGGCCCGAGGCCGAACTCGACCTGTACCAGGCGGTCGACGAGTTCGCCGGGGCCCTCCGGCAGGGCCCCGCCCCGGTCGTCGTCACGGCCGCCGCCCCCACCGTCGCCACGACCACCCCCTGACCCGTCCGCCGCCCCACCGCACGAACCGAGGGAACGACCACCATGCCCGCAGCACCCATCCTCCCCGGCACCACCCGGCGACAGTTCCTCACCCTGCTCGGCCTCTCGGCGGCCGCGGTGAGCTGCGGCACCGCCACCGCCGGCGGCGCCCGCCCGCCCGCCGACCAGGTGAAGACCCTCAAGTACCAGGGCTGGGTGGGCCAGGTCACCCTGCCCGAGCTCGCCGCCGACCTCGGCTACCTCGGCGACGTCCGGCTGGAGTGGGTCGGCAACACCATCAGCGGCCCGCAGGACATCCAGTCCGCCGCCACCGGACAGATCCACTTCGGCGGCGCCTTCAACGGCGCGGTCGTCAAACTCGCCGCCGGAAACGCCCCGATCAAGGCGGTCATCTCCTACTACGGCAGCGACCGCAACACGTTCAGCGGCTACTACGTCCTCCAGGACAGCCCGATCCGCTCGGCCCGCGACCTGATCGGCAAGAAGGTCGGCATGAACACCCTGGGGGCCCACTCCCAGGCCATGCTGGACATCTACCTCGGCCGCAACGGCCTGTCGAAGGCGGACGCCGCCAAGGTCGAGGCGCTGGTCGTCCCGCCGGTCAACACCGAACAGGCGCTGCGGCAGAAGCAGATCGACGTGGCGGTGCTGGGCGGCGTCCTGCGCGACAAGGCCCTGGCGAACGGCGGGATCCGCCCGCTGTTCAGCGACTTCGAGCTGCTGGGCGCGTTCAGCGCCGGCACGTACGTGTTCACCGACCGCTTCATCGAGGAGAACCCGGACACCGTCCGGACGTTCACCACCGGCGTGGCCAAGGCCATCGAGTGGTCCCGCACCACCCCGCGCGAGCAGGTCATCGCCCGGCATACCGAGATCGTCCGGAAGCGCGGGCGCAACGAGGACACCTCCACCCTCCGGTTCTGGCGCTCCTACGGCGTCGCCGAGACCGGGGGCCGGATCTCCGACAAGGAGTTCCAGCTGTGGATCGACTGGCTGGGCGACCGCGGCGAGGTCAGGAAGGACCGCCTCAAGGCGTCGGACCTCTACACCAACGAGTTCAACGCACACGGAAAGGCCTGACCCGCCATGGCGAAGATCGTCTTCGAGGGAGTGCGCAAGACCTTCCCGCACAAGGACCGGGGCGCCTTCACCGCGCTCGACGGCGTCGACCTGGAGATCGGCTCCGGTGAGTTCCTGGTGGTGGTCGGACCCAGCGGCTGCGGCAAGTCCACCCTGCTGGACCTGCTCGGCGGCCTGACCCGGCCCACCGAAGGGCGGATCCTGCTGGACGGCGATCCGGTCACCGGGCCGGGCCTGGACCGGGGCACCGTCTTCCAGCAGTACGCGCTGCTGCCCTGGCGGACCGCACAGGGCAACGTGGAGTTCGGCCTGGAGGCCACCGGCGTCCCGCGCCGGCGACGAGCCGCCCGGGCCCGGGAGTTCCTGGAGCTGGTGGGCCTCGCCGGTTTCGAGGACCGGCACCCCCACGAGCTGTCCGGCGGCATGCGGCAGCGGGTGGCCATCGCCCGCGCGCTGGCCTACGACCCCGACGTCCTCCTCATGGACGAGCCGTTCGCGGCGCTGGACGCGCAGACCCGCGAGGCCCTCCAGGGCGAGCTGCGCCGCATCTGGGAGACCACCGGCAAGACGGTCGTCTTCATCACGCACGGCATCGAGGAGGCCGTCTACCTGGGACAGCGGGTGGCCGTGATGACCTCCCGGCCGGGCCGGATCAAGGAAGTGGTGCCGGTCGCGCTCGACGGGCACACCGGAGACGTCCGCTCCAGCCCCGAGTTCGCCCGCTACCGGCACGAGATCTGGGACCTCCTCCACGACGAGGTGGCCCGCGCCCAGCAACTGGAGAAGGAGGCGGTCACGGCATGAGCACCGGAACCGACATCACCGCGATCGCGGCGGCCGGCGCCCCGGCGCCGCCGCAGGACCCCGCCCCAGCCGCCCCAGCCGCACCGGCCGCACCGGCCGCACCGGCCGCACCGGCCGCACCGGCCGCACCGGCCGCACCGGCCGCCCCGGCCGCCCCGGCCGCCCCGGCCGGGCCCGCCGCCGTACGCCCGCCGGCCCGGCCGCAGCCTCCGCGGCCCGCCGCGGTGCCGACCGCGTCCGCCGCACCCGCGCAGGCCGGCACGACCCCACCCGCACGGCCCACCCGCACCCCGGACGCCGCGGAGACCCCGGAGACCCGGGAGACCCCGGAGGCCGCGGGAGCCGCCCGGGGGCCGGTGCCGCGCGTGTTCCGGGCCGTCGCCCGCGCGGCCAGGGCCACCGCCCTGCGCACCGTGGCCGTCCTCGCCCTGCTCGCGCTCTGGGAGGCCGCGCCCCGGGCCGGCCTCGCCGACCCGACCTTCCTGCCGCCCTTCAGCGAGGTGCTCACCGCCTGGTGGGAGCTGCTCGCCGGCGGGCAGCTCGGCGAGCACGTACGGGCCAGCCTCACCCGTTCCTTCGGCGGCTTCGGCATCGCCGTCCTCGTCGCCGTCCCGCTCGGCCTGCTCATCGGCTGGTACCGGCCGGTCGCGGACCTGCTCGGGCCCCTGCTGGAGGTGTTCCGCAACACCGCGGCCCTCGCGCTGCTGCCCGTGTTCGTCCTGCTGCTGGGCATCGGCGAGACCTCGAAGGTGTCCATCGTGGTCTACGCCTGCGTCTGGCCGGTCCTGCTCAACACCATCAGCGCGGTCCGCAACGCCGACCCGACCCTGGTCCGGCTGGCCCGCTCGATGGACCTGTCCACGCCCCGGCTGTTCCAGAAGGTCATCCTCCCGGCGTCCGTCCCGGCCGTCTTCACGGGCGTCCGGCTGGCCGGTGCGGTCTCCATCCTGGTCCTGGTCGCCGCCGAGATGATCGGCGCCAAGGCCGGCCTCGGCTACCTGATCAACGCCTCGCAGTACAACTTCGCCATCCCGCAGATGTACGCGGGCATCATCACGATCTCCGCCATCGGCGTCGCCTTCAACCAGCTGCTCGTCACCGTCGAACGCCGCCTCAGCCTGTGGCGCGTCCCCGCCTCCGCCTAGGGAAAACCATGACCACGCAGACGCCCCGCACCCTGCGCCTCAACGCGTTCCTGATGAACGCCGGCCACCACGACGCCGCCTGGCGGCACCCCCGCAGCACCCCCGAGCGGATCACCGACCTGTCGTACTTCCAGGAGCTCGCCCGCATCGCCGAACGCGGGCGACTCGACTCGATCTTCTTCGCGGACGGCGTCGCCCTGTGGGGCAAGGCCCGCCACAACGCGCTCGGCGGATTCGAACCGCTCACCCTGCTCTCGGCGATCGCCGCGGTCACCGAGCACATCGGACTGATCGCGACCGTCTCGACCACCTTCAACGAGCCGTACAACCTGGCCCGCAAGTTCGCCTCGCTCGACCACATCAGCGGCGGGCGGGCCGGCTGGAACATCGTCACCTCCGGCACCGTCGACGAGGCCCGCAACTTCAACCGGGACGAGCACCTGGAGCACGCCGTCCGCTACGAGCGGGCCCGCGAGTTCGTCGACGTCGCCGTCAAGCTGTGGGACAGCTGGGAGGACGACGCGATCGTCCTGGACAGGGAAGCCGGCGTCTACGCCGACACCGGCAAGCTCCACCCCGTGGCCCACCGGGGCGCACACTTCAAGGTGGCCGGCCCGCTCAACGTGCCCCGCTCCCCGCAGGGCCGCCCGCTGCTGGTGCAGGCCGGCTCCTCCGAGGACGGCAAGGAGTTCGCCGCGCAGTACGCGGAGGCCGTGTTCACCGCGCAGCAGACCCTCGCCGACGGCCAGACCTTCTACAAGGACCTCAAGTCCCGGCTCGCCCGGTACGGCCGCGCCGAGGACGACCTGCTCGTCCTGCCCGGCATCGCCCCGGTCATCGGCTCCACCGAGGCCGAGGCCAGGCGGCTGGAGCAGGAGCTGACCGACCTCCAGGTACCCGAGTACGGGCTCGCCCAGCTGTCCGGCATGCTCGGCGTCGACCTGACCGGACTCCCGCTCGACGGCCCGCTGCCCGACCTCCCCGAGGAGCGGGACATCAACGGCAACAAGAGCCGCTTCACCCTCGTCGCCGAACTCGCCCGGCGCGAGGAACTCACCCTGCGCGAGCTGGTCGCCCGCCTCGGCGCGGGCCGCGGCCACCGCGTCTTCGCCGGCACCCCCGAGCAGATCGCCGACCAGCTCCAGGAGTGGTTCGAGCACGGCGCCGCCGACGGCTTCAACGTCATGGCGCCGGTCCTGCCCGGCGGCCTCGCCGACTTCGTCGACCAGGTCGTCCCGATCCTCCAGGCCCGCGGCCTGTTCCGCACCGAGTACTCCGGCCGCACCCTGCGCGAGCACTACGGGCTGCCCCGCCCGGCCAACCGGTGGGCCCGGCAACGGGAGACGGCGTGACGGGGCGGGCCCGGAGCCGGGCCACCGGCACGCACCCGCACGCCGACCTGCACGCCGACGTGCTCGTCGCCGGCGGGGGCCCGGCCGGGGCCTGGGCCGCCCTCATGGCCGCCCGGGCCGGGGCATCGGTGGTCCTCGCCGACAAGGGCTACTGCGGCACCAGCGGGGCGACGGCCGCCGCCGGCACCGGGGTCTGGTACGTACCGCCCGAGCCCGCCGCCCGCGAGGCCGCCATGGCCAGTCGCGAGGGCCTCGGCGGCTACCTGGCCGACCGGCGGTGGATGGCCCGGGTCCTGGACGAGACGCACGCCCGCATCGACGAACTGGCCACCCACGGCGGCTACCCCTTCCCCACCGGCCCCGACGGCAGGCCCCTCCGCAACGGCCTCCAGGGCCCCGAGTACATGCGGCGGATGCGGATCCTGATCCGCCGCGCCGGGGTCCGCGTCCTCGACCACAGTCCGGTCACCGAGCTGCTCACCGACACCGACGGGCACGTCGCCGGAGCGGCCGGCTACCGTCGCCAGGCCCACGAGTCCTACCGGGTGCGGGCGGGTGCGGTGGTCCTCGCCACCGGCGGCTGCGCCTTCCTCAGCGGCGCCCTGGGCACGAACACCGACACCGGCGACGGGGCGCTGTTCGCGGCCGAGGCCGGTGCCGAGCTCTCCGGCATGGAGTTCTCCAACGCGTACGGCATCGCCCCGGAGGGCACCTCGGTCACCAAGACCGCCTTCTACTCCTACGCCACCTTCTACCGGGAGGACGGGGAGGTCCTCCCGGGCGCCGCCAGTCAGGGTGGCCGGTCGGCCATCGCGCGGGAACTCCTCACCGGCGCCCGCGTCCTCGCCCGCCTCGACCGCGCCGACGAGCCGGCCCGGACCGCCATGAGGCGGGCCCAGCCCAACTTCTTCCTCACCTTCGACCGGCTCGGCATCGACCCGTTCGCCGAGCGGTTCGCCGTCACCCTGATCGCCGAGGGCACGGTGCGCGGCACCGGCGGCATCCGGATCGTGTCCGACGACTGCGCCACCGGCGTGCCCGGCCTGTACGCCGCCGGGGACGCGGCCACCCGGGAGGAGATCTGCGGCGGCTTCACCGGAGGCGGCAGCCACAACGCCGCCTGGGCCATCTCCTCGGGCAGCTGGGCGGGCCGCGGCGCGGCCCGGCACGCGCTGGCCCTCGCCTCCGGCCGGGCCGCGCACCGCAGGGTGGCCGGTGCCGGCGGGGCCGGGATCAGGCCGGCCGGCCGGCCCGGCAGGCCCGACGGGTACCGCGAGGCGGTCGCCCGGGTCCAGGCGCAGGTGCTGCCGTACGACCGCAACTACCTGCGCCACGGCGCGGTGCTGACCGGGGCGCTGCGCGAACTCGACGCGCTGTGGGGCGACGTGCGGGAGTCCCTGTACGCCGAGGGCGCCGACCTGGTCCGGGCCCGGCAGGCGGCGGCCATGACCGCCCACGCGCGCTGGATGTACGCGGCGGCGCTGGCCCGCCCCGAGACCAGGGGGATGGCGAAGCGGCTCGACCACCCGGAGCAGGACCCGCGCCTGCACCACCGCATCACGGTGGGCGGCCTGGACCGGGTCTGGACCCGCCCGGAGGCGGCCCGTGGGGAGGCTGCCCGCGGCGAGGCGGCCCGCGCGGAGGTGCCGGCGTGATCGAACTGGTTTCGGCGGAGCGCTGCATCGCCTGCGACAAGTGCGTCGAGGTCTGCCCGACGGACGTGTTCGAGCGCGGCCCGGACGGCATCCCCGTGCTCGCCCGGCAGGACGACTGCCAGACCTGCTTCCAGTGCGAGGCCAACTGTCCGGTGGACGCCCTCTTCGTGGCCCCGCAGACCCGGCCGCTGCCCGAGGACCCGGCCGTCCGGGACGAGCGGGCGCTGGCCCGCGCCGGCCTGCTGGGCGGCTACCGGCGGGAGATCGGCTGGGGTCACGGCCGGACGCCCGGTGCGCTGCGCGCGGTCGGGCCGCCGATGGGGCCGGCCGGGCAGCCCCTCACCTCTTGAACGGCGGGTGCCGCCGGAAGCCGGAACGCCCGGCCCCGGCGGCACCCGCACCCGTTCCGGGGCGGTCAGACGGTGAGGACGATCTTGCCGCGGGTCCGGCCGGAGGCGCTGAGCTCCCAGGCCTTCGCCGCCTCGGCGAGCGGCAGCGCGTGCGCGAGCTCGACGGTCAGCCGGCCGGTGTCGGCCAGGCCGGCGAGGAAGGTCAGGTCGGCGGTGTCGGCCCGTACCCACAGCTGGTGCGCGCCCTTGGCGCCCGCCTCGCGGTCGGCGATGGAGACGACCCGGTCGCGCCGCTTCACCAGCGACTGGAGGAGGTCGACGCCGTCGCCGTAGAAGTCGAGGCCGGCGTCGACGCCGTCGGGGGCGAGCGCGCGCAGCCGGTCGGCCAGGCCCTCGCCGTAGAGGACGGGTTCGGCGCCGAGCGAGCGGAGCCAGTCGTGGTTGTGCGCGCCGGCGGTACCGATGACCCGGGCGCCGAGGGCGACGGCGATCTGCACGCCCAGGGAGCCGGTGCCGCCCGCCGCCGAGTGGATCACCACGGTCTCGCCCTCCCGCACGCCCGCCCGCTTGAGCGACTGGTACGCCGTGAGGCCGGCCAGCGGGATGCCCGCGGCCTGCTCGAAGCTCAGGCTGCGGGGCTTGCGGGCGAGGGTGCGGACGGGTGCGGAGACCAGTTCGGCGTAGGTGCCGAGCTGGACCCACTCCTTGCGGACGTATCCGTAGACCTCGTCGCCGACGGCGTAGTCGAAGGTGTCCTCGCCGACCGCCTCGACCACGCCGGCCACGTCCCAGCCGGGTATGACCGGGTGGCGGACCTCCAGGATCGGATCGAGGTAGCCGGCGGCGAGCTTCCAGTCGACGGGGTTGACCCCGGCGGCCCTGACCCGGACGAGGACCTCGTCCGGGCCGACCTTGGGAGTCGGTGCGTCGTCAACCAGGCGGAGGGAGGCGGGAGTTCCGTATGCGTCGTACGTGATGGCCTTCATGGTGACGCTCAACCGGCGCCCGCGGCGGGCTATTCCGCCGTCAGGCGGGCAGGGTGTTGGGGTGCGACAGCCGGCGGGCGGCGCTGAGCAGGGCCTGGATGCGGGCGCCGGACTGGTCGACGTCGTCCAGGGGCGTGGGGAAGGCGAGCCGGACGTCCCGGTGGCCCTGGTGGTGCTCCAGCCGCAGGGTGATGCCGTAGCGGTCCATGGCGACGGGCAGGGCGCGGCGGACGGTGCCGGCGGTCGGTTGGGGCACGAGGCGCAGCAGCAGGGGGACGAGTTCGGGGTGGTCGTCGACGAGGTGGGTCAGCATGCCCGCCTCGTAGGGGGCGAGCGGGTCGGGCCATGCCTGGTCGAGTTCGTCGAGGCCGATGTACGAACGGCCCCGGTCGGTCTCCAGTACGGCGTGGGCGTACTCGACGCAGGTGCTCTCGGCGAGGTCCGCGGCGTAGGGGGTGAGGAGCCGGCCGCTGACGGTGACCCGGGCGCGGACCCGGTCCCGCACCGGGGTGGGCGCGATGTCGGTGAACTCCAGGCGGATGGCGGGGCGTCCGTCCGCGACGGGTTCGGGGCCGGCGGGGGCGGGGTGGAGGTGGAAGCGGCCGAGGACGTCGGAGCCGTCCATCTGGCGCACCTCGGTGCGCAGTCCGCCGGTGACCACGGTCATGGAATGGGCGGCCGCCAGGACCGACCGGACCCGCTCGGCGTCGGTGGGCCGTGCGGGGGTGCTGGCGGCAGGGGCGCCGGACATGCGCATGCGGATCTCTCCATCGTCCCGGAGGGGCTGGGGCTGGTTAGGTATGCCTAACCTAACTCATTCCCCTCCCGCTGAGAACAGCGCTCCTCCTTTCGTGTCGCTGTTGGGCTGAACGAGTGAAACGCGAGAGGATGGCCCGATGCACAAGAAGCGTGGGGTCGAGGTGGGCCGGTGAGCAGGTACGACGTCACCGACGAACAGTGGGAGGGGCTCGCGCAGGTCGTGCCCCTGCGCAGCCGCAACGAGTGGCCGTCGCGGGTGGACCACCGGACCATCCCCGCGGCGCAGGACCAGGCCGCGGCCGCGCAGCGCCGTTTCGTCGTGATCCGGGTCCAGGTCTTCGCGGACGCGCGCGAGGTCGCCGAGTACCTCATCGCGCAGATCCCCGTGCTGCTCGACCTGACCGGCGCGGACGGCGAAGTGGCCAAGCGGATCCTGGACTTCAGCAGCGGCGTGGTCTTCGGCCTGGGCAGCGGCATGCACCGGGTCGACCGCAACGTCTTCCTGCTCGCCCCGGTGGGCACCGAGGTGGAGGGCATCGCCGCGGCGGCCGTCCCCCGATCGTAGGAAGCCCCCGCCGACGTAACGGTTCACCGTGTCCGGGCCCGGCCCGCCGGGCCGTACCGTCCGCGGCATGGAAACCATCCAGGACCCGCGCACCCGCGACTGGCACACCACCCGGTTACCGTCCGCGCGCCCGGCCCCCGGGACCGGGCGCGCCCGCCTGCGGCCCGCCGTCACCGAGCTCCGGCTCTCCGCGTACGGACCGCACCGCGGCACGGTGCTCCCGCTGGGGCCGGTGACCGTGCTCGCCGGCCCCAGCGGGAGCGGCAAGTCCCGGGCCCTTCAGGCCTGCGCGGCGCTGGCCCGGCTCGGCGCCGGCGAGCCGCTGGACGAGGTGTTCGGCGACCCGGCCGCCTGCGTCCCCGACGGGGCGCGCCCCGACGCGCAGGCCCGCCGCGGGTTCCGGATCGGCGTCACCGTCGACGGCCCGCTCGGACCGGTCCGCCTCGACCTCGCCGTACAGGTCGAACCCCGCCTCCGCATCGCCGGCGAACGGCTCGCCCTGCGCGGCGAGGCACTGCTGACCACGGCCCTGCGCGACCCGGAGCGCAGCACCCTCCAGGCCGCCTGGTTCACCGGCGGCACCGAGGGCGTCGTCCGCGCCCCGCTGCCCGACGACCGACTCGGCACCGCCCTGCTGCCGCTGCGGGTGGCCGGCCGCACCGACGGCCAGCGGCAGGTCCTCGCCGCCGCCGAACAGGTGGTGGTCGCCCTGCGCGCGGTGTACCCCTGCGACCCGCACCCGGCCGGCATGCGCGAGCCCGCCGTCCCCGGCGCCGGCCGGCTGGCGGCCGACTACGCCAACCTGGCCGACGTACTGCGCCGGACCCGGCGCGAATGCGGCACCCGGCACGGCCTGCTCGTCGCCGCGGCCGTCGCCGGCTGCGCCGGACCGGTCACCGGCCTCACCACCCGGACCCGAACCGACGGGCGGGTCGTCGCCGAGCTCGTCCGGGCGGCCGGCGCGGCCACCCCGCTCGGCCGGCTCGGCGACGGGGAACTCCGCTTCCTCGCCCTCGCGCTGGTCCTGCTCACCGGCCCCGGCGTGCTCGCCGTCGACCCGGCCGCCGAACTGCCCGCCGCCCGGCAGACCCTGACGGTCCTCGTCGACGGCTTCGACCGGGCCGTGGACCGCCGGCAGACCGCGGAACTGCTGCGCCTGGCCGGGCTCTCCGGGGAACGCGGCCACCTGCGCCTGCTCGCGGCGGCCGGGGAGGCGGCGGCCGGCGCCCGCGGGCTGCCCGGGGTCACGGTGGTAGACCTGGGGGCATGAACGAGGAACAGGGACCGGGTCCCGGACGGCAACGGGAACGGGAACGGGAACAGGGACGGGGACGGGGCGGGGAAGAGCGGCTCGACCGGCTCCAGCGCAGGCTCGCCGAGTTCGCGGCGGTCCGCGGCTGGCAGCCCTACCACACGCCCAAGAACCTGGCGGTGGCGCTGAGCGTGGAGGCCGCCGAACTGGTGGAGATCTTCCAGTGGCTGACGCCGGAACAGTCGGCGCGGGTGATGGAGGCCCCGGAGACGGCGCACCGGGTGGCCGACGAGGTGGCCGACGTACTGGCGTACCTGCTGCAGTTCTGCGAGGTCCTCGGGGTGGACGTGCTCGACGCGCTGGCCGCGAAGATCGAGCGCAACGAGCTCCGCTTCCCGGTACCGGGCACTGAGCCGCCACATCGTCACTCTTCGGAGTGATGGCCTCCTCCACAACCGTCTTTCCTGTCCACATTTTCCGAATACCCCTGGCTTTACTGGCCCGTTGCCTTCACTCTGGGTAGTGATGGGAACGGGATGTCGTGCGGACGGGGGACGACATATGGATGCGGTACGGCTCATCGCGGCCGGCCGGCACGCGCTGGCACGGAGCGGGGCGGCGATGGACATCGTCGGCGAGGCCTGGCAGGCCCAGGCGCTCGCCCAGGGAATCGGCGGATGGCTGGCGGTCACGGGCCCGCCTGAGCTGAGAGCGGAGGCACGGGGGCTCGGCGAAGCGGGCGGCAGAGGCTGCGCCGTGCTCGACCGGGCGGCGGCGCGCGGCGAGGGCACGGTGCCGGACCAGCCGCCCAGAGCGGCCCGGCTGACGGAGGTGGCGGACCTGCGGCAGGCCCTGCTGGGGCTCCAGGCGCTGCTGGGCGAGGTCGGCATAGCCCTCGTCGGCGTGGCCTGCGCCACCGAGGACGACGGGCTGTACTGGCCCTGCATAGAGGCGATCGACGCGGCGGACGAGTCCAGCGACCGGGTCCGCGCCCTCCTGCGCCGGCTCGCGGTCCGCGACCGCGGCTCCGCCTCCGGAGTCGCCTGACGGACCGGTCCCGCCGCGCGGGGGCGGACGGGACCGGCGGGTCAGAAGCCGCGCAGGGGGGAGGGGGGCAGCTCCCCTTCGGGGCCGCCGGCGCCGGGCAGCACCTGCGGGCCGGCCGGGGCGGCGGGGGCCCGTTCCGCGGCGGAGGACTGGAGGTCGGCGTCGAGCTGGGAGAGGTCGGCGTTGAGCGCCGCCATGAGCTCCTCCATCTGCTGGAGGAGACCCTTCGGCGCGCCGGTGGACGTCGGTACCGCGGACTCCTGGCCGGTGTGCTCGGGCACGAAATCCTGGGACATGGCGGCGGCCTCCTCGGCCCGGGCCCTTCCGAGGGGGAAGGGAACGGTGGACGCACCGGCGAGAGGGCCGCCGGCGCGCGGGCCGGGCGGTCCGGCTCCGTCCGAGCCAACGATCCCCATCGTCCCTGGTCACTGGCGCGGACGCACCGGAGGCCCGACGTTGACGGAGATTCACCCGGGCGGGGCGGGCGGGGCAGGATGGAGGGCATGGATCTCCGCATCTTCACCGAGCCGCAGCAGGGCGCGAGCTACGAGACCCTGCTGGCGGTGGCCAAGGCCACCGAGGACCTCGGCTTCGACGCCTTCTTCCGCTCCGACCACTACCTCAAGATGGGCTCCGTGGACGGCCTGCCCGGCCCCACGGACGCCTGGATCACCCTCGCCGGACTGGCCCGCGAGACCGAGCGCATCCGCCTGGGCACCCTGATGACCGCCGGCACCTTCCGCCTCCCGGGCGTCCTCGCCATCCAGGTGGCGCAGGTCGACCAGATGTCCGGCGGCCGGATCGAACTCGGCATCGGCGCCGGCTGGTTCGAGGAGGAGCACAAGGCGTACGGGATCCCCTTCCCGGCCGAGCGGCTCGCCCGGCTGGAGGAACAGCTGGCCGTGATCACCGGCCTGTGGTCCACCGAACCCGGCCGCACCTTCGACTACCGGGGCGCCTACTACCGGCTGGAGGACTCACCCGCGCTGCCCAAGCCCGCCCAGGCCAGGATCCCGGTCCTGATCGGCGGGCACGGCGCGAAGCGCACCCCGCGGCTGGCCGCCCGGTACGCGGACGAGTTCAACATGCCGTTCGCCTCCGTCGCCGACACCGAGCGCCAGTTCGGCCGGGTCCGCGCGGCCGCCGAGGAGGCCGGCCGCGCCCCCGGGGACCTCGTCTACTCCAACGCCCTGGTCGTCTGCGTCGGCAAGGACGACGCGGAGGTGGCCCGCCGGGCCGCCGCCATCGGCCGCGACGTCGACGAGCTCAAGGCCAACGGACTGGCCGGCTCGCCCGCCGAGGTGGTCGAGAAGATCGGCGAGTACGCGGCCGTCGGGTCCTCCCGGATCTACCTCCAGGTGCTGGACCTCCACGACCTTGACCACCTGGACCTGATCTCCTCCCAGGTCATGTCCCAGCTCGGCTGAGGAGGCAAGGACCGATGACGCGCGCTCCCGGCCCGCTCGCCGCCGCCCTGGCCCGCCGCACCGTCCTGCTGGACGGCGGGCTCAGCAACCAGCTCGCCGACCAGGGCTGCGACCTGTCGGGCGGACTGTGGACGGGCCGGGTGCTCGCCGAGCACCCCGGCGAGGTCGAGGCCGCCCACACCGCCTACGCCCGGGCCGGCGCGGAGGTACTGACCACGGCGACGTACCAGCTGAACTACGAGGCGTGCGCCGCCCGCGGCCTCGACCGGGCCGCCACCGACGCCCTGCTGGCCCGCGGCGTGGAACTGGCCGCGCGGGCCGCCGGGGCCGCCGCCCACGAGGTGTGGGTGGCCGCCTCGGTCGGCCCGTACGGCGCGGCCCTCGCCGACGGCTCCGAATACCGCGGCCGGTACGGGCTCACCACGGCCGCGCTGACCGCCTGGCACCGCCCCCGGATCGAGGCGCTGGCGGCCGCCGGGCCCGACGTGCTCGCCCTGGAGACCCTCCCGGACACCGACGAGGCCGAGGCCCTGCTGGCCCTGCTCCCGGGAACCGGGACGCCCGCCTGGCTGTCCTACACCGTCGAGGGCGGCCGGACCCGGGCCGGCCAGCCCCTGGACGAGGCCTTCGCGCTGGCCGCCGAAGCGCCCGGCGTCGTCGCGGTCGGGGTGAACTGCTGCGACCCGGCGGACGTCCTGCCCGCCCTCGAGGCCGCTGCCCGCGTCACCGGCAAGCCCCTGCTCGCCTACCCCAACGACGGCTCCGTCTGGCAGGCCGCCGCCCAGACCTGGGAGCGCCCCGCCCGGCCGGTCCCCTGGCCCGTGGACTCCTGGCGCCGCGCCGGCGCCCGCCTCGTCGGCGGCTGCTGCCGGATCGGCCCGGCCCGTATCGCCGGACTCGCGGCGCGGTTCTGAAATCAGGTGACCCAGGGCGCGCGGGATCGTTCTTCCAGGGCAGCGGTGTGTACGTGAACCTCGGAAGGACGGAACGTCAGATATGAAGATGACCGCGCGCGGAAGCATTGCGGCGCTCATGACCTGTGTGGCCGCGGGGGCGGCGATCGGCCCGGCGGCGGCCGAGTCGGTCCCGGTGGGGGTGCCGCTGGACGCGGTGGAGACCGCGCTGGGGGTGGACGCCCCGCGCATGGGCACGGCCGTACCGGTCCCGCTCGTCGGCGCGCCCGAGGCCCCCGTGCACCACAAGGGCGACCTGCTGCCCACCCCGCTGCTGCCGGTCGTCCCGGTCGGCGCCGACCTGGGCCGGACCCTGGTCACCACGCCGGTGCCCAACCTGCTGGGCTCGGAGAAGACCGACGGCGAGGGCTCGGTGGAGTCCGCGACCACCCTGCTGGCCAAGGGCCCCGGTGCGGCCGTCGGCGCCCCGCTGACCATGCCGGACGGCTCCAACTTCGGCATCCCCAACGTGGTAGCGCCCGAGCTGGGCCTGATCACGCCGGAGCTGACGGGCGCTCCCTCGACGCTGCTGGGCCTGGCCACCCCGCGCTGACCGCGCACTTCGATAGCCGGTCGGAAGGCCGTCCGGTCTGCGACCGTGTACGGCATGGGATTCCATGTCGACTCCGAGACCGGGCGGCTCCGCCGCGTCATACTCCACCGGCCCGACCTGGAGCTGAAGCGGCTCACCCCGAGCAACAAGGACGCGTTGCTCTTCGACGACGTGCTGTGGGTGCGGCGCGCGCGCCAGGAACACGACGGGTTCGCCGACGTGCTCCGCGACCGGGGGGTCGCGGTCCACCTCTTCGGCGACCTGCTGCGCGAGACCCTGGACGTGCCGGAGGCCAGACACCTCGTCCTGGACCGGGTCTTCGACGAGAAGGAGTACGGCCCGCTCGCCACCGACCACCTCCGGTCCGTCTTCGAGCACCTGCCCTCGGCGGACCTGGCCGAGGCGCTCATCGGCGGCATGACCAAGCGGGAGTACCTGGAGCGGCACGCCGAGCCGGTCTCGGTGCTCTTCCACGCCCTGGAGCTGGACGGCTTCCTGCTCGGCCCGCTGCCCAACCACCTGTTCACCCGGGACACCTCCGCCTGGATCTACGACGGGGTCTCCATCAACGCCATGCGCTGGCCGGCCCGGCAGCGCGAGACCGTCCACTTCGAGGCGATCTACAAGCACCACCCGCTGTTCACCTCCTCCGGCGCCTTCCACTACTGGTCGCAGGGCCAGGCCGACTACCCGTCCACCATCGAGGGCGGCGACGTGCTGGTCATCGGCAACGGCGCGGTGCTGATCGGGATGAGCGAACGGACCACCCCGCAGGCGGTGGAGATGCTGGCGCGGGGCCTCTTCGCGGCCGGCTCGGCCCGGACCATCGTGGCGCTGGACATGCCCAAGCGGCGTGCCTTCATGCACCTGGACACCGTGATGACCATGGTGGACGGCGACACCTTCACCCAGTACGCGGGCCTGGGCATGCTCCGCTCCTACACCATCGAGCCCGGCGACGGCGGCCAGGAGCTGAAGGTGACCGACCATCCGCCGGAGCACATGCACCGGGCGATCGCGGCCGCCCTCGGCCTCGACTCCCTCCGGGTGCTGACGGCGACCCAGGACGTGCACTCGGCGGAGCGCGAGCAGTGGGACGACGGGTGCAACGTGCTGGCGGTCGAGCCCGGGGTGGTCATCGCCTACGAGCGCAACGTCACCACCAACACGCATCTGCGCAAGGAGGGGATAGAGGTGATCGAGATCCCCGGCAGCGAGCTGGGACGGGGACGCGGCGGTCCGCGCTGCATGAGCTGCCCGGTGGAACGGGACCCGGTCTGAGGGGTCCGGTCCGGGCGGGGCGTCGGGCGGGGCCGACCGGGTCCGGGTCACGGGGGTTCGAACCCGGGGGAACAGACTGAATAGCGATGCAGTGCATCGTATAGACTTCCAGCATCCCTGTCCGCGCGACCCAGGAGCGCCCCCATGGCCACCGACCTCGTCGGCCGCAGTTTCCTCAAGGAGCTCGACTTCACCGCCGCCGAGTTCCGCGGCCTGATCGACCTGGCCGCCGAGCTGAAGGCGGCCAAGAAGGCCGGCTCCGAGGTGCAGCGGCTGCGCGGCCGCAACATCGCGCTGATCTTCGAGAAGACCTCCACCCGCACCCGCTGCGCCTTCGAGGTCGCCGCCGCCGACCAGGGCGCCCACACCACCTACCTCGACCCCTCCGGCTCCCAGATGGGCCACAAGGAGTCGGTCAAGGACACCGCCCGGGTGCTCGGCCGGATGTTCGACGCCATCGAGTACCGCGGTGACAGCCAGGAGGCCGTGGAGGAGCTCGCCACCCACGCCGGCGTGCCCGTCTACAACGGCTTGACCGACGACTGGCACCCCACCCAGATGCTCGCCGACGTGCTCACCATGACCGAGCACTGCGACAAGCCGCTGGAGCGGATCTCCTTCGCCTACCTGGGCGACGCCCGCTTCAACATGGGCAACTCGTACCTGGTCACCGGCGCCCTGCTCGGGATGGACGTACGGATCGTGGCCCCCAAGGCCTACTGGCCGGCCGAGGCGGTGGTGGCCCGGGCCCGCGCCCTCGCCCTGGCGAGCGGGGCCCGGATCACCCTCACCGAGGAGGTCGCCGAAGGCGTCGCGGGGGCCGACTTCGTCGCCACCGACGTGTGGGTGTCCATGGGCGAGCCCAAGGAGGTCTGGGACGAGCGGATCGCCGCCCTGGCCGGATACGCCGTCACCATGGACGTACTGCGCGCCACCGGCAACCCGGACGTGCGCTTCCTGCACTGCCTGCCGGCCTTCCACGACCTGGGCACGGCCGTCGGCCGGGAGATCCACCAGCGGCACGGTCTGGACTGCCTGGAGGTCACGGACGAGGTCTTCGAGTCCGAGCACTCCGTGGTCTTCGACGAGGCGGAGAACCGGCTGCACACCATCAAGGCCGTGCTGGTCGCCACCCTCGCATAGTCATACGGCCGCCCGCGCGGCGAGGCTGAACCAGACGGCCTTCCCGCGGGCGGTGGGCCGGTGTCCGCAGGCGGAACTCAACGCGCGGATCAGCAGCAGCCCGCGCCCGTGCTCCTGCCAGGGGTCCGGGCAGGTCCGGGCCGTGCTCAGGTCGGGCGGCACCGGGTCGCCGTCGTGCACCTCGACCTGGCAGCCGTGCGCTCCCAGTTCCACCACCAGCTCGATGGGCACCTCCCGCGAGGTGTGCTCCACGGCGTTGGCGACGAGCTCCGCGGTGAGCAGCTCCGCCGTGTCGCTGTCGGCGGACGGCCCGTCGCTCTCGGCGAGGGCGGTGCGGACCAGGGCGCGGGCCATGGGCACCGCGACGGTGGCGTGCGGAAGGGTGACGCGCCATGCGGGGGCGGGATCGGGCACGGCGTGCGTCCTTTCCGTTCGGGGGGCGAGTGGTGGGGTGCGCGGAGCCGGAACTCCCGCTTTCAACCATACGGAGGGGGTACGGCGGGCCGTAGGGCACCCCGGCGTAACGGCGCGGGACCACGGGCTCCGGCCGCCGGGACGTTCGGACACATCCGGCTCCGGGCCGCCACCCGCCCATCGCGTGTTCGTGACGGCAGTCACCATTCGGTGATACGGTCCTCGGTGTGAGCCCCTTCACCGGTTCCGCCTCCGGCACGCAGCGGTGGCGCCACCTCCGGGTCACCCGGCAGGACGGCGTCGCCACCGTCACCCTCGACCGCCCCGAGAAGCTGAACGCGCTCACCTTCGGCGCCTACGCCGACCTGCGCGATCTGCTCGCCGAACTCTCCCGCGAACGCTCCGTGCGCGCCCTCGTCCTCGGGGGCGAGGGCCGCGGCTTCTGCTCCGGCGGAGACGTGGACGAGATCATCGGCGCCACCCTCGCCATGGACACCGCCCAGATCCTCGACTTCAACCGCATGACCGGCCAGGTCGTGCGCGCCCTGCGGGAATGCCCCTTCCCCGTCGTCGCCGCCGTCCACGGCGTCGCCGCGGGCGCCGGCGCGGTCCTCGCGCTCGCCGCCGACTTCCGCGTCGCCGACCCCACCGCCCGGTTCTCCTTCCTCTTCACCCGGGTCGGCCTCTCCGGCGGCGACATGGGCGCCGCCTACCTCCTGCCCCGCGTCGTCGGCCTCGGCCACGCCACCCGGCTGCTGATGCTCGGCGACCCCGTCCACGCCGCCGAAGCCGAACGGATCGGACTGGTCAGCGAGCTCGCCGAGGAGGGCAAGGCGCACGCCCGCGCCGCCGAACTCGCCGCCCGCCTCGCGGCCGGCCCCGCCCTCGCCCACGCCCAGACCAAGGCCCTGCTCACCGCCGAGCTGGACATGCCCCTGGCCGCCGCCGTGGAGATGGACGCGGCCACCCAGGCCCTGCTGATGCACGGCGAGGACTACGCCGAGTTCCACGCGGCCTTCACCGCGAAGCGCCCGCCCGACTGGCGGGGCAGGTAGCCGTGCGGGCCGCCGTCACCGGCGGGGGACCGGGCGGGCTGTACGCGGCCGCGCTCCTCGCCCGCCGCGGCCACGAGGTCACCCTGTGGGAACGCAACGCCCCCCACGACACCTTCGGCTTCGGCGTCGTCCTCTCCGACGAGACCCTCGGCGGCATCGAGAACGCCGACCCCGAGGTGTACGCCGCCCTGTCCGCCGAGTTCGTCCGCTGGGACGACATCGACGTCGTCCACCGCGGCCGGCTGCTCACCTCGGGGGGTCACGGCTTCGCCGCCCTCGGCCGGCGCCGCCTGCTGGAGGTCCTGCACGAACGCTGCGCCGGCCTCGGCGTGGACCTGCGACCGCGCCGCGAGGCCCCCGGCCCGGCCGCGCTGGCCGCCTCGTACGACCTGGTGGTGGCCGCCGACGGGGTGCACAGCGCCACCCGCGAGGCCCTCGCCGGACACTTCCGCCCCACCGTCACCACCGGCCGCTGCCGCTACATCTGGCTGGCCGCCGACTTCGCCTTCGACGCCTTCCGCTTCGAGATCGCCGAGACCGAGCACGGCGTCATGCAGCTCCACGCCTACCCCTACTCGGCCGACTCCTCCACCGTCATCGTGGAGATGCGCGAGGAGGTGTGGCGCGCCGCCGGGTTCGACCTGTGCGACGAGGCCGAGTCCGCCCACCGCTGCGCCAAGGTCTTCGGCGAGGCACTGCGCGGGCGCGCCCTGCGCGGCAACCGCTCGGCCTGGACCGCGTTCCGCACCGTCGTCAACGAACGCTGGTCCCACGGCAACACCGTGCTGATCGGCGACGCGGCGCACACCGCGCACTTCTCCATCGGTTCCGGCACCAAGCTGGCCGTCGAGGACGCCCTCGCGCTCGCGGACGCCGTCACCGCCGCCCCCGACGTGCCCACCGCCCTCGCCGCGTACGAGGAGGCCCGCCGGCCCGCCGTCGCCTCCACCCAGCGGGCCGCGGCGGCCAGCATGCGCTGGTTCGAGGAGATCGCCGGCTACACGGGCCAGCCGGCCCGGCAGTTCGCCTTCAACCTGCTCACCCGCAGCCGCCGGGTCACCCACGACAACCTGCGCCTGCGCGACCCCCGCTTCACCCGCACCGTCGAACGGGACTTCGGCTGCCCGGACGAGGCCACCCCGCCGATGTTCACCCCGTACCGGCTGCGCGGGCTGACCCTGCGCAACCGGGTCGTGGTCTCCCCGATGGACATGTACTCCGCCACCGACGGGGTGCCCGGCGACTTCCACCTCGTCCACCTCGGCGCACGCGCCCTCGGCGGGGCCGGCCTGGTCATGACCGAGATGGTCTGCGTCTCCGCCGAGGGCCGCATCACCCCCGGCTGCGCCGGCCTCTACACCGACGGACAGGCCGCCGCCTGGACCCGGATCGCGGACTTCGTCCACGCCTCCGCCCCCGGCACCGCGCTCGGCGTCCAGCTCGGCCACTCCGGCCGCAAGGGCTCCACCAAGGTCATGTGGGAGGGCATCGACGAACCCCTGCCGGAAGGAAACTGGCCGGTGGTGGCCGCCTCCCCCCTGCCCTACCGGGCCGGCGTCAACCAGACCCCGCACGCCCTCACGCGCCCCGGACTGGACCTCATCCGGGACCAGTTCACCGAGGCGGCTGCCCGGGCCGCGGCCTGCGGCTTCGACCTGCTCGAACTGCACTGCGCGCACGGCTACCTGCTCTCCGGCTTCCTGTCCCCCCTCACCAACCACCGCACGGACGCCTACGGGGGCACCCTGGAGGGCCGGCTCCGGTTCCCCCTGGAGGTGTTCGACGCGGTACGCGCGGTCTGGCCGGAGGACCGGCCGATGACGGTCCGCATCTCCGCGACGGATTGGGCCGAGGGCGGCACCAGCGGGGAGGACTCGGTGACGATCGCCGCCGCCTTCGCCGCGCACGGCGCCGACGCCATCGACGTCTCCACCGGCCAGGTCGTCCCCGACGAACGCCCCGAGTACGGCCGCTCGTACCAGACCCCGTACGCCGACCGGATCCGCAACGCCCTGGGCGTGCCCGTGATCGCGGTCGGCGCGATCTCCTCCTGGGACGACGTCAACTCACTGCTGCTGGCCGGCCGGGCCGACCTGTGCGCGCTGGCCCGGCCCCACCTGTACGACCCGCACTGGACCCTGCACGCGGCCGCCGACCAGGGCTACGAGGGTCCCGCGGCCCCCTGGCCGCCCCCGTACCGTGCGGGCAGCCGCAAGCCCCCGACCGGCAAGGGCTGACCCAGGCCCCCGCTCACGCCGTAACCACCACCGCCCGGTCCTCCACCGGGCGGTAGCCCAGCCGCTGGTACACGCCGTTGCTGGTGGGGTTGGCCAGGTCGGTGAAGAGCAGCACCTCCGCGGCGCCCGCCGCGCGCACCGCCCGGGTCGCGGCGGCCGTCACGCCTGCCGCGTAGCCGCGGCCGCGGAGCGCCGGCGGGGTGTACACCGGGTAGATCCGGGCGGTGCCGGCCAGGGGGCGCGAGAAGCCGGCCATCGCGACGGGGCGGCCGCCGTCCTCCCAGAGCAGCAGCCCGCCGTACGACACGCGGTCCAGGAGCGCGGCGTCGGGCGGTGGTGCGAGCTCGTCCGTCTCCGCGGCGAAGGCGGCGGACCACGTCCGCAGGAGCGGCAGGTCCGCGGTCGCGGCGGGGCGGGGCCGCCCCGCCGGGGCGGGCTCCGGCGGCACGAGCCCGTCCAGCCGGTACAGCCGCAGCTCCTCCTCGACCCGGGTCGGCCGCCCCCAGGCCGCGGCCAGCGCCGCCGCGTCCGCCCGCCGGGCGTTGAACCCGCCGACCGGGCCGGGCAGCGCCGCGACGTCCAGCGCGGCCACGGCTTCCGTGGGGAGCTCGCCCAGCAGGAGCGGGTGCGGCGGGGTGCACAACAGGGCCCCCGAGGCCGCCCCGTCCGCGTCCGTCCACCATCCGTAGAACGGCTCGCCGTCCCCGAAGGCGTGCGGTCCGCGGCGGCGCAGGGCGTCCGTGACGGTCAGCAGCAGGGTGTTGGTGACGGGCCGGGCCGCGAGGGCGGGCCCGGCGGCGCGCAGGTACGCGCCCAGATCACGCGTGAAGCTCCAGGTCATGCCCCACCCTCCCAACCCCCGGTCCCGACCCGCACCCCGTTTCCGCCGCGCCTCAATCGCCGGCGGGGCCGGGGTCCGCCCCGGGGTCGGGCCGGCACGGGGGTCACCAGTGGACGTGTTCGGCGCCGCGGGCGTGGAGGCGGTGGTGGAGTTCGCGGAACGCCGCCGCCGAGCGGTCGCCGGGCCAGTCGGAGGGGAGCAGGTCCCGGGGGAGGCCCGGGTCGGCGTAGGGGAGGCGGCGCCAGCTGTCCAGCGCGCGCAGGTAGGCGCCGTACGCCGCCTCCGGGGAGGGCTCCGGGCCCGCCCGGAGCTCCCGCAGCACCGGCCCGTGCAGGTCCAGGAAGGCCTCGTGCTGCTTGGCCAGCGAGGCCAGGTCCCACCACCGGGCCACCGCCTCCGCCGTCGCGGCGAAGCCCAGGTGGGTGCCGCGGAACAGCTCCACGTACGGGGTCAGCTGGAGCCGGTCCAGGGTGTGCCGGGTCTCCGTCTCCAGGTCGGCCGGGGCGATCCACACGCCCGGCGCGACCGTGCCGAAGCCGAGCCGGGCCAGCCGGGAGCGCAGCAGGTGCCGCTTGTGCCGCTCCTGCTCCGGCACGGAGAACGCGGCCAGCAGCCACGCCGGCTCCGTGCCCCCGGCCGGCGGGGCGGCGTAGATGCGGCGGTCGCCGTCCTCCAGGAGCTGCCGGGCCTCGTCGGACAGGTCGTACCCCGCCGAGCCGTCGGCCGCCCTCGCCGGCAGCAGGAAGCCGCGGCGTTTCAGCCGGGACACCGACGACCGCACCGACGGGGCGTCCACCCCGGCCGCCCCCAGCAGGCGGACCAGCGCGGACACCGGGACGGGGCCCTCGGCGGCGCGTCCGTAGGCGCCGTAGAAGGTGACGATCAGGGATCGCGGAGTGTGCTGCTCGGCCACGTGGTCACTCTAGATCGCGCAGGCGGAACCGCTGAAGTTTGCCGGTCGCCGTCCGGGGCAACGCGGGCAGGAAGACGAAGGTCCGCGGGCACTTGTGCGGGGCCAGTTCCGCCTTCATGAAGGCGCGCAGGGCCTCCTCGGTGACGGTAGCGCCCTCCCGGGTGACCGCGTACGCCACCACGACCTGGCCGCGGTGCTCGTCCGGCCGGCCCACCACCGCCGCCTCCAGGACGTCGGGGTGGCGCAGCAGCGCCTCCTCCACCTCCGGGCCCGCGATGTTGTACCCCGCCGAGATGATCATGTCGTCGGCGCGGGCGACGTAGCGGAAGTAGCCGTCGGCCTCCCGCACGTACGTGTCACCGGTGACGTTCCAGCCCCCGCGTACGTACTCGCCCTGCCGCGGGTCGGCCAGGTAGCGGCAGCCGACCGGCCCGCGGACCGCCAGCAGCCCGGGCTCGCCGTCCGGGACCGGGCGGCCGCCGGGGTCCACGACCCGGGCCTGCCAGCCCGGCACCTCGCGGCCGGTGGTGCCGGGGCGGATGTCCCCGTCGGCGGCCGAGATGAAGATGTGCAGCAGTTCGGTGGCGCCGATGCCGTTGATGATCCGCAGGCCGGTCCGCTCGTACCAGGCCCGCCAGGTCGCCGCCGGGAGGTTCTCGCCGGCCGAGACGCAGCGCCGCAGCGCGCCCAGGTCCGCGGCGGCCGGCCCGCCCGGCCCGTCGAGCGCGTCCAGCATGGCCCGGTAGGCGGTGGGGGCGGTGAACAGGACGGTCACGCGGTGCTCGGCCAGCGCGGGCAGCAGCTGCCGCGGGCCGGCCTGCTCCATCAGCAGCGCCGAGGCCCCGGCGCGCAGCGGGAAGACGACCAGCCCGCCGAGCCCGAACGTGAAGCCGAGCGGCGGGCTGCCGGCGAAGACGTCGTCCGGGCGGGGGCGCAGCACGTGGCGGGAGAAGGTGTCGGCGATGGCGAGGACGTCCCGGTGGAAGTGCATGCAGCCCTTGGGGCGCCCGGTGGTGCCCGAGGTGAAGGCGATCAGGGCCACGTCGTCGGCGGAGGTCCGCACCGGCTCGAAGCCGAGCCCGCGGTGCTTGTCCGCCAGCCGCAGCAGGTCGTCGGGCCCGTCGCCGCCGTACGGGGTGATGCGCAGGCCCGGCACCGCGGCGCGGGCCAGGTCCTCGAGGGCGCCGGCGTGGCACACGGCGTGCTGGACGCGGGCCAGCTCGCAGACGGTGGCCAGCTCGTGGGCGCGCTGCCGGTCGAGCACGGTCACGGCCACCGCGCCCGCCTTCATCACCGCCAGCCAGCAGGCGGCGAGCCAGGGCCCCGTGGGGCCCCGCAGCAGGACCCGGTTGCCGGGGACCACGCCCAGTTCGGCGGTGAGGGCGCGGGCGAGGGAGTCGACCCGCTCGCCGAGCTCGCCGTACGTCCAGACCTCGCCGTCGGCGGTACGGAAGGCCGGGCGGTCGGGGCCGAACCGGGCGGTGGTGGCGTCCAGCAGCTCGGCGCCGCAGTTCAGCCGGTCCGGATAGGCCAGTTCGGGCAACGGGAACACCAGCTCCGGCCATTCGTGCGGGGGTGGCAGGTGGTCGCGCGCGAAGGTGTCGACATGAGCGGAAGGCTGGAGCTCCAAGGCGGGTTCGCCCCCTTGCGGCGGTCCGGGCCCCGTTGTCCGGGACCGAGTGGGTGGAGCCGGCCGTGCGGTCGTGAAAGGAGCGTATCGTCTTGGTGACGGCAGTCAACTGGACGCGATAGACCGGGTCGACGATTGGGGCATCCGGATGGGTGGATTCGCGCTGGAGCCGGACCAGGAGAAGTGGTGCGAGCGGCTGCGGGCCCTGGCCGCGGACCGGCTCAGGCCGCTGGCGGAGGCGGGGGACCCGGGCCGGGTCAACCGGCCGCTCCTGGCCGAGCTCGGAGAACTGGGCCTGCTCGAGAAGGTGTTCGACGCCGGCGCGCTGGAGCTGTGCCTTCTGCGGGAGTCCCTGGCGTACGGCTGCACGGAGGCCGAGACGGCCCTCGCGCTCCAGGGGCTGGGCGCGCACCCGGTGCTGCGCGCCGGTACCCCGGCCCAGCGGGAGCGCTGGCTGCCGGCCGTACGGGCGGGCCGGGCGGTGGCGGCGTTCGCGCTGAGCGAGCCGGGGGCGGGGTCGGACGCGGCCGCGCTGGCGCTGCGGGCCGAGCCGGAGGGCGGCGGCTGGCGGCTGCACGGGGAGAAGCGGTGGATCTCCAACGCCCCGGAGGCCGACTTCTACACCGTCTTCGCCCGGACGGGGGAGGGCCCGGGATCGCGGGGGGTCACCGCCTTCCTGGTGCCGGCCGACCGCCCGGGGCTGTCCGGGGAGCCGCTGGAGATGCTCTCGCCGCACCCCATCGGCGCGCTGGCCTTCGAGGGGGTGCCGGTCGGCCCCGGGGACCTGCTGGGGGAGCCCGGCCGGGGCTTCCGGGTGGCGATGGACACCCTGAACCTGTTCCGGCCGAGCGTGGGCGCCTTCGCGGTGGGCATGGCGCGGGCCGCGCTGGACGCCACGCTGGCGCACACGGCGCGCCGGGAGGCCTTCGGCGGGGTGTTGGGCGACCTCCAGGCGGTGGCGCACCGGGTGGCCGACATGGCCACCCGTACCGAGGCCGCCCGCCTGCTGGTGTACGCGGCGGCCGGCGCGTACGACGGCGGCTCCGACGGGGTCCCGCGCCGGGCGGCGATGGCCAAGCTGCTGGCCACCGAGACGGCCCAGTACGTGGTGGACCAGGCCGTGCAGCTGCACGGCGCGGTCGCGCTGCGGCGCGGGCACCTGCTGGAGCACCTGTACCGGGAGGTCCGGGCCCCGCGCATCTACGAGGGTGCGAGCGAGGTCCAGCGCACGGTCATCGCCGGGGAGTTGTACCGGACGGGAGGGGTCGGATGAGCCTGGAGCGGATCAACCCGGAGGAGCTGTCGCCCCCCACGGGCTTCTCGCACGCCGTGGTGGCCTCCGGGTCGCGGCTGGTGGCCCTGGCCGGCCAGACCGCTCTGGACGGCGAGGGGGAGCTGGTGGGGACGACCCTGGTCGAGCAGTTCGAACAGGCTCTCGGCAACCTACTGGGGGCGCTCGCGGCGGCGGGCGGCACGCCGGACCGCCTGGTCCGGGTCACCGTCTATGCCGTGGACGTCGCGGACTACCGCCGGCACGCCGCCGAACTGGGTCGCGTGTGGCGGAAGTTGGCGGGCCGCGACTATCCGGCGATGGCCGTGCTGGGAATCGTCCGGCTGTGGGACGCCCAGGCGTTGGTGGAGCTCGACGGACTCGCCGTACTCGACTGAATGTTCGACCGGTTTTGACAGTCGACCGGCTCGGGGGGACGGTGGAAATGCCCCCTTAGGCACGAATCCGCCAACTATGTTCGGAGGTGCATGAACATGCGCCGTAGGATCGGTGCGGCAATCCTGGCAGGGGCCGCCGGGGTCACCCTCGGCCTCATGCCCATGAGCGGAGCTTCCGCCGCCGCGACCCCGCAGACCGTCCCGCAGACCCTCACCGGCGACGACTGGTGCGACCGCGGCTACGGCGGCGGCTGCGGTGGCCACGACCATGGCCGCTGGTACAACGACTGGGTCGGCTACGGAGGCTACAACCCGTACTGGAACGGGTACGGCGGCGGTGACGGCCACGGCCACGGCCACGGCCACGACCACGACGACGACTGGGGCGGCTACGGCGGCAACGGTCACTGGAAGGACTGGGGCCGCGGCGGTCACGGCGGCGGCGACCACGACGACGACTGGGGCGGCCGCGGCGGCCACGGTGGTCACGACGACGACTGGGGTGGCCACGGAGGCCACGGCCACTGGTGACGGACACCGGTCCTGACCGGCCACCGGCCGGCGGACCGCGCTCCTCGGGTGGTGGTCACCGGTCGCCCCTGGGCCACCGGCGACCACCGCCCGTCCGCGCGGAGGGCGGTCAGCCCTCCAGCAGAGCCCCCATCCACTCCTCGATCCCCGCCACCGTGCGGGGCAGGGCGCCCGACATCAGCCGGGCGCCTTCCGCCGTGATGACGAGGTCGTCCTCGATCCGGACGCCGATGCCCCGCAGTTCGGCGGGCAGGGTGAGGTCGTCCGGCTGGAGGTAGAGCCCGGGTTCCACGGTGAGGACCTGGCCCTCCTCCAGCACCCCGTCCAGGTAGGTCTCGGCGCGCGCCTTCGCGCAGTCGTGGACGTCCAGGCCGAGCATGTGGCCGCTGCTGCAGAGGGTGTAGCGGCGGTGCAGGTCGCCCTCGGCGTCCTTGAGCACCCCCCACTCGGCCAGGCCCTCGGCGATCACCCGCATGCCGGCCCGGTGGAAGTCCCGGAAGCTGGCCCCCGGGCGCAGCGCGGCGATCCCCGCCTCCTGCGCGGCCAGCACGAGTTCGTACACCTGGCGCTGCACGGCGGAGAAGCGGCCGGACAGCGGGAGGGTCCGGGTGATGTCGGCCGTGTAGAGGCTGTCGGTCTCCACGCCCGCGTCCAGCAGCAGCAGGTCGTCGCGGTCCAGCCTGCCGTCGTTGCGGATCCAGTGCAGCACGCAGGCGTGCGCGCCCGAGGCCGCGATGGTCTCGTAGCCGGTGCCGTTGCCCTCCGCGCGGGCGCGCAGCCCGAACACGCCCTCGATCCACCGCTCCCCGCGCGGGTGTTCCAGGGCGCGCGGCAGGGCCCGTACGACGTCCTCGAAGCCGGCCGTGGTGTGGTCCACGGCCAGTTGCAGCTGCTCCACCTCCCAGGCGTCCTTGACCAGGCGCAGTTCGGCGAGGGCGGCGGCGAGTTCCGTGTCCGTGGCGGCGTTCCGGCCGCCGGCAGCGCCCGGGTGTTCGCCCGGCCGGCCGCCCAGGTCGTCCAGGTGCGCGCAGCGGATGCCGGTGAGCCGCTCCGCCTCGGCGAGGTCCGGGCGGCGTCCGACCCAGAACTCCCCGTAGCGGCGGTCCCGGTAGAACTCCTCGTTGCCGTCGGCGCGCGGGGAGCGGGGCCGCAGGTAGAGCACGGCCTCGTGGCCGTGCGGCCCGGACGGCTCCAGCACGAGCACGTGCCCCACCTGGTCCTCGCCGGTCAGACCGGTGAGCCAGGCGTACGCGCTGTGCGGGCGGAAGCGGTGGTCGCAGTCGTTGGAGCGGACCTTCAGCTCCCCGGCCGGGACGATCAGCCGCTCACCGGGGAAGCGGGCCGAGAGGCGGGCGCGGCGGGCCGGGGTCGCGTCGTACGCGCCGGTCCGCGCGGAGGCGGGGAGCGGGGAGGGCGCCCAGCCGCCCGCCATGAAACGGGACAACTCGGCTGACACCGGCAGGTCGTGGCTGCCGATGTTGAGCTGGGAGGGACGGTCGGTCACAGGGGCTCCCCAAGAAGATGCGAACTGGTGGGCGCACAGGTCTTGTCAGTGCAATTTCACATTACTATGTTACAGCTCACACCGCGGCTCGTTAACTCCCGTCAAATGCCGTGTGAAGCAAGGCAGTTCACCACCCCCACCCCTCCCAACAGGAGTTCTTGGTGTCCATGCACAGAGCTGTCCGCTCTTCCTTCCTGGCCGGCGCCGTCGCCGTCACCCTCGTCGCCTCCGCCGGGCAGAGCGTGACCCAGGCCGCCGGTCCCGCCCCGGCGGTCCCCGCCACCTTCGCCTCCGGGGCGGAGGCCGCCCGCACGGCGGACGCCGGGCACGACGAGCGCGACGAGGTCCGCCGGCTCGCCACCGCCCCCGACGCGGGGCCCGCCCCGGCCCCCGCCCCCGGCGGCACCGGGGCCGGCGCCAAGGTGCCCGGCCCGGCCGAGAAGGCGCCCGGCACCGCCCAGCGCGCTCTCGCCCAGGCCGCGCCCGGCACCACCGCGGCGGGAGTCCCCTGCACCCTCGACGGGATCACGCGCCTGACCCCCGAGCAGTTCGCCGACTTCCTCGCCGACCCGGCCGTCCTCGCCGACGGCTGTCTGCGCGACCTCGTCTGGACGTGGGACGCGCGCCTGGTCCCGGTGATGTCGGACGGCCACGTCCAGGCCGTGTCCCGGCGGATATCCGGCCTGGCCGCGCAGCACGACGGCCGCAACTCCTCCCACCTCGAGGAGATGTTCACCTACCTGCACGCGGTGGCCTACCACGACTTCTCCCGCTCCGAGATCGACGTGACCGACGCGCCGACCGTCGACGCCATGCGCCGGGCCGTCGCCGACTTCGGCTCGGCCGCCCGCACCTTCGACGTCACCCCCTCCAACGCCCGGACGCTGCGCGAGGCCCTCTACGCCGCCAGCGCGCCCGGCCTGCGCCAGCACCAGCTCGGCCTGATCAAGAACGTACTGGCCACCATGGGCCCGGACCGGCCCGCCACCCACCGCGACCCGGTCTGGGCGGGCGCCGCCCTCGCCGGCCTCTCCGTCAACTACCTCGGCGTCTACCCCGGCAACCAGGACTCCGCCTACCACGCGGCCGTCGCCGCCGACCCGGCCTACCGTGCCGCCTTCAAGGCCTTCGCCGGCTGGACGCACCTGAAGGACTCCGCCAACGACTGGGTCGCCCGCGACGCGCTCTCCGAGTACGGGCGGTTCGGCCAGGTCCAGGGCCTGCGCGACGGCGTCGTCGCCGACATCGGCGGCATGCTCGCCCGGGTGAAGACCGACTGGGGCGCCGGCAGCCGGCCCTGGGCCGCCCTGGTGGGCTGGCTCAACTACTACGAGGCCTGCGCCCCGTACGGGGTCTGCAAGGAGGACATCGAGCGCGAGATCTTCCCGTACACGTACACCTACGACAACGGCGCCATCAAGGTCCGCACGGGCCTGCCCAAGGCCACCGTCGACAAGCTGTACTACGCGAGCAAGCAGGTCAAGGCCCAGTACTTCCGGGTGCTCGGCACCGACCAGCCGCTCGCCGGGGACCCCAACACCTCGCTCAACATCGTCCTGTACGCCTCGCGCGCCGACTACGAGAACTACCACCCGGTCCTGACCGGCATGGACACGAACAACGGCGGCATCTACATCGAGCGCGGGGCCACCTTCTACACCTACGAGCGGCGGGTGCCGCAGGACTCCTCCCTGACCCTGGAGGAGCTGTTCCGCCACGAGTACACCCACTACCTCAACGGCCGTTACGCCGTGCACGGCTTCTTCGGCGACGGCCCCTGGTACGAGGGCGACCGCACCACCGCCATGGACGAGGGCACCGCCGAGTTCTTCGACGGCGCCACCCGCGACAACGGCATCGCCGTACGCAAGTCCCTGGTCCGCAGCATCATCAACGACACCGCCGGCGGCGGACCGCGGATGAGCGTCGAGCAGATCATGAACGCCACCTACGACGGCGACGGCTTCCGCTTCTACTCCTACGCCGGCACCTTCTTCGAGTTCCTGTGGACCGAGAAGCCCTCGCTGCTCCGCGAGATGTACACGCACCTGCGCAACAACGACGTGGCGGCGTACGACGCCTGGCGCCACCGCACGGGTGCGGACACCTACCTCCAGCGGGCCTACGACCGCTTCCTGGACGCCCAGATCGCCAAGGTCGACCAGCTGTACGTGCCCAACACCACGTTCACCCCCGTCGACCAGCTGCGCGACTCGGCGCTGGCGTCGGTCAAGTCGAGCTTCGCGGCGGCCACGTACAACACGCCGGACTGCGTGGAGAACGGCGAACCGGGCAAGCGCCGGTTCACCTGTACCGGCCGGATCACCGCGAACCTGAAGAACTGGCGGAGCGAGGACCAGGTCTTCAAGGACATGTCCGAGACGGTCGACTACTTCATCCTCGACCGGGCGGGCGCGGCCTCGAACAACCTGGCCGACATGAACTGCTCCTTCGGGCCGGTGGAGATCTGGTCGAACAAGGTGGCCGGCAGCTCCTCGTACAGCTGCGAGGGCCCGCTGCGCGGGTGAGTCCGGGCCGGGTGGTGCCCGGGCCCCGGAGCGGGGTCTGGGCACCCTCAGAAGAATGTGACATATTACTGACGTGGACGTCGTGATCATCGGTGCGGGCGTGGTCGGAGCCGCCTGCGCCTACTACGCGAGCCGGGCCGGGCTTTCGGTCGCCGTGGTCGACCGCGGGCCGGTGGCCGGCGGCACCACCGGCGCGGGCGAGGGCAACCTGCTCGTCTCCGACAAGCAGGCCGGGCCGGAGCTCGACCTGGCCCTGCTGTCCGCCGGCCTCTGGCACGACCTGGCCGGCGTGCTCGACGAGGGCGTCGAGTACGAGCCCAAGGGCGGCCTCGTCGTAGCCCCCGACGAGCGCGCGCTCAAGGCCTTGCGCCAGTTCGCCGAAGGGCAGCGGGCGGCGGGCGTCGAGGCGCGGGAGGTCCCCGCGGACGCCCTGCCCGGCCTGGAGCCCCACCTGGCCCCCGGCCTGGCCGGCGGCTTCCACTACCCGCAGGACGCGCAGGTCCAGCCCGCCCAGGCGGCGGCACGGCTGCTCGCCGCGTCCGGCGCCGCGCGGTACCTCGGCGAGGAGGTCACCGGGATCCTCCGCGCACCCTCCGGCGCCGTACGCGGCGTGCGGACCACCCGCCGCGAACTGCCCGCGCCCGCCGTGGTCAACGCGGCGGGCACCTGGGGCGGCGCCGTCGCCGCCCTCGCGGGGACGGAGCTGCCGGTGATGCCCCGCCGCGGCTTCGTCCTGGTGACCGAACCCCTGCCGCGGGTGGTCCGGCACAAGGTCTACGCCGCCGACTACATCGCCGACGTGGCCAGCGGCTCCGCCGCGCTGCAGTCCTCGGCGGTGGTCGAGGGCACCCCGTCCGGCCCGGTGCTGATCGGTGCCACCCGCGAACGGGTCGGCTTCGACCGCTCCCTGTCCACCGAGGCGCTGCGCCGCCTCGCCGCGCAGGCGGCCGCGCTCTTCCCGGTCCTGGCCGGCGTACGGGTGCTGCGCGCCTACCACGGCTTCCGGCCGTACCTCCCCGACCACCTGCCGGCGATCGGCCCCGATCCCCGGGTTCCTGGACTGCTGCACGCCTGTGGGCACGAGGGCGCCGGGATCGGTCTCGCCCCCGCCACCGGCGCCCTGGTCGCGGCCGCCCTGACCGGCACCCGGCCGCCGCTGGACCCGGCGCCGTTCGACCCCGGACGGGACTTCGGCCGGGCCGCGGAAGGCGCCTGATGGGCCGCCGCGGCAGGGGCCCGACGGCCAGGCGCGGGCGGGGCCCGACGGCCCGCCGCCCGTACCGCCACCGGTACCGCCGCCCGCACCGCCACCCGCACGCGCACCGCCCGGAGGAGGGCCGCCGATGAACACCCCGCAGATCCCGTCGCACCGGGCCGCGCGCACACCGCGCGCACTGGTGGGCGGGACGCCCGAAGCCTCGTACGCCATCCGCTTCGACGGGCGGGAGATCCCGGCGGAGTCCGGCCAGAGCATCGCCGCCGCCCTGTGGGGGGCCGGGATCCTGGCCTGGCGCACCACCCGCGACGGGGGCGCCCCGCGCGGGGCGTTCTGCGGGATCGGCAGCTGCTACGACTGCCTCGTCACCGTCAACGGCAGCCCCAACCAGCGGGCCTGCCTGGTCCCGGCGAGGCCCGGGGACGACGTCACCACCCAGGAGGGAACCGGCCGTGCCGAACTCGCCGTCTGATCCGTCCCGTCACGACCTCGCGGTCATCGGCGCGGGACCGGCCGGGCTCGCGGCCGCCGTCACCGCCGCCGACCTCGGGCTGACCGTCGCCCTGCTGGACGCCGGCGACCGCCCGGGCGGGCAGTACTACCGCCACCCCGCGCCCGGCCTGGGCGCGGCCCGCCCCGAGGCCCTCCACCACGGCTGGCCGGCCTTCGCGGCGCGCGAGGCGCGGCTGCGGGCGCACGAGGGGGCGGGCCGGGTCGCGTACCTCCCCGGCCACCACGTCTGGACGGTCGTCCCGGCCACCGGCGGCGGCTGGACGCTGCACGCGGCCGTCGGCCCCGAGGAGACCCGCGGCACGGTCACGGCCACGGCGGTGCTGCTCGCCACCGGCGCCTACGAACGCCAACTGCCCTTCCCGGGCTGGACCCTTCCCGGGGTGGTGGGGGCCGGAGGGGCGCAGGCCATGCTCAAGGCCGGGCTGGTGCTGCCCGGCCGGCGGGTGGTGGTCGCCGGCAGCGGGCCGCTGCTCCTGGCCGTGGCGGGATCGCTGGCCGCGGCCGGGGCGCGGGTCCCGGCGGTGGTCGAGGCCGCGTCGTACCTCGCCTACGCGGGCCGGGTCCCGGCGCTGCTCCGCAACCCGGGCAAGCTGGCCGAGGGTGCGGTCTTCGGCGGGGCGTTGCTCCGGCACCAGGTCCGGCTGCTCACCCGGCACGCGGTCGTGGAGGCCCACGGCGACGACCGCGTCGAGGCCGTCACCGTGGCCCGGCTGGACCGCGACTGGCGGCCCGTCCCGGGCACCGGGCGCCGGATCCCGTGCGACGCACTGGCGGTGGGCCACGGCCTGGTCCCCCAGCTGGAGCTGGCCACCGGCCTGGGCTGCGAGACCCGCCTGGCGGCGGACGGGACGGTGGCGCTGGTCCTGGACGGCGAACAGCGGACGTCGGTGGCGGGGGTCTGGGCGGCGGGGGAGACGGGTGGCGTGGGCGGCGCGCAACTCGCCCTGACGGAGGGCGAACTGGCGGCCCGCTCCATCGCGACGGAGCTGGCGGCCCGCCCGCCGCAGGGGACACCGCGCAGCGGCGGCACCGTCCGCCTGGTGCGGCGGCGGGACCGGCTGCGGGCCTTCGCCGAAGCCATGGGCGCCGCCCACCGGCCCGGCCCCGGCTGGACCGGGTGGGTGACGGACGGCACCGACGTCTGCCGGTGCGAGGAGGTGCCCGCCGGACGGATCCGGGAGGCGGTCACCGCGCTCGGCGCCCAGGACCCCCGCACCGTGAAGCTGCTCACCCGCGCCGGCATGGGCTGGTGCCAGGGCCGCATGTGCGGCCAGGCCGTGGCCGCGCTGGCCGGCGCCGACCCGCAGCCCGAGCGGCGCCCGCTCTCCTGCCCCGTCCCGCTGGGCCGGCTGGCCGAACTTCCCCCGGCCGAGGGCTGATCCGGTCGGGCGGGGGCCTTGTGGCCCCCGCATGCCAGTCAGTAAAATGTCACACACCACACAAGGGAGTCACCTCATGCAACACGAACCCGCCCGCCGCCCCTGGCACGGCATCATGGTCGCCACCACCCTCCCCCTCCGCCCCGACCTCTCCGTCGACTTCGACGCCTACGCCGAGCACGTGGCCTGGCTCCTCGCCAACGGCTGCGACGGCGTCGTCCCCAACGGCTCCCTCGGCGAGTACCAGACCCTCACCGACGAGGAGCGCGCCCGCGTCGTCCGCACCGCCGTCGAGGCGGCCGGCGACGGAGCCCGGGTCATGCCGGGCGTCGCCGCCTACGGCAGCGCCGAGTCCCGCCGCTGGGCCGAGCAGGCCGCCGAGGCCGGCGCCGGCTCCGTCCTGCTGCTCCCGCCCAACGCCTTCCGGGCCGACGAGGCCGCCGTACGGGCCCACTACACCGAGGTCGCCGCCGCCGGCGTACCCGTCGTCGCGTACAACAACCCGTACGACACCCGGGTCGACCTCACCCCCGAACTGCTCGCCCGGCTCCACGCCGACGGCAGCATCGTCGCCGTCAAGGAGTTCAGCGGCGACGTCCGCCGGGCCTACGAGATCGCCGAGCTGGCCCCCGGCCTCGACCTGCTCATCGGCGCCGACGACGTCCTCCTGGAACTGGCCCTGGCCGGCGCCGTCGGCTGGATCGCCGGCTACCCCAACGCCCTGCCCGCCTCCTGCGCCACCCTCTACCGCGCGGCCGTCGACGGCGACCTCGCCACCGCGCTCCCGCTCTACAAGTCGCTGCACAGCCTGCTGCGCTGGGACTCAAAGACCGAGTTCGTCCAGGCCATCAAGCTCTCCATGGACCTGGCCGGCCGTCCCGGCGGCGCCACCCGCCCGCCCCGCTTCCCGCTCACCGGCGAGGTCGAGGCCGCCGTGCGCGCCGCCACCGAGAAGGCCCTCGCCGAGGGCCACCACTAGCAACCGGGGGGACCCCATGCGTACCCGTCACATCTTCCACGCGGTGGACTCGCACACCGAGGGCATGCCCACCCGGGTCATCACCGGGGGCGTCGGGGTGATCCCCGGCGCCACGATGGCCGACAAGCGGCTCCACTTCATCGAGCACATGGACCACCTGCGCACCCTGCTCATGTACGAGCCGCGCGGCCACTCGGCGATGAGCGGCGCCATCCTCCAGCCGCCCACCCGCCCCGACGCCGACTACGGCGTGCTCTACATCGAGGTCTCGGGCCTGCTTCCGATGTGCGGGCACGGGACCATCGGGGTCGCCACCGTCCTCGTCGAGACGGGCATGGTGCCGGCCGTCGAGCCGGTCACCACCGTCCGCCTCGACACCCCGGCCGGCCTGGTGAGCGTCGACGTCAAGGTCGAAGGCGGCGCGGCGGAGTCCGTCACGCTCACCAACGTCCCCGCCTTCTGCGTCGGCCTCGACCTCAAGGCCGAGGTCCCCGGCCACGGCACCGTCACCTACGACCTCGCCTACGGCGGCAACTTCTACGCCTTCGTCGAACTCGACTCCCTCGGCCTGCCCTTCGACCGGGCCCGCAAGGACGACCTGATCGCCGCCGGCCTCGCCGTCATGGACGCGATCAACGCCGGCCCGGACCGTCCCGTGCACCCCGAGGACCCGGCCATCTCCGGGGTCAAGCACGTCTACCTCGCCGCACCCGGCTCCGACGCCGTGCGCTCCCGGCACGCCATGGCCATCCACCCCGGCTGGTTCGACCGCTCGCCCTGCGGCACCGGCACCTCCGCCCGGATGGCCCAGCTGCACGCCCGCGGACTCCTGCCCCTGGACACCGACTTCGTCAACGAGTCGTTCATCGGCACCGAGTTCACCGGCCGGCTCGTCGGGGAGACCACCGTCGGCCAACTGCCCGCCGTGGTGCCGACCGTCACCGGCCGGGCCTGGATCACCGGCACCGCCCAGTACTTCCTCGACCCGTCCGACCCCTTCCCCGCCGGGTTCCTCCTGTGAGCCAGGCCCCGCTCCCGGCCTCCGTGCCGACCACCGACTACCACACCGCCGGCGAACCCTTCCGCATCGTCGACGTCACCGCCGCCGGGCTGCCGCCCGTCCCCGGCGACAGCGTCGCGGCGCGCTGCGCGACCGCCGTCGGCCCCGGCGGCTCCGGGACCGCGCCACGGCGAAGCGCCCTTGACGACGTACGGCGCCTGCTGGTCCAGGAGCCGCGCGGGCACGCCGGGATGTACGGCGGGTTCGTGGTCCCGCCCGACGACGACGGTGCCCACTTCGGGGTGCTGTTCTGGCACAAGGACGGGTACTCCACCGCCTGCGGCCACGGCACCATGGCGCTCGGCGCCTGGGCCGTGGACACCGGCCGGGTCCCCGCTCCCGACGACGGCGAGGCCCGGGTCCGCATCGACGTGCCGTCCGGGCGGGTCACCGCCACCGTGCACCGGGCCGGCGGCCGCACCACCGGGATCACCTTCCGCAACGTCCCGGCCCGGGTGGCCGCCCGGAAGGTGCCCGTCGCCACCTCGTCGGGGATCGCCGAGGTCGACATCGCCCACGCCGGCGCCTGCTACGCGTCGGTCCGGGCCCGCGACCTCGGGCTGTCGGTGGACCGGGCCGGGCTGGCCGCGCTGACCCGCGCCGGGCAGGAGGTCCGTACCGCCCTCGCCGACCACCCCGCCACCTGGCACCCGGACGGGCCGCTGCTGTCCGGCGTCTACGGGGTGGTCCTGTACGAGGAGCTTCCCGACACCCCCCTCGGCCCGCACCAGCGCAACGTCACCGTCTTCGCCGACGGCCAGATCGACCGCTCGCCCTGCGGATCGGGCACCTCCGCGCGGCTCGCCCTGCTCGCCGAGGACGGCCGGCTCGCGGCGGGCGAGGACCTGCTGCACGAGTCCGTCACCGGCACGGTCTTCACCGGCCGGATCCTGCCGGGCGGGGTCACCGAGGTCACCGGCACCGCCCACCGTACGGGCGAGCACCGCTTCGTGCTGGACCCCCACGACGCCCTGGGCACGGGGTTCCGCCTGTGACCGCCGCCGTACCCGGACCCGTACCCGTACCCGGACCTGGACCTGGACCCGGTACGCGGCCGGTGGTGCACGTCGGCGCGGAGGAGATCACCCGGCTCCTCCCGCCGGCGGCCGCCGCCGACGCGCTGGCCGCCGTCCTGCGCGAGGGGCTCGACCCCGAGCAATGCCCGCCGCGCACCGGGGTGGCGGTGCCCGGCGGCGAGCTGCTGCTGATGCCGGCCGCCTCGGAGGCGTACGCCGGGGTGAAGATCGCCGGTGTGGCCCCGGGCAACGCGGCCCGCGGCCTGCCCCGGATCACCGGCTCGTACCTGCTGCTCGACGGGCCCACCCTGCGGCCGCTGGCGCTGCTCGACGGGGCCGCCCTCACCGCCCTGCGGACCCCGGCCGTCTCCGCGCTCGCCGTACGGCACCTGACGCCGCATCACCGGCCGCTGCGGCTCGTCCTCTTCGGCACGGGCCCGCAGGCCTACGGCCACCTCGACGCGGTGCTCGCCGAACGGCGGGCGGCGGGGGCCGTGGTGGTGGGACGGGACCCGGGCCGGGCCGAGCGACTGGTGGCGTACGCCCGGGCGCGCGGGGTGCCGGCCCGTACGGGCGCGCCCGCGGACGTGGCCGGGGCCGACCTGGTGCTCTGCTGCACCACCGCCCGCCAACCCCTGTTCGACGGGCGGCTGGTGGCGAAGGGGGCCACGGTGGTGGCGGTCGGCTCGCACGAGCCGGACGCCCGGGAGACCGACACCGCACTGGTGCGCCGGTCGGCCGTGTACGTCGAATCCCGCGCGGCGGCCCTGCGGGAGGCGGGGGACCTGCTGGTGCCCGAGTCCGAAGGAGCCATCGGACCGGGGCACATCACGGGCACCCTGGCCGAACTCGTGCGGGAACCGGGGCCGGTCCGCCCGGCGCCGGGTTGTCCACAGCTCTTCAAGAGCGTGGGCATGGCCTGGGAAGATCTCGCCGTGGCGGTGGCCGTGTACCGCGCCACCGGGGCGGACAGCGAAACGTGACATTGTACGCTGTTCCTCTGCGATATCTCGGAGGAATGCGATGGGTGACCTGAAGCAGCACAGTCTCATCAAGGCGCAGGAGCGGCTTCGCGATCAGGTGGGTCACGCTCTCCGTGCCGCCCTGATAGCGGGCCAGCTGGAGCCCGGCCGGGTGTACTCGGCGCCCACCCTCGCCGCGGACCTCGGCGTCTCCGCCACCCCGGTGCGCGAGGCCATGCTGGACCTGGCCCGCGAGGGGCTGGTGGAGCCGGTGCGCAACAAGGGCTTCAGGATCACCGAGGTCAGTGAGCGCGACCTCGACCAGTACACCGAGCTGCGCACCCTGATCGAGGTGCCGACCATCGGCGTCGTCGCGCAGATCGCCCCGAGGGAGAAGCTGGAGGAACTGCGGCCCATCGCCGAGGAGATCGTCACCCAGGCCCGGGAGCACAACCTGATCGGCTACCTGGAGGCGGACCGCCGGTTCCACCTCACCCTGCTGGGCCTGGCCGGGAACGAACGGCTGGTGGAGACGGTGGGGGACCTGCGCAAGCGTTCCCGGCTGTACGGCCTGACCAGCCTGGACAAGGCCGGCCTGCTGGTGTCCTCGGCCGAGGAGCACCTGGAGCTGCTCGACCTGATGCTGGAGCGGGACACCCCGGGTGCGGAGGCGTGCATGCGCCGCCACCTGGGGCACGTCCGGTCGCTCTGGGCGCACTGACCTGCGGAGTCGGGGCCCGGACCTCGTGGGTCCGGGCCCCGACTCCTTTTCCCGGCAAGGGATTTGGACACGGCTGGATAACAACGTGACCACTCTCTTGTCAGTGCAATTTCACATTACTATGTTACCGGTCACATCGCAGAACGCGTCCTCACTGGAGTGACCCATGACCAAGCGCACCCAACTCGCCCTCGCCACCGCCCTGGTGGCCGCTCTCGCCGTCGGGGCCGCGGGTTGCTCCGGCAGCACCGGCACCGGCAAGGGCGGCCAGGGCGGCGGCGCCTCGAACCCGGCCGCCGCCAACGACGGCAAGGTCCTCGGCGGCACCCCGGTGAAGGGCGGAACCCTGACGATCCTGTCCAACCAGGACTTCTCCCACCTGGACCCGGCCCGCAACTGGACGATGCCGGCCATGGACTTCGGCACCCGGCTGCTCTACCGCACCCTGGTCACCTTCAAGGCCGAGCCCGGCAAGGCCGGCAGCGAACTGGTCCCCGACCTGGCCACCGACCTCGGCACCCCCTCCAACGGCGGCCGCACCTGGACCTTCACCCTCAAGGAGGGCCTGAAGTACGAGGACGGCACGCCCATCCGCGCCCAGGACGTCAAGTACAACGTCGAGCGCTCCTTCGCCCCCGACCTCACCGGCGGCCCCGACTACGCCGCCCAGTACCTGGCCGGCGCCGAGGGCTACAAGGGCCCCCTCCAGGGCAAGCACCTCGACTCGATCAAGACCCCCGACGACCGCACCATCGTCTTCGAACTCAAGCGCCCCGTCGCCGAGTTCTCCGCCACCGCCACCCTCCCCACCTTCGCCCCCGTCCCGCAGTCCCAGGAGAAGGGCACCCAGTACGACGCCCGCCCGTTCTCCTCCGGCCCCTACAAGATCGAGTCCTACGACCGGGACAAGAAGCTGGTCCTGGTGCGCAACGAGCACTGGGACGCCGGGACCGACCCCGTCCGCAAGGCCTACCCGGACCGGTTCGTCGTCGTCATGGGCCTCAAGGGCGGCCAGATCGACGACCGGCTCATCGCCAGCGAGGGCGCCGACGCCTCCGCCGTCGAGTACTCCGACATGCGGCCGGAGAGCGCCCCCAAGGTGCTGCCCAAGCCCGAGGTCAAGCAGCGGCTGCTCGCCGAGTCCCAGGGCTGCACCACCATGCTCCACCTCAACAACTCCCGCGCCCCGTTCGACGACGTCAAGGTCCGCCAGGCCGTCCAGTACGCCGTCGACAAGGAGGCCGTGGTCACCGCCGGCGGCGGCCCGGCCCTCAACGAGGTCGCCACCGCCTACCTCCCGCCCGCCCTCACCGGCGGCAAGCAGACCGACACCCTGAAGATCCCCGCGGCCGGCGACCCCGCCAAGGCCAAGGAACTCCTCAAGGCGGCCGGCAAGGAGAAGCTCAAGGTCTCCCTCGCCGTCTCCACCGGCGACAAGGGCGCCGCCGAGGCCATCCAGCAGGGCCTCGGCCGGGCCGGCATCGAGGTCGTCATCGACACCGTCGACCCCGGCGCCTACTACGACGTCATCGGCGACCTGTCCACCACCCCCGACATGACCTTCACCGGCTGGTGCCCCGACTACCCCTCCGGCTCCACCTGGATCCCGTTCGTCTTCGACGGCCGGACCGTCAAGGAGAAGGGCAACCAGGGCAACTACGCCCAGTTCAAGGACGAGGCCACCATCAAGCGGATCGACGAGATCAACGCGATGGCCGACGCCAAGCAGGCCAACCAGGCCTGGATCGACCTCGACGCCGAGATCATGAAGAAGGCCCCGTCCGTCCCGGTGCTCCTGGAGCGCAAGCCGCTGCTCGTCGGCACCAACATCGCCGGCGCCTTCGGACACCCCGTCTGGACCGGCCAGATCGACTACGCCACCGTCGGCCTCAAGGACCCGGCGAAGAGCCAGGGCTGAGCCGGAAGACGACCGGACCCCGACCCATGACCGCCACCGTTCCGGCCGCCGACCAGGCGGCCCCCGACGGCGCCCCGGCCACCGGCCTCCCGCCGGGCAGCAGCCCCTGGCAGCTCGCCCGGCGGGAGCTGGGCCGCCGCCCCGCCGTCCGCGTCAGCCTCGCCGTCGTCACCCTCTTCGTCCTGATGGCCCTCACCGCCCCCTGGCTGGGCGCGCTCGGCGGCTGGGCCCCCGACGAGTTCGACAAGACCGCCGTCGACCCCTACCTCGGCGGCCTCCCCATCGGCTCCTTCGGCGGCATCAGCGCCGACCACTGGCTCGGCGTCGAACCCGTCACCGGCCGCGACCTGTTCGCCCGCGTGGTGCACGGCGCCCAGGTCTCCCTCCTCATCGCCTTCGCCGCCACCGCCATCGTGGTCCTCGCCGGGACCGCCGCCGGGATCGCCGCCGGCTACTTCGGCGGCCGCACCGACGCCGTGCTCTCCCGCCTGATGGACCTCACCATGTCCTTCCCCTCGCTGATCTTCATGATCGCGATGCTGTCGGTGGCCAAGGACGTCAACCGGATCGTGCTGATGACCGCCGTCATCGGCCTGTTCGGCTGGCCCGGCGTCGCCCGCGTGGTCCGCGGCCAGACCCTCTCCCTCAAACACCGCGAGTACGTCGACGCCGCCCGCGTCGGCGGCTCCGGCCCCTGGCGGATCCTCACCCGCGAGGTGCTCCCGGGCGTCATGGGCCCGGTCATCGCCTACACCACCCTCCTCGTCCCCGGCATGATCAGCACCGAGGCCGCCCTCAGCTACCTCGGCGTGGGCGTCCGCCCGCCCACCCCCTCCTGGGGGCAGATGATCGCCGAGTCCGTGGCCTTCTACGAGACCGACCCCATGTACTTCGTGATCCCGAGCGCCTTCCTGTTCCTCGCCGTCCTCGCCTTCACCCTGCTCGGCGACGCCCTCCGCGACATCCTCGACCCCAGGGGCGGCCGCACATGATCCTCTACCTGGTCCGCAGGCTGCTCGCCCTGGCCGGCGTCCTGCTCGCCATCGCCGCCGTCACCTTCCTCATCTTCTACGTCCTGCCCGCCGACCCGGCGGCCGCCGCCTGCGGCAAGACCTGCACCCCCGAGCGGATCGCCGACGTCCGCGCCTACCTCGGCCTCGACCTGCCGCTGTGGCGCCAGTTCGCCGACTTCCTCACCGGCATCTTCACCGGCCGCACCCTCGGCACCGGCCAGTACGCCGTCCGCTGCGACTTCCCCTGCCTGGGCTACTCCTACGAGAACTCCCTGCCCGTCTGGGACCTGCTGATGGACCGCCTCCCGGTCTCCGCCTCCCTCGCCGTCGGCGCCGCCGCCCTCTGGCTGCTCCTCGGCCTCGGCGCCGGCGTCACCGCCGCCCTGCGCAAGGACACCGTCACCGACAAGGCCCTGATGGTCGGAGCCGTCGCCGCCGCCTCCCTCCCCGTCTACTTCACCTCCGTGATGCTCATCTACGGCGTCATCCGCATCGCGGGCCTGCTGCCCTACCCCACCTACCAGGCCTTCTCCGACGGCCCGATCGGCTGGGCCTCGAACCTGCTGCTGCCCTGGACCGCCCTCGCCCTGCTGTACGCGGCCATGTACGCCCGGCAGAGCCGCGGCTCCATGATCGAGGCGATGGCGGAGCCGTACATCCGCACCGCCCGCGCCAAGGGCATGCCCGAACGCACCGTCGTCGTCAAACACGGCCTGCGCTCCGGCATGACCCCGATCCTCACCATCTTCGGCATGGACCTCGGGGGCCTCCTCGCCGGAGCCGTCATCACCGAGTCCATCTTCGGACTCCCCGGCGTCGGCCGGCTGTTCTACGGCGCCCTCGTCAGCGCCGACCAGCCCGTGGTCCTCGGCGTCACCCTGCTCGCCGCCTTCTTCATCGTCGTCGCGAACCTCGCGGTCGACCTCCTGTACGCCGTCGTCGACCCGAGGGTGAGGTACTGATGGCACGGCTCCTCGAAGTACGCGACCTGGCCGTCACGTTCACCACCCCGCGCGGCAGCGTGCGCGCCGTCGACCGGATCGGCTTCACCGTCGAGGCGGGCCGCACCCTCGGAATCGTCGGCGAGTCCGGCTCCGGCAAGTCCGTCACCTCGCTCGCCGTGATGGGACTGCACCGGACCGGCGCCGAGGTCACCGGCTCCGTCACCCTGGACGGCCGCGAACTCACCGGCCTGCCGGAAAGGGAACTGTCCCGCCTCCGCGGCCGCCGCATGGCCATGATCTTCCAGGACCCGCTCTCCAGCCTGCACCCCTACTACACCGTGGGCGAGCAGATCGCCGAGCACTTCCGGGTCCACTTCAAGGCCGGCCGGGCCGCCGCCCGCAAACGGGCCGTCGACATGCTCGGCGAGGTCGGCATCCCCGAACCCGCCCGCCGCGCCGGGGAGTACCCGCACCAGTTCTCCGGCGGCATGCGCCAGCGCGCCATGATCGCCATGGCCCTGGCCTGCGAACCCGACCTGCTGATCGCCGACGAACCCACCACCGCCCTCGACGTCACCGTCCAGGCCCAGATCCTCGACCTCATCGCCCGACTCCAGCAGGAACGCGGCCTCGGCGTCGTCCTGATCACCCACGACCTCGGCGTGGTCGCCCGCGTCGCCCACGAGGTGCTCGTCATGTACGGCGGCCGTGCCGCCGAACAGGCCCCCGTCGACGACCTGTTCGCCGACCCGGCGCACCCCTACACCCGGGGCCTGCTGGACTCCCTGCCCCGCCTCGACGACCCCGACGACGGGCCGCTGCCCTCCATCCCCGGCTCCCCGCCCTCCCTGCGGGAACCCGCCCCCGGCTGCGCCTTCGCCCCGCGCTGCGCGGCGGCCGCCGCGGGCACCGAGACCGAACGGGCCCGCTGCACCGGGGAGCGGCCGGAACTCCGCCCCTACGGAACCGGCCCCCGATCCGCCGCCTGCCACTTCGCGGGCGGCCTCGACCGCGCGGAGGCCGCCCGGTGAACACCCTGCTCTCCGTACGCGACCTGACCATGACCTTCCCCGGCAGGCGGTCGGTGACCGGCCGGCGCGGCGCCCCCGTACGGGCCGTCGACGGGGTCTCCTTCGACCTCGCCGAGGGCCGCACGCTGGGCCTGGTCGGCGAGTCCGGCTGCGGCAAGTCCACCACCGGCCGCATGCTGGTCCGGCTCCTGGAACCCACCGCCGGCACCGTCACCTTCGACGGGCTGGACATCAGCCGGCTCCCGCAGAGCCGGCTGCGGCCGGTGCGCAAGGACATCCAGATGGTCTTCCAGGACCCGCACTCCTCGCTCAACCCCCGCCAGACCGTGGCCCGGATCATCTCCGACCCGCTGCTGGTCCAGGGCCACGGCGCAGCGGACGCCCGCCGCCGCGCCGCCGAGCTGATGGACCTGGTCGGGCTGATCCCCGAGCACATCGACCGCTACCCGCACGAGTTCTCCGGCGGCCAGGCCCAGCGCATCGGCATCGCCCGGGCGCTGGCGTGCAGCCCCCGGCTGATCGTGGCCGACGAACCGGTCTCCGCCCTCGACGTCTCGGTGCAGGCGCAGATCGTCAACCTCATGGAGCGGCTGCGCACCGAACTGGGCCTGGCCTACGTGTTCATCGCGCACGACCTGTCGGTGGTGAAGCGGGTCAGCGACCGGGTCGCCGTCATGTACCTCGGCCGGATCGTCGAGATCGGCGAGAAGAACGCCCTGTACGACGACCCCCAGCACCCCTACACCCGGGCCCTGCTGTCCGCGGTGCCGCTCCCCGACCCGGCCGCCGAGCGCCGCCGGGAGCGGATCACCCTGCTCGGCGACCCGCCCAGCCCGGCGGCGCCGCCGCCCGGCTGCACCTTCCACCCGCGCTGCCCCAAGGCCCAGGAGGTGTGCCGCACGGAGCGGCCGCTGCTCCAGGTGGTCCGGGGCCGCGAGGTGGCCTGCCACTTCCCCGGGGACTGACGGGGCCCCGCGGGAGAGCGGCGGGGGCCCCGGGGACGATGGCGTCCCCGGGGCCCTTCGCCGTACGTGCCGCCGGCGGCCCGGCGGCCCGGCGGCACGTACGGCCCGGCGGCCGGTGGTCATCGGCCGACCGTCAGCTCTCGGCGGTCAGCCGGGCAGGACCTCGCGGAGGAAGGCCAGCTCCTGCGCGGCGATCTTCTCGTGGACGCCGTCCGGGGTCATGTGGGTGACGCCGGGCAGCGCCAGAACCCGGTGCGGCCGGCCCGCGTCGGTCAGCGCCCGGGACAGCCGCAGGGTGTGCGAGGGGTGCACGTTGTCATCGGCCAGGCCGTGGATCAGCAGCAGGGGACGGCTCAGCCGCGGCGCGTCCGCGATCAGCGACTCGCGCGCGTAGACCTCGGGCTCCTCCGACGGAAGGCCGAGGTAGCGCTCGGTGTAGGCGGTGTCGTAGTGCCGGAAGTCGGTGGGCGGGGCGCCGGCGACCGCCGCGTGGAAGACGTCGGGGCGCCGCAGTACGGCCGCGGCGGCCAGGTAGCCGCCGTACGACCAGCCCTTGACGGCGACCCTGCCGAGGTCGAGTTCGGGGTGGCGGTCGCCGAGCTCCCGCAGGGCCGCCACCTGGTCGTGCAGGGTGACCGCGGAGAAGTCGCGGTACATGGCGTGGGTGAAGGCGGGCGAGACGTGAGGGGTGCCCCGGTTGTCCACGGTGACCACCGCGAAGCCCTGGTCGGCCCACCACTGGCGGTGCTGCCAGCGGCGCGGCTCGGCGGACACGTCCTGGTGGCCGGGCCCGCCGTACACGTGCAGCAGTACGGGCAGCCTGCGGCCGGGCACGTGCCCGCGGGGCAGCACCACCGCGCTGGGCAGCCGGTGTTCGGTGACCCGGGCCAGCAGCGGCCGCACCCGGTGGGGCAGCGGCTCGGACAGGTCCGCCGGGGCGTGCTCGCGGCCGTCGGCGGTGCGCAGGACGCGGCGGACGCCGTCCTCCCCGGCGGAGGTGAGCAGCAGGCTGCCACCGCCGGCCAGGACCGAGTGCACCCCGGGCCCGTCGGCCAGCGGGGTGGCCTTCCCGGTGTCCGGGTCCAGCAGCAGCACCTGCTGCTCGGAGGGGTCCCGCAGCCCCGCCTCGACCAGGAGCCCGCCCGCGTGCTCCCCGGCGACCCGGCGCACCTGCATGTCGTCGCCGGTCAGCGGGGTTCCGTCCAGGGCGAGGCCGCGGGCGCGTCCGCCGGGGGTGTCGACGGCGGTGAGCATCCGGCCGTCGGCCAGCCGCGCGGGGGTGCCGGGCAGCTGGTCGACCCAGTGGGGGTGGCTGGTGCGGGACAGTTCGCGGGTGGCGCCGGTGGCCGGGTCGGCGGAGAGCAGCAGCACGTTCCGCTGGAGCCGGTCCTGGACGGTCAGCAGGATCTCGCCGGGCCGCTCCCAGGCGGCGTCGGAGACGTAGGGGAACTCCGCGGCGTCCCACTCCAGCCGGACGCGGCCGGCGCCGGGCCCGAGGACCCACAGCTGGACGTCCGCGTTGGGGCCCCCGGCCTCGGGGTAGGCGAAGTCCTCGGCGGGCCGCTCGGGGTGCGCGGGGTCGGCGAACCAGCGGCGCTGCAGCCCCTCCTCGTCGACCCGGGCGGCCAGCAGCGCCTGCCCGTCGGGGGACCACCAGTGGCCGCGGGAGCGGCCGAGCTCCTCGGCGGCGGCGAACTCGGCGAGGCCCCAGCGGGCGCCGTCGGCGGGGGAGACCCTGCCGCCGGGAGTCACGTACAGGGCGTCGTCGGCCACGTAGGCGGTGCGGGTGCCGTCGGCGTCGGGGCGGGGGTCGACGGCGGGGCCGGCGGCCGGGAGCTCGCGGGGGGCCGTGCCGCCGTCGGCGTCGACCGCGTACAGCCGCCCGTGGAGGGCGAAGGCGGCGCGGCGGCCGTCGCCGGAGAGGGCGTACGAGCCGATGCCGGCGGCGGTCAGCCGGATCCGCTCGCGCAGCCGGCGCTCGGCGACGGGCAGTTCGCCGGGTTCGGGGCTCAGCAGGCGGGGGTCGGCGAGCAGGCGTTCGCCGCCGGTGGCGGTGTCGAGCACCCAGAGGCCGTCGAGGGGGTCGGTGGGGCCGGTGGAGCGCAGGAACCAGAGCAGCCGGCCGTCGTCACCGAAGGCGAAGGCGCGCGGGGCGCCGTAGGTGAACCGGCCGGTACGGGCGGACAGGGCGAGGAAGGGGTCGTCCTGGGCAGGGAGGGAGTCATCCATGGGCGTAGTGTGACATGTGAAATTTCACAGTGGAACGGGAGGGCGCCCGGCCAGGCGCCCGGTTCCCGGCGCCGCCCCCGCCCGGGTGGTGGCCCCCGAACGGGGGGTCTAGCGTCGGAGAGATGGACCGGAACCGGAACCGGAACGCGCGCCCGCCCACCGCGACGGCCGACGGGAAGACCGCCGACGGCGGAACGACCGGCAGCGGTGCGGCGGGCAGCGGTCCGGCGGCCGACGGCAGTCCGGCGGGCAGCGGTGCGGCCGGCGGGACGGCACCGCAGCGCGACGGCCTGCTGGCCCTGTGCGCCATCGCCTCGTGCCAGCTGATGGTCGTCCTGGACATCACCATCGTCAACATCGCCCTGCCCGACATCCAGCGGTCCCTGGGCTTCTCGACGCAGAGCCTGTCCTGGGTGGTCAACGCCTACACCCTCACCTTCGGCGGCCTGCTGCTCCTCGGCGGGCGTGCCGGCGACATCCTCGGCCGGCGGCGGGTGTTCGTCTTCGGCGTGCTCCTCTTCGGACTGGCCTCGCTGCTCGGCGGGTTCGCCCAGAACGCCGGCCAGCTGCTGGGCGCCCGCGCCCTCCAGGGCGTCGGCGGCGCCATCGCCTCACCTACCGCGCTCGCGCTGATCACCACCAACTTCCCCGAAGGGCCCGCCCGCAACCGGGCCTTCGGCGTGTTCGCGGCCGTATCCTCCGGCGGCGGGGCGATCGGCCTGCTGGCCGGCGGCATGCTCGTGGAATGGCTCGACTGGCGCTGGGTCCTGTTCGTCAACGTCCCGATCGCCGCGGCCATCGCACTCATGGCGGGCCGGGTGATCCGCGAGTCCGAACGCCACCCCGGCCACTTCGACCTCGCCGGCGCGCTCACCGGAACCCTCGGCATGGTGGCCCTGGTGTACGGGTTCATCCGGGCCTCCCAGGAGGGCTGGCGCGACCCGGTCACCCTGGGCTCCTTCACCGCCGCGGCCGCGCTGCTCGCCGTCTTCCTGCTCGTCGAGCGCCGCTCGCCGCAGCCGATCACGCCGCTGCGCATGTTCGCCGACCGCAACCGGGCCGGCACCTACCTGATCATGCTCTTCCTCGCCTGTGCGATCTTCGGCATGTTCTTCTTCCTCACGCTGTACGTGCAGGACGTGCTCGACTTCAGCCCGATCCAGGCCGGCCTGGCCTTCCTGCCGGTCAGCGTGGTCATCGCGGCCGCGGCCCAGGTCGTGTCCCGGCTGGTGCCGCGGACCGGTCCCAAGCCGCTCGCGGTGGTCGGCGCGCTGTGCGCCGCCGCGGGGCTGAGCTGGCTCACCCTGACCGACGTCCACTCCACCTACCTGGGCAGCATCCTGGGCCCGATGCTGCTCTTCGCCACCGGCATGGGCATGCAGTTCGTCTCCCTCACCCTGATGGCGCTGTCGAACGTCCCGGAACGCGAGTCGGGGGCCGCCTCCGGTCTGCTGAACACCACCCAGCAGGTGGGCGGTTCGCTCGGCCTGTCCATCCTCGTCACCACGTACGGCGCGGCCGTCCGAGACGAGGCGGCGCGGCAGGTCCCGGCCTTCCTCGCCACCGCCGGCCCCGAGCAGCGCGCCCTGTTCCTCCGCACCCGCCGGCTGCCCGACCCGTGGGCCGACCGGGTCCTCACCGCGGGGGTCACCACCGCCTTCGTGGTCGCCGCGGCCTTCACCCTGGCCGGCGCCCTGATCGCGGTGTTCGTCCTGCGGACCCGGCCGTCCGACCTGGCGCGCCTCCAGGGCGAAGCGGCGGACGCCCGCCCCTGACGAGCGAGCCGGCGGGGCCTCCGCCCCGCGCCCCGATCGCCGGCGAGGCCGAAGGCGCCGGGCCACAGCGCGAAGCGGGGGCCGCGCTTTCAGCCCGAGCGGCGTTTGAGCGGGCCCGGCGGGGGCTCCGCCCGGGCTCGTGGGGCGCTGCCCCACACCCCGCGCCTCAATCGCCGGCGAGGCTGATAGTGCCGGGCCACAGCGCGAAGCCGGGGCCGCACTCCAGCCCGAGCGGAGGCTGGCAGTGCCGGTCACGGCCCAAAGCTGGGCCGCGCTTCCAGCCCGAGCGGCGTTTGAGCGGGCCCGGCGGGGGCTCCGCCCGGCCACGTGGGGCGCTGCCCCACACCCCGCGCCTCAATCGCCGGCGAGGCTGAAGGTGCCGGGCCACAGCGCGAAGCCGGGGCCGCACTCCAGCCCGAGCGGCGTTTGAGCGGGCCGAACCGGGGCTCCGCCCGGGCACTGGGGCTCCGCCCCGCACCCCGCGAATCAAGCGCCGGCGAGGCTGAAGGTGCCGGGCCACCGCACGAGGCCGAGCCGCCCGGCCGGGAGTGTGGCCCGGACCGGGCCGTCGGGGCGCTGCAACGGCGGGAGCGGGCGGCACCGGGCCGTCGGGGTGCTACTTCGGCGGGAGCAGGCGGCAGCGGGCCGGGCCCGCCGCGCGGAGGGTGATGCCGGTGCTCACGGGCACCTCCCGGTCGACCGGCTCCAGGGAGTACTCCCGGAGCACCATCGCCAGCGCGATCACCGACTCCAGCATCGAGAAGTGCTGCCCGATGCAGGCGCGCGGGCCGCCCCCGAACGGGAACCAGGCGTAGCGCGGCCGCCCGGCCTCCGCCTCCGGCGTGAACCGCTCCGGGTCGAAACGGTCCGGGTCCGGCCAGTACCGGGGGTGCCGGTGCGTCACCCAGGGCGCGACGATCACGTCCGCGCCCGCCGGGACCAGGTGCCCGTCGACCGTGGTCGCGGCCACCGCCCGCCGCCCGATCACCGGCGCCGCCGGGTACAGCCGCATCGCCTCCTTCAGCACCTGCGTCAGGTACGGCAGCCGCTCCAGGTCCTCGGCCCCGGGCGTACGGTCGCCCACCACCCGGCGCACCTCCTCCCGCGCCCGCTCCTGCTCGGCGGGGTGCAGGGCCAGCAGGTGCAGGGCGAACGCCAGAGAGGTCGCCGTGGTCTCGTGCCCGGCCAGCAGGAAGATCAGCACCTGGTCGCGGAGCTCGCCGGCGTCGAAGGCCGGGTCCTCGCCGCCGCCCGCGGCCGCGAGCAGCCCCAGCAGGTCCTCGCCGGCTCCGCCCTCCCCGCCGCCCTCGTCCTTCCTCCGGCGGATGATCTCGTCGCACACCCCGTACAGCTCGTCCATGGCGGCCGCCGCCCGCCGGTTGCCCGGGGTCGGCCACGTGCGCGGGACGTTGGCGGGGGAGTAGCCGCGCCGCAGCACGTACTCGGTGATGACCGGGAAGCACCGGTCGACGACCTCGATGGTCGCCTCGACGTCCGTCCCGAACAGGATCCGGGCCACCGCGCGCAGCGCCAGCCCCATCATCTCCTCGGCCACGTCCACCACCCCGCCGGGCGCCGACCGCCACGCGTCGAGGGAGGCCTGCGTCTCGGCGGCCACCGCGCTCGCGTACGAGTCCACCCGGCGCCGGGTGAACAACGGCTGCACCAGCCGCCGCTGCCGCAGGTAGTCCTCGTCCTGGCTGGTCAGCAGCCCGTTGCCGAAGGAGTCCCGCACCTCCTGGTAGAAGGCGTTGTCCTTGCGGAAGTTCGCCGACTCCGAGGCGAGGACCTGCTGCGCCCCCTCCGCGGAGAACGCGCAGTACAGCTCGGCCCGCAAGCCGGGCGGGCCGGCGGTGATCCGTACGACGTCGCCCTCCTCGCGCCGGGCCCGGAGGAACGTCCCGAGCGAGTCGCCCTTCAGGTCGAGCATCGACCCGATCAGCGGCGCCCCCGACAGCTCCGGGGCCCTCGTGCCCGTGCCGCCGCCCCCGCCCACACCGGTTCCCGAACCCTGTGCAACCGCCACGACTTCCCCCTCATCCACGGTCCGTTACCGCGATTGTGCCGGTCAGCGGCGTTCGGGGCGAGTAAGCGACCGGCCGATCCGGCGGGGCCCCGGCCGGCTAACTGTCGCAGGCGATACCGTCGTTGTCCCGGTCCAGGTGCCGGCCGTAGCCGGGTTCCCCGCGGCGGATCGGCGCGGCTCCCGCGGCCCTGGCGTCGGCGCAGGTCCGGTAGTACTCGGCGCCCCCGGCCGGCGGTTCGGTGCTCGGCCGGGCCGGCGGCCGCACCGGCGGCTTCGCGGTGGGCTGCACCGGCGGCTTCACCGAGGGCTTGGCCGGCACCGGAGCCGGCACCCGGTCGGGCGTGGGCGTGGGCGTGGGCGTGGCCGTGGGCTGCGACAGCGCGCCCTGCCGCGCGGGACAGCCGGCTCCCGGCGCGACCAGCGCCAGTTCGGCGGCGGCACCGGCCGTGACGGCCTCGTCGGCGGCGGGCCGCTGGAAGCACACCAGCCAGGTCCCGTGCTCCGGCGGCAGCGTCACGTCCGCGTACGCGCTGCTCGCCGTGACCGGCCCGCCGGCGGTCGCCGCCCGTACGGCCGTCCCGGCCGCGGAGAAGTCCTGCCCCACCACGTCGGGCATCCGGGCCGGCGCGGCGGGCGGCGGTGCCACCGTCGCCGCGGCCGGCTTGCCCGACCCCGCCTCGGCCGGCCCGCCGCACCCGGCCACCAGCACCGCCACGGCCCCCGCCGCGACCGCCACGGCCGCCCTCTCACGCTGGAACACGACTCCGCCCCCTGCTTCACGCTCCGCCAGGACCGCCGACCCTATGCGCAATCACCGGCGCGGGGGACCCGTTCGCGTGAACGCGGCACACGCGGCAGGGGGTTCACCCCTCCCAGGTCTCGGGCCCCCCGCCCTCCCACCGGAACAGCCCCGGGTCCTCGATGTCGATCTCGTCCCATCCGGGCAGCTCGATGCGGCGCAGGAACTCGCGCAGGTCGCGCTCGCTGTGCGCCATGCCGAGGATCTCGCCGTCGACGTGCACCCGCCGACCGCCCTGCTCGTCGGGAGCATGAATCACGATGCGCGCGTCCATGCCCCCACCCTGCCCGCCCCACCGGCACCCCGCCCCCGCACGGGGCCGGCCGAGTGACGGCGGGCCGCCCGCCGGGCGCGAGGACTCAGCGGTGGAAGGTGATGTAGCCGTTGCCGTCGGCGTCGTCGGCGCTCTTGCTGTAGGCGTGGGTGTCGGCGTAGGCGCCGCCCGGCTTGAGCAGCTTCACGGTGTCCCTGTCGTTGTTCCAGATGAAGTTGCAGTTGTTGCGGTAGGCGACGTTGCCGGCGTCCGACTCGCTGCCGCGGCCGCCGCGCAGCCGCACGAAGTCGCCGGGCTCCAGGTAGTGGTTGGCGGTGAAGGTGTATCCGTTCCCCACGGCGTCCCGGACGGTGTAGCCCCGCAGATTGACGGTGCTGCCCGAGTAGTTCGCGATGACGACGTACTCGGCGCTGGTGTTGCCACTGGTGCAGCTGTTGTAGTCACGGCCGGGCGCGTCGTACTGGACACCGCTGATCTTCAGCGCGGAGGAGTACTCGGTGGCGTGCGCCGGAGCGGCGGCGACGGCTATCGCGGCGGCCGCGACGGCGAGGGCGGCGGTGTTCTTCTTCATACGGGTTCCCCCTGATCGGGTGTGCTGGGCGGGGCGAGTGCGCGGAATACCGCCGCGACGCGGTCCTGCGTACCGGCCGGCGAGGAGTCCGGCCCGGCGCGGTGGGGCTCAGTAGCCGTGGCGACGGTTGAGACTGCTCACGCTGCCGATGCCCGCCGTGAAGGAACAGCAGGACGCCGGCATACCGGGCTGCGGCTGGTACTGCTGCGCCTGCAACTGCTGCTGCTGGTCGTACGGTTGCCGAGGACTGGTCATCGATTGCCTTTCCGGCAAGGCGTGTCACTTCGTGGCGCGGCGCTCAAGATACACAGACTGTTGAGATCCGCCACCGAGCGGTACGCATGCTGAGACGGCACCGCGCAGTGCCGGCCACGGTCAGGCGACACCCCGACGGCGAGTGCGCCTGCCTCATGCACGAAGCCCCCGCGGGCCGGTGGTTCACCGGGGCGGGGGCTTCGGGGTGTGGTGCCGCGGGGCTAGATGTCGCGGAAGATCTCGATCTGGGCGCCGACCGAGTTGAGGCGTTCGGCGAGTTCCTCGTAGCCGCGGTTGATGACGTAGACGTTGCGGAGGACGGAGGTGCCCTCCGCGGCCATCATCGCCAGCAGGACCACCACGGCCGGGCGGAGGGCCGGCGGGCACATCATCTCGGCCGCGCGCCAGCGGGTGGGGCCTTCGACCAGGACGCGGTGGGGGTCCAGGAGCTGGAGGCGGCCACCGAGGCGGTTGAGGTCGGTGAGGTAGATCGCGCGGTTGTCGTAGACCCAGTCGTGGATCAGGGTCTGGCCCTGGGCCACGGCCGCGATGGCCGCGAAGAACGGGACGTTGTCGATGTTGAGCCCCGGGAACGGCATCGGGTGGATCTTGTCGATCGGGGCTTCGAGCTTGGACGGGCGGACCGTCAGGTCGACCAGGCGGGTACGGCCGTTGTCGGCGGTGTACTCGGCGGAGCGGTCGTGGTCCAGGCCCATCTCCTCCAGGACCGCGAGCTCGATCTCCATGAACTCGATCGGCACGCGGCGGATGGTGAGTTCGGACTCCGTGACCACCGCGGCGGCCAGCAGGCTCATGGCCTCGACCGGGTCCTCGGAGGGGGAGTAGTCCACGTCCACGTCGATGACCGGGACGCCGTGCACGGTGAGGGTGGTGGTGCCGATGCCCTCCACCTTCACGCCGAGGGCCTCCAGGAAGAAGCACAGGTCCTGGACCATGTAGTTGGAGGAGGCGTTGCGGATGACGGTGACGCCGTCGTGGCGGGCGGCGGCCAGCAGCGCGTTCTCGGTGACGGTGTCCCCGCGCTCGGTCAGCACGATGGGCCGGCCGGGGGACACCCCGGCGGCGACCTTGGCGTGGTAGAGGCCCTCGGTGGCGGTGATGTCCAGGCCGAAGCGGCGCAGGGCGATCATGTGGGGCTCGATGGTGCGGGTGCCGAGGTCGCAGCCGCCCGCGTACGGGAGACGGAAGTTGTCCATCCGGTGCAGCAGCGGGCCCAGGAACATGATGATGCTGCGGGTGCGGCGGGCGGCCTCGGCGTCGATGGCGTCCATGTCGAGCTCGGCCGGCGGCACGAGCTCCAGGTCCACGCCTTCGTTGATCCAGCGGGCGCGGACGCCGATGGAGCTCAGCACCTCCAGGAGGCGGTAGACCTCCTCGATCCGGGCGACCCGGCGCAGCACGGTGCGGCCCTTGTTGAGCAGCGTGGCGCACAGCAGTGCGACGCACGCGTTCTTGCTCGTCTTGACGTCGATGGCGCCGGACAGACGGCGGCCGCCGACCACCCTCAGGTGCATCGGTCCGGAATAGCCGAGAGCGACGATCTCGCTGTCGAGCGCTTCGCCGATCCGCGCGATCATCTCAAGGCTGATGTTCTGGTTGCCGCGCTCGATGCGGTTCACGGCGCTCTGGCTGGTGCCGAGGGCCTCGGCGAGTTGGCTCTGCGTCCAGCCGCGGTGTTGCCGGGCGTCACGGATGAGCCTACCGATGCGTACGAGGTAGTCGTCTGCCATGGATGCACCGTATCTCAGATATGAGATGGAGATCGCGTCGGGTGGGGCGGGCGGGTGTCACGCGGCGTCAACTGCACCAGGATGCGGAGTAAGTCGTTCCTGTCTTTATATTCCGCTGTGGGTGATTTGCTCAGAATTGGCGTGTGATTCCCCTGGTGTTCGAGAACGTTCCCTCGTTCGGGTGTTCCTGCGCGGCGGCGCGGGGCACCCCCGCCGGTTTCCGCGTTGTCCGGTCGGGCTCCGCCGGGCACTTCCCGTTCCCGGACGAACCGGAGCGAACCGAATCAATCCGACGAAACGAAACAGCGCAGAGGTGAGGCCCGATGACGCCCGAGGCACGGCCGGCCCGTCGGCGGCGGGTGAGGATCGCCACTCGCTGCCGCACGATCGTCCAGGACCCCGCCTTCGGACTCGCGGTGTTCCTGCTGATCCTGGCCAACGCCGCCGTCCTGGGCGTGGAGACGTACCGTGGTGTCGCCCTCGCCTACCGGCAGGAGCTCCTGGTGGTGGAACAGCTGTTCCTCGCGCTGTTCACCCTCGAGCTCCTCCTGCGCGCCGGCGCCTGCGCGGACCGGCCGAAGGAGTTCCTGAGGGACCCCTGGCACCTGTTCGACCTGGCCGTGCTGGTCTCCGCGTTCGTCCCGCTGGTGTGGGACGACAGCACCGTGCTGCGGCTGCTGCGGCTCGCCCGCGTGCTGCGCACGGCCCGGTTCCTGCCGCAGTTGCAGGTGATGCTGGTCGCCATGGGGCGCAGCCTGCCCGGGACGCTGAGCTTCGCCTTCATCGGCGGGCTGGTGCTGTACGTGTACGCCATGGTCGGCTGGATCTGCTTCTCCGAGGCCGACCCGGAGAAGTACGGCTCGCTCGGCCGGGCCGGGCTCACGCTGCTCCTGCTGACCACGCTCGACGGTCTGAGCGACGCCGTCCGCGAAGGGCTCGCCTTCTCCCGGTTCACCCTCCTCTACTACGCCTCGTACGCCCTCATCGCCTCCTTCCTCCTCGTCAACATGCTGATCGGGGTGGTCATCGGCTCGTTCGAGGAGGCGCGCGAGATCGAACGCGAGGAGCGGCGGAAGGCCAAGCAGAGCGGACCGCCGCCGGGCTTCCCGCAGGGGCCGGTCCCGGCCGGCCCGCCCGGAGCGGCGGACGCCTCCGCGGACGAGACCCGTGAACGGATCGCCCGCGCCCGGCGGGCCCTGGACGAACTGGAAGCCGTGCTCGACGGCGACCGCCTGGTCCCGGCGGGCCGCGGCGCGGAACGCTGACCGCCGGCGAAGTTCGGCGGCGGTCCCCCGCCCCCGCCCGGCCCGCCGGCCCCCGAGCCCGTCCCGGCCGGCCGTGCCGGCCCCCGACGCCCGGCACCGGACGCCACGCCGCGGGCCCGGCACGGCCCGAGGGAACCGGACCTAGTGCGAGGCGCAGCCGCAGGCCCGGTGGCGGCCGCCGTGGACCGCCGCGTACGTGGCGGGCCGCGGGCCCGCGGCCGCCCGGTCGAGCCGGCCGGCGGCCGCCCGGCCGGCCGCCGAGGCCGCGTCGTGGACCACCCGTCCGCCGACCAGGGTGAGCTCCACCCGGGTGCCGCTGACGTCCGCCAGCGGACAGCGGGTCACGTCCCGGTCCAGCAGCACCAGGTCGGCCGCCTTGCCCCGCTCCACCGTGCCGGTCGTCCCGTCCTGGCGCAGCTGCCACGCCGTGCCCACGGTGTGCATCCGCAGGGCCGAGGCCCGGCCGAGCCCCTCCAGTTCGCGGTAGAGCTCGCCCTCGCCGTGCGCGCCCTGCCGGTCCACCGCGGTCCGCACCTGGTTCCACACCTGCAGCGCGTCCACCGGCCAGTCCGAGCCGCCCGACAGCCGGGCCCCGGCCCGCTCCAGGCTGCGCGCGGGGTACATCCACCGGTGCCGGCGCGGGCCGATGTACGGGAGCAGCGCCTCCATCGTCCAGGTGTCCCGGGCCGCCCACTGCAACTGCATGCAGGCCGCCACCCCCAGCTCGGCGAAGCGCCGCAGGTCCGCCGGGTCGACCAGCTGGAGGTGGGCGACGGCGTTGCGCGCGTCGCGCTGCCCGGTGACCCGCCGGGCGTACGCGTACCCGTCCAGGGCGGTACGGACCGCCCGGTCGCCCAGCCCGTGCGCGTGCATCTGCCAGCCCGCCGCGTTGAACGCGGCGGTCAGCCGGCCGTACTCGGCGGCCGAGGCGTACAGCTCGCCCCGGTTCCCCGTCGGCCTGCCGGTGGCGCCGTCCAGGTACGGCTCCAGCAGCGCGGCCGTCTGCGCCGGGTACTCGATGACCCCGTCCAGGAACACCTTGACCATCCCGAGCCGGAGCCCCGGCACCCGCCCGAACTCCCGCCGCAGCCCCCGCGCGTACGCCAGTGCCGCGGCCGGGTCGCGGGTCTGCTCCACCTCCAGCCGCAGCGCCGGAACGATCCGCTGCGGCAGCCGGCCGGCCGCGGCGAGGTCCCGGTACAGCTCCAGCTCGTGCCGGCCGGTCAGCGCGTCCATCATCGTGGTGACGCCCGAGGCGGCCGCCTGCTCCAGCACCTTCGCGCAGGCCTCGACCAGCTCCGCGCGGGTCGGTGCCGGGACGTGGCGCCGGACCAGGTCCTGCGCGTCGTCCTTGAGGACGCCGGTGGGCTCGCCGTCCGGGCCCTTCACCACCTTGCCGCCCGGCGGGTCGGGGGTGGTGGCGGTGACTCCCGCGACGTCGAGGGCGCGCCGGTTGGCCCACAGGTTGTGCCCGTCGGCGCCGACCAGGACCACCGGACGGCGGGTCGGCAGGGCGTCCAGCATGGAGTGGTGCGGCACCGTGCCGGTGGGCAGCAGCCCGATCGGGTTCCAGTCCTCCACCACCAGCCAGCCGTCCGGCTCGGCACCGGCCCCGCCGGTGCCGGCGAGGAAGCCGCGCAGGATCTCCTGGAGTTCGGGCAGGGTGGTCTCCGCGCCCTCCAGCGAAGGCCGCAGGGACCGGTCGCCCGCGCCGAGCGGGTGCACGTGCCCGTCGTGGATGCCGCTCATCACCGTGTTGCCGCGCGCGTCGACCACCTCGGTGTCCCGCCCGACGTACCGGCGCAGCGCCGCGCCGCGGCCGGTGTCCAGGACGGTGCCGTCCCGGCCGACGGCCACCGCGTCGAGGGGGGGTCCGCCGTGCGTTCCGGTGAACACCCGGGCGTTGTGCAGCACCAGCGCGGCGGAACCCCGCCTCGCACCACTGCGCGCGGCACCCGCGGCGTCCGCGGCACGTGCCGTACCGGCGGCCGGGCCGCCGGCCAGACCGGCCGCGCCGACGGCGCCGGCCGCGGCGAGCAGGCCCCGCCGGGACAGGCGGGACAAGGGGGAGGAAGAGGTCATGAGCCACTCCAGGAGGACGAACCCGATGGGCGCCAGGGACCGTTGGCCGCCGCCGGCTGTGGCCAGGACGATCGGTGATTAACCCGTTAACCGGTACCCGCCGCCGGCCACGGATTCCGCAGCGCGCGGCCTGCCCACCGGCCCCCGCGGCTCCGTACGATGACCCGCGTGCCCGGACCGACCATCGCCGACGTCGCCCGCGCGGCCGAGGTGTCCACCGCCACCGTCTCGCACGCCCTCAACGGCACCGGACGGGTGGCCGAGGCCACCCGCCGCCGGGTCCGCGCCGTCGCGACCGCCCTCGGCTACGGCGGCGCCCCGGGCACCGGCCCGCGCACCCGCCCCCGGACCCGCACCCTGGGCCTGGCGGTCACCACCTTCGCCGGTTCCCCCTGGGACTACGTCGCCGTCCACTACTTCTCCCGCTGGCTGACGGCCGCCACGGCCGCCGCGCACGCCCGCGGGTACGCCCTCACCACCCTGCCCGCCGACCGCGGCGCGGAGGCCCTGTGGCACACCCTCGCGGTGGACGGGATGCTCCTGCTGGACAGCCCGGCCGGCGACCCGGTCCTGCGCGCCCTGCGCGCCCGCGGCATCCCCGTGGTCTTCGACGGCCGCCCCGCCGCGCCCCGCCCGGAGGACACCTGGGTGGACAACGACCACGCCGCGACCACCCGCGAGGTGCTGGACCACCTGGCCGCCTCCGGCGCCCGCCGCGTCGCACTGCACGGCGGCTACGGCGGCGAGCACTACACCCGGGCGGTGACCGAGGCGTACGAGGGCTGGTGCGCGGAACGCGGCCGCCCGCCCCTCCCCGTCCGCTTCGACCCGGACGACACCGGCGGGCACGCCTTCGACGCCCTGTTCTCCGGGTCCGCCGGGCCCTCCGGCGGCGCGGCGGCTGACGCCGTCTACTCCCTCTACGAACCGGGCGGCCGCCAGGCCCTGGCCGCCGCGGCCCGCCACGGGCTCCGGGTGCCGGAGGACCTGCTGCTGGTCTGCGCGAGCGAGGACCCGTGGTACGGGTCGGCGCCGGTCCCCGTGTCGACGGTGACGCTGCGCCCCGAGCCGGCCGCCCGGGCCGCGGTGGCCGCGCTGCTCGCCGTAGTGGAGGAGCCGCGGGCCGCGGTGCCGGGCCAGCGCACCGTACCGGCCGGCCTGCTGGTCCGGGCCTCGTCCCGCCGGCCGGGCTGACGGCGGTACGCCCGCGCGCATGGTGACGAACATCCACGCCCGTGCATGACCTTCGCGCGGCCATGTACTAGAGTTATCTCGACATCGAGATATCTGCCGAAGGCGAACCGCAGCCGCCCCGCTGGTAAGGGTTACCTAACTTAGCCCTACCTTAGCGGATTGGCCAGAGTGCCACGCGGCAGGATGCGGTAGAACGCGCGAATTCATGCATGAAGGAGACTGTCGTGTCGGCGAACAGCTTCGACGCCCGTAGCACGCTGCAGGTGGGCGACGAGTCGTACGAGATCTTCCGGCTGGACAAGGTGGAGGGCTCCGCCCGTCTGCCCTACAGCCTGAAGGTGCTGCTGGAGAACCTGCTCCGCACCGAGGACGGCGCCAACATCACCGCCGACCACATCCGTGCCCTCGGCGACTGGGACTCGCAGGCCCAGCCGAGCCAGGAGATCCAGTTCACGCCCGCCCGCGTGATCATGCAGGACTTCACCGGCGTCCCCTGCGTCGTGGACCTCGCCACCATGCGCGAGGCCGTGAAGGAGCTCGGCGGCGACCCGTCGAAGATCAACCCGCTGGCCCCGGCCGAGCTGGTCATCGACCACTCCGTCATCGCCGACAAGTTCGGCACCAAGGACGCCTTCACCCAGAACGTGGAGCTGGAGTACGGCCGCAACAAGGAGCGCTACCAGTTCCTGCGCTGGGGCCAGACCGCCTTCGACGAGTTCAAGGTCGTCCCGCCCGGCACCGGCATCGTCCACCAGGTGAACATCGAGCACCTGGCCCGCACGGTCATGGTCCGGAACGGCGTCGCCTACCCCGACACCCTGGTCGGCACCGACTCGCACACCACCATGGTCAACGGCCTCGGCGTCCTGGGCTGGGGCGTCGGCGGCATCGAGGCCGAGGCCGCCATGCTCGGCCAGCCGGTCTCCATGCTGATCCCGCGCGTCGTCGGCTTCAAGCTGACCGGCGAGCTGCCCACCGGCACCACCGCCACCGACCTGGTGCTGACCATCACCGAGATGCTGCGCAAGCACGGCGTCGTCGGCAAGTTCGTCGAGTTCTACGGTGAGGGCGTCGCCGCCACCTCCCTCGCGAACCGCGCCACCATCGGCAACATGTCGCCCGAGTTCGGCTCCACCGCCGCGATCTTCCCGATCGACGGCGAGACCCTGAACTACCTCAAGCTCACCGGCCGCTCCGCGCAGCAGGTCGCGCTCGTCGAGGCGTACGCCAAGGAGCAGGGCCTCTGGCTGGACCCGGCCGCCGAGCCGGACTTCTCCGAGAAGCTGGAGCTCGACCTCTCCACGGTCGTCCCGTCCATCGCCGGCCCGAAGCGCCCGCAGGACCGCATCGTCCTCGCCAACGCCGCCGAGCAGTTCGCCCAGGACGTCCGCAACTACGTGGACGACGTGGACGAGGCGGGCAAGGAGTCCTTCCCGGCCTCCGACGCCCCGGCGAACCACCCGAACGGCGCCCCGTCGAAGCCCACCCTGGTCACCATGGCCGACGGCTCCTCCTTCGAGATCGACCACGGCGCCGTCACCGTCGCCGCGATCACCTCCTGCACCAACACCTCGAACCCGTACGTCATGGTCGCCGCCGCCCTGGTGGCCAAGAAGGCGGTCGAGAAGGGCCTGACCCGCAAGCCGTGGGTCAAGACCACCCTGGCCCCGGGCTCCAAGGTCGTCACCGACTACTTCGACAAGGCCGGCCTGACGCCGTACCTGGACAAGATCGGCTTCAACCTGGTCGGCTACGGCTGCACCACCTGCATCGGCAACTCCGGTCCGCTGGACGAGGAGATCTCGAAGGCGATCAACGAGCACGACCTCGCGGTCACCTCGGTGCTCTCCGGCAACCGCAACTTCGAGGGCCGGATCAACCCCGACGTCAAGATGAACTACCTGGCCTCCCCGCCGCTGGTCGTCGCGTACGCCATCGCGGGCTCCATGAAGGTGGACATCACCAAGGACGCCATCGGCACCGACACCGAGGGCAACCCGGTCTTCCTGAAGGACATCTGGCCGACCGAGGCCGAGGTCAACGACGTCGTCGCCAACGCCATCGGCGAGGACATGTTCAACAAGTCCTACCAGGACGTCTTCGCGGGCGACGCCCAGTGGCAGGCGCTGCCGATCCCGACCGGCAACACCTTCGAGTGGGACCCGCAGTCCACCTACGTCCGCAAGCCCCCGTACTTCGAGGGCATGACCATGGAGACCACCCCGGTCTCCGACATCGCCGGCGCCCGCGTGCTGGCGAAGCTGGGCGACTCGGTCACCACCGACCACATCTCCCCGGCCGGTGCGATCAAGGCCGACACCCCGGCCGGCAAGTACCTCACCGAGCACGGCGTCGAGCGCCGCGACTTCAACTCGTACGGTTCCCGCCGCGGCAACCACGAGGTCATGATCCGCGGTACGTTCGCCAACATCCGCCTGCGCAACCAGATCGCGCCGGGCACCGAGGGCGGCTTCACCCGCGACTTCACCGTCGAGGGCGCCCCGGTCTCCTTCATCTACGACGCCTCCCAGAACTACCAGGCCGCCGGCATCCCGCTGGTCATCCTGGCGGGCAAGGAGTACGGCTCCGGCTCCTCCCGCGACTGGGCGGCCAAGGGCACCGCGCTGCTCGGCGTCAAGGCCGTCATCGCCGAGTCCTACGAGCGCATCCACCGCTCGAACCTGATCGGCATGGGCGTGCTCCCGCTGCAGTTCCCGGAGGGCGCCTCGGCCGCCTCCCTGGGCCTGACCGGCGAGGAGACCTTCTCCATCACCGGCGTGGAGGAGCTCAACGACGGCACCACCCCGCGGACCGTCAAGGTGACCACCGACTCCGGCGTGGAGTTCGACGCGGTCGTCCGCATCGACACCCCCGGCGAGGCGGACTACTACCGCAACGGCGGCATCATGCAGTACGTGCTGCGGAACCTCATCCGCGGCTGACACTGCCGACACTGCTGACGCGGCTTGCCGCGGCAGCGCGCCCAGCGGCACCAAAGGGCCGCATCCCCGTTAAGGGGGTGCGGCCCTTCCGCTTTTCGCGGCGGCGGTGCCGGATGACGGACAGGTCTCAACTCGGAAAAGCCCTCGGCCATTCTTGTGCCCGATCTTGCTGCCCCGAGCGGAAGTGGACTATACCTGTGCGCGTCCGGGTCACCGCACCACGAGCGGCCCCGGGCCGGGGGACGGCGGGGACCTGCGGGGATGCCCGCGGCGCGGCAACTGCCGTGGATTTCCTGCCTCCTTCACACTTCTGACGAAGGCGAGGACATGAGCATGGGATCCACTGGTGAGGGCCTCGGCCGTCGCGATCTGATCAAGCGCTCGGCGGCACTCGGACTGATCACGGTACCGACGATGAGCTTCCTGTCCGCCTGCGCCTCCGGCGGCGAGGACACCTCCACGAAGGGCCCGGACAAGGCCGCGGTCACCAAGGAGAACCCCTTCGGCGTGGCCAAGGGCGGCAAGCTGGACGTCGTCGTCTTCAAGGGCGGTTTCGGGGACGACTACGCCAAGGCGTGGGAGGCCGCCTTCGACAAGAAGTGGGGCACCTCCAGCTCCCACCTGGGCACCCAGGAGATCACCGGGAAGCTCCAGACCCGGTTCAACGGCGGCAACCCGCCGGACGTGGTCGACAACTCCGGCGCCCAGAAGATCAAGCTCGACGTGCTCTTCAAGGCCGGCCAGCTGGCCGACCTGACGCCGGTGCTGGAGGCGCCCTCGCTGGACGACCCCTCGAAGAAGGTCCGGGACATGCTGATCCCCGGCACCGTCGAACAGGGCATGCAGGGCGGCAAGTTCGTCGCCCTCAACTACGTCTACACGGTGTTCGGCTTCTGGTACTCCGGGAAGCTGTTCAAGGAGAAGGGCTGGACCCCGCCCAAGACCTGGGACGAGTTCCTGGCCGTCTGCGGCAAGGCCAAGGAGGCCGGTATCGGGGGACTGGCGCACCAGGGCAAGTACCCGTACTACATCAACGTCGTGATCATGGACCTGATCGCCAAGAAGGGCGGTCTGGAGGCCATGAAGGCGATCGACAACCTCCAGCCGAACGCCTTCGAGAACAACCCGGCCGCCCTGGAGGCCGTCGAGGCGGTGTACGAGGTGGTCGAGCGGGGCCTGCTGATGCCCGGCACCAACGGACTCACCCACACGGAGTCACAGACGGCCTGGAACCAGTACAAGGCGGCGTTCATCCCCTCCGGCTCCTGGCTGGAGAACGAGCAGCTGAAGCAGACCCCGGACGACTTCGACATGAAGTTCCTGCCGGTCCCGGTGCTGGCGGGCAGCAAGCTGCCCTTCGAGGCCATCCGCGCCGGCGCCGGCGAGCCCTTCATCGTGCCGGAGAAGGCCGCCAACAAGCCGGGCGGTCTGGAGTTCGTCCGTTCGATGCTGTCCCGCGAATGGTCGACCGTCTTCGCCCAGCAGGCGAACTCGCTCACGGTGGTCAAGGACGGCGTGGACCCGGGCGTCAAGCTGCGGCCCGGCACCCAGTCGGCGGTGGAGGCCGTCAAGGCGGCCGGAACCGGCACGTTCAACTACCTGTACCCCGACTGGTACAGCGAGATGGACACGGCGATCCAGGACGCGTCCAATGAGCTGATGGCCAAGCGCATCCAGCCCAAGGAGTGGATCAAGCGGTGCCAGGCCGCGGTGAACAAGGCGGCCCAGGACCCGAACGCCAAGAACAACCGCCGCAGCTGACACCGGCAGGGACGGACACCATGAGCCAAGTAGCCCAGAGCAGGGGACGCGCCGGATTCATCGCCGGATTCCTCTTCGCGCCCCTCGCGCTGTACCTGACCTTCGTCATCTGGCCCTACGTACAGACGTTCGGTTATTCGTTCACCGACTGGAGCGGCCAGTCGCCCGTCTTCGACTTCGTCGGAGTGGACAACTACACCGCCCTGATGAACGACGAGGTCTTCCGCGGCGCCCTCTGGAACAACCTGCTGCTCCTGGTGTTCGTCCCGGCCATCACCATCCTGCTGGCCCTGTTCTTCGCCTTCATGGTGAACGCGGGCGGCCGCGGCGGCGCCGGCGGCGTCCAGGGCGTACGCGGCTCCGGCTTCTACAAGATCGTCTACTTCTTCCCCCAGGTCCTGTCGCTGGCCATCCTCGCCGTGCTGTTCGGCGCCATCTACCGCAGCGACCAGGGCGGCCTGCTCAACGGTTTCCTCGTCCGCATCGGGCTGGTCGACCCCCAGCGGCCGGTCGAATGGCTCAACGAACCGAACCTGGTCCTGTGGTGCCTGCTGCTGGTCGTCGTCTGGCACGGCGTCGGCTTCTACCTGGTGCTGTTCTCCGCCGCCATGCAGTCCATCCCCAAGGACGTCTACGAGGCGGCCCTGCTCGACGGCGCGAAGCGCGGCCAGACCTTCTTCAAGGTCACCCTGCCCCTGCTGTGGGACTCCGTGCAGACCTCCGCGGTCTACCTGGGCATCGCCGCCATGGACATGTTCGTCCTCGTCTCCACGATGACCTCGGGCCAGTTCGGCGGCGGCCCGGACCACCACAGCGAGGTCATGGCCACCGTCCTGATGCGCAACTTCCTGTACTTCGGCAAGAGCGGCTACGCCTGCGCCATGGGCGTGGTCATGCTCGTCCTGACCATGATCCTCTCGATGATCACGCTGCGCGCCACCCGCCGCGAGCGCATCGAGTTCTGACAGCCCAGAGCGAGCGAGAGCGGGAGACGACCCACCATGACCACAGTCATCAAGGCTCCGGGCGAGGCCGCCGCCGAACGGGCGGGCGGCCGCCGCGGCCCCGGGGACGCGGAGGACCGCCGCTCCGAGGGCACGGTCCTGAACGTGTTCTCCCACGGCTTCCTGGCCGTGTGGGCCCTGCTGATCGTCCTGCCGCTGGTCTGGCTGGCGCTCGGCTCCTTCAAGACGGACGCCCAGATCGGCGGCTCCGCCCTCAGCTGGCCCTCGAACTGGAACCTCGACGCCTTCGGCCGCGCCTGGGACAAGGGCATCGGGGACTACTTCGCCAACACGGTCGCCGTGATGGCCTTCTCCGTCCCGCTCACCATGCTGCTCGGCTCGATGGCGGCGTACGTACTGGCCCGCTACCCCTTCCCGGGGAACCGGTTCCTCTACTACTTCTTCGTCAGCGGGGCGATGTTCCCGGTGTTCCTGGCCCTGGTGCCGCTGTTCTTCATGGTCAAGCGGTTCGACATGCTGAACACCTACCACGGCCTGATCCTGGTGTACGTCGCCTACTCGATGCCGTTCACCGTCTTCTTCATGCACGCCTTCTTCCGCACCCTGCCGACGGCGGTGCACGAGGCGGCGGTGATCGACGGGGCCTCCGACACCCGGATCTTCTTCCAGGTGATGCTCCCGATGGCCAAGCCCGGCCTGATCAGCGTCGGGATCTTCAACACGCTCGGCCAGTGGAACCAGTACATCCTGCCCTCGGTGCTGATGCAGCCGCAGACCGGATCGGACCCCGAGCGCTACCTGCTCACCCAGGGCCTGATCCAGCTCCAGCAGCAGCAGGGGTACGCGACCGACCTGCCGGTGCTGTTCGCCGGCGTGACGATCGCGATGATCCCCATGCTGGTGGTCTACCTCTCCTTCCAGCGGCAGATCCAGGCCGGCCTGACCTCGGCCACCCTCAAGTAGCCGCCGCCCGCCTACAGCCAGGTGCCGAAGCGGCGGACGTACCAGGTCTTCACGGCCTGCGTCAGGGCGCAGTACGCGAGGAGCACGCCGGCCAGCCACGGGAAATACGAGACCGGCAGCGGCACGAAGCCGAGGGCGGCCGCCAGCGGCGAGAACGGCAGCCACAGCCCGGTGAGCACGGCCGCCACCGTCGCCGCCATCACCGGCCAGGAGGCCCGGGACCCGATGAACGGCACCTTCCGCGTGCGGATCATGTGCACGACCAGGGTCTGGGAGAGCAGGCCCTCGACGAACCAGCCGGTCTGGAAGAGCGACTGCTCGGCGACGGTGTTCGCGGCGAACACGTGCCACATGATCACGAACATGGCGATGTCGAAGAGCGAGCTGATCGGCCCGATCGTCACCATGAACCGGCCGATGCCCCGGGCGTCCCAGTTCCGCGGCTCGCGCAGGTACTCCTCGTCCATCCGGTCCCACGGGGTGGCCAGCTGGGCGATGTCGTAGACCAGGTTCTGCACCAGCAGCATGATCGCGAGCATCGGCTGGAACGGGATGAACGCGCTCGCCACCAGCACCGAGAACACGTTGCCGAAGTTCGACGACGCGGTCATCTTCAGGTACTTGATCGTGTTGCCGAAGGTGGTCCGGCCCTGCACCACGCCCTGCTCCAGGACGGTCAGGTCCTTCTCCAGCAGGATGATGTCCGCGGACTCCTTGGCGATGTCCACCGCGGTGTCCACCGAGATGCCCACGTCGGCGTCCCGGAGCGCGGCGGCGTCGTTGATCCCGTCACCCAGGAAGCCCACCGTGTGCCCGCCGGCCCGGAGGGCCCGCACGATCCGTGCCTTCTGCACCGGGTTGACCTTGGCGAACACCGTCGTGCGGACGGCCAGCGCGCGCAGCTCCGCCTCGTCCAGCGCGTCCGTCTCGGGGCCGAGCACGACCTGCCCGACCTCGATGCCGACGTCCTGGCAGACCCGCGCCGCGACCAGGTCGTTGTCGCCGGTGACCACCTTGACCGCGATGCCCTTGGCGGCCAGGCCGCGCAGCGCGGCCGCCGCGGAGGCCTTCGGCGGGTCGAGGAAGGCCAGGAAGCCGACCAGGGTCAGGCGCTCCTCGTCCTCGACGGTGTACGTCCCGCGCGGCTCCTCCATGGTGCGGGTGGCGACGGCGAGTACCCGCAGGCCCTGCCGGCTGTGCTGCACGGCGGTCAGCGTGGCCCTCAGGCGCGCCGACTCGGTCAGCTCGACCCTGCGGCCGCCGTCGACCACGTGGGTGCACTGGTCGAGCACCTCCTCGACCGCCCCCTTGGTGATCATGACGTGCTCGGGGCGGCCGTCCCCGCCGTCCACGCCGTCGAGGTGGTTGCGGTTCAGGACCACGGACATCCGCCGCCGGACGAAGTCGAAGGGGATCTCGTCGACCATCGTGAACCGTGCGTCGACGACAACCTCCTCGGCCTCGTTCACGCGGTCGATGACCGCCTGGTCCATCAGGTTGCGCAGGCCGGTCTGGAAGTGCGCGTTGAGGTAGCCGTACTCCAGCACCTCGCCGTCGTCGTCTCCGCGCACGTCCAGGTAGCGGTCGAGGACGATGCGGTCCTCGGTGAGGGTGCCGGTCTTGTCGGTGCACAGGACGTCCATCGCGCCCAGGTTCTGGATGGCGTCGAGCCGCTTGACGACCACCTTGCGCCTGGACATGGCCACCGCGCCGCGGGCGAGGTTGGCCGAGACGACCATCGGCAGCATCTCCGGGGTCAGGCCCACCGCCACGGCGACGCCGAACAGGAACGCCTCGTCCCAGTCGCCCTTGGTCATGCCGTTGACGAGGAACACCACCGGCACCATCACCAGCATGAAGCGGATCAGCAGGAAGCTGACCCGGCGCACGCCGGTGTCGAAGTTGGTCTGCGGGCGCTCGCCCACCAGGGAGCCGGCCATGGAGCCGAAGTAGGTGTCCCCGCCGGTGGCGACGACCACTCCGGTGGCGGTGCCGGAGGTCACCGAGGTGCCCGTCAGCGCCAGGTTGCCGGCCTCCACGGGGTCGGTGGTCGCGCGCTGCCCCCCGTCGTCGGGCCCGGTGGTCCCTCCGGTGGGGCGAGGGGGAGTGTCGGCCTTGGCTACCGGCAGGGACTCGCCCGACAGTGCCGCCTGGCTGACCATCAGGTCCTTGGCGGTGAGCAGCCGCAGGTCGGCCGGGATCAGGTCGCCCGCCGCGAGCCTGACCACGTCGCCCGGCACCACCTGGGACATCGGCACCTCGGACGTTGCGGGCGCGGCGCCGGTCGTGGCGCGCCGCTGGACCGCGCAGGTGGTGGTGACGAGCTCCTTCAGGGCTTCGGCGGCCCGGCCGGAACGGTGTTCCTGCCAGAAGCGGAGCAGGCCGCTGACGGCCACCATGGTGGACAGGATGACCACACCCGGGTCGGCCGGGTCCTGCGCGTACATGACGGCGGCCAGGAAGACCAGGACCGCGATGAAGGGGTTGCAGAAGGCCTTGGCCAGCTGGACGGACCAGTGCGGGGTCCGCTCGCGGGCGACGGCGTTCGGGCCGTGCGCCTCCAGGCGGCGCGCGGCCTCGGCGTCGGTCAGGCCGTGCGGGGAGGTGTCGTGGTCCTGGAGGACCTTGACGGTGGGGCTCGCGCTGATGCCGGCGAGCCGCCCGGCGACGGCGCGGGTGCGGGCCTGGAGTTCGGCGGCCCGGCGCTCGCGCCGGGAGCGGCCCGGCGGTGCGAGCGGAGTGGGCGTACGGGGGGTGAGCATGGTCATGACGTGAACCTCCCTCTGGCGCGTCCGGGCAGCACGGAGCCGCGCGGTCACGCAGAGTGATCATGGATGCGCCGGGGCGGCCCGTTACGGTCGGCTCCCGCGGATCGGCATGGCTGTGTCGCAGGCCCGCGGGCATGCCGGAGCGCGTCCGGCCGCGTCAGGGCGTGCGGAAGGAAGGGAAAGGTGGAGCGGACGGCGTGCGGTCAGGATCGGCCGGCGGAGGCGCGGCGGGAACTTCGGTCGGGACTCATCCCGAACACCTCCTCGCGTCGCGCTGCCGTCTGGGGCGCCCGTCCGGCCGGGAAGGCCTCAGAAGGACGGCGCCTCAGCGACCGTAACACGAACCCGGACATTCCATCTCTCGTACTTCTGGCTGCTTCCTCTTGACGTCGGACATGGCAAACGCTCGACTTAGGGTTCACAAGTTGGAGAGATGGCAGGAGTGAGCAGTGGTCGAGACTCCGGGTTCGCAGTCGTCGTTGCACCGCGCGAACCTCGAACGGGTCGTACGGGCGGTACGGCTCGCCGGTTCGCTGACACAGGCGGAGATCGCCCGGACCACCGGACTCTCGGCGGCCACGGTCTCCAATATCGTCCGGGAGCTGAAGGACGGCGGGACCGTGGAGGTCACCCCGACCTCGGCCGGCGGGCGGCGGGCGAGGTCCGTCTCGCTCAGCGGGGACGCGGGCATCGTGATCGGCGTGGACTTCGGCCACACCCACCTGCGGGTGGCGGTCGGCAACCTGGCCCACCGGGTGCTGGCCGAGGAGGCCGAGCCGCTGGACGTGGACGCCTCCTGGACGGACGGGTTCGACCGGGCGGAAGTGCTGGTCGGGCGCCTGGTCGAGGAGATAGGCGTGGGCCGGGACAAGATCATCGGCGTGGGCCTGGGCGTGCCGGGCCCGATCGACGTGGAGTCCGGCACGCTGGGCTCGACCGCGATCCTGCCGGGCTGGGCCGGGATCAACCCGCGTGACGAGCTGTCCCGGCGCCTGGGCGTTCCGGTGTACGTGGACAACGACGCCAACCTCGGCGCCCTGGGCGAGCTGGTCTGGGGGAGCGGCCGCGGGGTCAAGGACCTGGCGTACATCAAGGTGGCCAGCGGCGTCGGCGCCGGCCTGGTCATCAACGGGCAGATCTACCGGGGCCCGGGTGGCACCGCGGGCGAGATCGGGCACATCACGCTGGACGAGTCCGGCCCGGTGTGCCGCTGCGGCAACCGCGGCTGCCTGGAGACCTTCGCCGCGGCCCGCTACGTGCTGCCGCTGCTCCAGGGCAGCCATGGCCCGGAGTTGACGATGGAACGGGTGGTCGAGCTGGCCCGGGACGGGGACCCCGGCTGCCGGCGCGTCATCACCGACGTGGGGCGGCACGTGGGCAGCGGCGTGGCCAGCCTGTGCAACCTCCTGAACCCGAGCCGGGTGGTGCTGGGCGGTTCCCTGGCCGAGGCGGGTGAACTCGTGCTGGCTCCCATCCGTGAATCCGTCGGGAGGTACGCGATCCCCAGCGCGGCCCGGCAGTTGTCCGTGCTGACGGGGTCGCTGGGCGGGCGGGCCGAGGTGCTGGGCGCGCTGGCCCTCGTCCTGAGCGAGATGGGTGATTCGACGCTTTTGCTCGGCCAGTTGGGCGCCGAGAGGGCTCCATCCGTGTTGTCTTCAGTTAGATAACGGATGGCACCGTTGTCATCTCGTTAAGGATTCACTCCTTGACGACAAACTTGCGGCCGGGGTTGACTCACATCCACCTCGGCCGCAGTGTTGCGGCCTCGTCAGGGAGGTTCAACCAATGAACTCGCGTATGCGTAGAGCCGCCGTAGCCGTCGCCGCCACCGCAATGGCCGCCTCGCTCGCCGCCTGTGGCAGCGCCAAGGAGGCCGGCGAGAAGCCGAAGGACTCCACGGCCGCCGCCGGAGACGCGATCAAGATCGGTCTGCTGCTTCCGGAGAACCAGACCGCGCGTTACGAGAAGTTCGACAAGCCGCTGATCGAGAAGAAGGTCGCCGAGCTCACCGGCGGCAAGGGCGAGGTCGTCTACGCCAACGCCAAGCAGGACGCCACGGCCCAGAACTCCCAGGTCGACACGATGATCACCAACAAGGTGAACGTCATCATCCTGGACGCGGTGGACGCCAAGGCCGTCGCCGGCGCCGTCAAGCGGGCCAAGGACGCCGGTATCCCGGTCGTCGCCTACGACCGCCTCGCCGAGGGCCCGATCGACGCCTACACCTCCTTCGACAACGAGGAGGTCGGCAAGGTCCAGGGCAAGGCCCTGCTGGAGGCGCTCGGCGACAAGGCCTCCTCCGGCCAGGTCGTCATGATGAACGGTTCGGTCACCGACCCGAACGCCGCGCTCTTCAAGAAGGGCGCGCACTCCGTGCTCGACGGCAAGGTGCAGGTCGGCAAGGAGTACGACACCGTCGAGTGGAAGCCCGAGAACGCCAACACCAACATGGCGGCGGCCATCTCGGCCCTCGGCAAGGACAAGATCGTCGGCGTGTACTCCGCCAACGACGGCATGGCCGGCGGCATCATCACCGCCCTCAAGGCCGCCGGCGTCTCCCCGCTGCCCCCCGTCACCGGCCAGGACGCCGAACTCGCGGGCGTGCAGCGCATCGTCGCCGGCGAGCAGTACATGAGCGTCTACAAGCCGTACGCGCCGGAGGCCGAGGCCGCCGCGAAGATGGCCGTCGCCCTCGCCAAGGGCGAGAAGCTCGACTCCGTCGCCACCTCCAAGGTGGACAGCGCCACCGCCAAGGGCGTCCCGTCCGTCCTGATCCCGGTCGTCTCGCTCACCAAGGCCAACATCAAGGACACCGTCGTCAAGGACGGCGTCTACACGGTCGACGAGATCTGCGCCGACAAGTACGCGGCCGCCTGCGCCGCCGCCGGCCTCAAGTAGCACGTCCGACCCGCCGCGGGCCCCCAGGGGCCCGCGCCCCCCTCGGCCGGCGCCCCGCCCCTCATACTCCCGCCATCCGCGGGGCGCCGGTGCAGAATCGTTAATGCAAGGCATCCCCGCCGGTCAGGCGGCGAAGGAGATGATTCACGTGTCCGCTGCGCCCGTGCTGGCGTTGCGAGGGGTCTCGAAGCGGTTCGGTGCCGTCCAGGCCCTCACCGACGTAGAACTCGAGATCCACTCAGGCGAGGTGGTCGCCCTCGTCGGCGACAACGGCGCCGGCAAGTCCACGCTGGTCAAGACGATCGCCGGCGTCCACCCCATCGATGACGGCGTCATCGAGTGGGAGGGCCGCCCGGTCTCGATCGGCAAGCCCCACGACGCCCAGAACCTCGGCATCGCCACCGTCTACCAGGACCTGGCGCTCTGCGACAACATCGATGTCGTCGGCAACCTCTTCCTGGGCCGCGAGCTCAAGCGCCGCGGCGTCCTCGACGAGGTGGAGATGGAGCGCCGCGCCCGCGAGCTGCTCACCACCCTCTCCATCCGCATCCCCAGCGTGCGGATCCCCATCGCCTCGCTCTCCGGCGGCCAGCGCCAGACCGTGGCGATCGCCCGCTCGATGCTCGGCGAGCCCAAGCTCGTCATCCTCGACGAGCCCACCGCCGCCCTCGGCGTGGAGCAGACCGCCCAGGTCCTCGACCTGGTCGAACGGCTGCGCGAGCGTGGCCACGCGGTCATCCTCATCAGCCACAACATGGCCGACGTCAAGGCCGTCGCCGACCGCGTCGCCGTCCTGCGGCTCGGCCGCAACAACGGCGTCTTCAAGGTCGCCGACACCTCGCAGGAAGAGATCATCTCCGCCATCACGGGCGCCACGGACAACGCCGTGACCCGCCGGGCGGCGCGCACCGGGGAGGCTCGCAAGTGAGCACCGAACACACGCCCGTCGGCTCCGAGGTGCCCGGTCCGGCCACCGTCGCGGACGAGATCCCCGTCGCCGCCGTACCCGCCGTCGACCCGCGGCTCCTGGTCCGCGAGGAGGGCCTGGCCGGCTACCTGCACGAGTTCAAGCGCAAGATGCGCGCCGGCGACCTGGGCTCCCTCCCGGTCGTCATCGGCCTGGCCGTCATCTGCGTGATCTTCCAGAGCCTGAACGCGAACTTCCTGTCCGCCGAGAACATCAACAACATCGCGGTCACGATGGTCGCCACCGGCATGATGGCCGTCGGCATCATCTTCGTGCTCCTGCTCGGCGAGATCGACCTGTCCGTCGGATCGGTGAGCGGCGTCTCCGGCGCGATCGTCGCCGTCCTCGCCGTCACCCACGGCATGAACGAATGGCTCGCCGTCCTCGTCGCCCTCGTCAGCGGCGCGCTGATCGGAGCCCTCCACGGCTTCTTCTTCGCCAAGATCGGCGCACCGGCCTTCGCCGTCACCCTTTCGGGCCTGCTGTTCTGGTCCGGTTTCATGCTCCAGCTGCTCGGCAGCAGCGGCACGATCAACCTCGACTCCGACGGGGTCGTCGGCAAGCTCACCACGTACTACTTCAGCGACGTGGCCGCGGCCTACGGGCTGGCCGTGGTCGCCGTGGGCGCGTACTTCGCGGGCTCCTTCCTGGACGCCAGGCGCCGCAGCGCCGCCGGGGTGCCCTCCCGGCCGCTGAGCGAGATCCTGCTGCGCAGCGGGCTGCTGGCCGTGATCGCCTTCGGCGCGGCCGCCGTCTTCAACCAGTACAAGGGCCTGCCGCTGGCGGTGCTGCTCTTCCTGGTCGTCCTGGTCGGTACCGACTTCCTGCTGCGCCGCACCGGCTTCGGCCGCAAGGTCTTCGCGCTCGGCGGCAGCGTCGAGGCCTCCCGCCGCGCGGGCATCAACGTGGCCGGCATCCGCATCGCGGTCTTCGCCATCGCCGGCACCTTCGCGGCCGTCGGCGGCCTGTTCTGGGCCTCCAAGATCGCGGCGGCGAACCAGAGCGCCGGCGCCGGCGACCTGCTGATGAACGTGATCGCGGCGGCCGTGATCGGCGGCACCAGCCTCTTCGGCGGCCGCGGCCGCACCTGGAACGCCCTCCTCGGTGTCATGGTCATCACGTCCATCCAGTACGGTCTCGCCCTGCAGGGCATCGCCACCCCGATCCAGTACATGATCACGGGCGCGGTCCTGCTGGCCACCGTGGTGATCGACTCGGTCACGCGCAAGACGCAGAAGACCGCGGGCCGCGCCTGACGCCCGGCCCTCCCGGTCCCATGTGCCCGGCTCCGCCACCCGGCGGGGCCGGGCACGTCCGTGCGGACGACCACCCGGACGAGGCGTGTGGACGGCCGGCCGGGGGCGCAGTCATGACAGGGACGTCACACACTCGGGACCGCCCGATGACGCACCGCTCCGGCGGAACATTAGACTCGGACGACCAGCAAGCAACTGCAAGGAGGCACGGGTGCTGCTGACCCGCATCAAGGGACCGCGCGATCTGGACCGGCTCAGCCCGGACCAGCTGAACCAGCTGGCGACGGAGATCAGGTCCTTCCTCGTCGACGCGGTCTCCAAGACCGGCGGGCACCTCGGCCCCAACCTCGGCGTCGTCGAACTGACCATCGCCCTGCACCGGGTCTTCGAGTCCCCGAAGGACAAGATCCTCTTCGACACCGGGCACCAGGCCTACGTGCACAAGCTGCTCACCGGCCGCCAGGACTTCACCGGCCTGCGCACCAAGGGCGGCCTCTCCGGCTACCCCTCGCGCGCCGAGTCCGACCACGATGTCATCGAGAACTCGCACGCCTCCACCGTGCTGGGCTGGGCCGACGGCTTCGCCAAGGCCAACCAGGTGCTCCGCCGCGAGGACCACCACGTCGCCGCCGTCATCGGCGACGGCGCCCTCACCGGCGGCATGGCCTGGGAGGCCCTCAACAACATCGCCGCCGCCAAGGACCGCCCGCTGGTCATCGTCGTCAACGACAACGAGCGCTCCTACGGGCCGACCATCGGCGGCCTCGCCGACCACCTGGCCACCCTGCGCACCACCGACGGCTACGAGCGCTTCCTGGCCCGCGGCAAGGACATCCTGGAGCGCACCCCGGTCGTCGGGAAGCCGCTGTACGAGACCCTGCACGGCGCCAAGAAGGGCCTGAAGGACTTCATCGCCCCCCAAGGCATGTTCGAGGACCTGGGCCTGAAGTACATCGGCCCCATCGACGGCCACGACATCGAGGCCCTGGAGTCCGCCCTCACCCGCGCCAAGCGGTTCAGCGGCCCGGTCATCGTCCACTGCCTCACCCAGAAGGGCCGCGGCTACACCCCGGCCCTGGAGCACGAGGCCGACCGCTTCCACGCCGTCGGCGTGATCCACCCGGACACCGGCCTGCCGGTCAAGACCGCCGCCGCCAGCTGGACCTCCGTCTTCGCCGACGAGATGGTCAGGATCGGCCACGAGCGCCCGGACGTCGTCGGCATCACCGCCGCCATGCTCCACCCGGTCGGCCTCAACAAGTTCGCCGAGGCCTTCCCGGACCGGATCTACGACGTCGGCATCGCCGAGCAGCACGGCGCCACCTCCGCCGCCGGCCTGGCCAGCGGCGGAGTCCACCCGGTCTTCGCCGTGTACGCCACCTTCCTCAACCGCGCCTTCGACCAGGTCCTCATGGACGTCGCCCTGCACAAGTGCGGGGTCACCTTCGTGCTCGACCGCGCGGGCGTCACCGGTGACGACGGCGCCTCCCACAACGGCATGTGGGACATGTCCATCCTCCAGGTGGTCCCGGGCCTGCGGCTCGCCGCCCCGCGCGACGCCGAGCAGCTCCGCGCCCAGCTGCGGGAGGCCGTCGAGGTCAAGGACGCCCCGACCGTGGTCCGCTTCTCCAAGGGCGTCGTCGGCCCGGCCGTCCCGGCCGTCGGCCGCATCGGCGGCATGGACCTGCTGCGCGAGCCCTCCCCCGAGGTCGACCGCCCCGACGTGCTCGTCGTCTCGGTCGGCGCGTTCGCCCCGATGTGCCTGGAGGTCGCCGACCTCCTCGACAAGCAGGGCATCTCCTCCACCGTGGTCGACCCGCGCTGGGTGAAGCCCGTGGACGAGGCGCTGGCCCCGCTCGCCGAGCGGCACCGCGTGGTCATCACCGTCGAGGACAACGGCCGCGCCGGCGGTGTCGGATCCGCCGTCTCGCAGGCCCTGCGGGACGCGGGCGTGGACGTGCCGCTGCGCGACTTCGGCATCCCGCAGAGGTTCCTCGACCACGCCCTCCGCAAGGAGATCCTGGCGGAGATCGGGCTGACCGCCCCGGACATCGCGCGGCAGGTCACGGGCCTGGTGGCGAAGCTGGACGGCCGCTACGAGGACGAGCCGGCGGCCACCGTGGACTGAGTCGCGGGCGCCGGCCGGAAGGCCGTCCTGTTGCAGGCTCCGGGCCGGGAGGATCATCCTTGAGTGGGTGATCCGCCCGGCCCGTTCGCGTGCCGGCGCCCCCTCACCGAGTGGGGGCCCCGTTCGGAGGTGTGCCCGTGCGTACGAGTCTGAACAGTCCCTTCCGTACGAAGTCGGTGGAGCAGTCCATCCGCGATACGGAAGAGCCCGAACACCAGTTGCGGAAGTCCCTGTCCGCCTGGGACCTCACGATCTTCGGCGTCGGCGTCATCATCGGCACCGGCATCTTCGTCCTCACGGGCATCGCGGCCCGCAACAACGCGGGACCCGCCACCGCCCTGTCCTTCGTGGCGGCGGGCGTGGTGTGCGCCCTCGCTGCCCTCTGCTACGCCGAGTTCGCGTCGACCGTCCCGGTCGCCGGGTCGGCCTACACCTTCAGCTACGCCTCCATCGGCGAGCTGCCCGCCTGGATCATCGGCTGGGACCTGGTGCTGGAGTTCGCCCTCGGCACCGCGGTGGTGGCGGTCGGCTGGTCCGGCTACGTGCGCCACCTGATGGAGACCAACCTGGGCTGGGAGATGCCCGTCGCGCTGTCCGGACCGGACGCCGGCGGCAGCTTCGACCTGCTGGCTTTCCTGCTGGTCCTGGCGCTGACCGCGGTGCTGGTCGTCGGCACCAAGCTCTCGGCCCGGATCACCGCGATCGTCGTCGCCATCAAGGTGACCGTGGTGCTCCTGGTGATCGTCGCGGGCCTGTTCTTCATCAAGGCCGACAACTACTCGCCGTTCGTCCCGCCGGCCCAGCCGCAGGCGGAGACGGTCAGCGGCTGGCACGCGCCGCTGGTCCAGCTGATGTTCGGCTACGAGCCCACCAACTTCGGTGTCATGGGCATCTTCACCGCGGCCGCGCTGGTGTTCTTCGCCTTCATCGGCTTCGACGTCGTGGCGACGGCCGCCGAGGAGACCAAGAACCCCCAGCGGGACATGCCGCGCGGCATCCTGGGCTCGCTGCTCATCTGCACCGTGCTCTACGTCGCGGTGACCCTGGTGGTCACCGGCATGCAGCACTACACGCAGATGTCGCCGACGGCCCCGCTCGCCGAGGCCTTCAAGTCGGTGGGCCAGCCGTTCTTCGCCGGCGCCATCAGTCTGGGTGCCGCCGTCGGCCTGATCACCGTCTCGATGATCCTGCTGCTCGGCCAGACCCGGGTGTTCTTCGCGATGAGCCGCGACGGCCTGCTGCCGCGCGTCTTCTCCGTCACCCACCCGAAGTACCGCACCCCGTACCGGGCGACCATCCTGCTCGGCGTGGCCATCGCCTTCCTGGCGGGGTTCACCAGCCTGGAGAAGCTCGCCGAACTGGTCAACATCGGCACCCTGTTCGCGTTCGTGGTGGTCGCGCTCGGCGTGATCATCCTGCGGCGCACCCGCCCGGACCTGCACCGCTCGTTCCGCACTCCGTGGGTGCCGGTGCTGCCGATCGTCTCGATCCTGGCCTCGCTGTGGCTGATGCTCAACCTGCCGGCCGACACCTGGCTCCGGTTCGGCATCTGGATGGCGATCGGGTTCGTCGTCTACTTCCTCTACAGCCGAGGGCACAGCCGGCTGGGCAAGGGCCTGGAACGGACGGAGGCCGGAGTGCCGAAGGCCCCGCCCCAGCCGCCCGCTCCGGGCGTCTGAGGCAGGGCCTTGGCGAAGGATCCGCACGTCCGACCGGCGCGGTCGCCGGCCGGGGGAGCTCCCGTCAGGAGCCGCCCTTGGCCGGCGACTTCTTCGCCGAGGCCGGGATCGCGGTGTCGTTGCGCAGCGCCTCCCAGAGCTGGGTGGACTGCGGCTCGGCGGCCACCACCCGGTTCGGGTCGGTCTTGTCGTACGCCACGGGGAGCATGATGGTCTCCATCGTCGCCGGGTCCACGCCCTTCATGCTCTGCGCGAAGTCCGCGAGCGAGGTGAGGGAGGCCAGCTCGGAGTCGGTGGTGAGGGACTTGGTGCCGGCGTCGGCCAGCTTGTACAGGCGGGCCGGGTTGCCGAAGGCGTCCTGCTTCTTGATCTCGGAGAGCATGGCCATCATGAACTGCTGCTGGAGACCGATGCGTCCGAGGTCGCTGCCGTCGCCGTAGCCGTAGCGGGTCCGGACGAACTTCAGCGAGTCCTCGCCGTTCAGGCGGTGCTCGCCGGCGTCCAGCTGGAGGCCGCCCTTGGAACCGTTGATCGGCTGGTCCAGCTTGACGGTGACCCCGCCGAGCGCGTCGACCAGGCCCTTGAAGCCGGCGAAGTCGACCTGGACGAAGTGGTCGACGCGGACGCCGGACAGCTTCTCCACGGTCTTGACCACGCAGGCCGGGCCGCCGACGCCGAGAACGCCGTTGATCATGGCGCGCTTCTGGCCGGGGACGGTCTTGCCGTCACCGTCCTTGCAGTCGGGCCGGGTGATGAGCGTGTCGCGCGGGATGCTGACCGCGGTGGCCTTGGCCCGGCCCTCGGGTATGTGCACCAGCATGGTGGTGTCGGAGCGGGCGCCGCTCACGTTGCCGTGGTCGAGGTCGCCGTTGGCGCCGGCCCGTGAGTCGGAGCCGATGACCAGGACGTTCCGGGCGCCGGTGGCCACCTTCTCCGGGCGGTCGTCGCCGATCGCCTGGTCCAGGTCGACGCTGTCGATGTTGCCGTTGAGGTGGCTGTACATCCACCAGCCGGCGCCGGCGCCGCCGAGCACGAGCAGGGCGACCACCAGACCGAAGATCTTCAGAGCGCGACGGCCGCGGGACCTGGTCCGGCGTACCCCCCGCCCTCCGGTCTTCCGACGGCTGCGTACGGCGGTCTCTTGGGTCATACTGCTCGAATCCTCGGGGCCCTGGGTCGGATGGCAGCCGGCACGACCGGCCGAATGCCGCTGAACTATAGGCAGATTTTCGCCTCGAACGGGAGATCGGCCGTCTCGCCGGGTGGTCAACGTCACACGCCGCAAAGGCGCGTGGCCGGTGCCGCACCACCCACGGGGGCGGTGCGGCACCGGCCTTCACGGCTGCGGAGCCGTCCGGATCAGACCGGGACGCTCGCCAGACCGGGGGCGAGGAACTTCTTGCCGTTCACCCGCTCCGAGACGCCCTCACGGTCCAGGTACGGGGTGATGCCGCCCAGGTGGAACGGCCAGCCCGCGCCGGTGATGAGGCAGAGGTCGATGTCCTGGGCCTCGGCCACGACACCCTCCTCCAGCATCAGACCGATCTCCTGCGCCACCGCGTCCAGGACGCGGGCCCGCACCTGCTCCTCGGTCAGGACGGTGTCGCCCTGCTTCAGGAGGGCGGCGACCTCCGGGTCCAGCTCCGGCTTGCCGGAGTCGTAGACGTAGAAGCCGCGCTTGCCGGCCTCGACGACCGCCTTCAGGTTGGGGGAGACCGTGAAGCGCTCCGGGAAGGCGCGGTTCAGGGTCTCGGAGACGTGCAGACCGATGGCCGGGCCGACCAGCTCCAGCAGCACCAGCGGGGACATCGGCAGGCCGAGCGGCTCGATCGCCTTCTCCGCCGTGACCACCGGGGTGCCCTCGTCGATGACGTTCTGGATCTCGCCCATGAAGCGGGTCAGGATGCGGTTCACGACGAACGCCGGGGCGTCCTTGGTGAGGACCGCGGTCTTCTTCAGCTTCTTGGCGACACCGAACGCGGTGGCCAGCGAGGCGTCGTCGGTCTTCTCGCCGCGGACGATCTCCAGCAGCGGGAGGATCGCGACCGGGTTGAAGAAGTGGAAGCCGACCACGCGCTCCGGGTGCTGGAGCTTGGAGGCCATCTCCGACACCGACAGCGAGGAGGTGTTGGTGGCGAGGATCGCGTGCGCCGGGGCGACCGCCTCGACCTCCGCGAACACCTTCTGCTTGACCGACATCTCCTCGAACACGGCCTCGATGATGAAGTCCGCGTCCGCGAAGCCCTCGGCCTTGTCCAGGACGCCGGTCACCAGGGCCTTGAGGCGGTTGGCCTTGTCCTGGTTGATCCGGCCCTTGCCGAGCAGCTTCTCGATCTCGGCGTGGACGTAGCCCACGCCCTTGTCCACGCGCTCCTGGTCGATGTCGGTGAGGACCACCGGCACCTCCAGGCGGCGCAGGAACAGCAGCGCCAGCTGCGAGGCCATCAGGCCCGCGCCGACCACGCCGACCTTGGTGACCGGGCGCGCCAGGTTCTTGTCCGGGGCGCCGGCCGGGCGCTTGGCGCGCTTCTGGACCAGGTTGAACGCGTAGATGCCGGAGCGCAGTTCGCCGCCCATGATGAGGTCGGCCAGGGCCTGGTCCTCGGCGTCGAAGCCGGCCTGCAGGTCACCGTCCTTGGCGGCGGCGATGATGTCCAGGGCGCGGTAGGCGGCCGGGGCCGCGCCGTGCACCTTGGAGTCGGCGACGAACCGGCCCTTGGCGACGGCCGCGTCCCAGGCCTCGCCGCGGTCGACCTCCGCGCGGACGACCTCGGTCTCGCCCTTGAGGACCTTGGCGGTCCACAGCAGGGACTGCTCCAGGAAGTCGGCGCCCTCGAAGATCGCGTCGGCGATGCCGAGCTCGAAGACCTGCTTGCCGCGCAGCTGCTTGTTCTGGTTGAGCGAGTTCTCGATGATCACCGAGACCGCGCGCTCGGCGCCGATCAGGTTCGGCAGGATGGCGCAGCCGCCCCAGCCGGGGACCAGGCCGAGGAAGACCTCGGGCAGCGAGAACGCCGGGATGGCCTTGGAGACGGTGCGGTAGGTGCAGTGCAGACCGACCTCGACACCGCCGCCCATCGCCGCGCCGTTGTAGTACGCGAAGGTCGGCACGGCCAGCGCGGACAGGCGCTTGAAGACGTCGTGGCCGCCCTTGCCGATGGCCAGGGCCTCCTCGTGCTTCTTCAGCAGCTCGACGCCCTTGAGGTCGGCGCCGACCGCGAAGATGAACGGCTTGCCGGTCAGGCCGACGCCGACGATCGAGCCGTCCGCGGCCTCCTGCTCGACCTGGTCGATCGCCGCGTTCAGGTTGGCGAGGGACTGCGGGCCGAAGGTGGTCGGCTTGGTGTGGTCGAAGCCGTTGTCCAGCGTGATCAGCGCGAAGCGCCCGGCGCCGAACGGCAGGTCGAGGTGGCGCACGTGCGCCTGGGTCACGACCTCGTCGGGGAACAGCTCGGCCGCGCCCTTGAGAAGCTCAGCGGTGGTGCTCACTTGTCGCCTCCGGCGTCCTTGTGGTGCGGGTTCTCCCAGATGACCGTGGCGCCCATGCCGAAGCCGACGCACATGGTGGTCAGGCCGTAACGGACGTGCGGCTGCTCCTCGAACTGGCGGGCCAGCTGCGTCATCAGGCGGACGCCGGAGGAGGCCAGCGGGTGGCCGAACGCGATGGCGCCGCCGTACTGGTTGACGCGGGCGTCGTCGTCGGCGATGCCGTAGTGCTCCAGGAAGGCGAGGACCTGGACGGCGAAGGCCTCGTTGATCTCGAACAGGCCGATGTCCTCGATGGACAGGCCGGCCTGGGCGAGGGCCTTCTCGGTGGCCGGGATCGGGCCGTAGCCCATCACCTCGGGCTCGACGCCGGCGAAGGCGTACGAGACCAGGCGCATCTTGACCGGCAGGCCGTTCTCGCGGGCGAAGTCCTCGGACGCGATCAGCGCGGCGGTGGCGCCGTCGTTGAGGCCCGCGGCGTTGCCGGCGGTGACGCGGCCGTGGACGCGGAAGGGCGTCTTCAGGCCGGTCAGGTTCTCGATCGTGGTCCCCGGACGCATCGGCTCGTCGGCGGTGACCAGGCCCCAGCCGGTCTCGCCGGCGTCCGGGTTGGTGCGGCGGACGGAGATCGGCACCAGGTCGGGCTGGATCTTGTTGTCCGCGTACGCCTTGGCGGCCTTCTCCTGCGAGCGCACGGCGTACTCGTCGGCGCGCTGCTTGGTGATGGCCGGGTAGCGGTCGTGCAGGTTCTCGGCGGTCATGCCCATGAAGAGGGCGGACTCGTCGACGAGCTTCTCGCTCACGAACCGCGGGTTCGGGTCCACGCCCTCGCCCATGGGGTGGCGGCCCATGTGCTCGACACCGCCGGCGACGGCGACGTCGTACGCACCGAAGGCCACGCCGCCGGCGACGGCGGTGACGGCGGTCAGCGCGCCCGCGCACATGCGGTCGATGGAGTAGCCGGGCACGGACTGCGGCAGCCCGGCCAGGATGCCCGCCGTCCGGCCCAGGGTCAGGCCCTGGTCGCCGATCTGCGTGGTGGCGGCGATCGCGACCTCGTCGATCTTCTTCGGGTCGAGGTCCGGGTTGCGGCGCAGCAGCTCCCGGATCGCCTTCACGACGAGGTCGTCGGCGCGGGTCTCGTGGTAGATGCCCTTCGGGCCCGCCTTGCCGAACGGGGTGCGGACGCCGTCGACGAAGACGACGTCCCTGACGGTACGAGGCACGTTGGCTCTCCTCCAGGTGCGGGATGGCACTGCTGCGCGGCGAGGCGGCCCAGACTCCTGAGCGCTCGCTCACCCGTCATGCTACTTGCGGGTAACTGATGTGCACACCCCCGGCCCGAACAGCGGCGAAGGTCACACCGCCGGCGCCCCCGTGGAGCCGGCTCGCGGGGTCGGACCCGGCCGGGCCGAGCCGGCCCGAGCGGCGTTTGAGGGGGCGGGGGTGCCGTGGGGCGCATGGCGAGCCGGGGGCGGGCTCGCAGCCCGAGCGGCGTTCGAGCGGGGTCGGGCGGAGCCGTTGCCGCGCGGGTAGCGCTTCGCTGGGGCATACGGGGCTCTGCCCCGTTCCCCGCGCCTCAATCGCCGGCGGGGCTGGGTGTGCCCCGCGGAGCCGGCTCGCGGGGCGGGACCCGGCCGGGCTGATCCGGCTCGAGCGGCGTTGCCCCGGCGTGCATGGCGGAGCCGGGGCCGGACCCGGCCCGGGGTCGGGTGGGGCCCCGGGGTCGGGGTCAGGTGGGGTTCGTGAGGGCGGTCAGGAGGGTGGGGGTGGCCTGTTCGATCTGCCAGGGGCGGGCGCCGTGCGCCGCCAGGGCCGCGGCGACCGAGTCCCCGGAGAGCACCGCCGGCGGCTCCCAGCACAGCCGCCGCACCGTGTCCGGCGTGACCAGGTTCTCCTGCGGCAGGTTCAGCCGCTCCGCCAGCGCGGACACGGCGGTGCGCGCCGCCGCGAGGCGGGCCGCGGCGGCCGGGTCCTTGTCGGCCCAGGACCGCGGCGGCGGCGGCCCCGAAGGCGCCGCCCCCGGCTGCGGCAGCTCCGCCTCCGGCAGGGCCCGCGCCCGGTCCACCGCGGCCATCCACTGCTCCAGCTGCCGCCGCCCCATCCGGGGCCCGTACCCCGGCAGCGCCGACAGCGCGTGCACGTTCGCCGGGACGGCCAGCGCCGCCTCGACGATCGCCGCGTCGCTCAGCACCTTGCCGGGCGAGACGTCCCGCCGCTGGGCGATCCGGTCCCGCGTCTCCCACAGCTCGCGCACGACCGCCATCTGGCGGCGCCGCCGCACCTTGTGCATGCCCGAGGTCCGCCGCCACGGGTCCTTGCGCGGCGCGGCCGGCGGCGCCGCGGCGATGGCCTCGAACTCCTGCCGGGCCCACTCCAGCTTGCCCTGCCGGTCCAGCTCCTTCTCCAGCGCGTCGCGCAGGTCGACCAGCAGCTCCACGTCCAGCGCGGCGTAGCGCAGCCACGGCTCCGGCAGCGGGCGGGTGGACCAGTCGACCGCCGAGTGCCCCTTCTCCAGGGCGTAGCCGAGCACGCTCTCGACCATGGCGCCCAGCCCCACCCGGGGGAACCCGGCCAGCCGGCCGGCCAGCTCGGTGTCGAAGAGGGTGGTGGGGACCATGCCTATTTCCCGCAGGCAGGGCAGGTCCTGGGTGGCGGCGTGGAGGATCCACTCGGTGCCGGACAGCGCCTCGCCGAGCCCGGACAGGTCCGGGCAGCCGACGGGGTCGATCAGCGCGGACCCGGCCCCCTCCCGGCGGAGCTGGACCAGGTAGGCGCGCTGGCCGTACCGGTAGCCGGAGGCGCGTTCGGCGTCGACGGCCACCGGCCCGGTGCCCGCGGCGAAGGCCGCGACGACCCGGGCGAGGGCCTCGTCGTCCGCGACCACCGGAGGGATCCCGTCGCGGGGTTCGAGCAAGGGGATCGGCAGCCCATCGGACGGAACAACGACGTCGTCCGGGGGGCCGCCCCCGGTGGTGGTGCGCAGGTGTGCTGCGGTCTCTTGGGCGTCGGTCACCGGTCAAGGGTATCCGTGTATGCGGCGCGCCCGTCGCCGGAACGTTCCGTCGACGGGCGCGCCACGTACACGGGGTGGAAACCCGCGCGACCCCCGGGTGTGCTTCCCGGGGGTCGCCCGGGGAGGTAACCGGGGGCCGCGGGCCGGCCCCGCCGGGGTCAGTGGATGATCCCGGTCCGGAGGGCCACCGCGACCATGCCGGCGCGGTCGCCGGTGCCCAGCTTGCGGGCGATCCGGGCCAGGTGGGACTTGACGGTCAGGGCGGACAGGCCCATCGAGACGCCGATGGCCTTGTTGGACTGGCCCTCGGCGACGAGGCGCAGGACCTCGACCTCGCGGCCGGAGAGCTCGCGGTAGCCGCCCGGGTGGCTCGGGGCACCCGGGGGGCGGCGGTGCATCCGGGCGGCGGCCGACCCGATGGGGGCGGCGCCGGGCCGGGTGGGCAGCCCGATGTTGGTACGCGTACCGGTGACGACGTAACCCTTCACACCGCCCGCGAGGGCGTTGCGGACCGCGCCGATGTCGTCGGCGGCCGACAGGGCCAGGCCGTTCGGCCAGCCTGCCGCCCGGGTCTCGGAGAGCAGGGTGAGACCGGAACCGTCGGGCAGGTGGACGTCGGCCACGCAGATGTCGCGCGGGCTGCCGACGCGGGGACGGGCCTCCGCGATGGACGACGCCTCGATCACGTCGCGCACACCGAGCGCCCACAGGTGGCGGGTCACGGTGGAACGCACACGGGGGTCGGCCACGACGACCATGGCGGTCGGCTTGTTCGGGCGGTAGGCGACCAGGCTTGCAGGCTGCTCAAGAAGAACGGACACCAGGCCTCCTGGGGGAGTGGTGGGACGGCCGGCTGGGGAAGAAGCCGGTGCGCACCGTGCGGATGGTCATTGACTCCTTCGGCACGTCACCCGCCCGGCTTTAGGGAATGATCACGATTTGGTGAGTAACAATTCGGGCAATTCGGACGCGCGATCGATCAGAGGGCGATCAGAAGCCCGCAAGGGCTGCCCCGTTTTGACACCTCGTCACCGGTTTGCGCCCCCTCGAACGGCCCTGCCGCGGGCCGCCGCGGGCCACCGCGACGCCCGCCGGTGCGGCCGTCCGGCCGCACCTCACGGGTGGTGCGGCCCGCGCCGCTGTGGCAGGGAGACCACGCCCGGATCCTGTGGCGCCACCGGCTCCAGTCCGGCGATCTGGCACAGCAGCTCGCACCAGGCCGACAGGTGCGCCGCCGTGTCCGGAGCCCCGCCCACCCCCTCCCGGGGCGTCCACGAGGCCCTGATCTCGATCTGCGTGGCCGGGCGCCGCTCCGCCAGCCCCCCGAAGTAGTGCGAGCTCGCCCGGGTCACCGTGCCGCTCGCCTCTCCGTACGACAGTCCCCGCGCCTCCAGCGCGCCGGTCAGCCAGGACCAGCACACCTCCGGCAGGAGCGGGTCCGCGGCCATCTCCGGCTCCAGCTCCGCCCGTACCAGCGTCACCAGCCGGAACGTCCCGTGCCAGGCCTCGTGCCCGGCCGGGTCGTGGAGCAGGATCAGCCGCCCGTCGGCGAGGTCCTCGTCCCCCGCGACGACCGCCGCCTCCAGCGCGTACGCGTACGGCGCGAGCCGCTGCGGCGGCCTGACCGGGTCGATCTCGATCCCCGGGCGCAGCCGCGCCTTCTTCAAGCCGTCGACCGCCCGCCGGAACGGGATCGGGACGGAGGTCTCCTTCGCGCTGTCCGTACCCTCGGCGCCATCTGAAAATCGTCCCTGAGCCGCAGCCATGCGGGGAAGACTAGGCGGAACGAGGCCCCGTTCAGCGCAGGGACACCCGGCACGGGTCGGCCACTTCTCCGTACGTGCGAAGATTTGGGTCGTGAGCACCGACGACCGCCCGACGGGCCAGCCGAGCCAGACGTACGATTCCGCCTTCCTGAAGGCGTGCCGGCGGGAGCCGGTCCCGCACACGCCGGTGTGGTTCATGCGGCAGGCCGGGCGCTCCCTCCCCGAGTACCGCAAGGTGCGCGAGGGCACCGCCATGCTGGAGTCCTGCATGCGGCCCGACCTGGTCACGGAGATCACGCTGCAGCCGGTGCGCCGCCACAAGGTGGACGCGGCGATCTTCTTCAGCGACATCGTGGTCCCGCTGAAGGCCATCGGCATCGACCTGGACATCAAGCCGGGCATCGGCCCGGTCGTCGCCCAGCCGATCCGCCGCCGCGAGGACCTCGCACAGCTGCGCGACCTGACTCCCGAGGACGTCCCGTACGTCACCGAGGCGATCGGCATGCTCACGGGTGAACTCGGCGGCACCCCGTTGATCGGCTTCGCCGGTGCGCCGTTCACCCTCGCGAGCTACCTGGTCGAGGGCGGTCCGTCCCGCAACCACGAGCACACCAAGGCGCTCATGTACGGCGACCCGCAGCTGTGGGCCGACCTGCTCGACCGCCTCGCCGAGATCACCTCGGCCTTCCTGAAGGTCCAGATCGAGGCCGGCGCCTCCGCGGTCCAGCTCTTCGACTCCTGGGTCGGCGCCCTCGCCCCGGCGGACTACCGCCGCTCGGTCATGCCCGCCTCCACCAAGGTCTTCGACTCCGTCGCCTCCTACGGCGTGCCGCGGATCCACTTCGGCGTGGGCACCGGCGAGCTGCTGGGCCTGATGGGCGAGGCCGGCGCGGACGTCGTGGGCGTCGACTGGCGGGTTCCGCTGGACGAGGCGGCGCGCCGGGTCGGCCCCGGCAAGGCGCTCCAGGGCAACCTGGACCCGGCGGTGCTCTTCTCCACCGAGGAGGCCGTCCGCGCCAAGACCGACGAGGTCCTCGCCGCGGCCTCCGGCCTGCCGGGACACGTCTTCAACCTGGGCCACGGCGTCCTGCCGACCACCGACCCGGACGCCCTGACCCGCCTGGTCGACTACGTCCACACCAGGACCGCGAAGGGCTGACCGCCCCCCACGTCGCGGCCGGCCGCTGTCCGCGGCCGGCCGCCGCCGAGGTTCCTAGATGCCCGCCGAGCGCAGGGCCGTGACCGCCTTGCGCGCCGCGACCAGGACCGGGTCCCAGACGGGTGAGAACGGCGGCGCGTACCCCAGGTCCAGGGCGACGAGCTGGTCCACGGTCATGCCGGCGGTCAGCGCCACGGCCGCCACGTCCACCCGCTTCGCGGAGCCCGCCCCGCCCACGATCTGCACCCCCAGCAGCCGCCCGGTGCGCCGCTCCGCCAGCATCTTCACCGTCATCTCCGCGGCGTCGGGGTAGTAGCCCGCCGTCTGCGTGGAGCGGATGGTGGCCGTCACGAACCGCAGGCCCACCGCCCGCGCGTCCTTCTCCCGCAGCCCGGTCCGCGCGATCTCCAGGTCGCAGACCTTGCTGACGGCCGTGCCCACCACCCCCGGGAACGTCGCGTAGCCGCCGCCCACCCCCGACCCGATCACCTGGCCGTGCTTGTTGGCGTGGGTGCCCAGCGGAACGTACCTGGTGCGGCCCGACACCAGGTCGAGCACCTCCACGCAGTCCCCGCCCGCCCAGACGTTCTCGTGGCCGCGCACCCGCATCGACAGGTCGGTCAGCAGCCCGCCCGAGTCGCCCAGCGGCAGCCCGGCGTCCCGGGCGAGTCCGGTGCGCGGCTCCACCCCGATGCCGAGGACCACCACGTCCGCCTCGTACTCCTCGCCCGACGAGGTGGTCACGGCCCGGGCCCGCCCGTCCGCGTCCGTCAGGACCGCGTCGACCTCCGCGCCGGCCACCGTACGGATGCCCATCGCGTTCATCGCGCCGTGCACGAGCCCGCCCATGTCCGGGTCGAGCGTCGACATCGGCTGCGCGCCCCGGTGCAGCACGGTCACCTCGAACCCGCGCAGCTTGAGGGCCTCCGCCATCTCCACGCCGATGTACCCGGCGCCCACCACCACCGCCCGGCGGCCCTCCACCCGTTCCAGGGTGTCCATCAGGCGCCGGCCGTCGTCGAGGGTCTGCACCCCGTGCACGCCCCGCGCGCCGATCCCGGGCAGTTTCGGCCGGACCGGCCGGGCCCCGGTGGCCAGCACCAGGTGGTCGAAGCCGGTCCAGGACTCCGTGCCGGTCTCCAGGTCCCGGGCCCGGACCCGCTGCCCCGCCAGGTCCAGCGCGGTCACCTCGGTGCGCATCCGCAGGTCGATGCCCCGGGCCCGGTGCTCCTCCGGGGTCCGGGCGACCAGCGCGTCCCGCTCGGCGACCAGCCCGCCGACCCAGTACGGGATGCCGCACGCCGAGTACGAGGTGAACCGGGAGCGCTCGAAGGCCGTGATCTCCAGCTGGTCGGGCCCCTTCAGCCGCCGCGCCTGCGACGCGGCGGACATGCCCGCCGCGTCGCCGCCCACCACGACCACTCGTTCCGCCGCCATCGTCCGTACCGCCCTCCGCCGCCTGCCTCGCCGTCAGCGGAACACGCTACGCACGAACGGCCGTTCAGCCGGTGATCCGGGACGCGGTGTCCGTCACCTCCGCCGGGTCCGCCCCCGCCGGGGAAGCCGCGGGCGCCTCCGGGGCCGGTCCGGCCGGACCGCGGCGCAGCCGCCGCACCACCCGCCACACCAGCACCAGCAGCGCGGCCGTCACGGCGAACGGCAGTACCGCGCCCACGGCCAGCGCCAACCAGCCCAGCGCGCCGGTGAACGCGTCCCAGCCGCCCCTCAGGGCGTCCAGGAAGCCGGGGTCCTCCTCCTGCCGCGAGCCCTCGCCCGGCTCCGACACCTCCAGCTCGATGGTGGCCAGGGAGGTCCGGTCCTTCAGCGCGGACTGCTGGGCCAGCAGGGACTCCAGCTCGGACTGCCGCTTGCTCAGCTCCCCTTCGAGCATGACCACGTCGCTCAGGGCGGTGGCCTTCTCCATCATGTCCCGCACCCGCGCCACGCTCGCCTGCTGCGACCGGACCCGGCTGTCGACGTCGACCACCCGCTCGGTCACGTCCTCCGCCCCGACCTTCCGGTGGAGCAGCTTCCCGCCGCCCTCCAGCTCGCCCAGCACCGCGTCGAACCGCTCGCCGGGCACCCGCAGCGTCACCGTCGAGGTGACCCGCCCGTCCCGGGAGCGGCGGGTGGACTCGCTGCCGACGTGACCGCCCGCCCCCTCGGCGGCCTTGCGGGCCGCCGCCAGCGCCCGCTGCGGGTCCTCCGCCTCGACGGAGAGCGTGGCCGTGCGGATGACGTGCTGCCGCAGCTGCACCGGCTGCCCGCTCGCCCCGGCGGCCGGGGCGGGCGCCGCCGCCTCCCCGGCGCCCGGAGCCCCCGCCTGGTCGCCGGCCCCCTGCCCGGCCGCGAACCCGCGCTCCGCGCTCATGGACTTGCCGTCGCCGCTGTCGCCGCTGCCGGAGCAGCCGGCCAGCAGCAGTGCCCCGCCGGCGGCGAGCGCCGCCGCGGCCAGGGGCCAACGGCTCCCGAACGCGGGCCTTCCGGTTCCGCGGGCGGCGGCTCCCCCGCCGGTGCCGTGCGCGTGCGTCCGCTCGTTCGTGTGCGTCATGTGGTTGTGACCCCCCGGGCCTCGGCCGACATCTCGCCGTTTCGACGTGACGTCCCCCTCCGCGGGTTTCACCGCCACGGTCCCGAGCCGGTCCCGAACCGGTCACGGTCCGGCATCGCCGAGCGGTCTGAGACGATGTGTCCATGCACGAAGCGGACATCAGTGCGGCCCCGGGCACCGGAGCGCCGGAGCCCCGCCACGTCGTCGTGGTCGGCGGCGGCATCGCCGGCCTCGCCGCGGCCCACCGGCTGCTCGAGGCCGGCGCCCGCGTGACCGTCCTGGAGGCCGGTCCCCGCCCGGGCGGCAAGCTGTACGCCGGCGAGCTCGCCGGACTCCCCGTCGACCTCGGCGCCGAGTCCCTGCTCGCCCGCCGCCCCGAGGCCGTCGGCCTCGCCCGCGCCGTCGGCCTCGGCGACGACCTCCAGGCACCCGCCACCGCCACCGCCCACCTGTGGACCCGCGGCGCCCTGCGGCCCATGCCGCGCGGCCACCTCATGGGCGTACCGGGGGACCTCGCCCCGCTCGCCGCCTCCGGCGTGCTCAGTGCGGCCGGCCTGGCCCGCATCGAGGCCGAGGCCCAGCTGCCGCCCACCGGCATCGGCGAGGACACCGAGGACCTCGCCGTGGGCGAGTTCGTCGCCGGACGCCTCGGCCGCGAGGTCGTCGACCGGCTGGTCGAACCCCTCCTCGGCGGCGTGTACGCGGGCGACGCCTACCGGATCTCCCTGCGCGCGGCCGTCCCCGCCCTGTACGACGCCCTGCGCGCCCACCCCTCGCTCACCGAGGCGGTCCGCTCCGTCCAGCGCGAGGCCGCCGAACGCACCCACACGATCGGCGCGGCCGCCGCCGGCCCGGTGTTCGCCGGGATCGCCGGCGGCATCGGCCGCCTCCCGCTCGCCGTCGCCCAAGCCTGCCGGGCCGCCGGCGCCCGCGTCCTCACCGGCACCCCGGTCCGCGAGCTGGTCCGCACCCCCGGCGGCTGGCGGGTCGCCACCGCCGACGGCGGCGCGTTCGACGCCGAAGCCGTGGTCCTCGCCACCCCCGCCGGGCCGGCCGCCGCCCTGCTGGCCCGTCACGCTCCCGCGGCCGCCGCCGAACTGGCCGGCGTGGAGTACGCCTCCATGGCGCTGGTCACCATGGCCTTCCGGCGGTCCGAGCTGCCCGCTGCCGTCGCCTCCGGCGGGGCCAGCGGGTTCCTCGTACCGTCCGTGGACGGCCGCACGATCAAGGCCTCTACCTTCTCCAGCAACAAGTGGGCCTGGGCCGGTGCCGACCCCGACCTGTTCCTGCTGCGCACCTCGGTGGGCCGGCACGGCGACGAGAAGGACCTGGAGCGCGAGGACGCCGAACTCGTCGACGTCTCCCTGCGCGACCTCGGCGCGGCCGTCGGCCTGACCGCCCGCCCCGTCGCCTCCACCGTCACCCGCTGGGACGGCGGACTCCCCCAGTACCCGGTCGGCCACCTGACCCGGGTGGCCCGCATCCGCGCCGCCGTCGCCGCCGTCCCCGGCCTCGCCGTGTGCGGGGCGCTGTACGACGGCGTGGGCGTCCCCGCCTGCGTGGCCAGCGCCCGCACCGCGGCCGACGCCGTGATCGGCACCCCTGGCGCGGAGCACCGATCCGGACACGGGACAATGGGCGCATGACTGCACCAGAGAAGATCCCCAACGCGGGGAAGAAGGCCAAGGACCTCAACGAGGTCATTCGCTACACCCTGTGGTCCGTCTTCAAGCTCAAGGACGTCCTCCCCGAAGACCGTGCCGGCTACGCCGACGAGGTGCAGGAGCTGTTCGACCAGCTGGCCGCCAAGGACATCACCGTCCGCGGCACGTACGACGTCTCCGGCCTGCGCGCCGACGCGGACGTCATGATCTGGTGGCACGCCGAGACCGCGGACGAGCTCCAGACCGCCTACAACCTGTTCCGCCGCACCAGGCTGGGCCGCGCCCTGGAGCCGGTGTGGTCGAACATGGCGCTGCACCGCCCCGCCGAGTTCAACAAGTCGCACATCCCGGCCTTCCTGGCCGACGAGGTCGCCCGCGACTACGTCAGCGTCTACCCGTTCGTGCGCTCCTACGACTGGTACCTGCTGCCGGACGAGGACCGCCGCCGCATGCTCGCCGACCACGGCAAGATGGCCCGCGGCTTCCCGGACGTCCGCGCCAACACCGTCGCCTCCTTCTCGCTCGGCGACTACGAGTGGCTGCTCGCCTTCGAGGCCGACGAGCTGTACCGGATCGTCGACCTGATGCGCCACCTGCGCGCCTCCGAGGCCCGCATGCACGTCCGTGAAGAGGTCCCCTTCTTCACCGGACGCCGCAAGTCCGTCGCCGACCTGGTGGCCGGACTCGCCTGATACCTCCCTGAGGGGGAAGGACCGGAGGAAGAGCGCCGCCGCGCGCCGCCTCCGGTGGATCGGGAGGCCCTGCCCCCGAAACGACGCAGCCGGAGACCCCGCCACCGGAAGTTCAGACAGCCGCAGCGACGGCTAGTCCAGCGACACCGGTGCGGGCTCCGGATGCGGCGCGCACTCCGCCCGCGGCCCGGGGGTCCGGCCGGTGAGCAGGTACCGCTCCACGTGCCGGTCCACGCAGGCGTTGCGGCCGCCCACCACCCCGTGCGCGCCCGAGCCCCGCTCCGTGACCAGAGCGGCCCTCGGGCCGAGCCGCCGCTGGAGCTCCAGGGCCCCCCGGTACGGGGTGGCCGCGTCCCGTTCCGCCGCGGCGATCAGGGTGGGCGGCAGGCCGCCCGCGCGGGGGCCGACGTCCACCGGGGTCTGCCGGTCCGTCACCGGCCAGTACGCGCAGGGCAGGTTGAGCCAGCCGTTCGCCCAGGTCGCGAACGGGGCCCTGCGGTCCAGCTCGGTGTGGTCCCGGTCCCAGACGCCGAAATCCGCCGGCCAGGGCGCGTCGTTGCACAGCACCGTGGTGTAGACGGCGACGGCGTTCTCCCGTTCGGCCGCCGCCTCCGGGTCCGGTGCGGCCAGCGCCACCAGGGGGGCCGGGTCCCCGTCCAGGAAGGCGGTCAGCGCCGCCGCGCGCTCCGGCCACACCTCGTCGTAGTACGCCGCCCGCAGGTACGCCGAGTGCAGCTCCGCGGTGCCCACCCGGCCGGCGGCCGGCCGTCGGGACACCTCGTGGCGGACCTCGTCCCAACGGGCCTGCACGGCGGCCGGGGTCGCGCCCAGCCGGTAGGTGGAGTGGTGCCGGGCCACCCAGGCGCGGAAGTCGTACCAGCGCCGCTCGAACGCCTCGGACTGGGCGAGGTTGGCCCCGTACCAGATCCGCGCGGGATCGGGGTCGACGGCCGAGTCGAACACCATGCGGCGGACGTGCCGCGGGTAGAGGGTGGCGTACACCGCGCCGAAGTAGGTGCCGTACGAGGCGCCGAAGAAGTTCAGCCGCGGCTCGCCGAGCGCGGCGCGCAGCACGTACAGGTCCCGGGCGTTGTTCGGGGTCGTGTAGTACGGCAGGGCGGGCCCGGCGCGGCGGGCGCAGCCCGCGGCGTAGGCGCGGGCTGCGGCGATCCGCTGCCGCTTGTGCGCGGCGGAGGGCCCGTCCGGCGGCAGTCCCGGGACCTCCGGGCCGGCGGTCGCCGGCCCGGCGCAGGACAGCGGGGCGGACCGGCCCACGCCGCGCGGGGCGTAGCCGACGAGGTCGTAGGCGGCGGCGACGCGCCGCCACTCGGGGAGCTCGGCGACCAGCGGGAAGTACATGCCGGAGGCGCCCGGCCCGCCCGGGTTGTGCACCAGGGCGCCCTGGCGGCGGCCGGTGGCGGGCACGCGGCTCACGGTCAGGGTGATCTGGGGGCCGTCCGGCCGGGCGTAGTCGAGGGGGACGCGGAGCAGGGCGCAGCGCACGGGCGCGGGCAGGCGTTCGACGGCCGGACAGGCGCGGAACTCCAACCCCCGCGCCCAGGCCCGCGCCGCCACCACCTCAGCCCCCCGAGCCTCCGGCACCCGCCGCGCAACCCGGGCCCCGGTTCCGGCCTCCGGCCCGGCCTCGGTCCCCGGCCCGGGCCCCGGCCCGGACGCCGCCGCGGGGGTCGGGCCGCCGCCCAGGGCCAGGGTGAGGGTCACCGCGGCGGCTGCGCGGGAGACGAGCGGCAACCGCATGCGGGCGGCCCCTTTCCCAGGGATGCGGTCGGTTCGTCAGATGAACCGACCGGGATGGTCGCACCGATCACACGGCGCGCGGCGCCCCATGTACAGCACCCGACCGGGGTGTCGCCCCCGATGCCCCCGTTCCGCCGCGCCCTCCAGCCCCGGTCGGCAGCCCACGCGGAGCCTCGGCCGGCCCCGCCGCTCGGGCTCGGGGTGCGGCCGGCGGCGGGTCCCGCGGGTCAGGAGCTGCTGCTGCACGAGGAGCTGGAGGAGCTGCTGCAGCTCGACGAGGAGCCGCAGCTCGAGGACGAGGCACAGCTCGACGAGGAGCCGCAGCTCGAGGACGAGGCACAGCTCGACGAGGAGCCGCAGCTCGAGGACGAGGCACAGCTCGACGACGAGCCGCCGGAGGCGCCGCCGCACCACACCGCCACCGCCTCCGCGTCGCCCCCGCCGTGCCGGGTGGTGCGGCCGGCGCCCGGTGTGGTGGCGCGCAGCAGCTGGGTGCGGAGCAGCGGGTCCGGGACCGCCCGGGCGCCGTCGAGGGACACGGCGACCCGCGGGTCACCGAGGTGCCCGTACGCCGCCCGGTACGCCTCCAGGGCCCGCCGACCCGCCCGGCAGGCCCGCCCGGACGTCAGCCCGACCAGGACCGCCGCCCAGCCGAGCCCAAGTACCAGCGCGGGCAGGGCGGCCAGCGCGGGCGCCGGGTCCACCGTGGCCAGGACAGCGGCCGGCGGCAGCGCCAGCAGGCACAGCAGCGCCTGGACACCGGCCCGGGCCCGGACGCGGGACAGCGCCACCGGGTCGGCCAGCAGGCCCCGCGCGAGCAGGCCCTCGCCGGTCTCCCGTACGGCGGGATGGGTCAGCAGGGCCGTCCGCAGCGGGGCCAGCGCGCTCGCGGGAGCGGCCGCGAACACCTCCAGCACCGCGCGTTCCACCGGGTCCGTGCCCCGGGCTCCGGTCCGGACCTGGACCACCCCGGGCCCGCCGATCATCATCCGCCCGTCGTAGCAGAGCGCGACCAGCGCGGCGTCCACGACCCGGCGGGGGCCGCCGGTCAGGAACGCCACCTCGGCGCCGTCGAGCACGGCCGGGCCGGCCGGCCCCGCCGCCCCGGCCGATCCTCGGGCGCGGGCCAGCGAACGCTGCAGGGCGAGGCCGGAGCCGACCACCGCGAGCCAGACGAGGACGGTGTAGACGATCATGCCGCCGCCCTCCCGAGAACCGGGCCGAACCGGCGCACCCAGCGCGCCAGCACCCCGGGCGCCGGGCCGCCGCCCCGTTCCCGCCACCAGCGGGTGAGGCGCCGCCGGGCGGCCGGGTCCTCGGGCAGGTCCCGCACGAGCAGGTGCTCGGCGAAGTCCAGGGCGTCGCGCCGGTAGCCGGCGGTCATCGGCCGGTGCCGGGCGTACCGCAGGAACGCCGTACGGTACGCCTCCCCGCCGCCCAGGATCCCGACCAGCTCCGGAGCCAGCCTCCGCACGACCGCGGCCCGCTTCGCGGTCAGCGCGCGCGCCTGCACCGCGACCCGCCGGCGGTCGAAGCCCTCCGGCACGGGCGTGCCGGCCACCAGCGCCGACAGCAGGGCGGTCTGCGCCACCCCGACCCGCCCCCGCGCCGCCGCGGTGTCCGCCGCCGGCTCCGGGCCGTCGCCGGCGCGTCGTACCGGCACCGCGGTGGCCGCCCGGCGCGGCCCGGGCCCGTCCAGCACCCCGCGTACCGCGTCGAGTTCGGCGGACAGCTCCGCCTCCGGCGGGAAGTCGTCGTCCCGTTCCAGCAGCACGCCGGGCGGGTCCACCCGCTCGCGCAGCGCCGCCAGTACGCCGAGGACCGCCTCCGGCACCGGGTGGGCGTGCGTGTCGTGCCACACGCCGTCCCGCAGCACACCGCCGGCCACGTGCACGTACGCCAGGGCCTCCAGCGGCAGCGCGTCCAGCACCTTGGCCGCGTCCTCGCCGCGGTTGACCTGGTTGGTGTGGAGGTTGGCCACGTCGACCAGCAGCCGCACCCCGGTGCGCTCCACCAGCTCCGACAGGAACTGCCCCTCCGTCAGCTCCTCGCCGGGCCAGCCCAGCAGCGCCGCGATGTTCTCCAGCGCCAGCGGCACGGGCAGCGACTCCTGGGCGATGCGGACGTTCTCGCACAGCACGTCCAGGGCGTCCCGGGTGCGCGGCACCGGCAGCAGGTGCCCGGCCTCCAGGGCCGGCGAGGAGCTGCGCACGAAGGCGATGTGCTCGGTGACCAGGGGCGCGCCCAGGGCCAGCGCCCGCTCGCCGAGCGCGGCGAGGCGGTCCGGGTCCGGGCGGTCGGCGCCGCCCAGCCCGAGGCCGACGCCGTGCGGGACCACGGTGACTCCCCGGGCGCGCAGTCGCAGCAGGGACTCGGGCAGGTGACCGGGGCAGACGTTCTCGGCGACCACCTCCACCCAGTCGAGCCCCGGCAGCCGCTCGACCGCCTCCGCGATCTCCGGCCGCCAGCCGATGCCCACCCCCAGGCGTGCCACGGGCTCCTCGCTCATGCCCCGTCCCCCTTTATGTGCGTCTTACAGGTCTGTGGGGGTCATGGCCCCGCCGGAGCGGCGCCAACCCCACGGGGACGCGGTTCAGAGCAACATTTGAGCTTCGCGGAGCGTTTCCGCAGGGCGGCGGTCCGGCAGCCGGGAGCCCGGCGGCCCGGCCCCGCCCGCCCCGCGGCGAGGTACTGCGACGCGAGGCAGCCGCCGGCCGCGGCGAGTTCCCCTCGGCGTGGAACGGCGCGTCCAGGACGGTCACGCCACGGGCGCCGCCGTGGGTGGCCTAGCCGAGGAGCCGGGCGCGCAGGGCCGGGTGGTCGGCGACCACCGTGCAGGAGCCGGGCGCGATCTCCGTGAAGCCGGCGTCGCGGACCACCGGCAGCCCGCTGCCGGTCAGCGCGGCCCACTCCTCCCGGCCGGCCGTACGCACGGCCATCCGGAAGCCGGAGTCCCGCCAGGCGGCCCGCTCCCCGGCCGACAGCTCCCACCAGGCGAGCTGGGCGCCGTGCCCGGCCTGGGCCATGGCCTTGCCCGCGGACATGTCCAGCTCCGGGCTCATCCACAGCACCGGCAGCCCCGGCCCGGGCGGCCCGGCCGGTTCCGGGTCGGACAGTTCGGTGCCCGACACCTGGAGCTTGGCCAGCTCCTTGGGCCAGCCGTCCAGCGGCACCGGCGGGAACACCCGCACCTCGGTGCCCTCGCCCTCCACCGTGATCCCGGGCAGGGCGGCCGCCTTGCGCCACTCCGCGCCGCGGGCCCGCCGCACCACCTTGCGGATCCGCGCGTCCTGCCAGTCCCGTACGGCCCGGGCCCACTCGCCCTCGCCCTCGGCGCGTTCGTCGGAGAGCAGCACCAGCACCGCCCGCGCGGCGGTCTCCAGCGCGTCGGTCCTGGCCGGCGGTCCGGCCTTCTCGATGCGGACCACGAGGGGGAGGACGAACTGCGGCGCTTCGTCGCGCGGGACCCGCTGCTGCTCGAACGGGCGGTTGTCGGTGTCGTAGCTGCTCACCGGCACAAGCATGCCAGGGTCGGATCCGGGACCGGTGCGGGCTCCGACCTCAGGAGGATGCCCCGGGCGCGGACGGAACGGGAGGATCGGGGCATGAAGAGCGACCTGTTTGCCGCCGACCACCTCGTCCGCCCCGCCACCGCACCCGGCATGACCCTGCAGAACGCCAAGTCCGTCCGGTACGTCGTGGACGGGGAGGTGCTGGCCCGCCAGGGATCGATGATCGCCTTCCGCGGTGAGCTCCGGTTCGAACGCAAGGGCCAGGGCATCGGCGGCATGCTCAAGCGGGCCGTCACCGGCGAGGGCCTGCCGCTGATGTCGGTGCGCGGCCGCGGCGAGGCCTGGTTCGCCCACCGGGCCGGCAACTGCTTCATCGTCGACCTCGAGGCGGGGGACGCCTTCACCGTGAACGGCCGCAACGTCCTGTGCTTCGACCCGACCCTGTCCTACGAGATCAGGACGGTGAAGGGCGCCGGCATGACCGGCGGCGGCCTCTTCAACAGCGTCTTCACCGGCACGGGCAAGCTCGCGCTGGTCTGCGACGGCGTCCCGGTCGTCATCCCGGTCACCCCGCAGGCACCGGTGTACGTGGACACCGACGCGGTGGTCGGCTGGAGCGCCCACCTGGAGACGGGCCTGAACCGTTCGCAGTCCGTGGGTTCCATGATGCGCGGCGGTTCCGGCGAGGCCGTGCAGCTGTGCCTCCGCGGCGAGGGCTTCGTCATCGTCCGCCCCAGCGAACTGACGGAAGCCCCGGCCGCCTGACCCGCCCTGCCGGGCTAGGTCCCGACCAGTTCGGAGACCTTGACGAAGCGGTAGCCCCGGGCGCGGAGTTCCGGGACGATCCTGCGGACGGCCTGTTCGGTGACCGGGGCGGCGCTGCGCGTGCAGTGCATGACCACCACCGAGCCGGGCCTGACTCCGGCCAGGACCTGTTCGGCCACCGTGTCCGGGTCCTTGGCGAAGGCGTCGCCGCTGACCACGTCCCACTGGACGGCGGTGATGCCCGACGTGGACAGGGCGCGCAGGGCGCGGTCGTCGTAGCAGCCGCCGGGGAAGCGGAAGTAGGGGACGGTGTTCACGGCGCCGGCCTTGCGGAAGGCGGCGAAGGCACGGTCCACGTCGGCCCGGGCGGCGGCGGGGTCCAGCGCGGGGAGCCCGTAGCAGGGGGAGGCGAAGGCGTGGTGGCTGTACGAGTGGTTCGCGATCTCGAACATCGGGTCGGTGCCGATGGCCTTCGCCTGGTCCGGGTACTCCTCGGCCCAGCGCCCGGTCATGAACACGGTGGAGGGCACCTTGAGCGTGCGCAGGGCGGTGATCAGCGAGGGGTTGTCGAAACGTTCCCCCTGGGCCGCGCGGGGCCCCTGATCGGCTGTCATGTCGGCGTCGAAGGTGAGCGCGACGGTCTTGTCGGTGCGCTGCCGGGCGCGCTCGAACACGGCGGTGAGGCCGCCGGGACCGGGGGCGATGGTCGGGGGCCTGGCGGGACCGGGCGCGGGGGCGGGGGTGCCCGCCGGGGAGACGGCGGGGGTGCCCGCGGGGCTCGCGGGGTTCGTACGGAGGGCCGCCCGGCCGCCGTCGGACGGGGCTGAGCCGCCCGCGCATCCCGCGAGGACGGCGCCGAGCACGGCGAGCGCCGCGGCGAGGCGTACGGAACGTACAGAGTTCGTCACGTACGCAAAATATATGACTATCGGGCAATCAGACGGGCGCGGCACTCCTCCACGTCGAAGTCACCCTCCGGGTAGCGGGGCGCCATGTCCTCCAGATGCCCCAGCAGCAGCCTGGCGACGGCCCAGTTGCGGTACCACTTCCGGTCCGCCGGCACCACGTACCACGGCGCGGCGTCCGTGGAACACCGCTCCAGGGCCAACTCGTACGCCTTCCGGTAGGCGGCCCACCTGGCCCGCTCCGCGAGGTCGGCCGGGCTGAACTTCCAGTGCTTGTCCGGGTCGTCCAGACGGGCCAGCAGACGGGCCCGCTGCTCCTCCCGGCCGATGTGGAGGAAGACCTTCACCACCGTCGTCCCCTCGTCCGCGAGGGTCCTCTCGAACCGGTTGATCTCCTCGTAGCGCCCGTCCAGCACGGGGCGCGGCACCAGGTCGTGCACCCGGGGAACGAGCACGTCCTCGTAGTGCGAGCGGTCGAAGATGCCGATCTCGCCGGGCAGCGGCAGCGCCCGGGCGACCCGCCACAGGAAGGGGTGGGCCTGCTCCCGCACGGTGGGTGCCCGGAAGGCCTTCACCCGGCAGCCGGCGGGGTTGAACGCGCCGGCCACGTGCTTGACCGTGCCGCCCTTGCCGCTGGTGTCCATGCCCTGGAGCACCAGGAGCAGGGAGCGGCGGTCCCCGCGGGTGCTGGCCGCGTACAGCCGCTCCTGCAGCCCGGCCAGCGTCGCCGCCAGCCGCGCGGTCCCGGCCAGGGCGGCCGCCTTGCCGCCCGGCCCGCCGGGGGTCGCCCCGGGGTCGTGGCGGCCGAGGTCCACCGGCTCCCCGGGCGGCACCCGCAGCAGCTCGCGCAGGTCCGTTCCGTTCGTCGGCTCCGGCACTGGGGTCCCCTTTCCCTCGGCTCCGGTCCGATCCTCCGCCGTTCGGGCCGGAACCGCGACCGGGGCCGGTGGCTCAACCGCCGGCGGGGCTGGTTCGCGCCGGGCGGAGCCGCGGTCGTGGGGGCCGGCTTCGGCGTCAGTGCCAGGGGCCGGTCACGGCGAACGTGGTGCCCGGGGCGTACGCGTTGACGAACATCGTCCGGCCGTCGGGGGAGAAGCACACCCCCGCGAACTCCCCCCACTCCGGGGCCGCCGCCGTCCCGGTGTCCTGCGCGTTCCGCGCCACCGGGTAGACCTCGCCGGTCCGGGCCACGCCGAACACGTACTGCTCACCGCCGCCGTCCTCGCACACCATCAGCCCGCCCCCGGGCGCCAGGCAGATGTTGTCCGGGGACTCGCCCGGCAGCCGGGAGTCGGTGGCCGGGCCGAAGACCACGGACAGGGTGAGCCGGTCGCGCCGCGGGTCGAGGAACCACACCTGGCCGAAGTGGTCCGCCGCCGCCCCCTCCCGGGCACGGGCGAAGCTGGACACGAAGTACACGCCCGTGCCGCTCCAGTAGCAGCCCTCCAGCTTCTGCGCGTGGGTGATCCCGCCGCGCCCGAAGTCCTGCTCCCGGACCGGGGTGCCGGCCGCCGAGGGGTCGGGCACGGGCACCCACTCCACCCCGAACGCGGCCCCCGGCTCGGTCACCGCCGCCAGGTCCGGCACGCCCGGCACCCGCATCGCCTCCAGCCGCCCGCCGGCCCGCAGCGAGCCGGTGCCGCCCAGCGGCCGGTGCGGCAGGAAGCGGTAGAACAGCCCGAAGGGCTTCACGAAGGCGTCCTCGGTCTCGTAGACGACCCCGAGGTACGGGTCCACCGCGACGGCCTCGTGGGCGAACCGGCCCAGCGCGGTCAGCGGTACCGCACCGGTGCGCCGCGGATCGCCCGGGTCCACCTCGAAGACGAAGCCGTGGTCCTCGGCGTAGCCGTTGGTGCCCGCCCTGTCCTCGGTCTCCTCACAGGTCAGCCAGGTCCCCCAAGGGGTGTGGCCGCCCGCGCAGTTGACGGCCGTCCCGGCGATGCCGACCCGTTCACCGGTCACCCCGCCCCGCGCGTCCAGGGAGAGCACCGTGCAGCCGCCCCGGGCGGCCGGGTCGTACGTGAGGCCCGGTACGGCGGGCACGGCGAGCGGCGCGGTGTGCCGGTTCTCGTGGTTGCGGACCAGCCGCAGCCGGCCCCCGCCCGCGTCCAGCACCCCCATGCCGTCGCAGTTGGCCGGAACCGTGCCCTCGCCGGAGCGCAGCGGCTCCCCGGCCCGGGACAGCACCCGGTAGCCGAAGCCCTCGGGGAGGTCCAGCAGGCCGTCCGGGTCGGGGCGCAGCAGCCCGTAACCGGCGCGGGCGGGAACGCGGTGGCCGGGCACGCCGGTCCCGCCGGTCCCCGCTCCGGCCACGGCCCCGCCGGGACCGAGGGGAGTCCCCGGGAACAGGGCGCCGAGCGCACCCGAGAAGGCCACCGAGGCCACCGCGGCACCCCGGGCCAGGATCTGACGTCGCGTCGCGGACATGCGCCCTGTCGTACCACGCGGCGGCACGGGCACCCCGTACCGCCGCGCTCGGCGCGAACCCGCGGGTCAGGCCAGCTTGGCGCTCAGGGTGATCGTCGTACCGGTCAGGGCCTGGCTGACCGGGCAGTTCTTCTTCGCGTCCTCGGCGGCGGCGACGAAGGCGTCGTTGTCCAGGCCCGGAACATCGCCCTCCACCGTCAGGTGGATGCCGGTGATGCCCTTGCCCGGCACGAAGGTCACGTCGGCACGGGTGTTCAGGCGGGTCGGCGGGTTGCCCGCCTTGGCCAGGCCGTTGGAGAAGGCCATGTTGAAGCAGCTGGAGTGCGCGGCGGCGATCAGCTCCTCCGGGCTGGTCCGCCCGTTGGCCTCTTCGTCGGTCCGGGCCGGCCAGGAGACCGCGAACTTCCCGAGGCCCGAGGAGTCGAGCGTGACCTCGCCCTTGCCCTCGAACAGATCGCCTTCCCAGACAGCGTGTGCATGACGCGTGGCGGCCATGATGGATCCCTTCGCATGGGTGGAATCGACCGGACGGCGGTCTCGGACGACCGCTCCGGCGCCCCAAACCTACTGCGAGACGAGGCCCTTCGCGTCCCGCGCCAGCGCGGTGAGCCGGGAGATGGCGCGGAAGTACTTCTTTCGGTAGCCGCCCGCCAGCATCTCCTCGCCGAACAGGCGGTCGAAGGGGACTCCGGAGGCGAGCACGGGTATCTCGCGGTCGTACAGACGGTCGGCGAGGACCACCAGCCGCAGCGCGGTGGACTGGTCCGGCACCGGCATCACGTCGGTGAGGCAGACCGCCGTCACGCCTTCGGTGAGCGCGCCGTAACGGCTGGGGTGCACCCGCGCCAGGTGGTCGAGCAGCCCGGGGAAGTCGTCGAGGCTGGCCCCGGGCGTGGCGTACGCGGCCTTCGTGACCTGCTCGTCGGAGTACGGGGGCGGGGCCTCGGGCAGGCCGCGGTGCCGGTAGTCCTCGCCGTCGATCCGCAGCGGGCGGAAGTGCGCGGACAGGCCCTGTATCTCGCGCAGGAAGTCCACCGCGGCGAACCGGCCCTCGCCGAGCTTGCCGGGCAGCGTGTTGGAGGTGGCGGCCAGCGCCACGCCCTGCTCCACCAGCTTGCCGAGCAGGGAGGAGACGAGGACGGTGTCGCCGGGGTCGTCCAGCTCGAACTCGTCGATGCACAGCAGCCGGTGCCCGCTCAGGGTCCGCACGGTCTGCTGGAAACCGAGGGCGCCGACCAGGTTCGTCAGCTCCACGAAGGTGCCGAACGCCTTCAGCGCGGGCTCGGCCGGAGTGGCGTGCCACAGGGACGCCAGCAGGTGCGTCTTGCCGACGCCGTAGCCGCCGTCGAGGTAGATCCCGCGGGGGCCTGCCTCCGGCTTCGGCGCCCGGGAGAACCAGCGCCGCTTGCCGGCTCCGGAGGCGTGCGCACCGCCGAGGCCCCCCGCGAAGCCGCTCAGCGCCTTGACCGCGGCGATCTGGCTGGGCTGGTTCGGGTCCGGGTTGTACGTGTCGAAACGCACCGAGTCGAACCGCGGGGGCGGCACCATCTCGGCCACCAGCCGCTCCGCCGGGACGTGGGGCTCGCGGGCGCAGAGCGCGAGCGGGCCCGTGCCGAGGAGGCCCGTCCCTCCGGGGACGGCTCCGGCTATGTGGCTCGCTCCGGCCGCGCCGCCGGACTGGCTGAGAGATGCAGACACAGCATTCAACTCTACGGCGTGGAAGACTGCCCCCCATGCGCCGCCTGTTCCCTGTGACCGATCAGACACCGCACGAGACCGACCACGAGTGGTCGCTCGACGACATCGCGGATGCGTACGCCTACCCTCCGCTGACCGGCGGCGCGCACTGGCTGCGCGCCAACATGGTCTCCACCCTGGACGGGGCCGCCCAGCACGAGGGCCGCTCCCAGCCCATCTCGGGCGAGACCGACATGCGGATCTTCGGCACCCTGCGGGCCCTGGCCGACGTGGTGGTGGTCGGGGCGGAAACGGTTCGCCAGGAGGGGTACCGCCCGGCCCGGGCCCGCGAGGCCTTCGCGGAGCGCCGCACGGCCGCCGGACAGGGCCCCGCCCCCGCCGTCGCGGTGGTCTCGGCCGGGCTGGACCTCGACTTCTCGCTGCCCCTGTTCAGCGCTCCGCTGGTACCGACCCTGCTGCTCACCGGGGCCGGCGCGCCCGCGGACCGGGTGGCCGAGGCCGCCGCGGCGGGCGTGCGGGTCGTCGTCGCGGGCGAGGGCGCCGGGGTGGACCCGCAGCGGGCGGTGCGCGAGCTGGCCGGCCTGGGCCTGGTGCGCCAGCTCACCGAGGGCGGGCCCCGGCTGCTCGGCCAGTTCGTGGCCGCCGGCGTCCTGGACGAGCTGTGCCTGACCGTGTCGCCGATGCTCACCGCGGGCACCGCGCAGCGGATCGCCGGGGGCCCCGGGATCAAGGTGCCGGAACGCCTGGAGCTGGCGTCGCTGCTGGAGGAGGCCGGGTTCCTGTTCAGCCGCTACCGTCGGTTCTGAGAGGCTGCGGAATTTATCGTTCCGCTTAGCTCCCGCTGGGCACTATTACCAGCGCGAGCCCCGTGCCACAGCGGGGCAGGATGGTTTCCGCAGGGGCCGCCGCGGCCCATGAAGGAGAGGGCGTCCGTGTTCACGAGCGTATTGATGATCGAGAAGCCTCTGACATCCGTAGACGTGGACTTCGTCACCACCCTGCACGGAGACGACCCGGTCTCCTTCTTCGTCCTCATGCAGCCCCGGGGCCGGCAGGACCGGCTGCTCCGCGCCATCGACGACGTGGCGCTCGGCGAGATCCCGGAGGCGATCCGGGAGGCCGACGAACCCGAGGGCACGGCGGCCCTGCCGCCCGCCGAGCAGGCCCTGGAGCACTCGCTGGCGGCCCTGCGCAAGCGGGGCGGACGGGCCGTGGGCCAGCTCGTCGAGGACCATCCCCTCGACAAGCTGAAGGCGGTGGTGGAGGAGACCGGCGCCGACGAGGTCATCGTCCTGACCGCCCCGCACTTCGTCGAGGAGTTCTTCCACCGCGACTGGGCCTCCCGCGCCCGCCACAAGGTGGGGGTACCCGTCCTCAAGCTCTTCGCCCACAACGAATAGCGGACCGCCGGCCCGCGCCGCCGGGATGTCACGGGCCCGGCACGGCCCGGGCACACCCCCGGTACGACCGGCGGCGCACCCCCGCGGAGCGCCGCCGGACGGCGCCCGAGCCACTAGGCTGGCGCCAGCCACAGCACGCCCTCGATCCTGGAGCAACCCGAATGACCTCGCCCGGCCTGCCGACCGCCATGGACCGACCCCACTTCATCGGTATCGGCGGGGCCGGCATGTCCGGGATCGCGAAGATCCTCGCCCAGCGCGGCGCCGAGGTCGCCGGCAGCGACGCCAAGGACTCCGCCACCGCCGAGGCCCTGCGGGCGCACGGCGCCCAGGTCCACATCGGCCACGCCGCCGGCCACCTCGCGGACGACGCCACCTGCGTGGTCGTCTCCAGCGCCATCCGCGCCGACAACCCGGAGCTGTCCCGCGCCGCCGAGCTCGGCGTGCCCGTGGTCCACCGCTCCGACGCCCTCGCGGCGCTGATGGACGGTCTTCGCCCGATCGCCGTCGCCGGCACCCACGGCAAGACCACCACCACCTCCATGCTGGCGGTGTCCCTCTCCGCGCTGGGCCTCGACCCCTCGTACGCCATCGGCGGCGACCTCGACGCGCCCGGCTCCAACGCCCACCACGGCGAGGGCGACATCTTCGTCGCCGAGGCGGACGAGAGCGACCGCAGCTTCCACAAGTACGCCCCGCAGGTCGCGATCGTGCTCAACGCCGAGCTCGACCACCACGCCAACTACGCGTCGATGGAGGAGATCCACGACTCCTTCGTGACCTTCGCGGGCCGCGTCGTGGCCGGCGGCACCCTCGTCGTCTCCGCCGACCAGGAGGGCGCGGTCGAGCTGACCCGCCGGGTCCGCGCCGCCCACCCCGGGCTCGCCGTGGTCACGTACGGCGAGTCCGAGCAGGCCGACGTACGCATCACCGACATCACCCCCCGCGGCCTGACCAGCGAGGTCACCGTGGTGCTGGACGGCAGCCCGCTGACCTTCGGCGTCTGTGTCCCCGGCCGCCACTACGCCCACAACGCGGTCGCCGCCCTCGCCGCCGGTGCCGCCCTGGGCATCCCGGCCCATGAGCTGGCCCCGGCCCTCGGCAAGTACACCGGCGTCAAGCGCCGTCTCCAGCTCAAGGGCGAGGCCGGCGGCGTGCAGGTCATCGACTCCTACGCCCACCACCCCACCGAGATGACCGCCGACCTGGAGGCCATCCGCGGCGCCGCCGGGGAGTCCCGGATCCTGGTCCTCTTCCAGCCCCACCTCTTCTCCCGCACCCAGGAGCTCGGCACCGAGATGGGCCAGGCCCTCGCCCTCGCCGACGCCTCCGTGGTCCTGGACATCTACCCGGCCCGCGAGGACCCGGTCCCCGGCGTCACCAGCGAGATCATCATCGCGGCCGCCCGCGCCGCCGGCGCCGACGTCACCGCCGCCCACGACAAGGCGGCGGCCCCGGCCCTGATCGCGGGAATGGCCAAGCCGGGCGACCTGGTTCTCACCATGGGCGCGGGCGACGTGACGGACCTGGGCCCGGAGATCCTGGCCAGCCTGTCGAACTGAGGAATCCCGCCATGGCGTACGAAGTCGAGAAGCCCGACGAGCAGTGGCAGGCGGAGCTCACGCCGTCCGAGTACCAGGTCCTGCGCCTGGCCGGCACCGAGCCCGCCTTCCGCGGCGAATACACCGAGACCAAGACGGTGGGCACCTACTCCTGCCGCGCCTGCGGAGCCGAACTCTTCCGCTCGGAGACCAAGTTCGACTCCCACTGCGGCTGGCCGTCCTTCTACGACCCCAAGGACACCGACGCGGTCGAGCTCCTCGCGGACACCTCGCACGGAATGGTCCGCACCGAGGTCCGCTGCGCCCGCTGCGGCTCCCACCTGGGCCACGTCTTCGAGGGCGAGGGCTACCCCACCCCCACCGACCAGCGTTACTGCATCAACTCCATCTCCCTTCGCCTGACCCCGGACGGCGAAGCCGGCTGATCCGGCCCGGCGGAACCCGGCTCCGGCCGGGCCCGGGGGAGGGACGCGTGCCCCCCGGGCCGCCGGACGCCGGGCCGCCTGGGCCGGGTCAGACCGGGGTGGGGGCCGGGCGCGGCAGGGCGGCGCGGTGTTCGGCCAGCATGTGGAGGAAGCCGCGGACGCGGGCGATGGCCCCCGGGTCGAGGTCGGCCGTCAGGACCTGCTCGCGGGCCGGCGTCGCGGCGCGGGCCAGCGGGGTGGAGTCCGGTGCGAACACCAGGCTGCCGCCCGCGCAGGGCCGGTCGGCCGGGCCGCCGACCGGGTTGACGAACACGCTGTAGACCGTGTTCTCCAGGGCGCGGGCCGCGAGGTACACCGCCGCCCGGTGCTCGTTGCCGGCGGCGTAGGCGCTCGGGCAGAGGTAGGCGTGGGCCCCCGCGAGCGCCGCCGACCTGGCGTGCTCCGGGAAGGACATGTCGTAGCAGACGCCCAGGCCGAGCCGCCAGCCGCCGACCTCGACCGCGGCCCCGCCGCGGCCCGGGGTGAACAGCCGGGCCTCGTCGGCGTGCCAGAGGTGCTGCTTGTCGTAGCGGACCAGGAGGGTGCCCGCGGGGTCTGCCACCAGCACCGAGTTGGTCAGCGCGCCGTCGGGGCGGCGCACGGCCGCGCCGGTGATCACGTGGATCCCGTCCCGGACGGCCGCGTCCCGCAGCGCGTCCAGCCGCGGGTCGTCCACGATCCCGGCCGCGTCGGCGGCGACCTCGCCGGCCCCCGCCGCGAGCGCGGCCAGGTCGTACCCGCCGACCTGGAGTTCCGGCAGTACGGCGACCCGCGCGCCCGCCGCGGCGGCCCGTCCCACCAGGCCCGCCGCGTGGACGGCGTTGCCCGCCACGTCACCCGGTACGGACTCGGCCTGGACCGCGGCCAGCCGCAGCGGGGTCGCGGGCAGGTGCGGGTCAGGGGACGGGTCACGGGCCGGGGACGGGGCCGGGGCCGGGGTCAGGGCGCTCACCGGCCGGCCCGGCGCAGCAGCCGCGCGTAGCCGGGCTTGGCACCGTCGCGGTCCACCCGCAGCCGGGCGCCCTCGGGAAGTGCCGCGGGGAGGGGCAGGTCGACCAGGAAGTCCCCGTACTCGCCGGACGGGTGCGCGCCCAGGTCCACCGAGGTGCCGTCGGGCGCCTCGAGGCTGAGCCGCCACAGGTCCTCGCCCTCGGCGGCGGGCCCGGTCGCCGCCACCCGCAGGGTGCCGTCGTCCTGGACCTCGGCGGCCGCCACCACCGCGGACCGCCGCACCGGCGCGCCCAGCGAGTGCATCGGGCCGTGCTTCACCAGGGGCCGGTGGCCGGAGCCGGCCTCGTGCACGGCGACCACCTCGCCGACGTACATCCGGTGCACGGGGAGGTCCAGGGTGTGGCGCAGCGCGCACTCCATGGAGACCAGCCCGCCCGACACCCACGGGGTGCCGGTGGCGGCCGGCTCGCCGAACGCCACGAGCTCGCTGCTCGTCTTGTCGATCTCCGAGAGGGAGAAGCTGCCGGCGAAATCGGCGAGCTCGGCCTGTTCCTCGGCGCACAGGGTCACCGAGAACTCCCCGGATTCCGCGAGGAGCGCACGCGAGTCCGAGCGCCCGGAGAGGACCACGGCGACATAAAGCGGCTCCTTGTTGACAAAGTAAGTCCACTCGGCCGACATGACGTTCACTCCGTGCGCATGGCGCACGGAGACCAGTCCGATCGTGCTGGTGAGATGCTTCCACAGCTGGGCGGGAATTTGTTGCGACATGACATACCTCTTTCTTTCCGACGGTTGACGTCGAGTTTTCATCTTGACCCCTGGCATTCCCGCCCGCTGAGTGATCTGAATCACAGGGGTGAATGCTTGCGTCTCCGGCCTTCCCGGCTCGTATGGTTATGCCACCGAGGCGGGGACGACCCGCCCAGCGGAAAGGGAAGTGGAGGTGACAGTCATGAAGAAGCCGGTCCGCCGCAACGTGCGAGTCAACAAGTGACCCTGAGGTCGCTTGGATACCCCGCGAAATGACGGGGCTGGAGGCCGGCCGGGACATCGTCTCAGGCCGGCCTCCCCATACCCTGAATTCGATATCGGCGACGAAGGAATGTGTGTGGAACTGACCGACCGCATCATGCGAATCATCTACGTCGAGGGTGCTGGGCTTCTCGCGTCGGACTCCTTCGGCCGCGTGCACCTGCTCGACGACGACCTGAACGTGATCCGCTCCTCCCCGCGGGTCCCCTCGGGGCGCCCCCTGTACGGCCTCACCGTGGCCGGCGGCTGGGTGATCGGCAAGGACCGGATGGGTGCCGTGCTCCGCTGGTCCCTGGACACGCTTGACCTGGTCAACCGCTTGGACCCGGCCACGGTGTGCGATCCGTCGACCCTCATCGAGGGCGAGGAACCCTCTCCGGTCAGTGCCCGCGGCATCGGCGTGTGGAACGGCCGGGTGTACGTCACCTCCGGCTACCACCACCAGATGCTCGTCCTGGACCTGGAGACCTTCGAGGTCCTCGACATCATTCCCAACCTGTGCGGCAGCAGCCCCATGGAATGGGCGAGCACCGACCACCCCACGCGCCACGCGATCTCCGACAAGGAAGGCAACCTGCGATTCGGCAGCTTCGACACCCTTGAATTCCCGGACCACGTCAAACTCGACGAAGGAAACATCCACAGGGTCCGCTACGATGCCCGACACGAACGTTTCTGGTGCACCCAGGACTTCGGTGAGGGTGAATCCGCCGACATCGCCAACGGTGTGGTCGTCGTCTCCATGTCCGGGGAGAAGGAGGGCGAGGTCCTCTTTGCCCGCGACGACGTCGAGTTCGTCATCTTCTCGCCGGAATACGACCGCGCCTATTCGGGCGGCTTCGACGGCGAACTGCATATCTTCGACAATTCCGAGCGCGAGCTGCGAATCGAGCGCACGGTCACCGGTTTCCCGCACCAGCTCAGCGACATCACGATCGCCCCGAACGGCGAGGTCTTCGTCCTCTGCCAGGACGGGGAAATCGTGAAGCTCGCGCCCGACGGCACGTTCCTGCGCGGCCTCGGATTCCGCCGCCAGGCCGTCTGGGACATCCAGTTCTCACTGGAGGACCCGGCCGTCCTCTACTGCGCCACCGATTCCGGAGTCGCCGTCGCCGAAGTACGCGAAGGCGCTGCCGGACCGGCGCTGCACATCACCGCCGACCACGTGAGCGGACACGGATTCACCCGCCGCGTCGCCCCCGTCGCCGGCGGCTGGATCGGCATCACCCGGGACGGGCACGTCTTCCGGCAGGCGTCGGACGGCGCCGTCGCCTGGAAGCGCACCCTGCCCTCCCTCCTGCACACCGTCTCCGTCTCGCCCGACGGCGCACGCGCCCTGGTCGCCACCAACGCCGGCGCGTACGAGCTCGACGCCCGCACCGGCGAGGAGCTCGGCGTCCTCGGCATCGAGGGGCTGCCGGTCTGGGGCTGTACCCACACCCCCGCCGGCGACCGCGTCATCGGCACTCGCAACGGCGTCCTCGCCGTCTTCCCGCCCGGCTCGGACCAGCCCTCCTGGCGCCTGGACCAGGGCGAGTACCCCAAGCGGATGTGGTACCAGGACGGCCTGCTGTACTACGCCGGCGAAGGCGGAGTCAAGGAGATCGAGATCGGCTCCGGAGTACGCCGCCGCTGGTACGAACTGCTCTCCAACACCTGCGAGAACGCGACCGTCGCCGACGGCCTGGTCTGCGCGAGCTCCTACGGCATGCAGGTCGCCGCCTATTCCTACGAGGGCGACGAGTTCCTCGGCTTCATGGAGGACCTGCCCGACTACCCCAAGGCCCTGACCACCATCCGCGACTCCCAGGGCCGCCCCCACCTCCTCGTCGGCTGCCGCACCGGTCTGCTCTCCCTCTACCGGCTCGACAAGCCCGCCGAGGAAGGCACCTTCGCCAAACTCCAGGACCGCTGGCTCCCCCGTCACCCCGCCCGCTACACGATCAGCACCGAACCGCGATGACCACCACAGCCACGGCGACCGCACCCGCCCCCTGGCGGGACCCACGGTTCCGGATCTTCGCCGCCGGCAACTTCGCCAACAACCTGGGCGAAGCGGCGTACAAGGTCGCGCTGCCGCTGTACGTCTACCACCTGACCGGCTCGCTGACCGCGATGTCGCTCATGGCCGCCCTCGCCCCGGCGATGCTGCTGCTGAGCCCCTGGCTGGGGGCGGCCTGCGACCGCTGGGGCCCCCGGGCCTTCGTGGTCCCCGGCCTGCTCGTGCAGCTCACCGGGGCGGTGGCGCTCAACCTGTACGCGCTGTCCGCCGAAGCGGGACAGGTCTCCACGGCCGTCCTCTTCCCCTTCGCCGCCCTGGTCCAACTGGGCGGCGAGATGTACCGGACGGGCTGGATCACCGGAGTGCCCGCGATGTTCCCGGAGAACGCCGCCCGCTCCCGGGCGGTGCTCTCCAGCCTCTTCGTCACCTCGAACATCGCCGGTCCGGTGCTGGTGGCCGCCGGCCTCGGACTCGTCGGCTACCTCGGCCTGCTCTGGTTCAACGCGGTGACCTTCCTGGCCCCCATCGCCGTCTGGCTCCTCGGCGTCCACCCGCCGCCGGTGGCCCGCGACGCGAAGTCCCCGGCCGGCCCGGGTTCCCGCCCGCACCTCGGCCGCGACATCGCCGACGGCTGGCGGATCATCAAGGCCGAACGACGCGTCCTGTACGTGCAGCTCACCGCCCTGCCGCTGCACTTCGTCAGCGGCATCGGGGTCCTGTCCTTCATGGTCTGGTACCTGCGCGACGAGTCCGGCATGTCCGCCGGCGCGGTCAGCACCGCGCAGGCGGTGGCCAACGTCGGCGCCCTCGCCGGCAGCGTCTACATCGCCGCCCGCGCCCAGGTCCAGCCCCGCACCATCCTCGCCCTGTCGGCCGCCGTCATGACGGCCGCCCTGTTCGCCATGGCGGTGTCACCCGGCGTCCTCTTCGTCGCCTGCATGGTGGCCTTCTTCACCATGCGCTCGGCGATGACCTCGGTCTCCGCCATGATCATCGTCAAGTACCTGCCGCCCACCGTCACCGGCCGGGCCGAGGGCCTCTTCAACCTCATCAGCGGGGCACCCCTGCTGGTCGCCCCCCTCGTCATCCCCCTCGTCCAGAACGGGTTCGGCAGCACCGCCGTCCTGCTCTTCCTCGCCGCCGTCGCCTGCCTGTCCCTGCTCTGCCTGGCCCGCTTCTGGCCGCACTGGAACACCGGCGACCCCGACCACGCCCACCACTCCGACGACCCCACCACCCCCACCGCAGGAAGCACCGACCAGACAGCACAAGGAGCGCAGCATGCGCACGATTGACCTGCCGTCCAATCCATCGGGCCACGCGGCGCCCCTCACCCACGTCTCCCTGAGCCCCGACGCCGGCCGCCTCGCGACCAGCTCGTACGACGGCACCGTGTGCATCTGGGACCTCGCCGACCCCACGGCCCCCGTCCTGACGGAGCGGCTCCGGCACCGCCGGCTGGTGAACGCCTCCGCCTGGAACCCGGCCGCCCCCAAGCTGCTCGCCACCGCCTCCGCCGACAAGACCGTCGCGGTCTGGCGCATCCGCGACGACGGCCCCGCCGACCTGATCAACGTGCTCGCACGGCACACCGACGACATCAACTCCGTGGCCTGGATGCCCGACGGCGAACGCCTCATCTGCGTCTCCGAGGACGGCCGCGCCACCCTGTGGGACGCCATGACCGGCGCCTTCCTCGGTGAGGTCGGCTCGCACGCCGCCCACTGCATGATGGTGTCCGTCAGCCCCGACGGGCTGGTCGCCACCGTCGGCGAGGACGGCATGGTCGCCGTCAGCGAGCCCGGCTCCGGCGAACCCCCGCGGGTACGGCACTACGAGGCCTCCGTCGAGGGCTGCGCCTGGTCCCACTCGGGACTGGTCCTGGCCGTCGCCCGGGACGACGGCACCGTCGTCCTGCTGGACCGCGAACTCGGCGAGATCCGGTCCGTCCCCGTCTCCCGGTCCGCCGCCCGGGCCGTGGCCTGGGCGGACGACGACGCCTCCTTCGTCGTCGGCGCGTACGACGGCTCGCTGCACTTCCTCGCGGCCGACGGCACCCTGCTGCACGAGGTCCGCGACCGCAGGGTGTGGCCCCGCTCGGTGTCGGTGGCCGGCCCGCTCGTCGCGGCGGGCAGCTTCTGGAGCGGCCCGCACCTGTTCGACCTGGCCACCGCCGTACCGGTCTCCGAACCCGCCACCCCCAACCACGGCCCGAACGCCCTGGCCGTCCAGGGCGAGGACCTGCTGGTGGGCTGCGACTCCGGCACCGTCCTCGCCGTCCGTCTCCACCCCGGCCACGGCCACGGGTCCGGCGGACGTCAGGTCGAGGAACTGCACCTCACCGACGGCCCGGTGCTCGCCCTCGCCGTCCTCGGCGACGCCGTCTACGCCGGCACCTACTCCGGTCACGTCCTGCGCTACGACCGGGGCGGCGGCCCCGGCCAGGGCACCGCCTCCAGCCTCCAGCTCGGCGCCCCCGTCCCCTCCCTCTGCGTGGACGGAGGCCGGCTCGTCGCCGGCACCTACGGCGGCGAGCTCATCGTCCTCGACCCAGTATCCCTGCGCGTGGTCGAAAGGCACGGGGCACACGACGGATCGGTCAAGTCCCTCGCCCCGCTGGGCAGCCGGGGCTTCCTCTCCGCCGCGACCGACCGCACCATCGCGGTGGGCGCCGGCCCCACCGGCCGGAGCACGCTCTGGGAGCACGGCAACCTGGTCAACGCCGTCGCCGCGCTCGGCGACGGGGTCGCGGCGAGCGCCTCCCGCGACCACACCGTCAAGGCCGGCCGGTTCCGCCCCGACGGCGACACCTGGCGCCTCACCGACGTGCAGACCCTGCTCGGGCCGGACGAGTCCGTCAAGTGCGTGGCCCTGCTCGGCGGTCCCGACGCCCCCGTCGTCCTGGCGGGCTCGTACGACTTCGGGCTCTACACCTGGACGGTGGACTGGGAGGACGGCGCGGGCACCCTCGCCTCCGGGCGGGTGCTCGCCGAGTTCGGCCAGGGCATGTCCTGCATGACCCCGCTGGACGGCGGGACCCGCGTCGCCGCGGCCAGCTGGGACGGCAGCATCGTCGTGGTGGGCCTGGACCCCGCGGACGGCACCGCCCGGATCGAGCAGACCATGCACGTCACCGAACTGGCGCCCGTCCGTTCCGGCGAGCCGGTGGCCGCGTCATGACCCGCACGACCGCCACCGCCACCGCCCCCGTCACCGTCGTGACCCCCGGCCCCGCGCCGGCCGGGGCCGTCACCGCACTCCCCGCCGCGCCCGCCCCGGCAGCCGCGTCCGCCCCGGCCGCCCCGGCCGCGGTCCGGGCCCGGGTAGGCGTCACGCTCTCCCGGGCCGGCGGCCGCCGCGCCGAAGTCGTCACCTTCGACGGACTGCTGGACGGCGGCGAACACCTCGCCGTCGTCGTACCACCGCCCGCCGACGGCCCGGCGCCGGCCCCGAGGCAATCCCGGTCCGCCGCCCCGCCCCTCGTCCGCCTCCACAGCGAGTGCATGACCGGGGACATCTTCGGATCCGCGCGCTGCGACTGCGGACCCCAGCTCGACGAGTCGCTGGACCGCATGTCCCGCGAGGGCGGCGTCCTGCTCTACCTCCGCCAGGAGGGGCGCGGCATCGGCCTGTACAACAAGCTCGACACGTACGTCCTCCAGGACGCCGGCAACGACACCTTCGCGGCCAACCGGCTCATCGGCCGCGACGAGGACGAACGCGACTACGCCTCCGCCGCCGCGATGCTCCACACCCTCGGCGTGCAGCGGATCCGCCTGCTCACCAACAACCCCGAGAAGGTACGGCAGTTGCGGGAGCACGGCATCGAGGTGGCGGCGGTCGTCCCCACCGGCGTCTACCCGACCTCGGAGAACGCCCGCTATCTGGAGGCCAAGGTCCGCCTCGGCGGACACAGCATCGGCATCGAGCAGCGGAGGCAGGCATGAAGCTGGACGAGGTGGCGCAGTCGCCGCACTTCCGCGAGCAGGCCCGGCTGGCGGAACCGCGGGACGTGCGCCCCGCGCCGCCGGACCTCCGGGACCTGCCGCTGCAGGACCCGGCCGCACTGGCCGCCGTGGTCGAGGACCCCGCCCGTCCGCTGCCGCTGCGGCTGGCGGCGGGCGGGGTGCTCGCCCTGACCGGCGACCCCCGGATCACCCCGGACGCGCCCGCCACCTGCCACGTCCCCGCGGCCACCCTGCGGATGGGACTGCCCGCGGACGCTGTGGCGGACGTCGTCGACGCCTGGCGGCACGTCGGCGTGGAGGAGTCCTGGATCGCCAAGGAGACCCCGGCGCGGCCGGTGGCGGTGGCGGAGTTCTGGATCGCCACCTATCCCGTCACCAACGGCGAGTACCGGGAGTTCCTGGCCGCGACGGGCCATCCGGAGCGGCCCTCCACGTGGTACCTCGGCGCGTACCCGTACGACCGCTCCAACCACCCCGTGGCCGGGGTCGCCCCTGAGTCCGCCGACGCGTACGCCGCCTGGCTGGCCGCCCGCACCGGCCACCCGTGGCGGCTGCCGTCCGAGGCGGAGTGGGAGCTGGCCGCCGCCGGCACCGACGGCCGGGAGTTCCCGTGGGGCGAGCACTTCGCCGCGGAGCTGGCCAACACGCGGGAGACGGGGGTCCACACGACCACGCCGGTGGGCGCGTTCCCGGGCGGCCGGTCGCCGTACGGGGTGCTGGACATGGCCGGCAACGTGGAGGAGTTCGTCGCCGACGACTACCAGCCGTACCCGGGCGGCCCGTTCGTGGCCGACCACCTCGTGGAGACGATGGGGGGCTACCGGGTGGCGCGCGGCGGGAGCTTCTCCCGGTTCGGCGACCTCACGCGTACGCGCCGCCGCCACGGGGCCTTCCCCGGCCCCCTCTACCCAGTCGGCTTCCGCCTCGCCACCTCCACCCCACCGCCCGCCTGACGCCGGGCGGGGCTCCGCCGCGGACCGGGGGCGCCGGCGCGGTCAGCCGGTGGTGACCGCGTCGTCGCAGGCGGGGCAGGCCAGGCCGGCGTAGCGCTCCGGGTACCAGGCCTCTCCCGGGGTGGTGGAGGGGCGGTGCGGGGAGGGCGTCATGGCGAAGGTGTCCTTCCCGCACAGGGTGCGCGGGCCCGGGCGGTCGGTGGTGCCCGGGGCGGCGGGCGCGGCGTGCACCCGCACCACCGCGGCCCCACCACCCGCGGAGGCGTGTGTCGGCTCGGGTTCGTACACCACGACGAGGGCGCTCATGCACCCCGAGGGTAGGGCCCGCCCCCGCTCCGCGGCGCGCGCACACGCGGGGCGGCCGCGGACCCCCGCTCCTTCCTCGCCCGCCCCGGGGAACGCGTAGGGTGTGGCCACGAACCACCGGGGAAGGGTGCGTGACCGGCAGTCAGCCGCGGGCGTCACCGGCGCTGCCGCAGTACCGCGACGACGGAGTGACCAGGCAGCTGTGTGCGGCGGTCCACCTGGACCAGGCCTTCGCGCGCGAGGTCGACCGGGAGCTGACCGGGGACGGGCTCGACGCCACCGGGCTGTCCCTCGGGGTGAACCTCGTCGCGCTGGTGCGCCACGCCCGCGCCGCCAACCTCCGCACCGACCGCCGCGACCGCCGGCTGGCCGCCCTGGTCCCGGCCTTCGCGGCCGCCGCGTCCCTCCTCGTGTACGGCGCGCTGAACGGCCCGCCCGGGCTGCCCGCGGCCGCCGCGGCCGTCCTGTTCGCCGTGCCGGCCGCGGTACCTCAGCCTGGTCCGGGCCGGCGAGGGCGGCCGGGTGGTCGTCTCCATGCACCTGCGGGCCCGACTGCACCACCCCAGCCTCACCTGGGAGGTCGCCGCCTACGCCATCCCGCCGGTCGCGGCCCGGTACGCCGCCGCCGTCTCCACCCTCCCCCTGGACGGGCCGGGCTGCTGGTGGAGCCTGGCCCGGTACGCCGGAGGCAACCTGTTCGACGGCCTGTTCGGCGCCCCCGGCCGGCTCCGCCGGCGGTCCCGGGACCGCCGCCGGCGGGCCCGCGCCCTGGAGCGGACCCGCCGCGAGATCGACCGCCGCCACCTGATGTACGACTACGGCGCCCGCGACAGCATCCGGGAACGGGTCTCCGACTGGCGGGAGCTCGGCCACTCCGAGCGCACCGACTCGCAGGACTTCCTCCAGCGGCTCCAGTCCGGGGTGCTGGCCGCCACCGAGCGGTTCCTCAAGGACCACAACGTCGACACCGGCTCCTACGACCAGGCCCAGCAGGTGATCAACAGCATCGCCTACACCTTCGGTGACGTGCACGGCCCGGCCGTCTTCGGCGACCACGGCCAGATCACCCAGCACGGCCCGGCCGGCGCCCCGGCCAGATCGAGGCCGCCGACACCCTCCGTGCCGAACTGGAACGGGCCGGCCGGGAACAGCGCCCCGCCGAACCCGGCCTGGTCCGCCGCTCCCTGGAGACCGTCACCCTCGGCCTGACCGCCGGCAGCGGCGGCCTCGCCCTGGCCCAGGAGATCGCCCGCCTGCTGGGCGGTTGAACCCCGCGCCCGCCGGGCGCCCCCCTTCAGCCGGCCCGTACGACGGCCTCCGCGCCGCTGCCGAAGTCCAGCCGCAGCCCGGCGCGCAGGGGCACCGTCTGGCCCGGTTCGATCCGCTGGGTCCCGCCGTCCGAGCGCGTGCCCGTCCACGCCGTCGCGGACCGGTTCGCCAGCCCGAACCGCCCCGGCCGCTGCGGGTGTTCGGCCAGCGCCGCCACCACCGTGCCGTCGCCGTAGTCGTGCCTCGTCGGCTCCGGTGCCAGGTGGTGCTCCTGCACCCGGGCCGTCCGGTGCAGCAGGATGTGCCGCTCGGTCCGCGGCGGGGGAGTGGTCAGCACCAGCCGCGGCGGCAGCACCAGCGCCCCGGCGCAGCCCCAGCAGGAGCCGGGCGTGCCGGTGCGCGGCTCGGTCATGTTCTGCCGGCCGCACCGGGCGCACTCCACCACCGAGTCGAGCACCGCCCGCAGCGCGTCCTGCCACTCGCCCTCCCGGACCCGGGCCGCGGGGTCCCGCAGCCCCTCCGTGAAGTTGCGGGTGAACAGCCGGTGCAGCAGCGGCGGGGTCGCGGCCCAGGTCGCCAGCACGGTGGAGTGTTCCACCGGGTCCGGCGCGTTCGACGCGTCCTCCGGGTCGAACACGAACAGCGGCCGCTTGCCGTACAGGGACCGCTCCGCCGCCTCGTCCAGGCAGTGGATCGCCAACTCCCGCTTCCCCTTGAGGGGGTGGTGGTTCATCAGGAACATGAACAGCAGCACCGACAGGGAGTGCAGGTCGCTCTGCGTCCCCGGGGACCGCCCGGGATCGCCGCGCACCAGCTCCGGCGCCATGAACTCCATGGTCCCCGAGATGCCGGCGCTGTCGCCCTCCACCACCGCGTTGTCGTTGTCGCAGACCAGCACGTCCCCGGTGTCCGGGTCGAAGAAGACGTTGCCCCAGGAGATGTCCCGGTAGGCGATGCCCTGCGAGTGCAGCGCCCGGTACGCCTCCACCGTGTACAGGCAGGCCGTCAGCAGTGCCCGTGGCGTGGTCCGCAGCCGGCGCCGGAACAGCATCGGCAGCCCCTTGAACCGGTCCGGCCGGATGTCCATCAGGTACCCGAACCCGCCCCGCCCGTCCGCCACGAAGTCCCGCGGCCACAGGAACCGGTCGTCGTCGAAGGCCCGCCCCACCAGCTGCCGGACGATGGCCTCCTGCTCCTCGGTCGCGCACTGCGGGTAGTACCACTTCAGCGCCCGCTCGCCGGCCGGTGTCCGTACCCGGTACACCTCGCCCTGCCCGCCGGCCCCCAGCAGCCCGCCGACCTCCACCCGGGCCCCGCCGTCCGCCGACAGCACGGCCCCGTTCTCCAGCATCCCGCTCATCATCACTCCGTCGGTTTCGTGTCCGCCGAGCCGCGGTACGGCGGGTTCCGCCGCGCGGCCACCAGCGTGGTGTCGTCCCCGGAGTGGCGGGAGGCCTCCGCCAGCCACTCCGGCAGCGCCGCCCGGACCTCCGCCGCCCCGGACTCCGCCAGCCGCTGGTCGAGGCCGGTGACGAAGGCGCTGAAGCCCTCGCCGGCGGCGAAGCTCTTCGACAGGCCGTCCGTGGACAGCGTGATCAGCCGCGGCGTACGGGACGGATCGGTGATCGGCGCCCAGTACGTGCGGACCAGCTGCCAGGCCTGCTGGGTGCTGCACAGGGACTCCGTCTCGTCGCCCAGCTCGGCCTCGCCGGGCGCCAGCGGCAGCCACAGCGCCCCGTCCTCCTCCACCACCGCCAGCTCCCCGTCACCGAGCTGCCAGGCGGCGAACAGCTCCGGGGTCAGCACCGCCCCGACCAGCGTGCTGCCGTACAGCCGCAGCTTCTCCGCGTCCGGCCGGGAGGCGTCACCGCACGGGAACCGCTCCCAGTGCCGCAGCGCCTTCCGCTGCCAGGCGCCGACCAGCCGCCGGGGCAGCGAGTCCTGCGCGTAGTGCATCAGCCAGCCCAGGCTGGGCCGTACCTCCCCGTCCCCCGCCGCCCGGGCGAGCCGGCCGAACTCGCGCGCCTTCTCGGCGAACACCTCCACCGCGTACTGGGCCCCGACGTGGCTGCGGGCGTGCGCGGCCGAGCCGTGCCCGTCCGCCACCGCCAGGACCAGCGGGTCCCCGGCCGTGCCCGTACCGGCGACCCGGCAGCGGTCCTGGTTGAGGGCCTTGTTCACGCCCCGCCGGGTGGCCTGCAGGGTGTCCCAGAGCGGACCCGCGGGCCCGTTCGCGTCACGCACCTCGCTCGCTCCGCTCACCACACGTCGTCATCGTCGTCGTCCATCACCGGCGGCGCGTACGGCGGCTGCTTGTGCAGCGTGTCCTGGTCGGAGGGCCCGGCCACCGGCCGCGAAGCCGCCTTCACCGCCGCCGTGGACGCCCACCGGATCGCCGCCGCCAGCTGCTTGGGGCTGTTCGCGTCCAGCGGCTTAAGCTCCGGGTTGCCGAGGAACTCCTGGAGCACGCCCCGGTCGGCGTCGCCGCCGACCGCGATGGCCACCCGTACGGCCTTCTGCCCCCAGGGGGTGGCGTCGACGGCCCGCAGCCCCGCCTTCCAGTCGTCCGTCGGCACCCCGTCGGACACCAGGGCCAGCACCGGCTTCAGCGCCCGCTCCGGCATCGGCGGGGTCTGCAGTTCACGCGCCACCACCGTCAGCGCCTCGCCCAGGTTCGTCATCCCGTCCACCTGCACGTCCTGCCAGGTGAAGGTCTCCACCGGCACCGGGTCCTTGTGGTGCCAGCGGGCCGTGGTCGAGAACGTCAGCGTGCGCAGCAGCAGTTGGGCGGCCGGATTGTCCTCGGCCACCGACCGCATCTCCGGGAGCGCCTCCCGGATCGCGTAGTTCAGCTGCCCGATCTTCTCGCCCTCCATCGAGTACGAGCAGTCCAGCAGCCAGATGAAGTGGACGGGCCGGTTGGCCATCGCCCCACCCGGAATGTCGTTCACCTGTTCTCCTCCCCTTCGTCCGGCCCTCTTCGGGCACTCCTTCCGGTCCCGCCGCGCGTGCCGCGCGGCCGGCCGGTCCTCCGGTCAGTCGCGGCCCGGCTCCAGCAGCAGCGGCCCGAAGACCACGCCCGCCAGGCCCACCACGGCCGCGAGCGCGGCGAGCACCAGGGCCGCCACGTACAGCCCCAGCAGCAGCCGCCGCCCCCGGGCGATCCGCGGGGTGACCACCGTCATCCGCCGTCTCCCTCCGCCGCGCGCGCCGTACGCGGCGCAGTCCCCGACTCCCGCGGTACGCCCCGCAGGCCGCTGCGGGCCAGCAGCCACAGCAGTGGCTCCGCCGCCCGCCGCTGCTCGCCCGGCAGCGGGGCCGTCCCGGTGGCCGCGTACGCGCTCACCGTCCAGTACCGGGCCGCTGCGAAACCGTGGCCGAGCTCCCGTACCAGCCCGTCCAGGCCGACCGCGCCCAGCCACTCCTCCGTACGGGCCCCCGGCACCGGAAGCGAGCCCAGCGTGTCGAGCACGTCCCGCTTGGTCACCACCACCGCCGCGCCCATCCGCCCCCGCTGCCCCTGCAACTCCCCGGCCAGCGCGGCGTACGTGTCCACCGGGCTGGTGTCCGCCGGCCGCGCGTCCTCCGCCCGGCGCCGGTCCGCGTCGTCCAGCCGCCGGCGTACCTCGCGCGCCGCCAGCACGTCGGCGACCAGCACCACCCCGTCGGCGTGCGCCAGGTACTGCTGCTGCCGCACCGTCCCGGCCTCGCGCATCGACTCGCCCATCGGGTCGTACAGGTACAGCAGCCGCCGCTGCCACCGGTTGCCCACCAGCAGCATCAGCGCCCGCGGCTGCCCGCCCTGCGTCTTGTGCGCCCAGCCCGTCCGCCGCAGCTGGAGGTCCAGCGCGTTGACGTCCTGCTGGTCGCCGGCCGTCGCGTACGCCACCGTCAGCCGGGACGAATGCGCCCAGGACCGCAGCCCCGCCACCATCGCCGCCAGCAGCATCGTCTTGCCCGCCGAGGTGGCGCCGACCAGCGGCACGTGCACCACCCGGGCCGTGCCCACGGCGGCCGGCAGCGACCGGTCGCAGTGCGGGCAGCGCGCCGCCAGCTTCCGCCGCCCCGTCACGGCCGTGGCCGGCAGTGCCCGGCCGCACCGGCAGACGTGCCGCCACGCCCCGAACCGGCCCGGCCGCAGCTCCCGGTGGGCGGCCCCGCAACCCGGGCACGGGTACACCGCCAGCCGGAACGGCCGGTAGCAGCCCGGATAGGGGCACTTCATCCGGACGCCCAGGGCCAGCTTCCACAGCCCGTCGGCGGCCCGCCCGGCCGGAATCCCCGCCAGCACGGGCAGCGCCACGAGCCCGAGCAGCAGCCAGAAGCACAGCATCACCACCGCCATCAGCGCCGTCGCCACCAGCGCGGACACCGCCGCCGCCAGGGCCACGCCGGGGGCCAGCAGCCGCAACAGGAGCCGGCTGCCCGGCGTGTTGCGGCGGTACCCGGTCACCGGGCCCTCCCCGCGCAGCATCCGCCTGACCCTGCGGTCGAGGAACTCCCAGCGCAGCAGGCCCCACAGCGCCCGTCCGGCCGCGTGCCACACCAGCAGCGCGTCCGTCCACACCTGACCGGTCCAGTAGGACGGCGCGGCGGGTTCCCCTCCCGGGGCCGGGCGTATCCGCGAGTCGGCGGTGCCCGGGGTGCGGGGGCGCAGGGCCAGGGCGCCGGCCATGACGGACCCCTGGAGGAACGTCCACAGGCAGTAGCAGAGGCAGAGCGGGAACCCGAGGACCACCAGCAGCCATAACGGAGTGAGCATCAGGGACGCCCTCCCCGGGCCCCGCCGTCCCCCGGCGGCCGCACCCCGCCCCACCGCAGCCCGTCCCCGCCCGCACGCCCCCCGAACCGGTCGCGCAGTCGGCCGAACGCCCCCGGGCGCTGCCAGGACCGGAAGTCCTGCGCCCAGCGTCCCCCGAACCGCTCCAAGTGCTCCTCCGTCTCCGCCAGTCCGGCCGGCGGCAACTGCCGCACCACCGGGCGCAGTACGTGTTCCAGCAGGTCCGTACGGGTCTCCTGCCAGCGCGGACCGGCCTGCGGCTGCGCGGACCACACCACGAAGCAGTCGGCCACGCAGCCGTTGCTGCCGCGCAGCCGGACGGCGTGCAGCGGCCCGCGGGCCTCCGCCCGGTACGCCGCCAGCAGTTCCGCGTCCTCGCTGTCCACCAGCGCCCGCAGCTCGCCCTCCGGCCGGTCCTCGGCCAGCAGGCGCCGGGCGACTTCGGTGAAGGCCCGGTCGCGCACCCCCGGCTGGAGTCCCTCACCGGCCGCCGCCCGCAGGTCCAGGGCCCGCCGCAGCCAGCCGCCGCCCGCCGTCCGCTGCCGCAGGTCCCGGGCCAGTTCCAGCAGCAGCAGCGCCGCCCGCGTCCCGGCCGGCAGCAGCTCCTGGAAGGCCCTCAGCAGCTCGTGCGCCAGCTCCGGCGCGTCCTCGTCGTCCACCGGCGCACCCAGCGCCGCAGCGGCCAGGGCCTCCCAGGTCCCGGCGGTCCGGTGCAGCGCCTTCCCGGTCTCGGCCAGCAGCAGCCGCGCCTCGCCCGCGGCGGGCGGGCCGCCGCCCCACACGAGCCGGACGGCGGTGCGCAGCACCAGCGGTTCGGCGTACGGGCTCACCCCGCCGGCGGTCATCAGCCGCTGCACGGCCCACACCCGGTCCCCGGCCGCCCGCAGCACCGCCGGGGCCTCGGCGCACATCCGCAGGTGGGGTACGGAGTCCCCGTCGGCCGGGCGCAGCGGTACGGCCGCGGACAGCCGGGCCGCGGCCACCGGATCACCGGCCGCGAGGGGGTCCAGCCGCTCCAGTAGCGCGGTGCGCAGCCCGGGCACCTCCTCCAGGGCGGCCCGCACGGCCCGGGTGTGGGTGCGCTCCGGGGCGGCGAGCAGGGCCCGCGCCAGGTGCCGGGCGAAGTCCGGCAGCAGGTCGGTGCAGTCGGCTCCGAGCAGGGCGGCGATCCGCAGCAGCCCGGCCCGGTCGGCGGGGTCCCGGCCGGCGTCCGCGATCCGGGCCCGCAGCCGCGGGCCGAGGGCACCGGCCAACCGCTGCCGGGCCTCCGTGCCGAGGGCGCCGGGCGACGGCAGCACCGCGGGGACCCGGCCCGATCCGGCCGCGGCCGACAGGACCACGGCGGTCAGGGGTTCGGTCACCGCCCGCGGTGCCCGACCGTCGAGTGCGGCCAGGAGTCGCCCGCAGGCCTCCGCCTCGTCCGGCCCGGGGGTGCGGCCGGGTGCGGCCAGCGCCCCGGCGAGCGCGGCCAGTCGTACGCCGTCCAGGGCGCCGGGGTGGTCGGCGGCCCAGTCCGCCGCGGCCGCCCGCCCGGCCGGCTCCAGGGCGACGCCGGCGGCCAGCGCCAGTGCGGCGAGCGGGCCGGCCGGGTCCGCGCCGGCGGGCCCACCGGCCGCGTACGCGTGGGCCGTGGCGAAGAGTTCGGGCCGCCGGGCCAGCCAGACCCGCGCGGCGGTGCCGGCCCACACGTCCGCCGTGGCGGGGGCGTCGGACGCCCCGGCCCCGCCTTCCGCGGCCCGTTCGCCGGCTGCCCCGCCTTCCGCGGCCCGTTCGCCGGCCCCGCCGCCGGCGCGGGTCCCGTCGTACAGCCGGTGGCGGTGCTCCTGGCCGGCCAGGGCCGGAGCGTCGGCGGGCAGCACCCCGACGAGCTGCTGCCGGGCCAGCTGCGGGCGGCGGGTGTACGTGGTGAACGTCAGCCGGTGCGCTTGCGGCGGCGGCAGCACGCCGGTCGCCAGCACCACCCAGTGGGCGATGGCCGTGGTGTCGGCCTCCACCAGCACGATCTGCGGGGCCGACGGGTCCGCGGCGAGCCGGCGCAGGTCGGCGAAGAACCCCGGCAGCAGGGCGGACCGCCGGGCGGCGAACGCGTAGAGCCCGTCGAGGTCCAGCAGGCCGGGCGCCGGCAGCGCGCCGAGCGGTTCGGGCGCCCCGCCGGGCGGGGTGGCGGCCGCCCACTCGGGGGACCGCCAGGCGCTGATCGGCAGCGGTCCGGCCTCCGCCGGGTCCGCACCGTCCGCGGGACCGGCCGGACCCGGCAGGTGCAGGGCGTGGGTGTGGAAGTTGCCCCACCGCCCGCTGTAGTCGGCACCCGTGTACACGGAGCGGGCCAGCAGCCGGCTGCCGTCGGACAGCAGGCTCAGGCTCAACGCCTCCGGGAAGGAACCGAGTTGCTCCTCGGTGGGGCGGGCGGGCGCGTCCCTGGGCGGCTCGTACCCGATCAGCTGCTCGGCCTCGCGCAACACCGTCGTGGGCAGGCCGGCGCTGACCGCGGTGAACCGGAAGCCGGAGCCGTCCGGCCCGGGCGGGGCGGAGGTGTAGTGCAGCTGGGCGTACCGCCGGGGCCTGCCGGTCATGCCGGGCCCCCCTTGCGCGCGGCCGGCACCAGCGCCGCGGCCCGGTTCCGCCGGGACCCGGTCGTCGGCAGCAGCCCGTCCAGGCCCAGCAGCCACAGCAGCGGGTCCTCCACGCGCAGCGGCTGCGGCCCCGACTTGGGCGCGTCGGACGGGGCGTGCGGGGGCGGCGGGGAGCCGAGGGCGGACAGCCCGAACAGCGACAGCCGGGCGAAGTCCCGGTCCAGCTGGCGGGTGAACGCCCCCGAGTCCCAGCCGTCCAGCAGCGACCGGACCTCCTCGTGCACGGCCAGCCGGTCCTCCTCGTCCACCACCCCGCCGGTGTGCGGGGCGTTGCGCAGCAGCGGCGAGTGCGGCTCCAGCAGCCCGGGCAGGGCGTCGGTCTTGGTCACCGCCACGGCCACCGGGGTGGTGACCCGGCCGTGCGCGCTGCCCCGGCCGTGCGTGCGCAGCTGCGCCGCGAGGTCGGCGGCTATCTGCGGGGCCGGCGTCTCCACCGCCGGGAGCGGCGTCTTTGGGCCGGCGGGCAGCTGGTCGCGGACCGCGCGCATCTGGAGCGGGTCCACCAGCAGGACGATCCCGTCGGCGGCCGCCAGGTAGCTCGTGTAGCGGTCCATCGCCTCCCTGCTGCGCAGGTCCTCCCCGGCCGCGTCGAAGAACACCAGCGCGGTGTGCCGGCTGCCGGTGCGGAACCTGCTGCGCAGCGGCAGGCTCAGCCGGTACAGCAGCGGGTCGTTGAACCCGAGCGCCGCCGGGCGGGTGGCCTCCGGCAGCCGCAGCCGGTCGTACAGGTCCTCGGCCATCTCGCGGTCCCGGCGCTGGGTCTCCCCGCCCATCGCGGTGATCGAGGCCCCGTAGGCCCGGCCCACCCGGTTGCGCAACTCGTTGACCAGGACGGACACATAGGTGCTCTTCCCGGACGCCTTGGGGCCGAGCAGGGCGATGATCCGGGTGTCCTGGTCGCAGTAGTCGCTGGGCAGGTCGCTGTGGCAGCGCGGGCAGACCCGGACCGGGGTGGCCGTCCCGCAGGCCGGGCAGTCGGCGCGGGAGCCGCGCTCGCGCAAGTGGGCCAGGCCGCGGGGCGCCGGGAAGACCGGCCCGCGCATCCGCTGCGCCGGGGACACGCTCGGACCCATGAACTCGGCCCACGCGTCGTCGCGTTCGGGTGCGCAGGGGGTGCCGCCACGCACTCCGGTGGCCGGCATCTGGCAGCGGAACGGCAGCCGGGAGGCCGGGGCCCGGTCGAAGCAGAAGGGGCAGACGACGGACGTCATGTCAGCGGACCACCAGGGTTGTCGGGGAAGGCTCGGCGAGCCGGACGGAGGCGGCCCGCTCGCCGAGCAGGAAACCGCGCAGGGCGTACGGGGCGGGCGGCCCCGGGAGGAGTTCGCGTTCCACGGCGCCGGCGAGGGCCAGCTCGGCCCCGCCGACCCGGCACACCGTGACCCCGTCGCCCGCGTCCCGGGGCCGCACCGGACGCGGACCCGTCCCGGGACGGGCGACCAGCGCGAAGTCCGGCAGGCCGGGACCGGGCCCGCCGCCCGGCGCGGCCAGCGTGACCCGGACCAGCGGCGCACCGCGCCGCAGCCGGCGCCGCCGGCCGGGCAGCACGTCGTACGAGATCAGCACCTCGGGCGGGAGCCACGCACCGGGCGTGCCGTCCGGGCCGGCCGGGACCACCACCACGGCCGTGGATTCGCGCGGTGCCGCGCACACGCCGATGCGCGCCGCCGAGGGACCGACGGGCAGTTCGAGGCCCTGCCGCAGGAACACGGCGCGGGCCACGGTCCGTTCGGTGCGGCGGCCGTCCTGCTCGGCGACCACCACCACCGTGCCCGCGCCCTCGGGCCAGTCGAAGCGGACCCGCACCAGGTCCGGCGGGACTCGGGTCAGGATGAGCCCGGACACCGGCGCGGGCGACTCCACCAGTACGCCCGGCCCGGCCACCGCCCGGTCGCCGAGCACCGCCACGGCGGTGACGCGGGTGAGGCTCCCGGGCGGGGGCACGGCCGGTCCGCCGCCGGCCGGCACCCACGGCAGCGGTGCGGGCAGTCCGGCGGTGCCGCGCAATCCCGTCCCCGGTTCCGGCGCCGGCTCCGGCCACTCCACCAGCCGGACCTCGGCCGCGTCCTCGGCGCCGGTCCAGCACAGCCGCACCCCGCCGTCGGACCGCGGTTCGGCGGAGAGGGTGCGGACGGGCGCGGGCCACGGGGGCAGGGCGACCGGCGTCTCGATGCCGGCGGAGCGGACCGCCGGCCGGCCGGGCGGCGCGTACCGGCAGCGCACCCGGAGCCGGTACGCGCCGGGCACCAGCCCTTCGGCACGGAACTCCGCGTCCCCGCCCGCCGGGAGGGAGCGCCGGTCGACGGCACCGCCGGGGTGCAGCAGGGCCACCTCGACGCCCACCGCGCCGTCCGGCAGCGTCCACCGGGCCTCGATCCGCCCCGGCCCGTCGGCCACGGCCAGCTCCCGGGCTTCGGGCGCGACCAGCAGCGGGGGCGACACCCGCCACGCCCGCGCCGGGCCGGCGTCCACGGCCACGTAGCGCACCTCACGGCCCAGCGGGGCCCGCCGGTCCAGCAGCGCCCCGGTTCCGTCCGGCCGCCCGGGCAGCGGCGTGACGGGAGCCCCGGACGGTTCGCCGCGGACCAGGCGGACCACCCGCCAGTCACCGCCGGCCGGCAGCCGCAGCCGGACCCCGCCGGCTCCCGGCTCGGCGGCCAGCACGTCGCCGGGCCCGGCGGTACGGACCAGACCGGCCGCGGCTCGGGGGCAGTCACCGGCCAGCCGGGCGGCCTCGGCGTAGGCGGCCCCGGCCGGGCCGGGCGCACCGTCCCGTTCGCGGCGCCGGGCGGTGTCCAGTGCCGCGTCGGCGGCCCGGACCCGGTCCGCGAGGCCGCGTAACCGGGCGGCCAGCAGCGGGTCCGCCCAGCCGTGCGCCGGGAGTGCGGCGGCCAGGGCGGCGGCGGTACGTACCCGGCCCGCACGCCACTCCTGCTCCAGGCGCTCGGCGGCCGCCCGCTGCTCCGGGCCGGGCCGCGGCTGCCGGGCGGCCGCGCCGGCCAGGGCCGGCGCCTCGGCGGGATCCACGCCCAGCGCGACCGCGGCTTCGGCCCGGCCGCCGTGCGGGTCGGCGTGCAGCAGCGCGGTCAGCTGGTAGAGCAGGACGCGCCGCAGTGCGGCCGGGTCCTCCCGCTGGAGGCGGGCCAGCCGGTCCGCGAGCTCGCGGCCGGTGCCACCGGCCGCCCGCCCGGCCGCGCGCAGGGCGTCCACGCCGACGTGCCGGGGCCGGTCGGCGCCGCCCGGGCCGACGGTGAACACCCCGTCCAGGACCCGTAAGCGGACGCCGCTGCGGGGCGGGGCGAGCAGCTCGCCGAGGTGGCGCAGGCCCAGCGCCCGCTGCCGGGCGAGGAGGGCCCCGTATCCGGGGACGAGCGGTGCGGCCGGCAGCCAGGGCAGGGCCTGCCGCGGGCCCAGCGCATGCCCGAATTCCCGCCCAGCCATCCGCCCCGGTCCCCCCGTGCCCCGCGCGCGGCGCACGCGTCCTCGCGTGCGCCGTCCACCCCGTGTACCGGACGCCGTCCGCGCGCGTCCGGGTGCGGCGCGCGCGCCGTGCCCGCGTACGGGAGGTCATTCCAGCAGATCCCCCGGCCGGGTGGGAGCGCAATCCGGCCATTGCACCGGCCCGTGCGGTTGCCTCCACGGTCCTCGAACCATGCATGACGTGCCGGTCGTTCGCCAGCTGTACGACGGGCCGTCATGCAAGTGCCGCCGCGTGGTACCGGACGGGCGCTGTCCTTGTGGCGCCCCTCCCCGCCACCCTCACCGCAGAGGTCGTCACCCCATGGCAGAAGTCAACCGTCGCCGGTTCCTCCAGATGGCAGGCGGTACCGCCGCCTTCGCGATGCTTTCGCAGAGCATCGCCCGGGCCGCCGCCATCCCGGCGCAGGGCGCCACCGGGACCATCCAGGACGTCGAGCACATCGTCGTACTGATGCAGGAGAACCGTTCCTTCGACCACTACTTCGGCACCATGAAGGGCGTCCGGGGCTTCGGCGACCCCCGCCCGGTCCTCCTGGACAACGGCAAGTCCGTCTTCCACCAGTCGAACGGGACCAAGGACGTCCTCCCGTTCCACCCGGACGCCGAGGACCTCGGCATGCAGTTCCTGGAAGGCCTCAACCACGACTGGGCCGGCGGCCACGCCGCGTACAACAACGGCAAGTACGACAAGTGGGTGCCCGCCAAGACCGCGAACACCATGGCGTACATGACGCGGAACGACATGCCGTTCCACTTCGCCCTCGCCGACGCCTTCACCGTCTGCGACGCCTACCACTGCAGCTTCATCGGCGCCACCGACCCCAACCGCTACTACATGTGGACCGGCTACACCGGCAACGACGGCGTCGGCGGCGGGCCGGTCCTCGGCAACCAGGAGCTCGGCTACGGCTGGAAGACCTACCCCGAGCGCCTGGAGGCGGCCGGCGTCTCCTGGAAGATCTACCAGGACATCGGTGACGGCCTGAACGCCGCCGGACACTGGGGCTGGATCAACGACGCCTTCCGCGGCAACTACGGTGACAACTCCCTGCTCTACTTCAACACCTACCGCAACGCCCAGCCCGGCAGCCCCCTTTACGAGAAGGCCCGCACCGGCACCAACGCCAAGGCCGGCGAAGGCCTTTTCGACCGGCTCCGCGCCGACGTGCGGGCCGGCACCCTGCCGGCGATCTCCTGGATCGCCGCGCCCGAGGCGTTCAGCGAACACTCCAACTGGCCGGTCAACTTCGGCGCCTGGTACATCTCCCAGGTCCTCGACGCCCTCACCTCCAACCCCGCCGTGTGGGCCAAGACCGCCTTCTTCATCACCTACGACGAGAACGACGGCTTCTTCGACCACGTCGTCCCGCCGTACCCGCCGGCCTCCGCGGCCTGGGGCCTGTCCACCGCCGACGTCAGCACCGAGCTGTACAAGGGCGGCGGCGGGTACGCGGCCGGCCCGTACGGCCTCGGGCCGCGCGTCCCGATGATCGTCGTGTCCCCCTGGAGCAAGGGCGGCTTCGTCTGCTCCGAGACCTTCGACCACACCTCGATCATCCGGTTCATGGAGAAGCGCTTCGGCGTCCACGAGCCCAACATCTCGCCCTGGCGGCGCGCCGTCTGCGGCGACCTGACCTCCGCCTTCGACTTCGCCACCAGCGACGCGGCCCCGGCGGCCCTGCCGTCGACCGACGCCTACCTCCCGCCGGACCACGACCGGCACCCCGACTACGTGCCCACCCCGCCCGCCACCGGCAGCCTGCCGCGGCAGGAAGCAGGCTCCAAGCCCTCCCGCGCCCTCGGCTACGCCCCCTACGTCGACGGCGCCCGCACCACCTCCACGGGCAAGTTCACCCTCACCTTCTCCTCAGGCCCCAAGCTCGGCGCCCACTTCCACATCACCTCCGGCAACCGCACGGACGGCCCCTGGCCCTACACCGTCGAAGCCGGCAAGACCCTGTCGGACACCTGGAGCACCTCCAGCGCCACCGGCAACACGATCGACCTCACCGTCTGGGGCCCCAACGGCTTCCTGCGCACCTTCCGCGGCCCGGCCAAGAAGGCCGGCCCCGAGGTCACCGCCCGCCACGACGGCACCACCGGCAACCTCGCCCTCACCCTCCGGAACACCGGCACCACCGCCGTCAACCTGACCGTCACCAACGCCTACGGCGGGACCTCCCAGACCCTCCGCGTGGCGGCCGGCGCCACCGCCGCCCACACGGTGGACCTGCGCACCACCGGGCGCTGGTACGACGTCAAGGTCGTCTCCGACCTCGACACCACCTTCCTGCGGCGGTTCGCCGGCCGGGTCGAGACGGGCGCGCCGAGCGTCTCCGACCCCGCCATCCGCACGGTCTGACCCCACCGCCCGACCCCGCCGGTCGACCCCGGCGGCCCGCAGGTCAGACGGCCCGTCAGGAGAAGGGCCGCGCCCGCCGCACCGACGCACGCGTCAACGCGGCGGGCGCGGCACCGCCGCACCGGGTGCCGGGCCGTGCGCGGCGGTGTGGAACGGGTCCGGCTGGGCAGGACACCCGTCGTCCGAGTCCGACCCCCCCGCCCCGCAGGGAGAACCCATGGGCATCGCCTACCGCCGCATCGGCCGCGGCCCGGTCCGCGTCATCGTGCTCCACGACTGGTTCGGGACCTCCGCCAACTGGGGATCCGTCCTGGACTACCTCGACCCCGAGCGGTTCAGCTACGCCTTCCTCGACTACCGCGGCTACGGCGACCGGATCGACGTACCCGGCAGCCACACCCTCCCCGAGATCGCCGACGACGTCCTCGCCCTCGCCGACCAGCTCGGCTGGGACACCTTCTCCCTGATCGGCCACTCCATGGGCGGAAAAGCGGCCCAGCAGGTACTCGTCCGGGCCCCCGGCCGGGTCCTCAAACTCGTGGGCCTCGCGCCCGTCCCCGCCGCCCCCTACGAGATGGACGAGCAGACCCTCGCGCTCTTCCAGGGCGCCGCCGGCTCGGCGGAGAACCGCCGGGCCATCCTCGACCTGGTCACCGGCAACCGGGCGAGCCGCCGCTGGCTGGACCGGATGGTCGCCCACTCCCTCGAGGTGTCCCGCCGCGAGGCCTTCGCCGGCTACCTGGAGAGCTGGCGGACCCTGGACCTGGCCGGCGCGGTCAAGGGCAACCCCGTCCCCGTGCTCGTCCTGGCCGGGGAGTACGACCTCGCGCTGACCGCCGACGTCATGCGGGAGACCTGGGCCGCCTGGTACCCGGACTGCCGCGTCCGCGTCCTCCCCGGCACCGGCCACTACCCGCCGCACGAGACCCCGGTCGCGTTCGTGACCGCCGTGGAGGGCTTCCTCCACTCCTGAGCGCCCCCGCCCCGGCGACCGGCCGGACACGGGTCCGCCCCCGCCGCCGATCAGGCGGGCCTCGGGGGCGGCCCGGTGTGGGGCCCCACGGGAGCGCCCCGGCCGTGCTTGGGTGGGCGGGTCCGTGATTCGGTTGGGGGGCGGGAAGGCGGTCCTTCGGTGGTGCGTGGAGGCAAGACGGCCTACAAGGGCACGTCGGTCGATGCGATCGTGCATCAGTACGACTATCTCGGTGACTTCTACCAGCTGATCCTCGGCGACCGGCTCGTGTACTCCTACGCGCTGTGGGAGCCGGGCGACACGCTGGAGCAGGCCCAGCTGCGCAAGCTCGACCACCACGCCGAGGCGGCGCGCGCCATCGGCGCGGAACGGGTGCTGGACGTCGGCTGCGGCTACGGCAGCATGGTCCACCGGCTGGTCGAGGAGCACGGCGTCAAGCGGGCCGTCGGCCTCAACATGAGCCCCAGCCAGTCCGCCTGGGCGCGCGAGCAGGACTGGCCGGGCTGCGAGATCCGGGTGGAGAACTGGTTCGACCACGAACCCGAGGCCCCCTACGACGCGATCATCGCGATCGAGGCCGTGGAGCACTTCGCCGGCAACACCCTGTGGCGGTCCACGCGGGTCGCCCGCTACCGGCAGTTCTTCCAGCGGAGCCACTCCTGGCTCCGGCCGGGCGGGCGGATGTCGATCCAGGCCAACGCCTGGGACGACCGGGGCTGGCTGCGCTCGCTGGTGCTGCCCTCCGGGGCCGCGCCGCGGCGCGGGCCCGACGCGGTGATCGGCGGGCTGCGGAACGTCTGGGAGGGCTGGCAGGCCTCCCGCAAGGTGTACCCGGAGACCTGCCTGCCCACGTTCGCCGAACTCAACGAGGCCTCCAGCGGGCTGTTCCGGATCGTCGCGGCCCGGAAGGACCCCGCCGACGGCGTGGCCACCGTACGGGCCTGGACGGAGCGGGCCGAGGCCCTCCGGGAACGCGGCGCCGAACTCGTCGGCCCGCAGACGGTGTCGGCCATCATCTCCGAGCAGCGGACGGCGCTCCGCTTCCTCCAGGAGGGGCGGTTCACCCTCCAGCGCATCGTCCTCGAACGCATCTGAGCGGGCCCGGGCCCCGGGCCGGCCCGCGGCGGCGAACGCGAAGAAGCCCGTGGGGGCACGAGGAAGACCTCGTGCCCCCACGGGACGGAAAGGGTGAGTGACGGGACTCGAACCCGCGGCCACCTGGACCACAACCAGGTGCTCTACCAGCTGAGCTACACCCACCGCGAAGGGCGGCGTACCGCCCGTTCGATGTGCACGCACAGCATAGCGGATCGGCGGAGGGACCCCGCGCCGGGGCGGCGGCGCCACCAGCCCGGCGGGACCCGCCCGGGTCACCCGCCCGCGGGAGTCACCGGGCCGCCGGGACGGACGCCGCCACCCGCGCGCGGGCGTGCGCCACGGCGGCGGCCGCGAAGGCGCGGACGAGCGGGTGCGGCCGGCTGCCGTCCCCGGACAGCTCGGGCTGGAACAGGGTGGCCAGGAAGAACGGGTGGCCGGGCAGCTCCGCGATCCGCACCCGGCCGTCCTCGTCGTGCCCGGAGAAGCGCAGGCCGTGCTCGGCGAGCAGCGGGAGCCGGCTGGCGTCGGGCCCGTAGTTGCAGTGGTAGCGCTCCAGGGAGCGCTCCGCGCCCAGCGCCCTCTCGGCGAGGGAGCCCGGTTCCAGCCGCACCAGCCCCTCGTGGCCGACGAGGGAACAGGCCAGCGGCGCGATCAGCGGGTCCGCCGCCGAGGGGTCGTTCTCCGCGTGCGCGGCACCGGCCAGCCCGCACACGCCCCGGGCGAACTCCAGCAGCGCGTGCTGGAACCCGCCGCAGGTGCCGAGGAAGGGGATGCCCTCCTCGCGGGCGGTGCGCACGGCGGCGAGGGCGCCCTCCTCGCTGGCGTACGGGCTGCCGGGCAGCACCCACACGGCGTCGAAGGCGGCGAGGGCGCCCGAGGCGGCCTCGGCCGCGGCGTCGCCGGTGGGGATCCAGTAGGCGTCGAGGACCAGCCCGTCCTGGACGGCGAGCGCGTCGAGCAGGAGCGGGACGCGGGTGTGGGAGGTGACGTGCGGGGAGCGGTCGCCGACGAGGGCGATCCTGGCCGTGGCCGGAGCGTTCGTGGTCATGCGCCCATCGTGTGCGGGCCCGTCCGTTCACGTCCAACGATCGTTTCTGCATCCCCGATAAGCAGCACTGATCACGCTCCGGGCGGGTCCCGCAGCACGGCGGCGAGCGCCGCCGCCGCGCCGGTGAGACCACCGGGGAACAGCAGCTCCGTACGGTGCACCAGGCGCGGGGCGGCCAGTGGCACGGCGACCCCCGCCCCCGCCGCCTCCGCGACCCGGCGGGGCAGCAGGACCAGGCCGTGTCCCGCGGCCGCCAGCGCGCACAGCGCCCGCACGTCCGTCCCCTCGTAGCGCAGCGAGGGCCGCGGCCCGGCCGAGCGGAGGGCGCCCCCCACACCGGACAGCGGCATCCCGGCGTCGGGGGCGTCGATCCAGCGCGCGTCGGCGAGGTCCTCCAGCCGCACCGACGCCCGGCGCGCGAACGGGTGGCCGGCGGGCAGCAGCACGGCCAGCTCCTCCTCGGCCACACCCGCCACGCCCAGCGGCGCCACGTCCGGCAGCCGCAGCGGATCGCTCGGCGCGGCCGGGCCGTCGACCAGCCCGAGGTCGCAGCCGCCGGTGGCGACGGCCGCCGGGACCTCCGCCCGGGGCAGCACCCGCAGGGTCACCCCGGCGGCGGGCAGCACCTCCAGCAGCCGCGGCCCCACCGCCAGCGGCGAGGCGGCCAGCACCAGCGTGTCCGGCGGCGCGGCCGCGAGCCGCGCGACGTCGGCCCGCGCCGCGTCCAGCCGCAGCAGCAGTGGCCCGGCGTGCTCCAGCAGGCGCACCCCGGCCGGCGTCGGGCCGACCGGCCGCCGGGTGAGCAGCCCGGTACGCAGGTCGGCCTCCAGTGCGGCGATGTGCTGGGAGACGGCGGACTGCGTGTAGCCGAGCTCGCGGGCGGCGGCGGAGAACGACCCGAGCCGGGAGACGGCCACGAAGGTCCGGAGCAGATGGGGATCCATCCCCCCAGCATGCGCGACCGGCGGGGCGGGATCCGCACCGCGGAAATGGCCGGAACTCGGCGCTCGCGCGGGCAACCGGACCGGCGCCGGCGGTGGTCTGGAGGGCGAGGGGGTGAGAAGGATGCGGGCAGGGCACCAGACGCACGACGGCCGGCCCGGCCGGCAGGACGACGAGGCCGAGTTCCAGTCCTTCGTCAGGGCGCGCTGGGCCCACCTGGTGCGCACCGCGTACCTGCTGACCGGCGACCCGCACGACGCCGAGGACCTCACCCAGACCGCGCTCGCCAAGGCCTACCGCTCCTGGCGGCGCGTCCTCGGCGCCGACAGCCCGGAGGCGTACGTGCGGCGGATGCTGGTCAGCTGCAACAACGACAGGTTCCGCAAGCGGCGGGTCGCCGAGCGGCTGACCGCGGTCCCGCCGGAGACCCTCTCGCCCGACCCCACCGCCGCCTGGGCCGACGAGCGGTACGCCCTGCTGGCCGCGCTCGCCACCCTGCCGGCCCGGCAGCGGGCGGTCGTGGTCCTGCGGTACTGGGAGGACCTCCCCGAGGCGGAGGTGGCGGCGGCCCTGGGCTGCTCCACGGGGACGGTGAAGAGCCAGGCTTCGAAGGCGCTGGCCAAGCTGCGCGCCTGCCCGGGCCTGGACCAGGTCGTCGAGGGCGCGCGGGCTCGGGCGGGGGCGGCCAGGTGACCGGGCCGGCCGGCGACGGGACCGGCGGCCACGTCCCGGTGCCCGTCCACGCCCCCGGAGGCGGCTGCCCCGGCGGCTTCGGCAGCGGCCCCGGCAGGCCCGGTGGCGGCGGACCCCGCGGCGGTGGATCCGGCGGCGGAGACGGTGGTGGCCCCGGTGGCGGAGACGGTGGCGGAGTCCGCGGCGGTCCGGGCTCCGGTGACCGGGGGGCCGACGGCGCCTTCGCCGCGCGGCTGCGCGAGCTCATGACCGAGGACGCGGCCGCCCTGCGCCCCGGCCAGGCACCGCTTCCGGCCATCCTCCGCCGGGGCCGCGCCGACCGGCGCCGCCGCCGGGCGGCGGTGACCGCGCTGCTCCTCGTCCTGGCCGGGGCACCGGCCGCCGGGATCACCGCGGTACTGCTCACCGCGGAGCCGGACGCCGGCCCGGCCGGCACCGTGGTGATGGGCACGCCGCCCCCGCCCGCCACCGGCACCGCGCAGGCCCCGCCCACCCCGCCGCCCGGCCCCGGACCGCCGCGCACCGAGGGGCAGTTGGCCGACGGGGTGACCTACGAGCAGGCCGCGGTGTGGCTCCGTGACTGCCTGCGGCAGGGGTCCCACCCGGACGCCGGCCGGCCCGAACGATTGCGGCTGCTGCTGGCCCACCGCGACGACACCGGGCCCGCCCCGGACGGGGTGGTCGAGCGGCACCGGCTGGTCGCGGTGTGGCCGGACCGGCCCGGCGAAGGGGTGCGCTGCGGGATCTCGGACGGCGTCGTCACCGAGTACGACCTGCTCGGGGAACAGCCGCCCGGGAATCCAGGCGGCCCTCCGGTGCACCGCAGCGCCGCCGCCGGCACCTGGTGGCTGCGGCCCGCCGGTGAGGGCGCCGGCCACCCCTACCGGTGGGCCGACTTCGGCACCGTCGGCCCGGACGTGGCCAGGGTGGAGGTGCGGTACGGCGACGTCAGCGTCGACGCGGTCCTCGACCACGGCTGGTACGCGGCGACGGCCCTGCAGGGCCGCGGCCCCGGAGCCGCCGCGGACGGCCCGTACGTCGAGGCGTACGACGCCTTCGGGCGGCGCCTGTACGCCTCCGGAACCCCCGGGGCTCCCGGGGCTCCTTAGACCGGTGGCGACCCGGGGGAACAGGGGACTCCCGGGCCGCCGCCCCACCCCTCGCGCGTCACGGCCCGAGGACGACCGCGGACCTCGGCGGCAGGTGTACCCGCCCGTCCGCGCCCGGGTGCTCCACCGGCTCCCACGCGGCCAGCACCCGGACCCCGTTGCGGCCCAGCGCGACCGTCACCGGTTCCGCCGACAGGTTCAGCGCCACCCGCACGTCCCCGCGGCGGAACGTCAGCCAGCGCCGCTCCTCGTCGTAGGCGACCCGGACCGCCCCCAGGTCCGGGTCGCGCAGGTCCGGCTGGGTGCGGCGGAGCGCGATCAGGGTGCGGTACCAGGCCAGCATCCGCTCGTGCGGGGCGCGGTCCGGCTCGGACCAGTCCAGGCAGGACCGGTCCCGGGTGGCCGGGTCCTGCGGGTCCGGGACGTCGGCGGCCGCCCAGCCGTGCGCGGCGAACTCCCGCCGCCGGCCGTCCCGTACGGCCTGGGCCAGCCGCGGGTCCGGGTGGTCGGTGAAGTACTGCCAGGGCGTGCCGGCGGCCCATTCCTCGCCCATGAACAGCATCGGCACGAACGGTCCGGTCAGCACCACCGCGGCCGCGCAGGCCAGCAGGCCGGGCGGCACCGTCTGGGAGAGCCGGTCGCCCAGGGCCCGGTTGCCGACCTGGTCGTGGGTCTGGGCGTAGCCGAGGAAACGGTGCGCGGGGGTGTGGCGGCGGTCCACCGGGCGGCCGTGGGTGCGGCCGCGGAAGGAGGACCAGGTGCCGTCGTGGAAGAACACCCGGGTCATGGTCTTGGCGAGCGCGGCCAGCGGTGCGGCCGCGAAGTCGCCGTAGTAGCCCTGGGATTCGCCGGTCACAGCGCAGTGCAGGGCGTGGTGGAAGTCGTCGTTCCACTGGGCGTGCAGGCCGAGGCCGCCGGGCCCGCCGGGCCCGCCCGGACCGCCCGCGGCGCGCGGTTCGGTGGTCCGCGGATCGCACCGGTCCGACTCGGCGATCAGGAACAGCGGACGGCCCGTCTCCCGCGCCAGCGCGTCCACCTCCGCCGACAGCTCCTCCAGGAACGGCAGCGCCCGGTCGTCGGCGAGCGCGTGCACCGCGTCCAGCCGCAGCCCGTCGATCCGGTAGTCCCGCAGCCAGGCCAGCGCGCTGCCGATCAGGTACGCGCGGACCTCGTCGGAGCCGGCCGCGTCGAGGTTCACGGCCGAGCCCCACGGGGTGTGGTGCGCGTCCGTGAAGTACGGTCCGAAGGCCGGGAGATGGTTGCCGGACGGGCCGAGGTGGTTGTGCACGACGTCCAGCACCACGCCCAGACCGTGCGCGTGCGCGGCCGCCACGAACCGGGCGAGGCCGGCCGGCCCGCCGTACGGCTCGTGCACCGCCCACGGGGCCACCCCGTCGTACCCCCAGCCGTGGCGGCCGGGGAACGGGCACACCGGCATCAGCTCGACGTGCGTGACGCCCAGCGAGACCAGGTGCCCCAGTCGTCCGGCGGCCGCGTCGAAGGTGCCCTCGGGGGTGAACGTGCCGAGGTGGAGCTCGTACAGGACGGCGTCCTGGAGCCGTACCGGAGGCCGCTCGGCCGGCGCCTCGAGCGAGCCGAACGCGGTGGCCGGGTCCAGTACGGCCGACAGCCCGTCCGGGCCGTCCGGCAGCCGGCGGCCGCGCGGGTCGGGGCGGACCTCCGGGCCGCCGTCGAGCAGGAACCCGTACCGGTCCCCTTCCTCCGCGGCCGCCTCGACCCGCCACCAGCCCTCCCGCCCCGGACCGGGGTGGCGCGCCATGGCCCGGTCGGTGCCGTTCAGTCGCAAGTCCACGCGCGCCGACTGCGGTGCCCACACCTCGAACTGCACGGATTCTCCGTCCCCTCGTCGCGAGCGGTGCCGGGGCCATCATCCCCGGCGCGGCCCGGGAGTTCTGGACACTCCGGGCCCGACGGGCCGACAATCACCCTGTGACGTCGAGTTTCGAGTTCCCCGTGTACCCCGGCAACACCGGGCTTCCCGGCCAGCGGCTGTCCGACGCCGAGCGGGACCGGGCACTCGGCCTGCTCCGGGAGGGCGCCGCCCAGGGCAAGCTGTCGCACGACACCTTCCTGCGCCGCATGGAACTCGCCCTGGTCGCCCGCCGCACCGAGGACCTGTACGCCCTGACCGCCGACCTGGCCGGCCGGGAGAGCCGCGAAAGCCCTTGGACCCGGCGGGTGTTGGGCTGGGTGGGGCAGGTCTCCGCGGTCTCGGTCGGCATCCGGCGCGCCTGGCAGGCGGAACGCCTCCCGAAGCTGCTGCTGCCGATGACGGGCGGCGAGACCCTCCGCATCGGCCGCGACCCGGGCAACGGCCTGCGCCTCAGCCACGAGACGGTCTCCCGCAGCCACGCCGAGCTCGCCCTCCGCGGCGGCACGTGGGTCCTGCGCGACCTGGGCTCCACCAACGGCACCACGGTCAACGGCCGCCGCGTCACCGGCTCCGCGGTGGTCCGCGAGGGCGACCAGGTCGGCTTCGGCCAGATGACCTTCCGCCTCTCCTCCCGCTGACCGCCCCCGGGTCCGGCCGCGGCGCGGCCGGGGTGGAGGATGGGGGGATGGAACGGAACGGGTCATTGGTGCGGGCCGCGCGGCCTGAGGACTTGCCGCGGCTGGTCGAGTTGATTCACGAGCACGTCGCCTACGAGAAGGCCGCCCCGCGGGCGGCCGGACTGGCCGAGCGGCTGGGGCCGCAGCTGTTCGCCCCCGACGCCCGGCTGTGGGCGCTGATCGCCGAGGACGCGGAGGGCACGGCCGTCGGGTACGCCGCCTGCTCCGCCGAGTACTCCTTCTGGGACGCCCGGCACTACCTGCACATGGACTGCCTGTACCTGGCGGAGGGCGCGCGGGGGCAGGGCCTCGGCCAGGACCTCGTGCGGGCCGTCGCCGAGCTCGCCCGCGAGGTAGGGGCGGAGCAGGTGCAGTGGCAGACCCCCGACTGGAACGAGGGCGCCATCCGGTTCTACGACCGGCTCGGCGCCACCGGCCTGCCCAAGCGCCGCTACAGCCTCCCCGTGGACGTGAGCCGGGCGTAGGCCGCCAGGACCGTGCGGGTCTGGTGTTCCACCTGGGTGGCCACCGGGACCCAGCGGGCCCCGAACCCGTCGGCGAACTCCTCGCACCAGCCGGAGACGAGCCGGTCCAGTGCCGGAGCCGCCGGGTGGCCGGCCGCACGCAGCACCCGCAGCAGCATCGCGGCGGCCCGCAGCGCCAGCCGCCGGCCGAACGCGTCGATGCTGCCGACGTACGCGGCGGTCGCCTCGGCCGGGGCCCCGGCCCCGGACCACTCCGCCGCGATCCGGGGGATCAGCGCCAGGGTCCAGTCGACGGAACGCAGCAGCGGCGCGGCCGCCGGCAGCTCCGCCAGCGCCGGGTGCGCGGCGCGGGCGGCGGCCAGCAGGTCGCACACCACGCCCGTGTCCCGCTCCAGCCGGGCCGCCGTCGACCGCAGGGCCCGCCGCGGATCGGGGTGCGGGGCAGGGTCGCCGACCAGGTCGCTCGCCCACATCGGCACCTCCACGATGGCGGTGGTGCCCGCGTACCGGTGGGCGTGGTACCAGGTGCTGAGCCGGGTGTCCTCCGGGTGGAAGAGACCCGTACCGTCCGTGCCCGGGCCGGGCATCACGTAGATGCCGGGCCCGGGCGACGGCCAGCCCGCCGCGTCGGAGGCCCCCGTCTCCACCGGGATGCGCAGCTCCGCCGCCGACTTGCCGAACGGCTCCGCGAGCCCCGGTATCTCGCGGGTCAGCTGCACCCAGCTGCCGCCGAGGTCCGTGCCGTGCAGCGAGACCTGGAGCAGCGGCCGCAGTTCGTCGATGAGCGCGGTCAGCGCCAGGGTCTCCGGCGGCAGCCGGTCCGGGGGCAGTAAAGAGGGCGCCCACTCGGGCTGTTCGGGCCCGGGAGGCCGGAAGAAGTGCCGGTGGTAGTCGAGCAGCGAGTACGGGCGCGGCGTACGGTGCAGGGCCGCCCCGTCGGGGTCGGCGCACAGCAGGAAGTGCCAGCCGCAGCCGTCGCGGGGGACCGGGTCGCGCAGGACCCGGCGGGCCAGCGCGAGGGCCGTCGGGCCGCCGACCGGCTCGTTGGCGTGCGCCCCGGCGACCACCAGCACGTTCCGCGCCGGCCGCGGCTGCCCGCCCGCGCCGACCGTCAGCAGCCACAGCGGCCGTCCGCCCCGCGACGTCCCGGCCCGGCGGAGCCGGGCCAGCCGCGGGTTCTCCTCGGCCAGGGCGCGGGCGGCCAGCGCCAGTTCGTCCGGGGTGGGGTAGCACATGTCTCGGAGGAGGGTCACGGTGGTGATCTGCCCGCCGCACGCCCCCGGTACTGCTGGACGGGGCCGCGGGTTATTCGCCCGTCGCCCCGTCGACCGCCTCGCGCAGCAGGTCGGCGTGCCCGTTGTGGCGGGCGTACTCCTCGATCATGTGGGTCAGGACGTACCGCAGCGAGATCTCCTCCCCGCGGAACCCCACCGTGTCGTCGAGCGAGCCGAACGAGGCCTCGATCGCCCGGGAGTCCGCGCAGGCTGCGTCCCAGGCCGCGAACGATGCCTCCACGTCGGCGTCCGCCACGAGGAACTCCCCGTGGACGCCGTCGACGGCCGGCCACAGCGGCTCGCCCGCGTCGCCCTTCAGGACCGTCAGGAACCAGCCCCGCTCCACCGCCGCGGCGTGCCGGACCAGACCGAGCAGGGTCAGCCCGGAGGTCGGCACCGGCCGCCGCTTCAGCTCCTCGCCGGTCAGACCCTCGCACTTCATGGCCAGGGTGGCGCGCTGGTAGTCGAGGAAGGAGGTGAGGGAGGCCCGGTCGGCGGCCACCTTGGACGGGGTCGTGCGCGGTCGTCTGGTCATCGGGTGATCATGCCAGGGAGCCGTCCGGGGTCCGGGCCCGGCGCCTGGTCCGGGGACCGGCCCGGGGACCGGTCCGGGTCCGGGTCCGGGTCACGGGGCCTGGTCCGGGCCCGGGGCCGGGTCCGCGTCCTGCCGGAGCAGCACCGACACCGGGTGGTCGCCCAGCAGGCGGCCCAGCGGGACCGGGCCCGGGCCGGGTGGCGCCGGCGCGTGGGGCAGCAGCGGGCGCCAGTCGCCCGGGGGGAGGTCCAGGACGGTGTCCCGCCAGCCGCCGCCGTCCGCCAGCCGCAGCGCCAGCCGGGTCACCGCCACCAGCAGCGCGCCGCCCCGCAGGAAGGCCACGCAGTGGTCCGCCGCCGGGCCCCGGGCGACGAGCGGGGCGTAGCCGCGGAACAGGGCCGGCCGGTCCCGGCGGAGCCGCAGCAGCGCGGCGGTGAGGGCCAGCTTCTCCTCCGACAGGCCGCGCGGCGCACCACCCCCGTCCAGGTGGGCGAGCGCGGCCGGATGGAAGCGGGCCGGCCGCCGGTTGTCCGGGTCGACCAGGGCCCGGTACTCGGCCTCGCAGCCCTGGTACACCTCCGGCACCCCGGGCATGGCCAGCTGGAGCGCGGCCATGCCCAGCGTGTTGGCCCGCACGGCCGGGGCCAGCGCGGCCAGCCCCGGTACGGGACCCGGCGCCCCGGAGCCGGGGCCCGCCTCCGCCGGTGCCTCCGTCAGTGGCTCCGCCGGTGGTGCCGCCGGCGGATCCGCGGGCGGGATCGTCACCGGGCCGGGGGCCGCCGCCTGGGCGCGGACGGCGTCCTCGTACGAGGGGTCCGGGTCGGTCCAACTCGTCCGCAGCGCAGCCTCCTTCGCCGCCTTCAGCAGCGCGTCCGCCAGCCGCTGCGGCCCGTCCGGCACCGCCCCCAGCCCGAGCGCGCTCTGCGCGGCGACCCACGCGAGCTGCGGGTCGGCCGGACCGCCCGGCACCCGCAGCGCGTCCGGCCGCTCCGACAGGGCCGCGATCCGGGCCCGCACGTCCGCGCTGCGCTTGGTGTCGTGCGTCGACAGCACCGTCCCCGAGGCCGGCCAGTCCCGCTCCAGCCGGGCGGCGTACGCGTGGAACTCCGCCGGGGTCACCGCCGGCCGGCCGGGATCGCCGCCCACCTCGGTCGCCGACAGCAGCGGCGCGTACCGGTAGAACGCCCGGTCCTCCAGCGACTTGGCGCGCAACGCCGCCGAGGTCTGCGCGAACCGGGCCGCGAAGGCCGGGTCCGACGCCGTCAGCGCCCGTACGGCGGCCAGCGCGCCGGGGTCCGCACCGGCCCGGGCGGCACCCGCCTCGGCCGCCGCCCACGCGGCAGTGTCCCCCTCGCCGGGGTAGGGCCGGTACACGGGGAAGTGGACCAGCAGCTCGACGACCGCGTCGGCGAGGCCGGGCCCGGCCCGCCCGGTCAGCAGCGCCAGTTCCGCCGCCAGGTCCACCGTCAGCACCGACCGCGCGCAGTCCTCCGCCGTGCTCTCCCAGTCCGCCGAGCCGGTGACCTCCCGGTACCGGGCGGCCAGCCGGTCCGCACCGGCCGGGTCCACGAACAGGCCGTCCAGCCAGTACAGCGCGTCGTACCCCGTGGTGCCCGCCACCGGCCAGTCCGCCGGCAGCACCTCGTGACGCCCGAGGATCTTCTCCACCACCACCCAGCAGTCCTCTCCCGCCGCCGCGCGCAGCCGCCGCAGGTACTCCGCCGGGTCGGCCAGGCCGTCGACGTGGTCGATGCGCAGCCCCTCCACCACCCCGTCGCGGACGAGTTCGAGCACCTTCTCGTGGGTGGCGGCGAACACCTCCGGCTCCTCCACCCGGACCCCGATCAGGTCCGAAATGGTGAAGAAACGACGGTAGTTGAGCGAGGTGCGGGCCTGCCGCCAGTGGGCCGGCCGGTACCACTGCGCGGCCAGCAGCTCGGGCAGCGGCAGTCCCGCGGTGCCCTCGCGCAGCGGGAACTCGTGCTCCCCGTACCGCAGGGTCTCCCCGGCCTGCCCGTCCTCCACCGCGAGCCGCCGCACGTCCAGCGGCTCCGCCAGCACCGGCAGCAGCACGCGGCCGCCGTCCGCCGCCCAGTCGATGTCGAACCAGCGCGCGTACCGCGACCCGGGGCCGTCCCGCAGCACCTCCCACAGCGGGCGGTTGAGCCGCAGCGGTACCGGCACGGCCATGTGGTTGGGCACGATGTCCAGCACCAGACCCAGCCCGTGCCGACGGGCCGTCAGGGACAGCGCCCGCAGCCCCCGCTCACCGCCCAGCTCCTCGCGCACCCGGCCGTGGTCCACCACGTCGTAGCCGTGCGCGGAATCCGGCCGGGCCTGGAGCGCGGGCGACAGGTGCAGGTGCGAGACCCCCAGCGAAGCCAGGTACGGTACGGTCCTCTCGGCCGCCGCGAAGGGGAACTCCGGGCACAACTGGAGCCGGTAGGTGGAGCCCGGCCCCCTCCGCAGCGTGGGGCCGGAACCTGGACGCGGGATCGAGTACTGCTCGGTCATGAGAACGTACGTACCCAGTCGGCAGGATTCCGTGCCATTGCCCACTGCATCCGGGTGACTGCACTCCGTTAGCGTGCGGTGAGTGCTGCGAACCGTCCACACATACCGTCAAGTCATCGCCCTGACCGGGCCGCTCCTGCCCGTCGTCTCCTTCCTCGCCCGACTGCCCGTCGCCATGGCCCAGTTCGGCAGCGTGCTGCTGGTCGCCGAGACCAGCGGCTCCCTCGCCACGGCCGGCGTCGTCGGCGGCACCCTGTCCGCCGGACAGGTGATCTGCGGGCCCGTCCTCGGCCGGCTCGCCGACCGGCACGGGCAGCGGCCCGTCGTCCTCGCCGCGGCCGCCGTCAACGCCCTCGCCACCGCCGCGCTGGTCGCCGGCGCCCTCACCGGCCTCGACACCTTCCCGCTGGCCGCCATAGGCGCCGTCACCGGCGCTTCCGTCCCGCTGATCGGACCGCTCGCGCGGACCCGTTCGGTGGCCCTCGCGCACCGCGCCGACTCCGACGAGGGGGTCGTCGGAGCCGTGCACTCGCTCGAAGGGACCCTGGACGAGGTGTCGTTCGTCATCGGCCCCGCCGTCGTCGGCCTGGCCGCGCTGCTCGCCCACCCCGCCGTCGCCCTCGGCGTGGCGGCCGCCCTGGTCGCCGCCTTCGGCACCGCCTACGCCCTGCACCCCACCGCGTCCGTCACGGCGGGGTCACCCGCGCCGGCCCGGGCGAAGGACGCCGCGCCCCGCCGCCGCCCCGCCGGGGTCGTGTACTCCGTACGGGCCTCCCTGGCCCTGCAGGGCGCCATGTTCGGCGGCTGCCAGGCCGGCATCGCGGCGCTCACGGACCGGCTCGGGGTCCCGGGCCAGGCCGGCCTCGTCTACGCGGCCATGGGCGTGGTCAGCGCCGTCGTCGGCCTGGCCCTGGGGGCGCTGCCGGCCCGGTTCGGGCTGCGGCTGCGCTGGCGGGCCGCCACCGGCGCCGCCCTGCTGCTGTCCGTGCCGCTGCTGTTCACCGGCGGCCTGTGGGGCCTGTACGCCGTCGTCACCGTCCTCGGAGCCGCCTACGCACCCCACCTGATCACCGCGTTCTCGCTGACCGAACGCCACGTGGAGCCGGCACGGCTCGCCGAGGCGATGGCCTTCGCCGCCAGCTCGCTGGTGGCCGGGCAGGCGCTGGCGCTGGCCCTGTCCGGCCGTCTCGCCGAGCGGTACGGACCGGCCGGTGCCTTCGCGGTGGCGGTGGCCGCCGCCGGAGCCGCCTTCGCCCTGGCCCTGCTCACCCGCGTCCCGGCCGGCCGCACCCACACGGTGACCGCGTTCATCCCGGCGCAGCAGACCGCCTCGCCCGCCGCGCCGCCCGCCGGCACCGGCGCCTCGCCCGCCGCGCCGCCCGCCGGCACCGGGACTGGCACCGGCACCGGCACCGGGCCCGCGTCGGGTGCCCCGACCGGCACCGGCTCCGCCGCCGGGGACCCCGGGGGCGCCTACGCCGGCCGCTGAAGCACCACCAGACTGCGACCCGTCAGCGTCACCCGGTCCCCGGCCGCGAACTGCGGCCCGGTACCGGGTGGCCTCACCTCCGCCCGTGCCGTGTCCACCACCAACCGCCACTGGTCGCCGTGCCCGGCCGGCAGGCTGAACTCCTGCGGGTCCGGGCCCGCGTTGAACATCAGGAGGAACGAGTCGTCGGTGATCCGCTCGCCCCGGCTGCCCGGCTCGGAGATCGCTTCCCCGTTCAGGAACACCGTCAGCGCGCGGGTGTTCTGCGACTGCCAGTCCCGCGCCCGCATCTCCTCACCGCCCGGGGTGAACCAGGCGATGTCCGACAGCTCGTCGTGGGTGCCCTCCACCGGCCGGCCGTGGAAGAACCGGCGCCGCCGGAACACCGGATGATCCCGGCGCAGCCACACCATCCGCCGCGTGAACTCCAGCAGCTCCGGCGGCGGCTTCCCCGGATCCGGCCACTCCACCCACGACAGCTCGTTGTCCTGGCAGTACGCGTTGTTGTTGCCGCCCTGGGTGCGGGCGAACTCGTCGCCGTGGCTGAGCATCGGCACCCCCTGCGACAGCATCAGCGTGGCGATGAAGTTCCGCATCTGCCGGCCCCGCAGCTCCAGGACCTCCGGATCGTTCGTCGGGCCCTCCACCCCGCAGTTCCACGACCGGTTGTGGCTCTCACCGTCCCGGTTGCCCTCCCGGTTGGCCTCGTTGTGCTTCTCGTTGTACGACACCAGGTCGTGCAGGGTGAACCCGTCGTGGCAGGTCGCGAAGTTGATCGAGGCCAGCGGGCGCCGCCCGTCGTCCTGGTAGAGGTCCGAGGAACCGGTCAGCCGGCCCGCGAACTCCGCCAGGGTGCGCGGCTGACCCCGCCACAGGTCCCGCACGGTGTCCCGGTACTTGCCGTTCCACTCCGTCCACAGCGGCGGGAAGTTCCCCACCTGGTAGCCGCCCTCACCCAGGTCCCACGGCTCCGCGATCAGCTTCACCTGGCTGACCACCGGATCCTGCTGCACCAGGTCGAAGAACGACGACAGCCGGTCGACCTCGTGGAACTGCCGGGCCAGCGTCGCAGCCAGGTCGAACCGGAAGCCGTCCACGTGCATCTCGGTCACCCAGTACCGCAGCGAGTCCATGATCAGCTGCAGTACGTGCGGGGAGCGCATCAGCAGCGAGTTCCCCGTGCCCGTCGTGTCCGTGTAGTACCGGGGATCGTCCGCAAGCCGGTAGTACGAGGCGTTGTCCAGGCCCCGGAACGACAGCGTCGGCCCGAGGTGGTTGCCCTCCGCCGTGTGGTTGTAGACCACGTCGAGGATCACTTCGATCCCCGCCTCGTGCAGCGCCCGCACCGCCGACTTGAACTCCAGCACCTGCTGGCCGCGGTCACCCGAGGCGTAGCCGTTGTGCGGGGCGAAGAAGCCGATGGTGTTGTAGCCCCAGTAGTTGCTCAGCCCGTCGTCGACCAGCCGGTGGTCGTTGACGAACTGGTGCACCGGCATCAGCTCCAGCGCCGTCACCCCCAGCTTGGCCAAGTGACCGATGACCGCGGGATGGGCCAGCGCCCCGTAGGTGCCGCGCAGCTCGTCCGGCAGGTCCGGGTGCCGCATCGTGAGCCCCTTCACGTGCGCCTCGTACAGCACCGTCTCGTGGTACTCGTGGCGCGGCGGCCGGTCGTTGGCCCAGTCGAAGTAGGGGTTCACCACCACCGAGCTCATGGTGCGCGGGGCCGAGTCCAGGTCGTTGCGCGAGTCCGGGCGGCCGAAGTGGTACCCGTACACCTCCTCCCCCCACGACACGGACCCGGAGATGGCACGCGCGTACGGGTCGAGCAGCAGCTTCGCCGCGTTGCAGCGCATCCCGCGCTCCGGCTCGTACGGGCCGTGCACGCGGAACCCGTACCGCTGGCCCGGCATCACCCCGGGCAGGTAGGCGTGGCGGACGAACGCGTCGGTCTCGCGCAGTTCCACCGCGGTCTCCGAACCGTCCTCGTGGAGCAGGCACAGTTCGATGCGTCGGGCGGCCTCGGAGTAGACCGCGAAGTTGGTACCGGCGCCGTCGTACGTCGCGCCGAGGGGATACGCCTGTCCGGGCCAGACCTGCATAGGTAACGACTCTTCCACTCCTGATCCGGCATCGGTTGGTCTCCAGCCAGATCTTCCCCGAAAGGGGGGCTCCTTGTGCGAAGTCGGCGCGGGCCTACCGGGTGACGCCGTCCACCTGATATGCGGGTGAGCGGACTGTCGGGGAATCCGATGATGGGTCAACAGGCGCTCGTCACAAGGGCCATCCGGCTGCAGGGGGGTGCGTGCGCGGAGTACCCTTCCTTGATCACTGGAGGGGTGGCGGAAGGCGGTGCACGGGTGAGCTCGGGAGGTCTGGAGCTGCCCCCTGGTGACGGCGGTCACGAGGGCGGTCCGGCGGCGGACGGGGGCGGCGGGACGGCCCCGGCGGGCGGCCTGCCGGCCGGCGCGGTGTCCCTCGCCGGTCCGGAGGACCCCGGCGGCGCGGTCCGCACCGGGGCCGAACTGGACTGGGGCGCGGACGCCTGGAGCGAGGTCCGCACCCGGGCCCAGCGGGCGGGCCGTGCGTACATCTGGCTGAACCTCGTGGAGCAGCGGCTGCGGGCGGTCGTCGGCGGCGTGCTCCGCCCGATCTACGAACCGGTGCACGGCGAGGACGACTGGGTGGTCGCCGCGGCCGGCCCGGCCGGGCAGGAGTGGGTCCACCGGGCGGTCGCGGTCCGGGAGGTCAGCCGCCGCAAGGGCTACCTGCTCGACCCGGCGGACGACAACGTGCTGTCGTTCCTGACGTTGCCCCAGCTACGGGAGCTGATGGTCCAGCACTGGCCCTGCTTCGAGCCGTACTTCGACGACCGGCGCGACATCGAACTGGCCCTGGACGAGCTGGAGGTCACCCGCAACGTGGTCTCCCGCAACCGGGCCCTGTCGCAGGCCGTGCTGGGGCAGGCGGAGCGGGCCTCGGCGCGGCTGCTGGAGGTGCTGGGCGGCGGCGCCGGCGGCCCCTCGGCCGACCGGCTGCCCATCGACGCGGTCGAGGACCTGGTCGGGGACCGGTACGCCGACGTGGTCTCCGTCCACCCCGACCGGGTCCGGCTCCAGCGGCTGCTGCCGGCCGAGGACCTGTTCGGCGGGGCCCGCCGCCTCGACGCCATCGGCATAGGCCTGAACCTCCTCGTACAGAACTACTCGGGCCGGAGGCTGGTCCGGCTGGTGGATGCGGGGTGCCGGGTGCGGCTGCTGTTCCTGAACCCGGCGAGCAGCGCGGTCAAGCGTCGCGAGCGGGAGCTGGGGCTGCGGAAGGGCGAGCTCAGCCGGTCCGTGGAGATGAACATCCTGCACGTCCGCCGGGTCCGGGCCGGGCTGCGCGACCCGTCCGGCTTCGCCATCCACGTCTTCGACGAGACGCCGCGGTTCACCGCGTACCTGGTGGAGGGCGAGTCCTCGGGCATCGCCGTCGTCCAGTCGTACCTGCGGCGGGCCCGCGGCATGGAGGCGCCGGTGCTCGTGCTCCGCGGCGGGGGGCGCGGGGCGCCCGCGTCCAAGGACACCGACCACGGCCTCTTCCCCACGTACCGGGAGGAGTTCGAGTCGGTCTGGGAGGACTCCCGGCCGGTGTCCTGACGCCCGGTGCCGGCGCTGTCAGTGGGCCGTGGCAGGCTGAAGGCCGTACTGATCGGTATCGGGGGAGGCTCGCCATGGGGGAGTGGCACGGGGGAACACTGGTCGGTTTCGACCTGGAGACGACGGGCACGGAGCCGGCGGAGTCGCGGATCGTGACGGCCGCGCTGGTCGAGGTGGCGGCCGGGGAGGTCCGGTCCCGGCGCGGCTGGCTGGCCGACCCGGGCACGGCCATCCCGGAACAGGCGGCCGCGATCCACGGGATCAGCACGGAGCGGGCGGCGGCGGAGGGCCGGCCGGCGGCGGAGGTCGCCGAGGAGGTCGCGGCGGCGCTCGTCGCGCACTGGCGGGCGGGGGCCGTGGTGGTCGCGTACAACGCGGCCTTCGACCTCACGCTGCTCAGCGCGGAACTCGCCCGGTACGGCCTGCCCTCGCTGGCCGACCGGCTCGGCGGCGCCGAGACCGGCCCCGTGGTCGACCCCCTCACGATCGACCGGGCGGTCGACCGCTACCGGCGCGGCAAGCGCACGCTGGAGGCCGTCTGCGGGGTGTACGGGGTCACCCTGGACGGCGCGCACGAGGCGGGTGCGGACGCGCTGGCGGCGGTGCAGGTCGCCCGCGCGATAGCCGCCCGGCACCGGGGGGTGGCGGAGCTCACCCCGTCGGCGCTGCACGCCGAGCAGACCCGCTGGTACGCCCACTGGGCCCGCGACTTCCAGTCCTACCTCCGCCGCCAGGGCACCCCGGACGCCCACATCGACCCGTCCTGGCCCCTCCGCACCGCGGTCCCGACCCCCGCCCGCTGACCCGCCGCCCGGGCTGCATGCGCGGCCCGGCTCCGCCAGCTGCCCGGGGCCCGGGCTGGGCCCGCTCAATCGCCGCTCGGGCTGGATGGTTCGGCCCCGGCTTCGTCGGTGCCCCCGGCGGCTCCGCCCGGTCCCGCTCAAGCGCCGCTCGGGCTGAATGGGCCAGCCTGGGTTTGGCCCTGCGGGCCGATGCCGGGTGGGGAAATCCAGCCCCTCCGGCGTTTGAGGAGCCGGGTCCGGGGCGACGGCGGCGCACCGCCCGGCACGGCTACGGGGCACGGCTGAAGGAGCGGCGGTAGGCGCGGGGCGGGACGCCGCGGCGGCGGACGAACTGGGCGCGCAGGACGGCCGCACTGCCGAAGCCGGTGAGGCGGGCGACCTCCTCGACCGGGAGTCCGGTGGTCTCCAGGAGTTCCTCGGCGCGGTTCAGGCGCAGGCCGAGCAGCCAGGCGTGCGGGGTGGTGCCGGTCGCGGCGGCGAAGCGCCGGGCGAAGGACCGGCGGCTCATCAGGGCCCGCCGGGCCAGTTCGGCGACGGGCAGCGGCTCGTGGAGGTTCTCGCGGGCCCAGGCGAGCACGTCCGCCAGCCGGTCGTCCTGGCAGTCCTCGGGTGCGGGTGTGGCCAGGTACTGGGCCTGTCCGCCGTCGCGGTGCGAGGGCAGCACCAGGTCGCGGGCGATGGCGTTGGCCGTCGTCGCGCCGTGCTCCCGCCGCAACAGGTGCAGGCAGAGGTCGAAGCCGGCCGCGGCACCCGCCCCGGTGATGACGGGGCCCTGGTCGACGTACAGCGCGTCGGGCTCCACCGTCACGTCCGGGTGGCGGTCAGCCAGCAGGGCGGCGAACCGCCAGTGCGTGGTGGCCCGGCGCCCGTCGAGCAGCCCGGCGGCGGCGAGCGCGAAGGCGCCGACACAGTGCCCCGCGACCAGCGCCCCGCGCCCGTGCGCCGCGGTCAGCGCGTCGAGCACGGCGGGCCGCGGCCGCGTACGGAAGTCCGCCCAGGGCAGGGCGATGACCAGGTCGGCGTCGGCCAGCCGGTCCAGGCCGTGCTCGGCCACGAGCGGGAGTCCCACGTCGGTGCGGACCCGCCCCGGCCGGTCCGTGCAGAGGGCGAAGTCGAAGGCCGGCAGACCCTGATCCCGTGGGGCGAACACCTCGGACACGATGCCGGCCGCCAGCATCCCGACGCCCTGCGGGGCGTACGCGGCGACGGTCACGAAGGGCGGTAGCGGCATGCGGGGAGTCTGACACGGCTTCACCCGGTGGCACGAATCCCGCGATCGGTGGCAGAAGGGCCACTCGTGGCATACCGCGGCCCGCGGAAGACTTCAGGGCATGACAGACGCCCCCGCCGGCCGCAGCGCCGAGTACACGATCCTGACCACCGGCTACACCCTCTCCACCGGCCCGGGGGTCGCCGCCACCGTCTCCTACGTACGGGACGGGGACCGCCACGTGATAGTCGACCCGGGCATGGTCGCCGGCCGCGACCGGATCCTCGGCCCGCTGGCCCGGCTCGGGCTCGGCCCTGACGACATCACCGACGTCGTGCTCAGTCACCACCACCCGGACAACACGATGAACGTCGGCCTCTTCGGCCACGCACGCGTCCACGACCACAAGGCCGTCTACGAGAACGACCAGTGGACCGACCGCGACGCGGAGGGGTACGAACTCGCCCCGTCACTGCGGCTGATCCGCACCCCGGGGCACAGTCGCGAGGACATCACGCTGCTGGCCGGCACGGAGACGGAGGTCGTGGCGTTCGTGGGCGACCTGTGGTGGCGACCGAACGGCCCGGTGGACGACCCGGTCGCACCCGACCACGCGGTGCTGAAGTCCTCCCGGCTGCGCGTACTGACCGCCGCGGACGTCATCGTCCCCGGCCACGGCCCCGCGTTCCCGGCGGACGACACCGCCCCGCGCTAGACCGCGGCCCCCAGCCACCGCTGCGCGGCTCGGCCCCGCCGGGGCCCGCCCAAGCGCCGCTCGGGCTGGAGTGGCTCGCCGGGTTTGGCCCTGCGGGCCGGTGCGGGCGGGGAATTCAGCCCCTCCGGCGTTTGAGGAGCGGGGTGCGGGGCGGAGCCCCGTGTGGTCGGGCGGAGCGATGGGTGCCCGGCTTGGCTCCGCCCGGGCCCGCTCAATCGCCGCTCGGGCTTGGTGGGGCGCGGTGGGGTGTGGCCCTGCGGGCCGGTGCGGGCGGGGCACTCCAGCCCCTCCGGCGTTTGAGGAGCGGGGTGCGGGGCGGAGCCCTGTGTGCCCGAGCGGAGCGTTGGCTGCGCGGCTCGGCTCCGCCGGTGCCCGCTCAATCGCCGCTCGGGCTTGGAGTGCGGCCCGGCTCCGTCGTGTGCTCCGGGGCTTCGCCCGGGCCCGCTCAATCGCCGCTCGGGCTGGATGGCGCGGCCGGGCTGCGACATGTGCCCCGGCCCGGGCTGGGCTCGGTCAAGCGCCGCTCTGGGCGGGCGGGGCGTCAGCGGGGTGAGGGCCAGGTCCAGGTGAGGACGTGGTGGTCGGGGAGCGCCGACCAGCGCGCCGCGGCCGCGTCCAGCGGCGCCGTGGTGCGGGCGACCTGCTCCGGGGTGAGGGGCGGGCTCCCCACGCCCCGGCCCTCCGTGGACAGCCCCCGCCACACCCGGTACGCCCAGTTCACCGACAGCTCGGCGGCCAGCACCGCGTCGCCGCCGCGCCGCAGCACCTTCAGCCCGGAGCGGCGGTGGCGGCCCGGTTCGACGAGTTCGAAGCCCTGGAACGTCGCGCCCCGCTCCACCGCGCCCCAGAACCCGTCCTCGATGCCGAGCGCGGTCTCGACGACCGCGTGCACGAGGTCGTGCGGCATGGTGGGGCCGGTGGGCTGCGCGGGCAGCCGGACGTCCGGGCCCTTGCGGCCGCGGACCAGGATCTCGTGCCGGTCGCCAGGCAGCTTGTGGAACAGCATCTCCATCCGCCCGAGGGTAGGCGCCGTCCGCCCCGACCCCCACCGGATTTCCGCCACCGCTCAGAACGGGTGCCAGCGGACCTCGGTCGCGCCCTCGCGCAGCGACGCGACCCGGCGCGCGAACTCCGCGCGGGCCGCCGGGTTGCCCGGGGCGTGCTGGGCCACCCAGGCGCAGCTCGCGGTCTCGCGGGCGCCGCGCAGGACCGCGCAGCCGGCCCAGTCGCGGACGTCCGAACCGTACGCCGTCACGAACGCGTCGTACGCCTCGTGCGCCCGCTCCGGCGGCCCGTACCGGTCCCGGGACAGGGCCATCACCACCAGGTCGTGTTCCCGCAGGTCGGCCGAGAAGGTCTCCAGGTCCACCAGGACCGGGCCGTCCGGGCCCACGTGCACGTTGCGCGGCAGCGCGTCGCCGTGGATCGGCCCCGGCGGCAGGTACGGGACCAGCGCCGCGGCCTCGGCGGCGTACGCGTCGCGGCGGGCCCGCAGGTACGCCGCGTCGGCCGGGTCCACCGCGTCCCCGGCCAGCCGCAGCCAGCGTTCCACCCCGCCCAGCAGGTCCCGGGCCGGCAGCTCGAACGGCGGGGCCGGCAGCTCGTGCACGGCACGCAGCAGAGCGGCGAGGTCCGCCGGCCCGGCCGGCCGGACCGCGTCCGGCAGCCGGTGCCACACGGTGACGGGGTGCCCCAGGGCCTGCCGCGGCACCGCCTCCGCCGGGCGGACCGCCGGAACGCCGGCCTCCGCGAGCCACCCGGCGATCCGCAGCTCGCGTTCCGCGCGGGGCAGGAGCTCCGCGGACCGGCCGACCTTCACCACCAGGTCGTCGACGGCGAACACCGCGTTCTCGCCGAGTGCGAGCAGCCCCGCCCCGGTCACCGTGCCGAGGCCCGCCGCCTCCATCACCGCCCTGGCCCGCGCCTCGTCCATGCTCCGTGCCGCCCGATCCCTGTGCCTGATGTTGGTGCGCTTGTCGTGCCCGGTCGTCCGGTCGTCCGGCCCGTCCGGTCGTCCGGTGCGTGCGGTCGTCATGCGCGTGCGGTCGTCCGGTCCGTCCGGTCGCGCCGTCGCCCGTCGTCCGGTGCGCGCCCCAGTCTCGCACCGCCCCGCCCGCGGGGCCCGGTCAGGTCCGCCCGGCCGGCAGGGTGCGGCAGTCCTCCCGGGCGGCGGGGGAGAGCAGCGGCCGCAGGCGGGTGAACAGGGCGGACAGGCCGGGGCCGTACCGGGCGCGGAACGTGGGGTCCGTGTCGGCGAGGTCGAGTTCGTTGGCCGCGGTCAGTTCGGCGAAGTCACGGCGAGCCTGCGCCCCCGGCACGTGGCGACGGCCCGTGAACCGGTCGGTGAACGGCCCGTCGGCCCGGTCGAGCGCCGGGTACGTGGCCCGGCGGTCGCACGACGCGTAGAGGTACACCAGGGCCTCGGCCTCGGCCCCGATCGTCGCGGCCAGCCGGGGGCGGCGCTCCGGCGGCAGCAGCGCCGCCGGGAAGCCGTCCGTGCCGTAGAACGCGTGGCACAGCCCGGCGAGTTGCAGTGCGGGCCGGGCCTCCCAGCGCGCGAGCCGGCTCCGTACGCGCTCCAGGTGCGCCAGGAGGGTTCCGCCGGGGTGGGGCAGGGACTCCGCGCCGGAGCGGCGCAGCAGGGCGACCGCCCGGTCGAGCGCCGCGGACATCGCTGCTTCGGCCGCAGCCGCAGCCGCCGCGTCGTCGTCGGAGGCAGACATGGGTGCCGGTCCCGTCCTTCCGGTGGGGCGGGCAGGAGGAGGTGGTCGGCACCCGTCCGGTGTGCCCGCGCCCGGTCCGGATCCGGGCGGCGGGCGCCGAACGGGTTGCCGCCGTGGGCCCTGTCACGATCCTCCCGCCGCCCCGGTCCCCGGTCAATCCTTCGGTTTCCTTGCCAACCCCCAAGCCCTAGCTTGGGGTTCATGACCCTGGACGACCTCCGCGTGTTCGTAGCCGTGTGCCGGGCGGGAAGCCTCAGCGCCGTGGCCCGGGAGCTGGACCGTACGCAGTCCGCCGTCAGCCAGCACGTGCGGCGGCTGGAGCGGGAGACCGGCGTGGACCTGCTCGAACGCCGGCCGCGCGGGGTGGTGCCCACCGAGGCGGGGCGCGTGCTGTACGAGGCGGCCGCCGACGGCCTCGCCGGTATCGACGGCGCGCTGCGCCGGCTCGGCGAACTCGCGGCCGGCGAGGGCGGATCGGTGCGCGTCACCACTGGCGGTACGACGGTGCGCCACTTCATGGCCGAGGCCATCGCCGTGTTCCGGGGGCGCCACCCGGGCGTGAGTCTGGAGTTCCGCACCGAGACCTCGGGCCGCGGCTGTTTCGAGGCCCTCCGGGCGGGCGGCGTGGACCTGGCCTGGATCACCCTCGGGCGGCCGGTGCCGGGCTTCGAGCAACGGCCGGTGGTGGAGCTGCCGTGGGTGCTGGCGGTGCCCGCCGGCGACCCGCTCGCCGCACGGAACCGCATCGACGCCGCGGACCTCGCGGACGTCCGGCTCGTCGGGCTGCCGCCGAACTCCGTCTCCGGCGCCCATCTGGACGCCGCCCTCGCGGACCTCGGGGTCCGGGCCGGGTCGGACACCAGCGTCGCCGACTGGGACACCGCGCTGCTGCTGGCCGAGCTCGGTCTCGGCCACGCCGTCGTACCGGCCGTCCCGGGGCTGTCCGGGCTGTCGCCGGGGCTGCCGGGGCTGGCGGCGGCGGGGGGCGGCTCGCTGCGGCTGGTCCCGGTCCCGGCGCTGCCCCCGCTGCCGGTCGGGTGGGCCGTACGGCGCTGGGAGGCGCTGACCCCGCCGGCCCGGGCCTTCGCCGAGACGGTCGCGGAGACGGTCGCCGAAACGGTAGCCGGGACGGTCGCCGGGGGCGGAGGGGGAGGCGCGTAGCCGGTCCTGGTGTCCCGCGGAGCGTTCGCGCCTCGCCGGTCCGTTCGGGAATCGTGGTTGCACGAGACGTCTCGTCTCGTTTAGGGTCGGTGCATGACCTCAGCCAAGCCCTCCCACATCGCCATGTTCTCCATCGCCGCCCACGGCCACGTGAATCCCAGCATCGAGGTGATCCGGGAGCTCGTCGCCCGCGGACACCGCGTCAGCTACGCCGTCCCCGCCTCCTTCGCCGAGAAGGTCGCCCAGGCCGGCGCCACCCCCGTCGTCTACACGTCCACCCTGCCCACCGACGACGACCCCGAGGCGTGGGGCACCGAACTCATCGACAACATCGAGCCCTTCCTCCACGACGCCGTCCAGGCCCTCCCGCAGCTCGCCGCCGCCTTCGAGGACGACCGCCCCGACCTGGTCATCCACGACATCACCGCCTACCCGGCACCCGTCCTCGCCCACCGCTGGGGCGTCCCCGCCGTCTCGCTCTCACCCAACCTGGTCGCCTGGGAGGGGTACGAGACGGAGGTCGCCGAGCCGATGTTCGCCGAGCTGAAGGGCACCGAGCGGGGCAAGGCCTACTTCGCCCGCTTCCAGGCCTGGCTGGACGAGAACGGACTCGACACCGACCCCGACCGCTTCGCCCGCCCCCGCCGCAGCGTCGTCCTCATCCCCGAGGCGCTCCAGCCCAACGCCGACCGCGTCGACCGCTCCGTCCACACCTTCGTCGGCGCCTGCCAGGGCGAACGCGCCGAACAGGGCCACTGGCAGCGCCCCGCCGCAGCCGAGGGCAAGAAGGTGGTCCTGGTCTCGCTCGGCTCCGCCTTCACCAAGCAGCCCGCCTTCTACCGCGCCTGCCTGGACGCCTTCGCCGGTCTCCCCGACTGGCACCTCGTCCTGCAGATCGGCAAGTTCACCGACGAGGCCGAGCTCGGCGAGGTCCCCGCCAACGCCGAGGTGCACCGCTGGGTCCCGCAGCTGGACATCCTCCGCCAGGCCGACGCGTTCATCACCCACGCCGGCGCCGGCGGCAGCCAGGAGGGCCTCGCCACCGGCACCCCGATGGTGGCCGTGCCCCAGGCCGTCGACCAGTTCGGCAACGCCGACATGCTCGCCTCCCTGGGCGTGGCCCGGCACCTGCCGATGGAGGAGGCCACCGCGGACACGCTCCGCGAAGCCGTCCTCGCGCTGGTGTCCGACCCCGCGGTCGCCGCCCGCGCCACCGCGATCCGGCGGCAGATGGCCGCCGAGGGGGGCACGAAGCGGGCCGCCGACCTCATCGAGGCCGAACTGTCCCAGCCCGCGCCTAGGGTTCGGGCATGACGACCAGGACGAAGAAGTACGCCGCGCTGCTGCGCGGGATCAACGTCGGCGGGTCCAGGAAGGTGCCCATGGCCGACCTGCGGACCGTACTGGAGGAGCTCGGCCACTCCGGCGTACGGACCTACCTCCAGAGCGGCAACGCCGTCTTCGAGACGGCGGAACGGGACCCGGCCGCCCTGGCCCGGGAGCTGGAGCGGGCCATCGAGACCCGCTTCGGCTTCCGGGTGGCCTGCCTCGTGGCCGACGGCGACTACCTCCGCGCGGTCGCCGACGCCTGCCCCTTCCCGGCCGCCGAGCTCCAGGGCAAGCAGCTGCACGCCACCTTCCTGTCCGAGCAGCCGGCCGGGGACCGCTTCGCCCACATCGACCGGGACGCCTTCCTCCCCGAGGAGTTCCGCGTCGGCGACAAGGTCCTCTACCTCTACGCACCCGAAGGCCTCGGCCGCTCCAAGCTCGCCGAAGCCCTGGCCCGCCCGGCCGTCACCAAGGGGATCGACGCGACCACCCGCAACTGGAACACCGTCGTCAAACTCGTGGAACTCACCGCCGGTTAATTCGGATGTGCGGGCGGCGGCCGGTTGTTAGCTTCTCCGTGTGCCGAAGCTGAATCAGATCATCGCAGTGGAGAAGGGCGTCAAGTCCAAGTCCCTCCAGGAGCTCTCGCAGGCCCACCACGACGTCCAGAAGCCCGCCCTGCTCGCCGGGATCGCCCGGACGTACCAGCCCAAGGACGAGGAGGGCGAGCAGCTGCCGCCCGAGTCCACCCGGGTCCAGGTGAAGGCCGAGGACGTGCTCCGGGACATGGCCGGGACGCTCACGCGGCTGTTCGACGTGACGGCCACCAAGGACTGGGCCAACCGCACCGCGGCCGCGGACGTCGTCGTCGACGGCACCGTCCTCCTCGCCCAGGTGCCCGTGCCCTACCTGCTCTTCCTGGAGAAGCAGCTCACCGACCTGCACGCCTTCGTACGGAAGCTGCCGGTACTGGACGCCGCCGAGGCATGGAGCCCCGACCCCTCCACCGACTGCTGGAAGACCGACCCGGTGCGCACGATCCGCACCAAGAAGGTCCCGCGCAACCACGTGAAGGCGGAGGCCACGGACAAGCACCCGGCCCAGGTGGAGGTGTACTACGAGGACGTGCCGGTGGGGTACTGGACCACGGTGAAGTTCTCCGGCGCCCTGCCCGCCCGGCGGGTCAACGAACTCGTCGACCGGGTCGAACGCCTCCAGCAGGCCGTCAAGTTCGCCCGCGAGGAGGCCAACGCCGCGGAAGTCACCGACCAGCGCGTCGGCGACGCCGTGTTCGGCTACCTGTTCCGATAGGACGGGAGCCCCGAGAACGCCCTCCTGGAGCGGAGGGTGCGCGCGACGAGCGCGCAAAAAGCTGAAACTGACTGTTGAAGCTGACGAGGGGCACGGAACCGTGCCCCGCCAATCTCAGATTCTCGCTCCAGTCTCAGCATTCGCCGCCGAACGCCGGACCGACCGAGCGTGGACGACCATCGACGGATGGGGGTTCAAGTCCCCTCTGCGCCTCTCCCATGGCGCGGTAGTTCAAAGGCAGAACACGTCGATCTCAGAATGATCCGCGCTCTTCAACGCCGCCGGCGTGCGCAAATGGGTGGCACACAGGAGCCCGGGAGCGCGGTAGCTCCCGGGCTCCGCCACGCCGCCCCGCGGACGGTGCCGGCCACGGAGTGTGTCAGGCTCGGGCCATGCGTTACCTCATCATCGGCGCCGGCGCGGTCGGCGCCACCATCGGCGGCCGGCTCGCGGAGACCGGCCACGACGTCGTCCTGGCCGCAAGGGGCGCCCACGCCGCCGCCCTGCGGGCCGACGGCCTCCGGCTCACCACCTCCGACGGCACCCGCACCCACCGCCTGCCGGTCGTCACCGACCCCGCCGAACCCGGCGAGCTGCGCCCCGACGACGTCCTCGTGCTCGGCGTCAAGACGCAGGACGCGATCGCCGCCCTCGACGCCTGGGGCGCGGCGGAGGTCGCCGGCGGCGGCACGGCCGCGCAGCGGCTGCCGGTCTTCTGCCTGCAGAACGGCGTCGAGGCCGAACGGCTGGCGCTGCGCCGCTTCGCGAAGGTGTACGGGGTGTGCGTCTGGCTGCCGTCGACGTACCTGGAGCCGGGCGTGGTGTCCGCACTGTGCGCGCCGCTGACCGGCATCCTGCACGTCGGCCTCGCCGCCGGGGGCACGGACGCGCGGGCCGAGGCGGTCGCCGCGGACCTGGCGAAGTCCGGGTTCGAGGCCCCCGTGGTCCCGGACGTGATGCGCTGGAAGTACGCGAAGCTGCTCGGCAACCTGGGCAACGCCATCCAGGCGACCACCGGCCCGGAACCCGGGCCCGCGAAGGCGGCCCTGCTGCTCCGCGCCATCCGCGAGGCCAGGGCCGCCTACGCCGCCGCCGGCATCGCGTACGCCTCGGAGACGGAGCAGTCCGCGGCCCGGGACGGCAAGGTCGACCAGCCGGCGGGCGTCCGGGGCGGATCGTCCTGGCAGAGCCTGGCACGCGGCACGGGCTCCATCGAGGCGGACTACCTGAACGGTGAGATCTGCCTGCTGGGCCGGACGCACGGAGTGCCGACCCCGGTCAACGAAGTGCTCCGGCACGCGGCGAACATCTTCGCCCGCGAGTCCCTCCCGCCGGGCGCGATGTCCATCGAGGACCTCACCGCCCTCGCCGACGAGGCGACCTCCCGCGCCTAGCGGATCCGCGCTGACCCGCTGACCCGACCCCACGGCCGGCGCGCCGGGTTCCCGGACCGGCCGTCAGGCGGACAGCGCGGCGGCGAGGCGGGGCGCGAGGGCCTCGTCATGGCGGGCGAGGAGGAGGCGGGCCAGCTCCGGGGCCGGTCCCAGGACGTCCGCGAGGACGTCCGCGCCGGCCTCCGCGGCACCCGCCGCGATACGGTCCGGCAGCCGCCCCGGGGCGATGACGTACGGCGCGACGACGATCCGGCGGACGCCCTCCGCGCGGAGGGCGCGGACCGCCGAGGCGACGTCCGGCAAGGCGGCGGAGGCGAACGCAGGCCGCACGGCGCACCAACCGGTGTGCCGCCACTCCCGCGCGATTTCAGCGATCACTGCGATCGCCTCCGGGTCGGAGGAACCGGCGGACGCGAGCACCACGCCGGTGGAGGAGCGGTCGGACGGGCGCAGCCCGGCCTCCCGCAGCCGCCGCTCCAGGGCGGCGAGCAGGAGCGGGGACGGGCCGAGGACCTCCGTCACCCGCACCGACAGGCCCGGCAACCGGGCGCCGGCCTCGGCCAGCACCGCCGGGATGTCGGCCTTCGCGTGGAACGCGCGGGTGAGGAGGAGGGGCAGGGCCACGACCTCCCGCACGCCGTCGGCGTGGAGCGAGGACAGCACCTGGGGCACCGACGGCGCGTTGAAGTCCAGGTACGCCGTCTCCACCCGCAGCTCCGGCCGCAGCGCCCGCACCCGCCGGGTCAGGGCGTGCACGGTCGCGGCGTGCCGCGGGTCGCGGCTGCCGTGGGCGATGACGAGCAGCGTACGCATGTCAGGCCTTCACCAGCAGGCCGCGGTTGCGGAGCATCCGGCGTTCCAGTGGGCTGAAGACGAGGAGGTCGATGGCGATGCCGACGACGAGGATGAGGGCGATGGCGAGGAAGACGCCGGGGAGGTCGATGTTGTTGCGGCCGTTTTCGAGGAGTTGGCCGAGGCCGAGGCCGAGGTCGGGGGAGGAGGCGATGATCTCGGCGGCCATGAGGGAGCGCCAGGAGAAGGCCCAGCCCTGCTTGAGGCCGGCGACGTAGCCGGGGAGGGCGGCGGGCATGACGATGTGCCGGATGCCGCGGAGGCCGGTGGCGCCGAGGGTGCGTCCGGCGCGGAGGAAGAGGGGTGGGACCTGGTCGACGCCGGAGACGAGTCCGTTGGCGATGGAGGGTACGGCGCCGAGGAGGATGACGGTGAACATCATGGCGTCGTTGAGGCCGAACCAGAGGACGGCCGGGGGGACCCAGGCGACGGAGGGCAGGGACTGCAGGCCGGAGAGGATGGGGCCGATCGCGGCCCGCACGAACTTCACCCGGGCCACCAGCAGGCCCAGCGGGGTGCCGATGGCCAGGGCGAGGAGGAAGCCGAGGAGGCCGCGGGAGACGGAGGTCCAGATGACTTCGAACAGGGTGCCCTGCAGCCACATCTGGGCGAGGCTGTCCCAGACCGCGGAGGGCGCGGGGAGTTTGGCTTCGTCGACGGTGCCGGTGGTGACGAGGGTCTGCCAGAGGGCGAGGACGAGGGTGACGGCGACGGCCGGCGGGAGGACCTTCTTGACGAGGGTCTCGCGGAGGGGGGTACGGCGGATCTCGACGGCGTCGAGCGCGTCGAGCCCGGCCTCCAGACCCGCGAGGTCGTCCGTCTTCGCCTTCGTGTCAGTGCTTGCCATGGCGGCGGATCTCCCCACGCAGGTGTTCAGTGATCTCGAGGGACAGTTCGGCGACGTCGGCGTTCTCGATGCGGCGCGGCTGGGGGATGCCGACGGTCCATTCCTTGGCCACCCGGCCGGGGCGGGAGGAGAGCAGCACGACGCGTTGGGCTAGGCGCACGGCTTCGCGGACGTTGTGGGTGACGAAGAGGACCGACAGCCCCGTCTCTTCCCAGATGCGGGTCAGTTCGCCGTGCAGCACGTCGCGGGTGATGGCGTCGAGGGCGGCGAACGGCTCGTCCATCAGCAGCAGCCGGCTGTCCTGGGCCAGCGCCCGGGCCAGTGCCACGCGTTGCCGCATGCCGCCGGACAGTTCGTGGACCCGCTTGCCGTACGCGCCGCCGAGCCGGACCAGCTCCAGGAGGCGCTCCGCCTCCGCCTTGCGCTCGGACTTTTCCACCCCGCGCAGCCGCAGGGCCAGCTCGATGTTCTTGCCGGCGGTGAGCCAGGGGAAGAGGGCGTGTTCCTGGAACATCAGGGCGGGGCGGCCGGAGGTCTTGATGGACCCCTGGGTCGGCCGGTCGAGGCCCGCGACCAGATTGAGCAGGGTCGACTTGCCGCAGCCGGAGGCCCCCAGGATGGTGACGAACTCTCCGGGTGCGACATCGAGGCTGATGTCGTCCAGGACGAGTTGTGTGCCGGCCGGGCCGGTGAAGGACTTCGAGACGTGCTCGATGCGGGCGGCGTGCGTCGCCGCCGTCGCGGTGTCCTCGGCAGCCTTGGCGAGTGTGGTGGCCATGGTCGTCACCTCCTGGGTTCGGGTTCGTTACGGGGGCTCTACCGGGCGCCGAGGCCGGCGTCGCCGACCTCCGGCTTGCCCGCGGCCTTGAGGACCTTGTTCAGCAGCGTCAGGTCGTAGATGCCGGTCAGATCCGGCTGCTCGATCAGTTCGGCCGCGACCGCGTGCTCGGCCTGGGCCTTCAGCGTGGTGGCGAGCGGATCGTCGGTGAGCGCGATGCTCGGCCAGGCCGGATCGATGACCGAAGCCGACAGCCCCTTGCCGGTCTCCGCCTTCAGCGCCGCGTTCGCGGACGCCTTGGCCTCGTCCGGGTTGGCGTTGATCCACTCGTTGGTCTTGACCGTGCCCCTGAGGACGGCCTCGACGACGTCCGGGTGCTCCTCGAGGAACTTCTGCGACACGATCACGTTCGTGATCACGAACTTCTTGCCGGGCCACAGGTCGGTCTCGTCGAGCAGGACCTTCGCGCCCTCCGTGACCAGCTTCGACGCCGTCGGCTCCGGCACCCACGCACCGTCCACCGAGCCCGACGCGAAGGCGTCCGGCACGATCTTGTTGTCCGTGCGGACCACGGACACGTCGCCCTTGCCGGACTCCGGGTCGACCTGCCAGCCCTTCTCCGCGATCCAGTTCAGGAAGGCGACGTCCTGCGTGTTGCCCTTCTGGGGGGTCGCGATCCGCTTGCCCCTGACGTCGTCCAGGGTCTTGATCCTGTCCGGGTTCACCACCAGCTTCACCCCGCCCGAAGCGGAGCCGGAGATGATCCGCAGGTTCTTGCCCTTGGACTTCACGTACGCGTTGATCGCCGGCGACGGGCCGATGAAGCCGATGTCGAGCGAGCCGCCGTTGAGGGCCTCGATCTCCGACGGACCGGCGTTGAACGCCTGCGGCCTGATCTTCGTGCCGCCCAGCTCCTTCGCGATCAGCCCCTCCTGGAGGCCGACCAGCGCCGTGGCGTGCGTCAGGTTCGGGAAGTAGCCGATGCGGACGGTGTCCACGGACAGCTTCCTGCCGGTCGCGGCGACGTGGGAGCGCTCGTCCACCTTCGCCTGCGAGCCGTAACCGCACGAGGCGAGGACGCCGAGCAGGAACGGCAGGGCAGCGGCGACGGCGAGGCCGCGCAGCGGGTTCTTCCTGGCGTTACGGGTGACGGGCACGGGAGAGCTTCCTCTCATGACGCGCCGTCAACTCGTCGGGCGCGTCTTCATCTGTGGAGCGGGGGCGGGAACGACTGGCAGGGGGCGGGAGTGACGGCGCGCGGGCGGGATACCGGCGGCCGTCCGCTCATCGCGCACACCACGCACACCACGCACATCGCGCCACCCCGCCCCGACCGCTGCCGAGGACGCCCCCTCCCACACGGCCGCCCTCCTTCGCGAAGGTGGAGTACACGTCGGCCGTCACGTCAGAAGGCCCAGCCCTCGTCGTCCTGCACCTCTGCGGTGCCGGCCTTCGACGCGAACGACTCGCCCGCCATCCCGGCCGCCAGGGTGGTCCCGTCCGCCGGGTCGATCAGCAGGAACGAACCGGTGCGCCGCGAGTCGGCGTACGCGTCGAGCGCCAGCGGCTCGGCGGTGCGGACGACCACCCGGCCGATGTCGTTGGCCACCAGCCGCCCCGGGCTGGGGTGCTGGGACAGGTCGTCCAGGGTGAGCTTGGACGGGATGTCCTTGACGATCGCCTTGACCGTGCGCGTGGTGTGCTTCAGCAGCACCCGGGCACCCACCGTCAGCGGCTGGTCGGCCACGTGGCAGACCGTCGCCTCGACGTCCTGGGTGGTGGCCGGCGCGCTCGCGGCCGGCGCGATCAGGTCGCCGCGCGAGATGTCGATGTCGTCGGCCAGGCGCAGGGTCACCGACTGCGGTGCCCAGGCGATGTCCACCGACTCGCCCAGCGCGTCGATGCCCTCGATCACCGAGGCCCTTCCCGACGGCAGCACGGTCACGGCCTCGCCGACACGCAGCACGCCGGAGGCGATCTGACCCGCGTAGCCGCGGTAGTCGGGGTGCTCGGCGGTCTGCGGCCGGATCACGTACTGCACCGGGAAGCGGGCCGGGCAGGCCGTCAGGTCGTGGCTGACCGGGACGGTCTCCAGGTGCTCCAGCACCGTCGGGCCGCCGTACCAGTCCATGTTGGCGGAGGGCTCCACGACGTTGTCGCCGGCCAGCGCCGAGATCGGGATCGCGGTGATCTCGGGGACGCCCAGCTCGGAGGCGTACGTGGTGAACTCCTCGGCGATCGCCGCGAAGACGGACTCCTCGTACCCGACGAGGTCCATCTTGTTGACGGCGAGGACCACGTGCGGGACCCGCAGCAGCGCGGCCACGGCCGCGTGCCGCCGGGTCTGCTCGACCACGCCGTTGCGGGCGTCGACCAGGACCACGGCCAGCTCGGCGGTGGAGGCGCCGGTGACCATGTTCCGGGTGTACTGCACGTGCCCGGGGGTGTCGGCCAGGATGAACCGGCGGCGGGCCGTCGCGAAGTAGCGGTAGGCCACGTCGATGGTGATGCCCTGCTCCCGCTCGGCCCGCAGGCCGTCGGTGAGGAGGGCCAGGTCAGGGGCGTCCTGACCGCGGTCGGCGGACACGCGCTCCACGGCCTCCAGCTGGTCCTCCAGGACCGACTTGGAGTCGTGCAGCAGGCGGCCCACCAGGGTGGACTTGCCGTCGTCGACGGAGCCGGCGGTCGCGAAGCGCAGCAGCGTGGTGGTGCTGAGCTGCTCGGTGGCGGTGCTGGTCATGTCTAGAAGTACCCTTCGCGCTTGCGGTCTTCCATCGCGGCCTCGGACAGCTTGTCGTCGGCGCGGGTCGCGCCCCGCTCGGTGAGACGGGACACGGCGATCTCGGCGATCACGGCGTCGAGCGTGGTCGCGTCGGAGTCCACCGCACCGGTGCAGGACATGTCGCCGACCGTGCGGTAGCGGATGAGCCGCGTCTCGACGGTCTCGTGCTCCTTCGGGCCGCCCCACTCGCCGGCCGTCAGCCACATGCCGTTGCGGGCGAACACCTCGCGCTCGTGCGCGAAGTAGATCTCCGGCAGCTCGATGCCCTCGCGGGCGATGTACTGCCAGACGTCCAGCTCGGTCCAGTTGGACAGCGGGAACACGCGGACGTGCTCGCCGGGCGCGTGCCGGCCGTTGTAGAGCTGCCACAGCTCCGGGCGCTGGCGGCGCGGGTCCCACTGGGAGAACTCGTCGCGCAGCGAGAACACCCGCTCCTTGGCGCGGGCCTTCTCCTCGTCGCGGCGGCCGCCGCCGAAGACGGCGTCGAAGCGGTGCTGCTGGATGGCCTCGGTCAGCGGGACGGTCTGCAGCGGGTTGCGGGTGCCGTCCGGGCGCTCGCGCAGCTTGCCGGCGTCGATGTACTCCTGGACGGAGGCCACGTGCAGGCGCAGGCCGTGCCGGGCGACCGTGCGGTCGCGGTACTCGATGACCTCGGGGAAGTTGTGCCCGGTGTCCACGTGCAGCAGCGAGAACGGCACCGGCGCGGGGGCGAACGCCTTCAGCGCCAGGTGCAGCATGACGATGGAGTCCTTGCCGCCGGAGAACAGGATCACCGGCTTCTCGAACTCGCCCGCCACCTCCCGGAAGATGTGCACCGCCTCGGACTCCAGGGAGTCCAGGTGCGACAGCGCGTACGGGGCGTCCGCGTCGGCTTCGGTGTGCAGGTGTGCGGCCGTGGTCATGCCAGACCCCTCTCGGTGAGCAGCGCGTGCAGGGAGTCGGCCGACTCCTGCACGGACTGGGTGTGCGACTCGATACGGAGGTCCGGGGACTCCGGGGCCTCGTACGGGTCGTCGACCCCGGTCAGCCCGGAGATCTCGCCCGCGGCCTGCTTGGCGTACAGGCCCTTCACATCGCGCTCGGAGCACACCTCGACCGGGGTGGCCACGTGCACTTCCAGGTAGGTGGTGCCGGCGGCGGAGTGCCGCTTCGCGACCGCCTCACGGCTGTCGGCGAACGGCGCGATGACCGGCACGAGCGCCTTGACGCCGTTGCTGGCGAGCAGTTCGGCGACGAAGCCGATCCGCTGCACGTTGGTGTGGCGGTCCTCGCGGGTGAAGCCCAGTCCGGCGGAGAGGAACTCGCGGATCTCGTCGCCGTCGAGGACCTCCACCCGGTGGCCCTCGCCGCGCAGCCGGTCGGCCAGCGCGTAGGCGATGGTGGTCTTGCCCGCGCTGGGCAGACCGGTCAGCCACACGGTGGCTCCCTGGCCGGTCACGCTCATCCCGTTCTCTTTCCCGTTCGGTTCCGTGGTGTTGGTCATCAGCCGTGCAGTCCGCACTCGGTCTTGGCCCGGCCGGCCCAGCGGCCGGCCCGCGCGTCCTCGCCCTCCGCGACGCGGCGGGTGCAGGGGGCACAGCCGACGGAGGCGTAGCCGTCCGTCAGCAGCGGGTTGGTGAGCACGCCGTGCTCGGCGACGTACGCGTCCACGTCGTCCTGCGTCCACCGGGCGATGGGGGAGACCTTCACCTTCCGCCGCTTCTCGTCCCAGCCGACGACCGGGGTGTTCGCCCGGGTCGGGGACTCGTCGCGGCGCAGGCCGGTCGCCCACGCGTCGTACGCGGTCAGACCCTCCTCCAGCGGCCTGACCTTGCGCAGCGCGCAGCACAGGTCCGGGTCGCGGTCGTGCAGCTTCGGCCCGTACTCGGCGTCCTGCTCGGCGACCGTCAGGCGGGGGGTGAGGGTGATGACGTTGACGTCCATCACGGCCTCGACCGCGTCGCGGGTGCCGATGGTCTCCTCGAAGTGGTAGCCCGTGTCGAGGAAGACCACGTCCACGCCGGGGAAGACGCGGGAGGCCAGGTGGGCGACGACCGCGTCCTCCATGGAGGAGGTCACGCAGAACGACCTGCCGAAGGTCTCGGCCGCCCAGGTGAGGATCTCCGGGGCGGAGGCGTCCTCCAGGTCGCGGCCCGCTCGCTCGGCCAGGGCCTTGAGGTCGCGCGTGTCCTGATGCGTCGTCATATGACTTCCCCTCCCGTGGAGTCCGCCCGGAGTCCGCGGGCCAGCAGCCCGAGGTACTTCAGCTGGAAGGCCCGGTTGCAGGACCTGCACTCCCAGGCGCCGTGGCCCTGCTCGTTGGGGAACAGGTCCTCGTCGCCGCAGTACGGGCAGTAGAACGGGGCGGCGCGCTCGCTCACGACAGGGCCTCGTCACTGGCGCGGCCGACCCAGGCGGCGAAACGCTCGCCGTCCTCACGCTCGGCCTCGAAGCGCTTGACGACGCGCTCGACGTAGTCGGGCAGTCCGTCCTTGGTGACCTTCAGGCCACGGACCTTGCGGCCGAAGCCGGCCTCCAGGCCCAGGGCGCCGCCCAGGTGCACCTGGTAGCCCTCCACCTGGTTGCCGTCGTCGTCGAGGACCAGCTGGCCCTTGAGACCGATGTCCGCCACCTGGATACGGGCGCAGGCGTTCGGGCAGCCGTTGATGTTGATGGTGAGGGGCTGGTCGAAGTCCGGCAGCCGGCGCTCCAGCTCCTCGATGAGGGTCTGCCCGCGGTGCTTGGTCTCGACGATGGCCAGCTTGCAGAACTCGATGCCGGTGCAGGCCATGGTGCCGCGCCGGAAAGGCGAGGGATCGACGCGCAGGTCGAGCGCCTCCAGGGCGGTGACCGCGGAGTCGAGCTGCGCCTCCTCGACGTCCAGCAGGATCATCTTCTGGTCGGCGGTGGTGCGGAGCCGGCCGGAGCCGTGCTGTTCGGCCAGCTCGGCGATCTTGGTGAGGGTGGCGCCGTCGACGCGGCCCACGCGGGGCGCGAAGCCGATGTAGAAGCGGCCGTCCCGCTGCCGGTGCACGCCCATGTGGTCGCGCCACTGGCCGGTGGGCTCCTGCGGGGCGGGGCCGTCGGTCAGCTTCCGCTTCAGGTACTCGTCCTCCAGGACCTGGCGGAACTTCTCCGCGCCCCAGTCGGCGACGAGGAACTTCAGGCGGGCGCGGGTGCGCAGGCGGCGGTAGCCGTAGTCGCGGAAGATCGAGATGACGCCCTCGTAGACGTCCGGCACCTCGTCGAGGGAGACCCAGGTGCCCAGGCGGACGCCCAGCTTGGGGTTGGTGGAGAGGCCGCCGCCGACCCAGACGTCGAAGCCGGGGCCGTGCTCGGGGTGCTCCACGCCGACGAAGGCGATGTCGTTGATCTCGTGCGCCACGTCGAGCAGCGGCGAGCCGGAGACGGCGGACTTGAACTTGCGGGGCAGGTTCGAGAAGTCCTTGTTGCCGACGATCCGGCGGTAGATCTCGTCGATCGCCGGGGTGCCGTCGATGATCTCGTCCTCGGCGATGCCGGCGACGGGGGAGCCGAGGATGACGCGCGGGGTGTCGCCGCAGGCCTCGGTGGTGGACAGGCCGACGGCCTCCAGGCGGCGCCAGATCTCCGGGACGTCCTCGATCCGGATCCAGTGGTACTGCACGTTCTGCCGGTCGGTGATGTCGGCGGTGCCGCGGGCGAACTCCTCGGAGATCTCGCCGATGACGCGGAGCTGCTCGGTGGTCAGCCGGCCGCCGTCGATGCGGACGCGCAGCATGAAGTACTTGTCGTCCAGCTCCTCCGGCTCCAGGATCGCGGTCTTGCCGCCGTCGATCCCGGGCTTGCGCTGGGTGTACAGGCCCCACCAGCGCATGCGGCCGCGGAGGTCGTTGGGGTCGATGGAGTCGAAGCCGGTCTTCGAGTAGATCGTCTCAATGCGTGTCCGCACATTGAGACCGTCGTCGTCCTTCTTGAACTGCTCGTTGCCGTTGAGGGGGGTGTGGTGACCAACGGCCCACTGACCCTCGCCGCGGTGACGGCCGGTCTTGCGGCGCGCGGCAGCGGGCGCGGCTGCGGGCTTTTCGGGGGTGGCGGCCATGGCGGTACGTCCTTCTTCGGCGGCTCAAGGCAAGGGCGGGTGACCTGCGGAAACGGGCGCAGGTGTGGCTGAACGGGCCCGTTGCCTGTGGGCAGGACCGATTCGGCTTCTGGGGTTCGACGCGTCCGCTACGGCGGGGACGGCGAGCGAATGTGCGGCGGTGCTGGTTCCGTCAGCTCGCCGGACAGATGGCGCTGGACATGCGGCCGAGGTCGACGTGCCGCCGACTCACCAAGGCAATTCCAGGTCCATTCATGGGGGGAAGCGTGGCACGGGTGTCTTGGAGGAGTCCACTAGTGTCCACGATCCGGACCGATCCGTCCCGAATCCCGGACACCTGTGTCCCGCGTCACGCCGCCGCCGGCCCCGGCCGGGGGCGCGCGCCGCCCGCACCGCGCGGGGGCGGCCCCGTCAGGGGCGCCGGGGCGCTGCCGCTGCCCGGGGGCGTCCCGGTGTGCCCACTCTCCCCCGGACTCCGCCCGGGGGTACCCCCACCCGCCCTGCGGGACGACTGCCCACACGGGCGGGCGGGGCGGGTCAGGCGCCGGGCCAGGGGCCGGGCGTGGGGGTCAGGGGCTTCTGTTCCGTCGTGGTGTCGAAGAGCTTGAAGCCCCGCCGCTCGTAGTTCGCCATCGCCGTCGGCCCGTCCTGGCTGCACGTGTGCAGCCACACCCGCCGCGTCGGCTCCCGGTCCGGCCACCGGGACGCCAGGTCCCAGGCCCGCCGGACACCCTCCGTGAGCAGCCACCCTCCGATCCGCCGGCCCCGGAAGTCCGGCAGGAGCCCGAAGTAGACGATCTCCACGACCCCGTCCGGCTGCGGGTCGAACTCCACGTACCCCGCCGGCGTGCCCCGGTCGTACGCCACCCACGTCTCCACCCCGGGCCGCTCCAGCTGCGCCACCCACTCCGCGCGGGTCAGCCCCAGCCGGTCCGTCCAGTGGATGTCGCCGCCCACCGACGCGTACAAGAACCGGCTGAACTCCGGTGACGGCACCTCCGCCCGCATGATCACGACCTCGTCGCCCGGCGGCGCCGCCGCCGGGACCAGGTCCTCGGGCGAGGTCATCTCCAGGGACCAGGTGGTCAGCGTGAAGGTGGCCGGCTGCGTCGGCACAGGCACGGGCACGGGCACCGGCACAGGCGGCGCGGCCGGGCCGGGGGGCGTCGTGGGCTCGCTCATGCGTTCAGGGAACCATGCCCGGCGCCCCGCCCCCCACGCGGGCCCGCACCACCGCCGGCGCGGTGGAGTGCGGCAGCAGCTCCCGCGGGTCGGCCGGCCGGATCAGCTCGACCTCCACGTCCTCCGTGAACCGGTACGGCCGGTGCGCCAGCACACCCGCCAGCGTCCGCCGCACCCGCGACATCTCCGCCCGCACCGTCACCGTCCGGGTCGGATCCCCGAACAGCTCCTCCGCCAGCTCCGCCGCGGACCGCCCCCGTGGACTCTCCGCCAGCAGGAACAGCAGCTCCGCGTGGCGCGGGCTGAGCTCCGTGGACCAGCTGCCGGCCGCCCCGTACACCGTCGCCGACCAGCTCCGCGAGCGGCTCAGGTCCAGCACCACCCGGCTCGCCGCCGCCCCCGTACGGGCCTCCTCGATCCGCAGCAGCCAGCCGCCGGGCAGCGGCTCCGCCACGCAGTCGCCCAGCTGCGCGATCCACGTCCGCCCCGGCCCGAACGACTTCGGCAGCGGGATCCGGTCGGCCGGCACCAGCCCGGTGACCGCCGCCACCCAGCCGTGCGGATCCACCGCCAGCGCCCGCCCCGGCAGCCGCGCCAGCAGCGGCGCGGCCACCGCCCGCAGCCGCTCCAGCGACTCCAGGTGCCGCACCCGCAGCTCCCGCTCGGCGAGCTTGGCCACCGCGTTCACCCAGGCCAGCGTCGCCGGGTGCATGGTGGCCAGCGGCCCGCTGACGTCCACCACGCCCAGCAGCCGCCCGTCGCGCGGGTCGTGCACGGGCGCGCCCGCGCAGGTCCAGTCGTGGTGCGAGGAGACGAAGTGCTCCGCCGAGAACACCTGCACCGGCCGCCGGGTCACCAGCGCCGTACCGACCCCGTTGGTGCCGACCACGCCCTCGCCCCAGTCGGCGCCCACCTCGAACCCCAGCCGGTCCGCCTTCCGCAGGATCGACGACGCCCCCTCCCGCCACAGCAGCCGGCCGTCCGCGTCGGCGACGACCATGATGTGCAGGGCCCCGTCCAGCGCCGGCAGCAGCCCCTCGCGCAGCACCGGCAGCAGCTCCCGCAGCGGCGACCCCTGCCGCCGCTGCTCCGTCTCCGCACAGGACAGCATCCGCGAGCGGGCGTCCCGGTCCGGGTGCACCCCGCCCGCCAGCATCCGCCGCCACGACTCGGCGATCTCCGGTCGCGGCGCGGCCGGCGGCCGGTCCCCGGCCAGCGCCGCCGCCCGTACGCCCTTGAGCAGACGCGCGGCCTCACGCGTGTCCATGGCCGAGAGCCGCGCCAAATCAACTGCGGTGTTGGCCACCGAGCCTCCCCGTCTGACTGACGTACCGCCGGAGCCGTCCGGTTCCCCGGCCGCGCCGCCTCGCCGCCGGCGCAGCCCCGGCCGGTTCCGGGAAGTGCAGGACCTACAGGTTGCAACGGTATGCAACTGTGGCCAAGAGCCGATCGGCCGACCGAAACTGTGCGCACCGCCGCCATGGCGGCGGGCAGCTCCTCCTCGGGGGCTTTCGAAGGAGCCAGGGATGGCGCCGAGTCGGCGCGGCGCCACCCCTGGCTCCCGAAACGGGCCCGGATCCGGGCTCGGCGGGGTTGGGGACCCCCTAGCCCGCGATCCGTGCCCGTTCCACCACCGCACGCAGGTCGAGCCCGTGCGGCAGCGTCCCGAAGGCCGCCCCCCAGTCACCGCCCAGCCGGGACGCGCAGAAGGCGTCCGCGACCGCCGGCGGGGCCCACCGCACCAGTAGCGACCCCTGGAGCACCAGGGCCATCCGCTCCACCAGGCGGCGGGCCCGCGCCTGTACGCCCTCCAGGTCGGCCAGCTCCGTCAGCAGGTCCTTGACCGCCGCGTCCAGCCGGTGGTCCGCGCCGCGCGCCAGACCCACCTCGGTCAGGAACGCGTTCAGCGCCTGCGGCTCCCGCTGCAGGGCCCGCAGCACGTCCAGGGCCTGCACGTTCCCCGACCCCTCCCAGATGGAGTTGAGCGGGGACTCCCGCAGCAGCCGCGGCAGCCCCGACTCCTCGACGTATCCGTTTCCGCCGAGGCACTCCAGGGCCTCGGCGACGGCGGGCGTACAGCGCTTGGTCACCCAGTACTTCGCGGCGGGCACCGCCAGGCGCAGGAACGCCCGCTCCTGTTCGTCACCGTGGTCCTGGACGGCGTCGTACGCGGCCGCCAGGCGCATGGTCAGCACCGTCGCCGCCTCCGACTCCAGCGCCAGGTCGGCCAGCACGTTCCGCATCAGCGGCTGCTCGACCAGCCGGGCCCCGAACGCCGACCGGTGCTCGGCGTGGTGCACCGCCTGGGTGAGCGCCTGCCGGACCAGCGCCGCCGAGCCGTTCACGCAGTCCAGTCGGGTCGCCGCGACCATCTCGATGATGGTCCGCACCCCCCGCCCCTCCTCGCCGACCAGCCGGGCCCAGGTCCCGTCGAACTCCACCTCGCTCGACGCGTTCGACCGGTTGCCCAGCTTGTCCTTCAGGCGCTGGATCGCGAACGCGTTCCGGGTGCCGTCCGCCAGCACCCGCGGTACCAGGAAGCAGCTCAGCCCGCCCGGTGCCTGCGCCAGCACGAGGAACCCGTCCGACATCGGGGCCGAGCAGAACCACTTGTGCCCGGTCAGCGCGTACTCGCCGGAGCCGGAGCCGCCCAGCGGCCGTGCGGCCGTCGTGTTGGCCCGGACGTCGCTGCCGCCCTGCTTCTCGGTCATCCCCATGCCGAAGAGCACGCCGGCCTTCTCCGCCGCCGGGCGCAGCCCCTCCTCGTACGCGTGCGAGGTCAGCCGGGGCTCCCACTCGGCCGCCAGCTCGGGGTCGGTCCGCAGCGCCGGGACCGCCGCGTGGGTCATCGACACCGGGCAGCCGTGCCCGGCCTCGGCCTGCGACCAGACGAAGAACCCGGCGGCCCTCCGCACGTGGCCGCCGGGCCGCCCCCAGGCGTCGGTCAGACCCGACGACACCGCCTTCCCGAGGAGCCGGTGCCAGGCCGGGTGGAACTCCACCTCGTCGATCCTGTTTCCGAATCGGTCGTGCGTCCGCAGCTTCGGCGGGTTCTCGTTCGCCTGCGCGGCCCACTCCTGGGCCTGCGCCGAACCGGCGGCGAGCCCGAGAACGCCGAGCTCCTGCCGTGCTTCCTCCAGCAGTCCGGGGGCGAGGTGCCGCTCCACGGCCTCGGTGAGGGCCCGGTCGCCGCCGTAGACGTCATGTCCCACGAGGGGCGGGGCCTGGTTGCTGACTGTGTGGGTGGTGGCTGCCATGCCGATACGGTAAGTACGTGCAGCCAGCAGATGAAACACCCGAGCGGCTCCCTGGGCGGCTCCACCGGGCCCGCGCGCTCTACCGCAACGTCTCGAAGCGCAAGATGGCCTGGCTGCTGCTGAAGGACACCGTCAATTCGTGCATCGAGTACCGCATCCTCGGGCTCGCCGCCGAGGCGGCCTTCTTCACGCTGCTGTCGCTGCCGCCGCTCTTCCTCGGCCTGCTCGGCCTGCTCGGCTACGTGGACGACTGGACCGACACCAGGACCGTGGCCAGCATCGAGGAGAACATCCTCAACGCGGTCGGCACGGTCCTGTCCGACCGGGGCGTCAACGACATCGCCAGACCCCTGCTCGACGACGTCACCAGCCGGGGCCGGCCCGACATCATCTCGCTCGGCTTCGCCTTCGCCCTGTGGTCCGGGTCGCGCGCGGTCAACGTCTTCATCGACACCATCACCGTCATGTACGGCCTCGACGGGCACCGGGGCATCGTCAAGACCCGGCTGCTGGCCTTCCTCCTGTACGTCATCGCGCTGCTGATCGGGGCGGTCGTACTGCCGCTGATGGTGGTGGGGCCGGACGCGGTGATCCGCCTGGTGCCCTGGGGCACCGAGGTCATCGCGGTGCTGTACTGGCCGACGGTCACCCTGCTGTCCATCGCCTTCCTCACGACCTTGTACCACGTGTCGGTGCCGGTGCGTTCGCCGTGGATCGAGGACGTACCGGGGGCGCTGGTGGCCCTGGCCATGTGGGTGCTCGGCTCGTTCCTGCTGCGCATCTACCTCACCAACACGGTCGAGGGCCCGACCATCTACGGCTCGCTGGCCGCGCCGGTGGCCGTGCTGCTGTGGATCGGCATCTCCGCCTTCGCGGTCCTGGTCGGCGCCGCCGTGAACGCCGCGATCGACCGTGTCTGGCCTTCGGTGGCCACCGCGGCGGCGCGCGAGGCGAACGAGCGTGCCCGGGAGGCCGAGGCGGCCCAGCTGATCGCCCGCGCGGCGGCCTGGCGTGCCCTCGCGGAGGGCGAGTCGGAGGACGACGAGGACGCCGGCATGCCGTCCGAGTTCCCCGAGCGCTGGTCCAACTTCCTCCCGCCGGACGACTACACGGCCCGGCTTCGCAAGGAACGCCACCCGCACTGACGGGTGGGTGGGGCGGACTACGGACGCGGGACGGACAGCACCGTGAAGGTCTGGGCGTTGTTGCCCGGGACCGGGTCGCCGGCGACACCGACGGTGGCGTGGACGGCACCGGGGCCGGGGCCCTTCACCGAGACCAGCACCGGCAGTTGCCCCTTCGCGCCCTTGGGCAGGGTGCCGCCGGTGCAGCGGAACCCGCTGCCGGCCGCGGAGCACTGGAAGCCGATGAACGTGCCGGACTCGGGAGGCCGGCGCAGCGTCAGCGAGCCGGAGAGCTGGACGTCCATGGTGACGCCCTTCACGTCGGCGCCGGTGTTGGTGTAGTGGATCCAGTAGTTGCGGTTGGTACCCGCCGGAGGGTTGGCCTCTCCCTGGATGCTGACGACGGAGACGTCGCCGGGGGCGGTGGGGGAGTCCTTGGGTTCGGCGCAGACCTCGTTGGACTCGTAGCGGGCGCTGAAGACGTTGTCGGCGTTGTTCTCGACCGTCGACACGCGGGCGCAGTACTTGATGCCGGGCGTGATGCCGGCGTTGACCATGCGCACCGAGGTCCTGTTCACGCCGGGGACGGGACCGCTCAGGGGCACCTTGCGCACGGTGGCGCCCGGGCCCTGGGGGGTGAGCACGATCTCGTGGCTCACGTCCCCGGGGTCGGTGTCGCGGAAGGTCACCGTGACGTTGGGGGCGTCCAGCTCCAGGCTGATCAGCTGCGCGGCGGGAGCCGGCGAGGCGAGCGTGAGCACCAGGCCGAGGGACGCGGCCCCACCGATCGAGGTGCGCCATATCCACCGAAGGCGCGTTCTGTGTGTCATGGCGGTTCCGATTCTCGGCGCCGGACGGGTTTGGTCCGATTGTCCGTCCGTGCCTCGGGGACCGCGACTCGCGCCCATCGGCGCAGGTCAGGGTTTGATCACATCCTGTCGCCGGCTGTCCCGCAATGTCCGGCTCCTCCTGTTCGCCGGTCCCAGGAACCGATTCCGGTTCAGTAACTTCGCTGGTTCCATCCTCGTACAAAGGTTTGAGCCAGATGAGAGAACGCTCGCGGACCCGGCTCGCCCGGGTCGCGACGGCCGTGGCCATGGTCATGACCGTGACCCTGCTGGAAGGGGGGGTGTCGACGGCCGCACCGGCCGCCGTCCCGGAGACCCCCGCCGCCCCCGCACCGAAGAAGAAGGGCCCCGGCCCCGCCGAGGCCGCCGACGCACCCTCCGCCTTCCTGATGGCCCGGCTGCAGAACCGGCGCATCGAGATCACCGGCGAGCGCACCGAGTCCACCACCACCTACGCCGAACCGGGCGGCACCACCTCCGTGGTCTCCTACACCGGCCCCGTCCGGGTCAAGGACCAGGCGGGCCGCTGGCAGACCGTGGACACCAGCCTCGTCGACGCCGGCGAGGTCGTCCGCCCCAGGCAGGCGGCCGCCGGCGTGGCCCTCTCCGACGGCGGCTCGGGCGAGCCCCTCGTCGAGGTCGAGCGCGGCAGGCACTCCCTCGGCATCGGCTGGCAGGGCACCCTGCCCGAGCCCGAGCTCAAGGGCTCCACCGCCACCTACCGCAAGGCCGTCGCGGGCGGCGGCGACCTGGTGGTCACCGCCCTGAAGGAAGGTTTCTCCCACTCGGTCGTCCTGCACGAGGCCCCCAAGGCCCCCGTCGAGTACCGGATACCGGTCGAGGCCACCGGCCTCAAGCTGACCGAGACCGACAACCAGCGGATGCGCTGGGAGGACGCCAAGGGCAAGGCGCAGGCCACCGCCCCCGCCCCCGTCATGTGGGACTCCTCCTACGACCGGGCCTCCGGCGACGCCGAACACATCGCCCCCGTCGACGTCACCGTCGAGCAGGACAAGGGCGGCAAGGGCCAGGTGCTGGTCCTCAAGCCCAGCATGGAGTTCCTCACCGACCCGGCGCTGACCTACCCGGTCACCATCGACCCGACCGACTCCCTGATGGGCCCGGTCACCGACACCTGGATCCAGTACGACGACTACCTGACCTCGCAGCGCGGCTCGACCGAGCTCAAGGCGGGCACGTACAACGGCGCGGAGAAGGCCCGCTCGTTCCTCCAGTTCAACGTCGACAAGTACAAGGGCAAGCAGATCCTGGACACGGACCTGCGCCTGTACTCGTACTACTCCTCCACCTGCTCGACCGCGAACTCGGGCAACCAGGTCCGCCGGATCACCGCGGCCTGGGACCCGTCCGCCATCACCTGGTCCAACCAGCCGGCCACCACCACCGCGGGCGCCGTCACCTCCACCGCCGCCAAGGGCTACAACTCCACCTGCCCGGCCGGACACGTCTCCTGGGACGTCGACGCGATCGTCCAGGCCTGGGCCGACGGCCAGCCCAACCACGGCGTCCGCATAGCCGCCGTGGACGAGGCCGACGCCCTGACCTGGCGCCGCTACCACTCGGCCAACCAGACCGACGGCTCCCACAACGCGGCGTACGAGCCGTCGCTGACCGTCAGCCACAACACGAAGCCGGGCGCGGCCACCCCCGTGTCCCCGCTCTCGGGCGCGTCCACCAACGACACCACGCCCACGCTGACCGCCAAGGCCACCGACCCCGACGGCAGCACCGTCCAGCTCAGCTACGAGATCTGGACCCCCACCGGCACCGCCGCCCTGCAGACCGGCAAGTCCGCGTTCACCGCCTCCGGCGCCAACGCCCCCTGGACCCCGGCCACCGCCCTCGCCCCCGGCAGCTACAAGTGGCGCGCCGGCGTGTACGACGGCAACACCTGGAACGGCACCTGGTCGGCCTGGCAGAACTTCACCGTCGACACCGCCAAGCCGGCGAACACGGCCGTCTCGTCCGCCGCCTTCCCGGCCGGCGCCTGGTCCGGCACCCCCGACGCGGCCGGCAACTTCTCCGGCACCTTCACCTTCACCCCGCCCACCAGCGACGTGAAGGACGTCCAGTACAAGCTGGACTCCGGCGCCTGGACCACCGTGGCCACCACCGGCGCCCCGGTCAACGCCACGCTGACCTTCAGGGCCGGCCCGCACACCGTCACCGCGCACACCCGTGACGCGGCCGGCAACGTCTCCGCCGACACCGTCCACGCCTTCTCCGCCGGCAAGGGCGCCGCCCTGACCGCACCCGGCGAAGGCGAGCGCCCGGCCCGCCGCACCGGCCTGATGGCCCAGGGCGACACCTCGTACACCGGGGTCCGCTACCAGTACCGCCGCGGCGAGACCGACACCTGGAAGGACGTCCCCGTCGCGGACGTCCGGACGAACTCCACCGGCACCGCGCCGAGCGCCTGGCCCGTCGCCGTCAGCGGCGGCAAGCCGGCCCCCCTGACCTGGGACATCACCACCACCCTGGCCGAGGACGGCCCCGTGGACGTGCGCGCGGTGTTCTCCACCGGCTCCGCCACCGAGGCCTCGCCCGCGGTCAGCGTGACCGTGGACCGCGCCGCCGGCGCCTCCCCCGAGCTGCCCGTCGGCCCCGGTTCCGTCAACGGCCTCACCGGTGACTTCACCCTGGACGCGACCGACGCCTCCGGCGCGGGCACCACGGTGACCCGTACCGCCTACTCCCGCGGCGACCACCCGGAGGACGACGGCCAGGTCAAGATCTTCGGCCCCGAGTGGGTCTCCGGCGTCTACGCCGAGATCACCCGGTCCTCCTACACCGGCCTCCGCAAGACCTCCCCGACCTCGGTCGAGGTCGTCCTCGCCGACGGCGCGATCGGCTTCACCGCCACCTCCGGCGGCGGCTGGAAGCCCGAGGAGGGTGCCGAGCACCTCACCCTCACCGGGGCGCTCACCGGCTCCTTCACCCTGAAGGACGACGAGGGCGTCACCACCGTCTTCGCCAAGGTCGACCCGGCCGCCGAGAGCTGGCAGGTGGCCTCCACCGCCCTGCCCACCGACAACTCCACCACCCGCGTGGTCTCGGAGAAGGTCACCGTCGGCACCAAGGTCCTCGCCCGGCCCCGGTACCTCATCGCGCCGAGCACCGCGGCGACCCCCGAGGCCTGCGAGGCGAACGCCGCCACCGCCGGCTGCGAGCGCCTGGAGTTCGTCTACGCGACGGCCACCACCGCCACCGGCTGGTCCACCGCCGCCGACTTCGGCGACTTCGCCGGCCAGGTCAAGGAGATCCGGCACTGGTCCACCGCTCCGGGGGCGACCGCCGCCACCGCGCGGACCGTGTCGGTGTACCGCTACGACAAGGACGGCCGGCTGCGCCAGCAGTGGGACCCCCGCCTGTCCCAGGCCACGCAGGTGCAGTACTCGTACGACTCGGCGAACCGCGTCTTCTGGATGATGCCGGGCACCGAGCTGCCGTGGACCTTCACCTACGGCAAGGCCGGCGACGCGGCCACCGCCGGTGAGGGCATGCTCCTGAAGGCCTCCCGCCCGTCCCTCAAGCAGGGCTCGAAGACGGAGACCGACGGCGGCACCATCGCCACCTCGCTGGTGTACGACGTCCCGCTGACCGGCACCAAGGCCCCCCACCGGATGGGTCCGGCGGACGTGGCGGCCTGGGGCCAGACCGACGCCCCGACCGACGCCACCGCCGTCTTCCCGCCGGACGCGGTACCCGCCGCGCACGACGGCGAAGCGCTGACCGCGGCCGCCTACAAGCGGGCCACGGTCAGCTACGTCAACGCCTCCGGCCGCGAGGTCAACACCGCGACCCCCGGCGGCCGCGTCTCCACCACCGGCTACAACGCCGACGGCGCCGTCGTCTTCGCGCTCACCCCCGCCAACCGCGACCTGGCCCTGGCCACGGGCGGCGCGGGCCTGGAGCGGCTGGCCCGCCTGGGCATCGACGGCGCGGGCACGGCCGAGCGCGCCGCGCTCCTGGCCGACACGGCCGAGTACAGCGCCGACGGGCTGCGCGAGCTGCACTCGTACGGGCCGCTGCACCTGGTCGAGCTCCAGCAGGGTGCCGCGGACCTGCCCGCGGGCAGCGAGGTCCCCGCACGACGGCACACGGCCAGCCTGTACGACGAGGCCCGCCCCGCCGGCGCCGCGGTCAGCGGCCGCGCCACCACGGTCACGGTCGGCGCCGCGGTCCCGGGACGCCCCGGCGACCTCGACACCCGAGTCACGAAGACCACCTACGACTGGGCCAAGGGCCTGCCCCTGACCACCGCCGAGGACCCGGCCGGCCTCAACCTCGTCACCAGCACCGCCTACGACGCCCAGGGCCGCGTCACCTCGACCGTCCAGCCGAAGGGCGGGGCCGCCGGCACCCGGATCACCTCGTACTACACGGCGGGCGGGACCGGCGCCTGCGCCGGCCGCCCCGAATGGGCCGACCTGGTCTGCTCGGTGGGCCCGGCCGACGCCTCCGCCGGCACCACCTCGGTGTACGAGTACGACGCGTCCGGCCAGGTCGCCAAGACCACGGAGAAGGCGGGCACCCACACCCGCACCACCACCGTCACCCGTGACGACGCGGGGCGGGTCACCCGCACCGCCGTCACCGGAGGCCTGGGCACCGCCGTCCCCGAGACCGTCCGGACCTACGACCCGGTCAGCGGGAAGCCGGCCACCGTCGCCTCGGGCGGCAGGACGGTCTCCTACTCCTACGACGCCCTCGGCCGCCTCGTCGGCTACGACGACGGCGCCGGCAACGTCACCACCACCGAGTTCGACCCGCTGGGCCGGGCCGTGAAGGTGTCCGACTCCGCGCCCTCGACCGTGACGTACGCGTACGACACGGACAAGGAGCCGAGGGGCCTGCCCACGGCCATGACCGACTCGGTCGCCGGCACCTTCGGCGCCTCCTACGACGCCTCGGGCGAGGTGTCCGGCGAGACGCTGCCGGGCGGCTACACCCTCACCACCGTCAAGGACGAGACCGGCTTCACCACCTCCCGGGTCTACACCCGGGACGCGGACGGCACCGCCGTCCTCACCGACGTCGCCGTCCCCACGGTGCACGGCCAGACCAGCTCCGGCACCCGCACCGCGGGCACCGGCAACGGCCAGGCCTTCGGCTACGACCGCACGGGCCGCCTCACCGACGTCCGGGAGGCCGGGGCGTACGGCGACCAGCACCGCGCGTACACGTTCGACGCCAACGCCAACCGCACCAAGCTGGTCTCCACCCGCGACGAGGACGGCACCGGCACCCCGGTCCAGAGCACGACCGACTACGCGTACGACGCCGCGGACCGGCTCACCGGCACCGGCATCACGTACGACGCGTTCGGCCGCACGCTCACCAAGCCGGGCAGCACGTTCGGCTACTACGCCAACGACCTGGTCCGCTCGCAGACCGCGGGCGACCGCCGGCAGACCTGGGAGCTGGACGCCCAGGGCCGCCTCGCCGCCTGGACCACCGACACCCTCGACGGGCAGGGCGCCGTCCTGGCCTCGGTCGGGTCGGTGCACCACTACCGGGACGCCTCCGACAGCCCGTCGTGGACGGTGGAGGACACCGCCGCGAACGTGCGGACCCGCAACGTCGCCTCGCTCTCGGGCGAACTGGCCGCGGTCACCGGGACCACCGGTGACGTCGTCCTCCAGTTCACCGACCTGCACGGCGACGCGGGCGTCGCGATGCCGCTGGACCCGCAGAAGCCGCTGTCGGTGGCCGACACGGACGAGTACGGCAACGTCCGGGCCGGGACCGCGTCCGCGCGGTACAACTGGCTCGCCGCCTACCAGCGCGGCTCCGGCACGCCGGCCGGCGTCGTCCTGATGGGCGTGCGCCAGTACGACCCGGCCACCGGCCGGTTCCTGTCCGTCGACCCCGTGTACGGCGGCAACGCCAACGCGTACGAGTACTGCACGGCGGACAGCGTCAACTGCACCGACCTGAGCGGCGAGTACGGCAGCAACCGCTGGGGCTGCGGCGGGTTCGTGGACCGGCCGCACCGGTCGCACACGGTCAACAACCGGGTGAACGTCCACGCCGACCTCAAGTGCAAGGCCAAGGTGCCCAGCTTCTCGATCCGGGTGTCGCTCTACCGGTCGCGCTGGTACGGATGGGAGAAGATCGGAACCACCGGCTACGAGTCGGGCAACAAGAAGTACAAGGCGCGCGCCGTCGCCAACTGGGGCCCGAAGGGCGCCTGCCACTACTACATGGGCGTGGGTGAGTTCATGATCGCCAGCGGGCCGAACGGCACGGGCAGCAAGATCCGCTCGACCGTGCGCAACTACGACGAGCGCTACCTGTTCGGCAAGACGGAAATGTGCATCGGCTGATCGACTGATCCGATGCCCCGTCCCCGAGTCGTCTGCGTCCTCGACTGGCACGGTGAGCCGCCCTACGGCCTCACCGCGGTCGGGGTCGCGGCCGACCGGCTGGCCGCGGCCGAGGCCCTCGCCTCGGCCGCGCTGGCCGGCCTCGTCCCGCCCCCGACCTGGGAAGGGGCCGATCCCGCACTGCGCAAACGCGTGGTGCGGGCCTGCCGGCCGATCCCGACCGAGGGGCTGTGGCACGTCTCGGACGACCGTCCGGCGGTGCCGCCGGACCGGTCCCACGAGGACTGCCTCCACCAACTCGCCACCGAGTGGCCCCACGCGGCCCTGCCCCCGACCCCGCCGGCCCACCCGTCGCCCGGCGGCCCGGCCGTGCCTGGCGAGTCGGCCTTGCCGGGGCTGACCGCGCTGGCGCGGCTGACGGCGCTGGTGTGCCGGATGCCGCCGGGTGTGGACCTGGCCGCCGAGGAAGACCTCCTCGACATCTACGACACCTACACCGTGGGCGGCCTCACCCCGCCGCCCTGACCCGCCGCCCCCGCCCGACCCCGTCGGCCCGGGGGCGGCCCCGTTCCCCAGCGCGCCGCCTGCGCGGCTCTGGCTCCGCCGGTGCCCGCTCAAGCGCCGCTCGGGCTTGAAGTGCGGCCCGGCTGCGACGGGTGCCCCGGGGGCTCCGCCCAGGCCCGCTCAATCGCCGCTCCGGCTTGGTGGGCTCGGCGGGGCATGGCCCTGCGGGCCGGCTCCGGGCGGCCACTTCCAGCCCCTCCGGCGTTTGAGGAGCGGGGTTCGGGGCGGAGCCCCGTGTGCCCGAGCGGAGCCGGCTGCGCGGCTCTGGCTCCGCCGGGGCCCGCTCAATCGCCGCTCGGGCTTGAAGTGCGGCCCGGGTTCATCCGGCACCCCGGGGCTCCGGCTGGGCCCGCTCAAGCGCCGCTCGGGCTTGGTGGGCTCGACGGGGTGTGGCCCTGTGGGCCGGTTCCGGCGGGGAAAACCAGCCCCTCCGGCGATTGAGGAGCGGGGTACGGGGCGGAGCCCCGACAGAATGGGTGCGTGCGCGTACTCATCGTCACCGCCGGCTCCTGGGGCGACGTGGCCCCCTACACCGGCCTGGCCACCCGCCTGGCCGCCGCCGGCCACGACGTGGCCGTGGCCACCCACACCCGGTTCGCCGCCCGCATCGCCGCCCACCGCCTGACGTTCCGTCCGCTGCCCCTCGACCCCCGCGAAGAGCTCGCCTCCGGCGCCGGCCAAGGTCTGGCGAGGGCCGGCAACCCGGCCCTCGCCATGACCCGCGCCGTACGCCTGGCCCGCACCTTCGCGCCCCGGCTCACCCGCGGCGTCGAGGACGCCGTCCGCGGCGGCGCCGACGTGCTGCTCGCCTCCGCCCTCGCCGACCCCGTCTGCGCCACCCTCGGCGAGGCCCTCCGCATCCCCTGCATCGGCGTCTACCTCCAACCCCTCACCCCCACCGGCGACTTCCCGCCCCTCGTCAGCGGCGCCCGCTCCTACGGCCGGCCCGCCAACCGGCTGGCCGGGCACGCCGTATGGGCCGCCACCGAACAGCTCTTCGCCCCCGCCGTCCGCGAACTCCGCCGCGAACTCGGGCTGCCGCCCCGCCGTACCCTCCTCCCGCGCGACCGCACCGTGCTCCACGGCTTCAGCCAGTCCGTCGTCCCCCGGCCGGCGGACTGGCCCGCCGGACACCGCATCACCGGCTACTGGTGGCCCGAACACAGCCCCCACTGGCAGCCGGACCCCCGCCTCGCGGCCTTCCTCGACGACGGCCCGCCGCCCGTCCTCGCCGGCTTCGGCAGCTTCGTCGAAGCCGACTCCGCCCGCCTCTCCGCGCTGCTGGTCCGGGCCTGCCGGCTAGCCCGCGTCCGGCTGGTCCTCCAGTCCGGCTGGAGCGGACTCCACGCCACCGGCGACGACGTCCTCACCATCGGCGAAGCCCCGCACCCCTGGGTGTTCCCGCGCACCGCCGCCGTCATCCACCACTGCGGTGCCGGCACCAGCGCCGCCGGGCTGCGGGCCGGCGTGCCCGCCGTGCCCGTGCCCGTCCAGCTCGACCAGCACTTCTGGGCCGCCCGCCTGCACCGCCTCGGCGTCGCCCCGCGCCCCCTGCGCTACCAGCGCCTGACCGCCGCGGACCTCGCCGGCGCGATCCGCACCGCCGTCGCCATCCCCGCGGCCCGGCCCCGCGCCGTCGCCGCGGCCCTCGCCGCCGAGGACGGCACGGCACCGGTCCTCGCCGCCCTGGCCCGCCTCGGCTGAAGGCCGGACGGAAAAACAATTGGCGCGGCCCGCGGGGGCCGCGTTACGGTGCAGCCACGACGAACGAGCCGTAGTCGTACGCAGCCGTAGGACCGACCGGAGGTGAGCATTGATGACTGCCGTCGAGCTGGGCACCACCGCCAGCACTCCGAAGACCATCGATCTCATCCCCGTGGTCACCGGCCGACACTGACGCTCCGTCTCCTCGCGCGCCGCGCCGTGCGCACGCGCACCCACGCCGGGACCACCCTTGTGAAGGGTCCCCCTTGACTTCCTCCGCTCACCCGCTCCACCCGCTCCACTCGTCCGCGCTGACCACCCTGGGCTGGGACGACGACTGGGCCGCCGCCTTCGCCCCGTACGCCGAGCTGGGCCTCGTGCCGGGCCGCGTCGTACGCGTCGACCGCGGCCAGTGCGACGTCCTCACCGAGGAGGGCACGGTCCGCGCCGACACGGCCTTCGTCACCCCGCACGACCCGCTTCGGGTCATCTGCACCGGCGACTGGGCCGCCGTCGACCCCGCCGGGGTCGGCGACCCCCGGTACGTGCGCGACTACCTGCCGCGCCGCACCGCGTTCGTACGCTCCACCTCCTCCAAGCGTTCCGACGGCCAGATCCTCGCCGCGAACGTCGACCACGCCGTCGTCGCGGTCTCCCTGGCCACCGACCCCGACCTCGGCCGGATCGAACGGTTCCTGGCGCTGGCCTGGGAGTCCGGCGCGCAGCCGGTGGTGGTGCTGACCAAGGCCGACCTGGTCCCGGACCCGGTCACCCTCTCCCACCTCGTCCACGACGTGGAGTCCAGCGCGCCGGGCGTACCGGTGCTCACGGTTTCCTCGCTGACCGGCGAGGGCATGGACGTCCTGGCCGCGGTCGTCGGCAACGGCACGACGGTCCTGCTCGGGATCTCCGGCGCGGGCAAGTCCACGCTGGCGAACGCGCTGCTGGGCGCGGACGTGATGGACGTGCAGGCGATCCGCGACGTGGACGGCAAGGGCCGCCACACCACGACCACCCGCAACCTGCTGGCGCTGCCCGGCGGTGGCGTACTGATCGACACGCCCGGGCTGCGGGGCGTGGGGCTGTTCGACGCCGGGTCGGGCGTCGAGCAGGTCTTCTCGGAGATCGAGGAGTACGCCGAGCAGTGCCGCTTCCACGACTGCGCGCACGAGGCCGAGCCGGGGTGCGCGGTGCGCGACGCGGTCGAGCGGGGTGAGCTGGCGGAGCGGCGGCTGGAGAGCTACCGCAAGCTGCTCCGGGAGAACCAGCGGATCGTCGCGAAGACCGATGCGCGGTTGCGGGCGGATCTGCGACGGGACTGGCGTCTGCGGTCGGCGGAGGGCCGCGCCAACTACGCCGCGAAGCGGGGCGGCACGGGCCGCGGCTGGGGCTGACCCCCGCCACTACCCGGCACCCGCTGCGGGCACCCCCGCTCCTCCGGCGCCTGAGGAGCGGGGGTCCGGCGGGATCCCCCCACGCCCGAGCGGCGCGTCACCTCCGCGGCCACGGCTCCGCCGGGGCCCGCTCAATCGCCGCTCGGGCTTGGGGTGCGGCCGGGCTTCGCCGCCTGGTCGGGACCCAGGCTGGGCCCTGGGGCGGGGCCACGGTCCGGCGCGTGCCCGGCGGCTGCGCCCCGGCCCCGGTCAGCGGGCGCGGTGGCGGGCCCGCGGGAGACCCAGCCGCGTTCGTAGGCCTGCCAGCCCAGCTGGAGGCGGGTCGTGACGCCCGCGAGCTCCATCAGGTGCTTCACGCGCCGCTGCACCGTCCGCAACCCCAGATCCAGGTGCTTCGCCACACTCGCGTCCGTCATGCCCGCCAGCAGCAGGGACAGCACCTCCAGGTCCGTCTCGTCCGGACCGGCCCCCGCCTCCCCGACCGCACCCCCCGCGCCCAGCCGCAGCGGCAGCGCCTCCCGCCACACCGCCTCGAACAGGCCGAGCAGGGAATCCAGCAGACCCGAGGCGTGCACCACCAGCGCCGCCGGCTCCGCGTTCCGTCCGGTCAGCGGGACCATCGCCAGCGACCGGTCCGCGATCACCAGCTTGGTGGGGACCCGCGGCACCACCCGCAGCAGCTCGCCCCGCCCCAGCGCGCCCTGCGCCTGCCGCAGCCCGTCCGGGTCGGTCAGGACGTCCCGTTCGACGACCACGCGGTAACCGACCCCGCTGCCCGCCACCCGGTCCTGCGGGCGGCCGGTGACCAGCGCGCACACCTCCTCCGCCGCGCCCAGCTGGAGCTGGGCGAAGCGGTGGGCGACCGCGCTCGCGCCCGTCACCACCTCCAGCAGGTCGTGCACCGCCGGCTCCGCCGCCTCCGCCCGGTACTCCTCCGCCAGCAGCGACGCCGCAAGCTCCGCCTGCTCCAGCTCGTGCCGCTGCTGGGTGAGGAGCGCCCCCAGCGCCACCCCCGGCGGTGCCGCCACCCATCGGCCGGGGCGGGCCGAGGACTGCGCGGCCAGCCCGTGCCGCTCCAGGTGCCGAAGCGCCCGCTCGGTCTGCGGTACCGGCAGGGTCAGCCGGTGCGCCAGGTCCGGCACCTCCGCGGCACCCATCGCCACCAGCGCCCGGTAAGCCGACTCCTGGCCCTCGTCCAGGCCTATCGCACCCAGCAACCCGTCCACCCCACCTCTCGACCCCTAGCCGCGCGCCTGGCGGAAAGCGGCCACGGCGCGAACCCGCCGCGCACATCATCACCGCACCACCCGCCCCTCTGCCAAGGCGTCGCCACCGCAGCACCGGCATCCGCCGGCCGGCAACCGTCCGCGCGGCCACTTCGCCACACCTCGGCCCGCGCCGGACGGCACCCCCCTCACCCGGACGGCGGCACCGCCGTACGACGTGCGCGGCCGGCGGCGTCACGCGCGGCGCGACGGCCGCCCGCGCTGCGCCGTACGGGTGGGTGGGTGACACCCATCGGCATGGAGTTGACGGTGTGTCGCGGCGGCGGCACGGGACTTCGGCGGATCGAGAGGTTAGTACCCATATGTCCATCCGGGTGCCTCCCCGCTGGTTCGGCCGGGCGGCGGACCCTGGAAAACAGTCGAAGGGAAACGCATGAAGCTGCGCCTTGTCCTCGCCTGCTCCTCAGCGGTGGCAGGTCTCGGACTGTGTGCCACGGCCGCCCCGGTCCTGGCCGCGCCGGCCCGATCCGTACCGCTGAACGTGACCGTGCCGTGCGGCACCACCGGCACGACCGAGCTCATCCAGGCCATCAACGACGCGAACGCCAATCCCGACGGCGGGACGATCCGGCTGGCCGAGCGGTGCACCTACGCGTTCTCGACCAACATCGGCCAGAACGCCCTGCCCGTCATCGACCGCCCCATCACCATCAAGGGCGAGGACTCCACCCTGATCCGCTCCGACACCAGCCCCGACTTCCGGCTGCTGGAGGTTTCCTCGACCGGGCAGCTCACCCTGAAGAACCTCACCGTGGCCAACGGGCACGCGAACGGGGACGGCGGCGCGGTCCTCAACCGGGGCATCCTGCGCGTGGAGAAGAGCACGCTGGCCGGCAACCGGGCCAACGACGACGGCGGTGCCGTCTACAACGACGGCGGCAACGTCAAGCTCAGCGACAGCTACGTGCAGACCAACTACGCCTCCGACGACGGCGGCGGCCTCGCCAACAGCGAGAACGGGTCCCTCACCCTCCTCAAGACCGTCGTGGCCGGGAACCAGGCGGACGACGACGGCGGCGGCATCCACAACGAGGGCCGACTGGTCGTCAACTCCAGCCACATCGAGAACAACTCGGCGCGGGAGGGCAACGGCGGCGGCCTGTACACCGAGGGCCAGTCGACCATCAAGGAGACCAAGTTCGTCGAGAACTGGGCCGGTGAGTCGGGCGGCGGCATCAACCAGGAGCCGGACGGCGTCCTGGAGGTCTTCGGCAGCGAGTTCTACCACAACAAGGCCGGCGCGGACGGCGGTGCCCTGCACAACGCCGGTGACGCCACCCTGAACAAGACCAAGATCTTCAAGAACCAGGCCGGCGACGACGGCGGCGGCATCAACAACGAGGTGGAGACCGGCGGTGACACCCCGGTGCTCACCCTCAAGCACGTGGTGATCAAGGAGAACCGGGCCGCCGACCAGGGCGGCGGCGTCCGCAACGAGACGGGCGGCATCGTCGAGAACGTCAAGAGCGAGATCGTCAAGAACCTGCCGACGAACTGCGCGGGCGACGTGCCGGGCTGCTACACCAAGGACGAGGAGAAGACCCGCACCCCGTGACGCCGCGCCGCTCGCAGGTCTGAGCGGTTCGCCGGCACACCAGTACGAGACGCCGGTCCCCGCCGCCCCGCAAGGGGTGCGGGGGCCGGCGTCTTTCCGCACGCACGGGCGTAATCCGCGCGATCGGGGTTTCCGGCCGACCCGAGCGGCCGACAATGGCAGGCATGAGTCAGCAGGGGGACGCGGACCCGCAGGACTGGTGGAACAAACTCTACGAAGCCCCGCCGGACCCACCGCCACCACCGCGATCGCCGGACCCGCAGGACCTGCAGGAACCGCAGGAACCGCAGGAACCGCGGGACCCGCGGGCCGCCCCGGTGTCCGGCCTCGTCCCGGGGCCGCGCGCGGCCGCGGACGACGTGGTGGACACGCTGGAGTCCCGCTTCGGTTCGGCCTGGGCCGTGGTCACCGGCACCCCGCAGCCACCCCCGGCCCCCGACGAGCCCGCCCCGGAGCCGGTGGCCGACGCCGAGCCGGAGCCGAAGCAGGAGCCCGAGCCGGAACCGAAGCCGGAACCGGGTCCCGAACCGGAGCCGGTGCGGGGCTCCGAACCGGCTCCCGAACCGGCTCCCGAACCGGCTTCCGCGCCGGAGCCCGGACCAGCCGTTGGTCCCGAACCGGCGCCGGCGCCAGCGTCGGCGCCCGAACCCGAGGGCCCGCCGGCGGCCCGCCCCGGGCCCGCCACCGCCGCCACCGGGTACGCCCTCGGCGAGGTCGCCATACCGCCCGCACGCCCCGAGGACCCCCGCACCGCGGCCGGGCCGCGGGGTTCCGCGACGGCGGACCCGCGGCCCGAGGTCACCCACCTCGGCGACCGGCCGCCCACCTACGCCGCCGAACCCGGAGCCCTGCCCGTCACCGAACCCGCCGGCGTCCCCGACCTCGTCCCCGACACCGTGCTCGACGGCGCCCGCTACGGCGGCACCACCCTGCGGGCCGTCTCCGTACGGGGCGACTCCGCCCGCTACCGCGGCGAGGCCCGCCGGGACTTCCTGCTCACCGCCCGCTTCGGGACCGGCGACGACTCGCTCGTACTCGTGGCCCTGGCCGGCGGGGACCGGGCGGCGGCCGGAGCGCGCGAGGCCGCCGCCGAGCTCTGCCAGTGGGTCGGCGCCGCCGTGGGCCGCAGCCAGGGCCGGCTCGGCGAGGACATCCGGGCGGGACGGCGCGACGCCCTCCGTTCCGGGCTCCAGCGCCTCACCGACCGCGGCTACGGCAGGCTGCGCGCCCGCGCCGCCGAACTCGGCCGCGAGGAGCAGGCGTACACGGCCGGACTGCGCTGCCTGCTCCTGCCCATCGACCCCGAATGCCGCACCCGGATCCTCTTCGGCAGCGGCCCCGGCGGCGTGTTCCGCTTGCGCACCGGCCGCTGGGAGGACCTGGAGACACCCGCCCAGGGCGGCTTCCGCTTCCGGGCCTCCGTGGCCCGGCCCGGGGACGCCCTGCTGCTCTGCACCGGAGGCCTCGCCGACCCCCTGCGCGAGGAACCGCTGCTCCCCGCCGAGCTCGCCACCCGCTGGTCGGGCCGCGCCGCCTCGCCGCCGGGCCTCGCCGCCTTCCTGGCCGACACCCAGCTGCGCGTCAAGGGCTACGCCGACGACCGTACGGCGGCCGTGCTCTGGGAGGCGTGACCGGACCGGCCGTGGGTTGATGGGAGGCGGTGGCAACAGCAGGCCGAACGGAAGGAGCGCCCCCGTCATGGGCAAGCAGACCGTCGCGGAGCAGTTCATCGACATCCTGGTGCGCGCCGGCGTGCGCCGTGTGTACGGGGTCGTCGGCGACAGCCTCAACCCCGTCGTCGACGCGATCCGCCGGACGGGTGGGATCGACTGGATCCAGGTCCGGCACGAGGAGACCGCCGCCTTCGCGGCCGGAGCCGAGGCACAGGTCACCGGCAGGCTCGCCGCCTGCGCCGGCTCCTGCGGCCCCGGGAACCTGCACCTGATCAACGGGCTCTACGACGCCCACCGCTCCATGGCCCCGGTCCTCGCCCTCGCCTCCCACATCCCCTCGGGCGAGATCGGCCTGGGCTACTTCCAGGAGACCCACCCCGACCAGCTGTTCCGCGAGTGCAGCCACTACTGCGAACTGATCTCCAACCCGGCCCAGATGCCCCGGCTGCTGCAGACCGCCGTCCAGCACGCCGTCGGCCGCAGCGGGGTCAGCGTCGTGGCCCTGCCCGGTGACATCGCCGCCCAGCCCGCCCCCGAGAAGGCGGTGGAGCACGCCCTGGTCACCGACCGCCCCACCGTCCGGCCCGGCGAGGCCGAGATCGAGAAGCTGGTGCGGATGGTGGACGAGGCCCGCCGGGTCACCCTCTTCTGCGGCAGCGGCACCGCCGGTGCGCACGCCGAGGTGATGGAGTTCGCCGGGCGGGTCAAGGCCCCCGTCGGCCACGCCCTCCGCGGCAAGGAGTGGATCCAGTACGACAACCCGTACGACGTCGGCATGAGCGGGCTGCTCGGCTACGGCGCCGCCTACGAGGCCACCCACGAGTGCGACCTGTTGATGCTGCTCGGCACCGACTTCCCCTACAACGCCTTCCTGCCCGACGACGTGAAGATCGTCCAGGTGGACATCCGGCCCGAGCACCTGGGGCGCCGCTCGCAGCTCGACCTGGCCGTCTGGGGCGACGTACGGGAGACGCTGCGGGCGCTCAACGCCCGGGTACGGCCCAAGTCCGACCGGCGGTTCCTGGACCGGATGCTGAAGAAGCACGCCGACTCCCTGGAGTCGGTGGTCAGGGCCTACACCCGCAAGGTGGAGAAGCACACCCCCGTCCACCCCGAGTTCGTGGCCTCCGTGCTCGACGAACTCGCCGACGAGGACGCCGTCTTCACCGTCGACACGGGCATGTGCAACGTGTGGGCCGCGCGGTACCTTTCGCCGAACGGCAAACGCCGGATCATCGGCTCCTTCAGCCACGGGTCCATGGCCAACGCACTGCCGCAGGCGATCGGCGCGCAGTTCACCGACCGCGGCCGTCAAGTGGTCTCGATGTCGGGTGACGGCGGTTTCTCGATGCTGATGGGAGATTTCCTCACCCTGGTGCAGTACGACCTGCCCGTCAAAGTGGTCCTTTTCAACAACTCGTCGCTCGGCATGGTCGAACTGGAAATGCTGGTTTCCGGCCTGCCCTCCTACGGGACGACGAACCGCAATCCGGATTTCGCCGCGGTCGCCCGCGCGGCCGGCGCGTACGGGGTCCGGGTGGAGAAGCCCAAGCAGCTCAGAGGGGCCCTGAAGGACGCGTTCCAGCACCGTGGACCCGCTTTGGTGGACGTGGTGACCGACCCCAACGCCCTGTCCATTCCGCCGAAGATCCGTGCCGAGATGGTGACCGGCTTCGCACTTTCCGCCAGCAAGATCGTGCTGGACGGCGGTGTCGGCCGCATGCTCCAGATGGCGCGATCCAACCTGCGCAACGTCCCGCGTCCGTAACCCCGTTACAGGTTCGCAGGAGTGCCACTCCGCCCGGCGGGCATGCATCCCGTAGACCAGTTCGAAGTCGTGCCTGAACACGATACGGGAGGGACGTCGCCGTGCGGGTGGGGGCGAAGACCGAGATCACACGGACGGTGCGCCGCGCGGATCTGAAGGCGGTGGGCGAGGTGCGCAGGGCCCTGCGGGACCTGTTGCGGCACCGCTGCCGCGCCGACACCGCGGAAGTGGCCGAGCTGCTCACCACCGAACTGGTGACCAACGCGCTGGTCCACACCGATCAGGGGGCGGAGGTCGGCATCCGGCTGGACGACGCCCGACTGCGGGTGGAGGTCCGGGACTCCGCCGACAAGCGGCCCAGGCCGTACGTACCGATCGCCGACGACGGTACGCACGGCCGGGGGCTGTTGCTGGTGCAGGCGCTCGCCGACGCGTGGGGCGTGGACCCGCTGGCCGACGGCAAGGTGGTCTGGTTCGAGCTGGACGGGAAGCCGCCGGGGGAGTCCGGACGGCCGTGACCACCCCGCCGATCAACCGAACTGCTGCTCGAGGTCTTTGAGTTTGCGCTCCAGTGAGTCGAGCCGGGGGAGGGTCTGGGTGTCGTCCTCGGCCGTGAGGTCCACCATGCGGGACTCACTCGCCTCGGTTCCCTGAACGGCCTGCAGGGAGGGCCGGCGCCGTACGGGCAGCTGTCCTGCTTCCGCTATGGCGGGCTCCGCGCCGACCGGCGCGGAGCCCGTACCGGGGGCGAGGCCCGGGACCTCGACCTGCCGGCCGCGGGGCCGGGGGAGGCCGAAGGCCCGGTGCTGACGCCCGATCGCCTTGATGTGGGCGCGTTCCCGGCGCTGCTGCTCGCGCCTGCGGAGCCGCTCCTGCTCCTTCTCCCGCTTGTCCTCCCGTACTTCGTCCACCGCCTCGTCGAGGGTGCGGACCCCCTCCAGCAGCATCAGCGACCAGGCGCCGAAGGTCTCGCGGGGCGCCCGCAGCCAGCGGACGATCCGGATCTGCGGCAGCGGACGCGGTACCAGTCCCTGCTCGCGGAGCGCGGCCCGGCGGGTCTGCTTGAGCGCCCGGTCGAACAGCACGGCCGCGGAGAGCGACATCCCGGCGAAGAACTGGGGGGCGCCGGCGTGCCCCAGACCCCGGGGCGCGTGCACCCAGTTGAACCAGGCGGCCGCTCCCGCGAAGGTCCACACCAGCAGCCGGGAGCCGAGGGCCGCGTCGCCGTGGCTGGCCTCGCGGACGGCGAGGACCGAGCAGAACATGGCGGCGCCGTCGAGCCCGAACGGCACCAGGTACTCCCAGCCGCCGGACAGGTTGAGGTTCTGCCGGCCGAAGCCGACCAGCCCGTGGAAGGACAGCGCGGCGGCCACCGCGGCGCAGCAGAACAGCAGCACGTACGAGGCGGTGCCGTAGATGGCCTCCTTGCGCCGTCGGCGTTCCTCGCTGCGCTCCCAGCTGTCGTCGGCCGTGGCCTTCTCGCCTTCGCGCTTGCCCCGGGCCAGCACCGCCACCGCCGCAAGCACGCCCAGGATCAGCAGGCTGACGGGCAGCAGCCAGTCCAGCGATATGTCGGTCAGTCTCATCCGGTGTCCCTTGCCTGAAGACTCGTCGCGTGTGCGGCTTTCGGCGGCCATAGTGGCGTAGCCGGTCGGGCCCGCACGCGGGTTTCCGGGCAAGAGGACACAGACGGGGTGCGCGGCCCTCCGGATAGGGTGTTGTGGTTCGAACTCCCCTTCCCTTCTGCGGAATCGAGTTCGAATACGGTCACCCCCGGGGGTGGTTCAGGACGCGTGGGCCGCCGTCATCCGGGTGATGCGCTCCGCGTCGCAGGTCCGGGGGCAGGTGACGCAGGTGTCCTCGGGGCGGATGGTGTAGAAGAAGCAGCAGCCGGCCCGGTCGCGGGTGACGAGGCCGGTGCCGTCCGGTCCGGTCAGGGTGCGGAAGCCGCTCGTACCCGTGTAGGGGGCGGTCCCGCCCGGCAGCAGCAGGCCGAGTTCGGCGATGGCGCGGGCCTCCTCGCCGAGCAGGTCGCCGACGTACCAGAGGCTTTCGGCCACGTCGTCGGTCACCATGCCCCACAGGGCGCGGCGGCCGCGCCGCATCCGGGGGGCGAAGCCCTCGACCACGGGTTCCAGGTGCGCGGCCAGGGCGGCCCGCACCTCGGCGCGCAGCGCCTCCTCGTCCGGGATGACGTGGGCGCCGGGGAGGCCCGCGGCGGGGTCGCCGGGCAGGCAGGCGAACTCCGCGACGTGGACGGCCATCCGGCCGAGCGTGCGGTGGTAGGCCACCTGGGCGGGGGGCAGGTACGGGACCCGCCGGTGCAGGAACCAGGGCACGGTGAACAGCAGGCAGGCCGGCCAGGCGTACCGGTGCAGGCCGAAGCCCGCGACCACGTCGGGCCGGGCCTGCCGGCCGTAGTCCCGCAGCACCTGGGCGTGGTCCCAGGCGAGGAAGGCGTCCACGGCGGCACCGCCCGCCGCGAGCTGGTCCGCGCCGACCCACCCCACACCGCGAGGGGCGGGTTCGTGCGCGGACCTTTCGAGGACGCGGAGTCCGGAGTGGACCTCGGCCAGGCGGGCGTACGCCTCCGCCACCGGAGAGCCGGCCGGGGCGGACGGGGCGACGTTGAGCAGGGCCGGGACGGTCATGGACGGACCACCGAATCACACGATCGTTAACAGGTAAGGCTTACCTTACCTGATCTCCGTAGGGGCTGGCCAGCGGCCGAGGTCTGTTTTCCGCCACCGGTTCACCTATTCTTCGGAGGACATCCCGAAGCTGCCAGGAGGACCGAGTGCACGACGCGGTGATCCCGGCACAGGGGGGTACCGGCGGACGGAAGGTATTCCGCCATTCGGTGCGCGGACAGGTGCTCGAGGCGTTGCGGGCGGCGCTGGTCGACGGCGAGCTCGTACCGGGCGAGATCTACTCCGGGCCGGCCCTGGGCGAACGCTTCGGGGTGTCCGCGACCCCCGTCCGCGAGGCGATGGCCCAGCTCGCCCTGGAGGGCGCGGTGGAGTGCCTGCCCAACCGGGGGTTCCGGGTGCTCTCCCGGACGGCACGGGAGCTGGCCGAGCTGGCGGAGGTGCGGGCGCTGCTGGAGGTGCCGGTGATGCTGCGGCTGGCGCGGACCGTGCCGCCGGAGACCTGGGAGTCCCTGCGGCCCGCGGCGGCCGCGACGAGCGCGGCGGCCGCGGCGGGGGACGTCCCGGGGTACGCCGACGCCGACCGGGCCTTCCACCGGGCCGTCCTGTCGCTCACGGGCAACGGTCAGCTGGTCCAGGTGGCGGAGGACCTGCACCGGCGCTCCCAGTGGCCCCTGGCGAACGCGCCGCGGGTGCGGCGGGCGGACCTGGTGGCGGACGCGGCGGAGCACTCGGCGCTGCTGGAGGCGCTGGTCGCGGGCGAGCTCTCCGCGGTCGAGTCCCTGGTCCGCGAACACTTCACCGGCGCCACCGCCCCCCACTGAACGGGGCCCCGCCCCGGCGGCCCAAGCCCCCGGGGCCCCGCCCGGCCCCGCCGGGAGCCCCGGGGCTCCGCCCGGGCCCGCTCAATCGCCGCTCGGGCTGGGAGTCGCCCCGCCGGGGGTGTGGCCCGTGCGGGCCGGTGCCGGGCGGGCACTTCCAGCCCCTCCGGCGTTGAGCAGCGGGGTGCGGGGCGGAGCCCCGGGTGGTCGGCCGGAGCGTGGGGTGCGCGGCTCGGCTCCGCCCGGCCTCGCGGGCTCAGGCCGCCGGGGTGGGGTGGAGCTGGTCGGCCAGCCACGTGGGGATGCCGCCCAGGAGGTGGAAGAGGCGGCGCGCCTCGGCGCGGAGGCGGGAGGCCTCGGGCTCCGGTTCCGCTTCCGCGAGGGCCGCCAGCGCCGGCGCCGTCCCGACCAGGAACCCCAGCTCCTCCCGGATGCGCAGGGACTCCGCGAAGCCGTGCCGCGCCTCGGCGAGCTCGCCGTCGCGCAGTGCCAGCCCGGCCAGGTGCCGCCAGGTGAAGGACTGGAGCAGGGTGTCGCCCTGGGCCGCGGCCCCGGCGTGCGCCCGCCGGTACGCCGGCCTCGCCGACTCCGGCGCGTCCGCGAGGTGCTCGGCCACCAGCCCCCGCCGGAAGTCCAGCAGTGGCCGCCGGCGTGAGGCCGGCGAGAGCAGGGCCGCGGCCCGGCCCAGGGCCGAGCGGGCCTCGTCGGCCCTGTCCCGTACCCCCAGCACGGTCGCCGCGTACGCCAGCTGCCCCCGCTCGCACGCGGCCGCGCCCCGCGCGTCGTCGTCCTGGGCGACCGCCTCGGCGGTGCGCAGCGCCTCCTCCGCCTCGGCCCACCCGACCCCGGTGAACAGGCACCGTTCGACCAGCAGGGCGGTGCGCTGGACCGCGGCGTCCGGATCGGCCGCGTGCGGGATCAGCAGCGCTGCCGCGTCGGTCCAACAACCGCGCGAACGCAGCCGCCATATCGCCCGCTGGAGGGGGTCGTCTCCCCCGGTAGTTCCGGCACCCGACATGGCGGTGTCCGCCACATTGCCCTCCCCAAGCAATCGCGCAGCACGTCATTTGAGCCCTGGGGCGAAATGACAGCACGGATCTGCTGGATCGGCCAAGGGGTCGGGTGAACTCTTTCACAAAGTTCGGACATGCCATCAGACGGGTGCCGCCGGCCCGCCCCCGCGCGTTTCTTCAGCTCATCCGCAGTGCCAGGAAGAAGTCCAGCTTGTCCTCCAGCCGGGACAGGTCCCGCGCGGTCAACTGCTCGATTCGCCCGACCCGGTAACGCAGCGTGTTGACGTGCAGGTGCAACCGCGTCGCGCAGCGCGTCCACGAGCCGTCGCAGTCCAGGAAGGCCTCCAGCGTCGGGATGAGCTCCGCCCGGTGCCGCCGGTCGTAGTCCCGCAGCGGGTCCAGCAGCCGGGCCGTGAAGGCCCTGCGTACGTCGTCCGGGACGAACGGCAGCAGCAGCACGTGCGACGCCAGCTCGTGGTGGCCGGCAGCGCAGACCCGCCCCGGGCGGGCCGCGGCGACCCGGCGGGCGTGCCGGGCCTCCTCCAGGGCGCCCCGCAGGCCCTCCGCGGAGTGCACGGCGGCGCTCACGCCCAGGGTGAGCCGCCCGTCGTCGGCCAGGCCCGCCGCCAGCGGCTCCCGCACGGAGGCGAGCAGCGCGTCGGCGTGCAGGGCCGACTCGGGGCCGCCGTCCTCCCCGCCGTCGCCCGCCAGCGCGGGCAGCGGGACCAGCGCGATGGCCTCGTCGCCGGCGTGGGCCACGGCGATGCGGTCCGAGGGCTCCGGCCCGGACACGGACGGGTCGACGAGGATCTCCTCCAGCAGGGACTGGGCGACCGGGCCGCCGGGGATGTCCCCGCCCTCCCAGTCCACCCGGGCCACCACGACCTGCCAGTGCGGCGCGGAGCCCAGGCCGGGCAGCAGCACCGGGGCAGCGACCCGCAGGCGGGCGGCGATCTCGGCGGGCGCGGCACCCGTCTGGACCAGTTCCAGGACTTCCTGCGCGAGCCGCCGGCGCACCGTGCGCGCCGCGTCCCGCCGGTCCCGTTCCACGGCGATCAGCTGGGTGACGCCCTGCAGCAGGTCCAGCCGCTCGGCGGGCCAGTCCCCGGCGTCCGCCTCCACGGCGAGGAGCCAGTCGGACAGCACGCTCTCGCGGACGTCACGGGCGCCGGGACCTGCGGCGCGTCCCGCGCCCCTGATCGGGAAGAGGGAGTAGGTAATACCCTGAATGGAGATCCGGTGCGGCCCCCTGCGGCCCGTCCGGACGGCCGCCAGGTGCTCGCTGGCGAGAGTCGCGCAGACGCCGGGCGCCAGCGGCTCGCCCGCCCCGGCGATCTGCCGGCCGGTGGGGGAGAGGACCCAGGCGCGCAGATCGAGGTCGGTGGTGAGCAGATCCAGCACCACGTCCGGGCCACCGCCCGCGGGGCCCGAGGTCATCAGCCGGCGGTGGCGGTCCACGACGGCCGCGAGGTCCCCGGCACGCTCTCCGGAGACCTGCCGGACGACGTACTCCGTGATCGTGGCGAATGCAACGCTCTCGTTCACGGCGAACAGCGGGAGGCGGTTTCTCAGACACGCCTGGACGAGATCGTCGGGGATGGATCCGAGCTCCGCCTCACCCGCCGCCAGGCCCGCCACGCCCGCGCTCGCGAGGATTCGTACGAACGGCTCGGAGTCGGCCGAATTTCGCCTCCAGGCGAGGCCCGTCAGGACAAGTTCCCCTCCGGAGAGGTATCGGCTGGGATCTCTCAGGTCCGTGGTCATGACTCCGCGGACCGTCCGGTCGAGTTCTTCCTCGACGCCCAGCAGCCGCAGCCCCAGCGCCTCGGTTTCCAGCAGTGCGCGCAGCCGCATGATGTCGCCGCCGATCTGTCTCGATGTTGCCGTTGGAAATCGGGCAGGTCGTCGCATCCTGCCTTTCATACGAATCTACAAGACGAGGGAGGTCGCCAGCCAACCGCTTCATGGTTTCGGTGACTGCACCCGGGGGACGCGCGGCTTGTGTACTGGCTCCACACCGCGTTAACAGCACGTGAACGACCAGTCGAGGGCCCTTCGGCCTCCTGGCTTGAAGTGAACGACCCGATTAGTAAGAAGAGAGCCGCACATGGACTTCCTTCGCCCCGCCAGCTGGGAGGAGGCGCTCGCCGCTAAGGCCGAGTTCCCCACAGCTGTGCCGATTGCGGGTGGCACCGACATCATGGTCGAGATCAATTTCGACCACCGCCGTCCGGAGTACCTCCTCGACCTCAACCGCATCGAGCTGCTGCGGGAGTGGGAGGTTGGCGAGGAGGTCACCAAGCTGGGCGCCTCCGTCCCGTACACGCAGATCATGGAGAACCTGCGCGGCACGCTGCCGGGTCTCGCGCTCGCCTCGCACACGGTCGCGTCCCCGCAGATCCGCAACCGCGGCGGTGTCGGCGGCAACCTCGGTTGCGCCTCCCCCGCGGGTGACTCCCACCCCGCCCTGCTCGCCGCGGGCGCCGAGGTCGAGGTGGAGTCGGTACGCGGCTCCCGCCTGATCCCGATCGACGAGTTCTACACCGGTGTCAAGCGCAACGCGCTCGCCGCCGACGAGCTCATCAAGACGGTCCACATCAAGAACGCCACGGGCCCGCAGCAGTACTCCAAGGTCGGCACCCGCAACGCGATGGTCATCGCGGTCTGCGGCTTCGGCCTGGCGCTGCACCCCGAGACCCGCACCGTGCGTACGGGCATCGCTTCGGCCGCCCCCACCCCGATCCGGGCGAAGGCCGCCGAGGAGTTCCTGAACGCCGCGCTGGAAGAGGGCGGTTTCTGGGACAACGGCAAGGTCATCACCCCGTCGATCGCAAAGCAGTTCGGTGAGCTCGCCTCCGGCGCGTGCAACCCGATCGACGACGTCCGTGGCACGGCGAAGTACCGCCGTCACGCGGTTGGCATTCTCGCTCGCCGCCAGCTCGTCTGGACCTGGGAGCAGTACCGCGGCACGAACGGCCGCTCGCTTGAAGGGGCTGCGTAACCATGCGCGTCAATTTCACTGTCAACGGTCGTCCGCAGGAAGCCGACGACGTCTGGGAGGGCGAGTCCCTCCTCTACGTCCTGCGTGAGCGCCTGGGCCTGCCCGGCTCCAAGAACGCGTGCGAGCAGGGCGAGTGCGGTTCCTGCACCGTCCGTCTCGACGGCGTGCCGGTCTGTTCCTGTCTGGTCGCCGCCGGCCAGGTCGAGGGCCGCGACGTCGTGACCGTCGAGGGCCTGGCCGACTTCGCCAAGCAGCGCGAACAGCACGGCCACGGCGGTGCCTGCGGCACCGGCGGCGGCTGCGGCAGCAAGGGCGTGTCCACCGACGAGGCCAAGCAGTGGTCCGCCAAGGGCACCGACTCCCAGACCGGCGAGGGCGTGGAGCTCTCCAACATCCAGCAGGCGTTCATCGACGCCGGCGCCGTCCAGTGCGGTTTCTGCACCCCGGGTCTGCTCGTGCAGGCCGACGCGCTCCTGGAGGAGAACCCGTCCCCGTCCGACCAGGACATCCGTGAGGCCCTGTCCGGCAACCTCTGCCGCTGCACGGGCTACGAGAAGATCCTCGACGCGGTCCGCCTGGCGGCCGCCCGTCAGGGAGAGGCGGTCTGATCATGGCCAACACCCGCACCGCGCCCTCCGGTACGCCGACCAAGGTCACCCAGAAGCACAACAAGGGCGGCATCGGCGAGTCCACGCTCCGCCCGGACGGCACCCTGAAGGTCACCGGCGAGTTCGCGTACTCCTCGGACATGTGGCACGAGGACATGCTGTGGGGCCAGACCCTGCGCAGCCCCGTCGCCCACGCCGAGATCGAGAACATCGACATCTCCGAGGCACTCGCCATGCCCGGCGTGTACTCCGTGCTCACCTACGCGGACCTGCCGGCCGAGATGAAGAACTACGGCCTGGAGATCCAGGACACCCCCGTGCTGGCCAACGGCCGGGTACGTCACCACGGTGAGCCGATCGCCCTCGTGGCGGCCGACCACCCGGAGACCGCCCGCCGCGCCGCCGCCAAGATCAAGATCGACTTCAAGGAGCTCCCGCTCGTCACCGACGAGGCGTCCGCGCTCGCCGAGGACGCGGTCCTGCTCCACCCGGGCCGCGACGACCACCACGCCGGTCACGTCCCGCACCCGAACATCGTGCACCGCCAGCCGATCATCCGCGGCAACGCGGACGAGGCCGCCAAGAAGGCCGACGTCATCGTCACCGGCGAGTACACCTTCGGCATGCAGGACCAGGCCTTCCTCGGCCCCGAGTCCGGCCTGGCCGTTCCCGGCGAGGACGGCGGCGTCGACCTGTACGTCGCCACCCAGTGGCTGCACTCGGACCTCAAGCAGATCGCCCCGGTCCTCGGCCTGCCCGAGGAGAAGGTCCGCATGACGCTGTCCGGCGTCGGCGGTGCCTTCGGCGGCCGCGAGGACATCTCGATGCAGATCCACGCGTGCCTGCTGGCCCTCGCGACCAACAAGCCGGTCAAGATGGTCTACAACCGGTTCGAGTCCTTCTTCGGCCACGTGCACCGTCACCCGGCGAAGCTCTGGTACGAGCACGGCGCCACCAAGGACGGCAAGATCACGCACATGAAGTGCCGGATCGTGCTCGACGGCGGCGCGTACGCCTCGGCCTCCCCGGCCGTCGTCGGCAACGCGTCCTCCCTCTCGGTGGGCCCGTACGTCATCGACGACGTGGACATCGAGGCCATCGCCCTCTACACGAACAACCCGCCGTGTGGCGCGATGCGCGGCTTCGGCGCCGTCCAGGCCTGCTTCGCCTACGAGGCCCAGATGGACAAGCTCGCGGCGAAGCTGGGCATGGACCCGGTCGAGTTCCGCCAGCTGAACGCCATGGAGCAGGGCACGATCATGCCGACCGGCCAGGTCGTGGACTCGCCGGCCCCGGTCGCCGAGCTGCTGCGCCGGGTCAAGGAGCGCCCGCTCCCGCCGGAGCGCCAGTGGGAGTCCGCCGGCGAGGGCGCGGACGTCCGCGCGCTGCCGGGCGGCCTGTCGAACACCACCCACGGTGAGGGCGTCGTCCGCGGGGTCGGCTACGCGGTCGGCATCAAGAACGTCGGCTTCTCCGAGGGCTTCGACGACTACTCCACCGCCCGCGTGCGCCTGGAGGTCATCAACGGCGAGCCCGTCGCGATGGTCCACACGGCCATGGCGGAGGTCGGCCAGGGCGGTGTCACCGTGCACGCCCAGATCGCCCGCACGGAGCTCGGCGTCACCCAGGTGACCATCCACCCGGCCGACACGCAGGTCGGTTCCGCCGGTTCCACGTCCGCCTCCCGGCAGACGTACATGACCGGTGGCGCGGTGAAGAACACCTGTGAGGCCGTCCGCGAGAAGCTGCTGGAGATCGGCCGCCGCAAGAACGGCTCCTACCACCCGGCGTGGGCCCATGCGGAGCTGGTCCTGGAGGGCGGCAAGGTCGTCACCGACGGCGGGGAGGTGCTCGCGGACATCGCCGACATCCTGGAGGACGAGGCGATCGACATCGAGCTGGAGTTCCGCCACCGTCCGACCGAGGCCTTCGACCTGGTCACCGGCCAGGGCAACGGCCACGTCCAGTACACCTTCGCCGCCCACCGCGCGGTGGTCGAGGTGGACACCGAGCTCGGCCTGGTCAAGGTCGTCGAGCTGGCGACCGCCCAGGACGTCGGCAAGGCGCTGAACATGCTCTCCGTCGTCGGCCAGATCCAGGGTGGCACCACCCAGGGACTCGGCGTGGCGGTCATGGAGGAGATCATCGTCGACCCGAAGACCGCGAAGGTGCGCAACCCCTCCTTCACGGACTACCTGATCCCGACCATCCTCGACACCCCGACCATCCCGGTCGACGTCCTGGAGCTCGCGGACCCGAACGCCCCGTACGGCCTGCGCGGTCTCGGCGAGGCCCCGACCCTGTCGTCCACCCCGGCCGTCCTCGCGGCGATCCGGCAGGCGACCGGTCTGGAGCTGAACAAGACCCCGATCCGTCCCGAGGCGCTGACCGGGACCCTGTAGGGATCCGAAGCTCTCCGGGCGGTGTGACCGGGAACGTCACACTTCACGTCACACCGCCCGGAGTACGAACGCAACACCGGCAACACCGCAGTACCAGCAACACCAGAAGTGCCAGCAGTACCAGCAGTACCAGCAGTACTCGAACGCTTCGTCTCGGGCCGTCCCCCGGGTCGTGCGGCCAACGCAAGTCCCAAATCCCGCAGTCCCCCTATCTGCCCCCCATGCGGGTGCCCCTTTGAACCTTGGGAGTTAGGCACCATGACCCAGTCGTCTGTGGAGCCCAAGACCACCGCCGAGGACGCAGCCGAAGGCTCGCGTCCCCCGGCCGGCAAGTCCTGGCTCGACCGGTACTTTCACATAACCCACAGAGGATCCAACGTCGGCAACGAGGTTCGTGGCGGTATCACGACCTTCATGGCCATGGCGTACATCCTGCTGCTCAACCCTCTGATCCTCTCGGGTAAGGATGTCGCCGGCGACACTCTGAGCCAGAAGGCACTCATCACGGCCACCGCGTTCGCGGCCGCCGTGACCACGCTCCTCATGGGCTTCATAGGCAAGGTGCCGCTCGCCCTGGCGGCCGGACTCTCCGTCTCCGGTGTCCTCGCCTCGCAGGTCGTCCCCAGCATGACGTGGGGCCAGGCCATGGCGATGTGCGTCATGTACGGCGTCGTGATCTGTCTCCTGGTCGTCACCGGCCTGCGCGAGATGATCATGAACGCGATCCCCCTGGCGCTCAAGCACGCGATCACCATGGGCATCGGCCTCTTCGTCGCGCTGATCGGCCTGAACAAGGCCGGCTTCGTGCACGAGAACCCCGCGCCCGGTGGCGGCCCCGTCACCCTCGGCCCGGCCGGTGAGCTGGCCGGCTGGCCCGTCGTCCTCTTCTGCCTCACCCTGCTGGCCATCTTCATGCTCCAGGCCCGCAAGGTCCCCGGCGCCATCCTGATCGGCATCGTCGCCGGCACCGTGGTCGCCGCCGTCCTCAACGCCGTGGTGAAGATCGACCCGAAGGCCTGGGCGAGCGGCCCGCCGGAGCTGAGCGGCTCCGCGGTCTCCATGCCGGACTTCTCGCTCTTCGGCAAGGTCGAGTTCGGCGGCTGGGGCGAGGTCGGCGCGATGACCGTCGGCATGATCGTCTTCACCCTGGTGCTCGCCGGCTTCTTCGACGCGATGGCCACCATCATCGGTGTCGGCACCGAGGCCAAGCTGGCCGACGACAAGGGCCGCATGCCGGGCCTGTCCAAGGCCCTGTTCGTCGACGGTGCCGGCGGTGCCATCGGCGGTGTCGCGGGTGGCGGTGGCCAGACCGTGTTCGTCGAGTCCGCCACCGGTGTCGGCGAGGGCGCCCGCACGGGCCTCGCCTCCGTGGTGACCGGCCTCTTCTTCGCCGCCTGCATCTTCTTCACCCCGATCACCCAGATCGTTCCGGGTGAGGTCGCCGCCGCCGCCCTCGTGGTCATCGGCGCGATGATGATGCAGAACGCCCGCCACGTGGACTGGGCCGACATGGCCACCGCGGTCCCGGTCTTCCTGACCGTCGTGATCATGCCCTTCACCTTCCAGATCACGGCCGGTGTCGCCGCCGGTGTGATCTCCCACGTCGCGATCAAGGTCGCGCAGGGCAAGGCCCGCGAGGTCGGCGCCTTCATGTGGGGCCTGTTCGCGATCTTCCTGGTGTTCTTCGCGCTCAACCCGATCGAGGGCTGGCTCGGCGTCCACTGAGCCTGAACCGCAACGCGTGATCCCTCCGCGCATCCGATACTGAAACCGACCTTCCGAGGAGGCCGACATGCTGGACATCGCCGAAGAGCTGAACCGGTGGGTCGAGCAGGGACGCGACTTCGCCGTCGCCACCGTGGTGGCGATCAGCGGCAGCGCTCCCCGGCAGCCCGGAGCCGCCCTCGCCGTGGACGGCGAGGGGACGGCCATCGGCTCGGTCTCCGGCGGATGCGTGGAGGGTGCCGTGTACGAGCTGTGCCGGCAGGCCATCGAGGACGGCCGCACCGTCCTGGAGCGCTTCGGCTACAGCGACGACGACGCCTTCGCGGTCGGCCTGACCTGCGGCGGCATCATCGACATCCTGGTCACCCCGGTCCTCGCCGGCTCCCCCGAGCGGGAGGTCTTCGAGGCCGCCATAGCCGCCGCGGCGGCCGGCGCGCCAGCCGCGGTGGCCCGGATCGCGGCCGGCCCCGAGGAGCTTCTGGGCCGTGCCGTGCTCGTCCGTACCGAAGGCCCGCACCAGGGCGGCTTCGGCGGACACCCCGAGCTGGACCGGACCGTCGCCGAGGAGGCACGCGCCCTGCTCGACGCCGGCCGGACCGGTGTCCTGGAGATCGGCGCCGACGGCCGGCTCTGCGGAGAGCCGCTGAAGGTGCTGGTCGAGTCCAGCGTCCCGGCCCCACGCATGATCGTCTTCGGTGCCATCGACTTCGCCTCCGCCCTCGTGCGGATCGGCAAGTTCCTCGGCTACCACGTCACCCTGTGCGACGCCCGCCCGGTGTTCGCCACCAAGGCCCGCTTCCCCGAGGCCGACGAGGTCGTCGTCGAATGGCCCCACCGCTACCTGGAGTCCACCGAGGTGGACGGCCGGACCGTGCTGTGCGTCCTCACCCACGACGCCAAGTTCGACGTCCCGCTCCTCCGGACCGCCCTGCGCCTGCCCGTCGCCTACGTCGGCGCCATGGGCTCCCGCAAGACGCACGAGGACCGCAACAAGAGGCTGCGCGAGGTGGGCGTCACAGAGCTGGAACTCGCCCGGCTGCGTTCCCCGATCGGCCTCGACCTCGGCGCCCGCACCCCGGAGGAGACCGCGCTGTCCATCGCCGCCGAGATCGTCGCCAACCGGCGCGGCGGCAGCGGGATCGCGCTCACCGGAGCGCACACCCCGATCCACCGCGACGGCACCGAGCAGGTGGCCGGGCGGATCGGTGTCGTCGCCTGAGCGACGGCTCCCGGAAAGCCCTCGACCACAGGGGCGTGAGGCCGCGGGCCTTGCGCCCTTCTCTTCCGCCCTCTATTTTACCCGCCGGTAACACTCCTTCCCTCCAACGGAGTTGACCGGATGTTGCGAAGCCCCCTGCGTGCCGCGTGCGTGCTGGCCGCGACCGCCCTGTTCACCGCCCTGACACCGGCCGCCGCCGAGACCCCCGCCGCGCAGCCGCGCGAGGTGCTGTTCGTCGGCAACAACTGGGAGGGCACGGCCGACGTGCTGGCCTCCACCGGGGACATGGCCCGGATCGGCCGGATCAACGTGATCCCCGACAAGGAGGAGCGGCTGCGGGAGATCTACCTCAACCCCGTCAAGCTGGCCTTCTTCCTCGGCATCCGTACCACCGCCGGTGAGGGCCACGACCAGTTCACCGACGACATGTACTCCACCCCGGACGGTTCCGCGGTGGTCGTCTCCCGCCCCTCCTTCGCCGACGTGGTCTCCATCGACCTGGCCTCCGGCCGGATCAACTGGCGCTTCCCGGTGTCCGGCTACCGCGCCGACCACATGGCCGTCTCACCCGACGGCACCCGCGTCGCGGTCTCCGCCTCCACCTCCAACACCGTGCACGTCCTGGACATCGTCTCCGGCCGGCAGGTCGGGTCCTTCCGCACCGGAGACAAACCCCACGAGAACACCTTCTCCCGCGACGGCCGGCTGCTCTGGAACGCCTCCATCGGCGAGGTCAACACCGACCTGGACGCCCCGTGGCTGGACTGGACGAAGGGCGACCGCAAGATCACCGTGGTGGACGCGCGGACCTTCGAGACCGTCCGGGTGATCGACATGCGCGAACGCCTCGACGCCTTCGGCCGCTCCGACCTGTCCGACTCGATCCGGCCGAACGCCTTCAGCCCCGACGAGTCGAAGCTGTACTTCCAGGTGTCGTTCTTCAACGGCTTCCTGGAGTACGACATCGCCACCGACCGGATCACCCGGCTCAAGACGCTCCCCGAGAACCCGGCCACCAGCAAGAAGCGCACCGACTGGGTCAACGACTCCCGCCACCACGGCATGTCCATGAGCCCTGACGGCAGCAAGCTCTGCATCGCGGGAACCATGGACGACTACGCCACCGTGGTGGACCGGGCCACCCTCGCCGAGGGCCCGCTCGTCCCCGTCGACAAGCCCTACTGGGCCGCCGTCAACGGGGACGGCACCGCCTGCGTGGTCTCCGAGAGCGGCAGCGACCGGGTCACCGCGATCGACTTCGCCACCGGCGCCAAACGCGTCTCCGTCCCCGTCGGCGACCATCCCCAGCGCGTCCGCCTCGGCCACGTCCCGGCCGGCTGGACCGGCCCGGCAGCGCGCTGACCCGTCCCCGGCTGGCCCGTCCCCGCACGCCCCCTACCCCCGTCCGGCGCCGGCCCAGCGGCGCAGGGCCTCCGTGGCCCTGGCCGCGTCGGCCGGCGGCAGGGCGCGTATGGACAGGTGGTGGTTGGCCCGCGGCACGGTGAAGGCGAACGAGTCACGCGTCCCCTTCCCCAGACGGAACGGCTCCGCCACCGCCACGTCGTTCTCGCCGTTGACGAACATCAGCGCGCGGCCGTCGCGGCGGACCCAGCGGTCGACGTCCGCCATCGCCCCGCGCCGGAACCGCAGGGGGACGTCCCGCGGCACGTAGGAGCGGACTTCCTGGACGCCCGGGTACCGCAGCAGCCCGGCCAGGTGCGGGGCGGCGAAGGCCGGATACCCGAGCTCGGTGCCCAACTGGTGGAAGTACGCGGTGAACGCCTTCAGGGTGGGGTCGGCGTACACCTCGAGCCGGGTCACCCGGTCCACCCAGGCGTACAGGGCGTCGTCCGTGGCGGTCGCCGCCGGAACGCCCGCGCAGCCGCCCGTCGGCTGGTGCATCCAGAACATCAACGGCAGCCGCAGCACCGCCAGTTCGAAGGCGCGGTCCACACCGCCGATGATCTCGAAACCGACCCCCTTCGTCCCGGCCCAGTGGGCGTAACGCGCGGTCATCGCCGCCCGGCGCTCCAGGGCCTCGCGCTGGACGGCCTTCAGGGCGGCACGGCACTCCGGGGTGCCGACCCGCTCCAGAGCCGCGTCGTAGGCACTGTCGTCCCGGTCGTCGGTGTTGTTGGGTGCGGCGTACGCCACCGTGCCGGCCACGTCGTCCGGGTAGAAGCGGCGGTGGTAGACGGCGGTCATGCCGCCCTTGCTGCCCCCGGTGGAGATCCACGCACCCCCGTACAGCCCCCTGAGGGCCGAGACGAGGCGGTGGTGGTCGCTCGCGGCCTGCCATATCGTCAGCGCGGACCAGTCGTCCCCGGCAGGCCGGGACGTGCCGAAGAAGCGCTGCTCCACGGTGATCTGGTTGGCGTCCAGCAACTCGGTCGGCTCGGTCGGGCGCTGCGGCGAGGACCCCAGGTCGTAGCCGCTGGAGTACAGGACCATGGGGCGCGCAGTGGACTTGTGCAACAGCGTCAGCCGCTGCTCGAACGAGGCCCCGCCGGGCCGCCGGTGGTCGACCGGCTGACGGTAGGCCAGGTCCAGGACGATCTGCCCCGGGGCCGGCGCCGGGCGTTCTCCCGTCACCCGCAACCCTGGGACGGCCGCTATCCGGGCCAGGACGTCCTCCGCGGGCGTCCGCCCCTGGGCCCCGCCCTCCGCCGCGGCCGGGCCCGGCGGAACCCCCTGGGCCACGGCCGGGCCCGACAGCCCGGTCACCGTCAGGACCCCGGTCAGCAGCGGCGCGAACAGCATGTGCTTCAACGTCTGTTTCATGCTTCAAGACAACCGCGGGACCGGGCACCGCCGGATCCCCCGAGCGAGGAGAACGCCTCCCCCGCGCGGGGGAGGACAACGGTGGCCGCCGTGTGCTGGGATGTGCCCCGTCCCGCCGTCCGCCGCGTCCTCACCCGCTGCCCGCTGCCCGCTGCCCGCCGCGAGCCGCCCGCCGCCGTCAGGAAGGGTGTGCCGCCAGGGACGGCGGCGTCGCCGCCGACCGGCCGAAGGCCTCCGACCACGAGCCCGGGGTCAGGCCCGTGGGCCGGGGGTGGAGGTCCTCGTCGCGGTAGCGGCGGACCTTGAGGTGCCAGTGGTGGATCCCCGCCAGCCAGTCCTCCAGCTCCCCGACGTACGCGTCGACCGCCGCCCGCGCCTCCGCGGCCAGGCCGAGGTCCTCGTAGAGCACCGGCAGCTGGTCGTCCCGGATGTGCTCGAACTCCTCGGTGCGCTGCCGCATCAGGTCCGCCACGATGCGGAACGCCTGCGGGTAGCCGATGTCGAAGAAGTTCTGGGTGACCAGGACGTGGTTGTGCACCTCGCCCTCCACCTCGATCTCCTTCTGGTACGAGAAGAGGTCGTTCATCAGGCAGGCCGTGTCGGCGGCCGCGTTCTCCAGCGAGCGGAGCACCCCGTGCGAGTGGAGCGCGGGCGGCACGCCGCGCCCGTCGTGGCCCAGCCGCGCCAGGAACATCGTCATGGTCGAGCCGAAGGTCAGCCGCCGCATCTCCGCGTAGTCCACCGGGTCGGGGATCCGGTTGGCCGTGGTGTTGTCGATCTCCCAGACCCAGCTCTGGAGCATCTCCACCACCGTGGCCCGGAAATCGGCCCGGACCCCGCCGCTCATGCCGGCGACGGTCCGCGCCCACAGGTCCTTCAGGCCCCGCTCCAGTGCGGTGACCGGCTCCGGGGCGTCCGCGGGGTCGACCGGGATCATGGAGACCAGGCGGGCGGTGGCGGCGCGCGCCGCGTCAGGAGCCTTCCCGCACCCGAAGACCCGCGGGTAGTAGTCGTCCCCGTAGGTCCCCCAGGCCAGCCACTGGGCGCTCAGGGCCAGTGCCTCGGGGGTGGCGTCCGGGTCGAGCCCCGCCGAGCACAGCGCGAGGTCGAAGCCCACCAGCTTGCTCTCGGTCCAGACGTCCGAGCCGGGGTCTCCGGGCTGCGGCTCCAGCATGCCCATCCGCCGGCACCAGGCGACCAGCTCGCGGCGTGCCCCGTCGAGGTGCGGGTTCAGGCGCAGGGGGAAGGGGAGGTGGAAGTCGGGCAGCAGCGACGGGCCCACCTTCCGGAAGGGGACGTGCGTGAAGCTGCGCCTGCGCAGGTCCACGGCCCGGCTCGGGAACAGGGAGCGGACGTCCAGCGCGGCGGTACCGGGCCCGGACGGCATGAACGGCAGGGTCAGCGCCGCTGTCGGGCGGGCCTCCTCGTTCATGTAGCGGCTGGAGACCATGTGCCACTCGTGGCCGCCGGACTGCCAGTCCTGGAGCCCCTTGGCGTACGCCAGGACGGCGGCCAGCTCGTCCGGGGACAGCCCCTGCTCGGCGGCGAGGCCGGGCACCTCGACGAGCGCGGTGTGCTCGAACTGCTGGAGCCGTGAGGTCAGCAGGTCGTTGGAGAGGTCCGCGGCCTCCTGGGTGGAGCAGCCCAGGAAGGTCTCCAGCACCAGGACGGCGTTGGACAGCTCACCCTCGTCCTCGACCTCCCGACGGTAGGAGAAGAGGTCGTTGCGGATGTGCACGGCGTCGGAGAACGAGTCGCGCAGGACCGCCAGCGGCCGCGAGCGCGCCACCCGGGCCGGGACCTCGGCCGCCACGTACTCGACCAGGCCCGCCGACCAGGGGGCGCCGCCGACCTTGCGGCGCATCTCGATGTACTCGAGCGGGTTGGGCACCCGGCCGATGCCGATGTTGGCCAGCTCCCACATGGACTCGTCGAGCAGGTTGCGGGTGCTCTCGGAGAACCGTTCCCGCCAGTCCGCGGACATCGCCGGGACCGTCCGCGCCCACAGGTCCGCCAGGCCCGCCTCGACGGGGTTGACCGGCTCGGGGAACCCGTCGGCCGGGTCCATCGGCATGAACGCGGCGAGCCGGTCGAGGTAGGCCCTGGCTCCGGCCCGGTCCCCGGTCCGCTTGAAGGTCTCCAGGAAGTGGTCGTCGAAGAAGAAGACCCACACGTACCAGTCGGTGACGAGGCTCAGCGTCTCGGCGTCGCAGTCCGGGTGGGTGTAGGAGCACAGCAGGGCGTAGTCGTGCGAGTCGAGGTCGGCCTCCTCCCAGACCCCCGAGCCCTCCAGCATCCCGAAGGCCCGGGCCCACTGTTTGGTGTGGGCGCGCGCCTGGAGGAGGTGGGGGTTCAGGCGCGCCGGATACGGCACGTAGAACTCCGGCAGTCGAAAGGGCTGGGACACGGCGGGCAAAGCCTTTCTCCTCAAGCGGCGCGGGCCCGGCGACGGCCGGATCCCGGACGAGATCAGCACGGCCCTACCCTGCGGGGGACGGGATAAGGGGGAGTTCACCGCATCAGGTGACGAACGGCCCGTTCCGCGGCTTCCCGGGCCCCCGGGGGGCTACGGCCGCGGCCCCCGGCTCCGGTCCGGGTGCGCCGGCCCCGGTGCGCGCGTCCGCCGACCGCCACCGGTGCTGCGGCGACCGGGACCGGCCCGCTCCAGCGGCCCGCTAGGGTGTGCGGGAAACGTCCGCACGACATCCGAGGAGCAGCCGTGAGCGAGCCGGCGTCCATCGCCCAGCAGCAGGAGATCGCCCGGGAGCTGGAGGTCGCCGAGACCTTCGACGCCGAACGCGAGATCGAGCGCCGGGTGGCCTTCCTCACCGAGCGGCTCACCGCCACCGGCCTGCGCTCCCTGGTCCTCGGCATCAGCGGCGGCGTGGACTCCACCACCGCCGGCCGCCTCTGCCAGCTCGCCGTCGAGCGGGCGCGGGCCGCGGGTCACCAGGCCGAGTTCTACGCGATGCGGCTGCCGTACGGTGTGCAGGCCGACGAGAAGGACGCCCAGCTCGCCCTCGGCTTCATCCGCGCCGACCACGTCCTGACCGTCGACGTGAAGCCGGCCTCCGACGCGGCGCTGGAGGCGACGGTGGCCGCCGGGCTGGTCTTCCGCGACGCCCACCACCAGGACTTCGTGCACGGCAACATCAAGGCCCGCCAGCGCATGATCGCCCAGTACGCGGTGGCCGGTGCGCGTGACGGCCTGGTCGTCGGCACCGACCACGCGGCGGAGGCGGTCTCCGGCTTCTTCACGAAGTTCGGCGACGGCGCCGCCGACGTCGTCCCGCTCACCGGCCTCACCAAGCGGCGGGTCCGCGCTTGCGCCGACGCGCTGGGTGCCCCTGCGGAGCTGGTGTGGAAGACCCCGACGGCCGACCTGGAGACGCTGGACCCGGGCAAGGCCGACGAGGACGCGCTGGGCGTCACCTATGACGACATCGACGACTTCCTGGAGGGCAAGCCGGTCGACGGGCGGGTGTGGGAGATCATCGCCCGCCGGTACCGGGCGACGGCGCACAAGCGGGAGCTGCCGATCGCGCCGTGACGCTCCGCCGGGCCAGGTCTGCGCTGCGCGGCTTCGGCTCCGCCGGGTCCCGCTCGAGCGCCGCTCGGGCCGGGTGGGCGGGTGGGTCCCCGGCGGCGTTCACGCGCGGGTGAGGGCCGGGGTGGCGGCGCCGGCCTTGTCGATCAGTACGTCGAGCAGTGCGAGCAGGCAGTCGCGGACGCTGTCGCGGGAGCGGGCGTCGAGCATCAGGACGGGCGTGCGGGGGTCGCGCAGGCGCAGCGCCGCGGCGATCTCCGCGGCCGTGTAGGGCTGCTCCCCGTGGAAGCAGTTGGCGCCCACCACGAACGGCAGTCCGCGGCTCTCGAAGAAGTCCACCGCCGCGAAGCTGCGGTCCAGCCGCCGCGTGTCGACCAGCACCACCGCCCCCAGGGCCCCGTTCAGCAGGTCGTCCCACATGAACCAGAAGCGTTCCTGGCCCGGCGTGCCGAACAGGTAGAGGACGACCCCGGCGTCGGTGAGGGTGATCCGGCCGAAGTCCATCGCCACCGTGGTCACGGCCTTCGACTCGATGCCGTCGAGGTCGTCCACGCCGATCCCGGCGGCCGTCAGCCGTTCCTCCGTGCGCAGCGGCTCGATCTCGGAGACCGACTCGACCAGGGTCGTCTTGCCGACTCCGAATCCGCCGGCGATGAGGATCTTGACGGGGGCTGCTTCATATCCGGGCAAGGTTGTCCCTGATTCTCATGAGCGTGTGGACGTTGGTGGTCTCGCCGCCCGACAGGGGCGGCCGGTGCCGGATCAGCCCGCGGTCCGCGAGTTCGCCGAGCAGCAGGGTCGCCGGGGTGAGGCGGATGTGCATCCGCGCCGCGATCTCGGCGACCGCCAGGCCGCCCGGCTCCGCGCACATGGCGAGGACGGTCCGCCACTCGGTGGGCAGGCCCCCGTACGCGTCCTCGCCGACCGCCGTCGTGATGGTGGTGTCCATGGTGAGCACCGTCCGCGGCGCGGCCGTGCGGCCGTCGGTGAGGGCGTACAGCCGGGTCCGCCGGCGGCCGCGCGGCGGCGGGGCGTCCGGCCCCGCCGCGCCGGGCTGCGGTTCCTCGGGCATCAGGAGTTCGGCGCCTGGGCGCGCCCGGGCGTGCCCAGCCACTCGCCGAGCGCCTGGGCGGTCCGTACGGCCTCGCCGCCGAGCTCTCCCAGCCGGGCCTTGCGGGAGGTCACCACGATGAGGGTGCTGCCCTCGCCGCAGCCGACGATGCACAGGTACCGGTCGTCCATCTCGACCAGCTGGCGGATCACCCGGCCGCCCTCGACCTCCCTGGATATCGCCTTCATCGTGGCCGCGATGCCGGAGGCCGCGGCGGCCATGCGTTCGGCCTGGTCCCGGTCGAGCAGGTAGGCGCTGAGCTTGATCCCGTCGTTGGACAGGAGCACGGCTCCCTGGATGCCCGCGATCCTGCTGAGGTTGTTGTCCAGGACGCTGTAGATCACGTCGTCGGATGCCGCGGTGTTCGGTGTCGTCGTCATGGCTGATCCTGTCGGAGCTCTTCTTCCACTGTCTGGGTGCCCTGCTCGTAGTCCGCCCAGGCGTCGGCCACCTCTTCCGGGGTCGCGGCGTCCCGGGCGGGCGCCGCTTCCGGCGCGCGGGGTGCGCGGAGCTGCGTGGCCATGTGGGTCTGGGGGACGCGTTCGGGGAGGGCGGGTCGGGTGCCCGTCACCGTCTCCGTCCCCAGCCCCGTCCCTGTCTCCGCCTCCGTCTCCGTCTCCGTCGCCGGGGTCGGTGCCGGGGTCGCGGCCGGTTCCGGTTCCGGTTCCGGTACGGGCTTGGCCGCCGCGGGCGCGTTGGAGTGCAGGACCAGCTCCGGCCTGCGTTCGGCCGGGGCCTGCCGTACGGGGGCGGGGGCCGGGGCCGGCGCCGGGGCCGGGGCCGCCGGGGTGGTCAGCAGGTCCCTCGGGAGGACCACCACCGCGGCGGTGCCCCCGTACACGGAGCGGCGCAGCGTGACCGAGGCGCCGAGCTGGTCGGCGAGGTGCCCGACCACGAAGAGGCCCAGCCGGTGCGCGTTCTCGGCGAGCACCGAGTACGGCGGGGCCGAGTGCAGGCGGGCGTTCATCTCCTCGTAGCGCGCGGGGCTCACCCGCGGCCCGCGGTCCTCGATCTCCACCGACAGCCCGTCGGCCACCAGTTCGGCGCGGATGACCACCTTCGACCGGGGCGGGGAGAACCGGGTGGCGTTGTCGAGGAGTTCCGCCAGCAGGTGGCTGATCTGGCTGATCACGTGCGGTTCCACGCTCGCCTCGTCCAGCGCCTGCCGTTCGATGCGGCGGAAGTCCTCGACCTCCGCGGCGGCCTCCCGGAGCAGGTCGGCGATGCGCATGGGCTCGGTGTGCGGGTCGGGGATCTCGCCGCCCGAGAGGATCAGCAGGTTCTCGATCTGCCGCCGCATGCCCACCGTCAGCTGGTCGGACCGCATCAGCTGGGCGAGGAGCGCCTCGTCGTGCCCGAAGGCGTCCTGGATGTCCTCGGTCAGGCCCAGCTGCCGGCTCACCAGGTTCCCGGTGCGCGAGGCGATTCCGGCGGCGAACAGCCCGAAACCGTGACGCTCGGCCGCGAGTTGCCGGTGCCCGTCGACGGACACGGCGACGGCCCGGGCGAAGGCGTCGCTGATCCGGCCGACCTCGTCGCGGTCACCGCCCACGGCGGGCAGCGCCGTCCCGTCCACCGGCAGGCCGCGCTGGAGCCGGGACACCACGTCGGGGAGGGTCTCCTCGGCGACCGTCACGGTCCGCTCGTGCAGGGAGCGCAGCCGGCGGAGCACCGACCGGGTGGTGAGCACGACCACGGTCACCACGACCAGCAGCCCGCCGCCGCTCGCCCCGATCAGCCAGGCGACCTCGGTCCGCAGCTGCTCGGCCTTGGCCTCGCCGCGGACCAGCACCTCGCGGGCCCGGTCCACGTTCAGGGTGGCCATCTGCACGGAGAAGCGTTCGTGCGCGTCCCGCCAGCCGGCCACCTCGGCGGGCAGCCGGACGCCGGACTCGGTGTCCCGGTGCTCGGAGACGACCGCGTTCTCGATGCGGACCTTCGTCTGCCAGGCCGGCGAGGCGACGATCCGCTCGAAGAACTGCCGGTCGCCTTCGGGCAGGTAGGGGACGACCCAGGTCGAGTACAGGTACCTGTGGGCGCCCACGGAACTGACGAACTGGTCGAAACCGGCCGCGCTCAGCTCCCTGGACGGCCCGGCCAGGGCCAGGGCGGTGTCCTCGCGCGCCACCATCTCGGAGGCCGACAGCAGGGACACCACGGGCCGGCTCTCCTGGGTGAGTTCGGCGTCCTCGGCGTGGCTGAACTCCTCCTGGTACACCTGGATGATCTTGTCGATGGTGCCGGTGTAGTAGGCGAGGGTGGTGTCGGCGGCGCCGGTACGGGAGTCCGCCCGCCCGCGGTACGCGCCGAGTTCGGCGAGCCGCCGGACGACCTCGGCGAACGCCTCGGCGGAGTGCACCGGGTCCGCCGCCAGCAGCCGGAACTCGGCCGCGGCCCGGTCGGTGGCCTGCCGGCGGTTGCGCAGCTCTTCCTCGGCGCCCGGAGTGCCCGCCCAGCGCGCCGCGGTCACGGTCCGCTCGGACTGGAGGTCCACCATGAGCGTGTACAGCGGTGCGCCTATCCGCTCCGCTGCTTCGACGTCGGCCCGCAGGTGCTCCGCCTGTGCCAGCAGGCGCTCGGCGGTCACGGCGACCTGGGCACCCATCGCCATGGTGGGGACCACGGCCAGCCAGATCAGCAGGGTGCGCAGCCGTACGGTCCGGCGCCGGCGCGGGCGAGCCGTCGACCGCGCTGGTGGGCCTTCGGGTCCTGCGGGTTCTATGACAGACATCGGTCCTCGTGAGCGGGAGGTGCGGGGGCCGGGCCAACGTCCCGCGCCCCGTGGGCTCCTGGGGAGGGGGCCGGGACGCGGAGGAGCCGATCATAACCAGCCAAACGGCAGATGCGGATAGGTGTCTTCCCTGGTCGAAGCGTGGTATGGGCCGGGCGGCCGTCACCCGGCGGAAGCCGGATCGCAACCCAACCGCGACCCCGGGCACGGGCGCCGCCCCGCGCACCCGTGCCGCGGTGCCGCTGACGCCCCCTCACGCGACGGTGCCCTGCCACCCGGCGACGGGTAGCAGGGCACCACCAGCGGCGCGCCGGCGCGCCGCCGCTACTCCGTCTCGCCCTCCAGGCTGCCCTCCGTGTCGAGGTAGACCTCGCGCAGGGCCTCCAGCACCTTCGGGTCCGGCTTCTCCCACAGGCCGCGGGACTCGGCCTCCAGGAGGCGCTCCGCGATGCCGTGCAGCGCCCACGGGTTGGCCTCCTTCAGGAAGGCCTGGTTCTCCGGGTCCAGCACGTACGTCTCGGTCAGCTTGTCGTACATCCAGTCCGCGATGACGCCCGTGGTCGCGTCGTACCCGAACAGGTAGTCCACGGTCGCCGCCAGCTCGAACGCGCCCTTGTAGCCGTGGCGGCGCATCGCCTCGATCCACTTCGGGTTGACCACCCGCGCCCGGAACACCCGGGAGGTCTCCTCCACCAGCGTGCGGGTGCGGACCGTCTCCGGGCGCGTCGAGTCGCCGATGTACGCCTCCGGCGCGGTGCCGCGCAGCGCCCGCACCGTGGCCACCATGCCGCCGTGGTACTGGAAGTAGTCGTCCGAGTCGGCGATGTCGTGCTCGCGGGTGTCGGTGTTCTTCGCGGCCACCGTGATCCGCTTGTACGCCGACTCCATCTCGGCGCGGGCCGGACGGCCCTCCAGGCCGCGCCCGTACGCGTAGCCGCCCCACACCGTGTACACCTCGGCGAGGTCGGCGTCGGTGCGCCAGTCCCGGCTGTCGATCAGCTGGAGGATGCCCGCGCCGTACGTGCCCGGCCGGGAGCCGAAGATACGGGTGGTGGCCCGGCGTTCGTCCCCGTGCTCGGCCAGGTCGGCCTGGGCGTGCGCCCGTACGAAGTTGTCCGCGGCGGGCTCGTCCAGCGAGGCGGCCAGCCGTACCGCGTCGTCCAGCAGCCCGATGACGTGCGGGAAGGCGTCCCGGAAGAAGCCCGAGATGCGCAGCGTTACGTCGATGCGGGGGCGGCCCAGCTCGGCGAGCGGGACCGGCTCCAGGCCGGTGACCCGGCGGGAGGCCTCGTCCCACACCGGGCGGACGCCCAGCAGGGCGAGCGCCTCGGCGACGTCGTCGCCCGCGGTGCGCATGGCGCTGGTGCCCCACAGGGACAGGCCCACCGAGGCCGGCCACTCGCCGTTGTCGGTGCGGTAGCGCTCCAGCAGCGAGTCGGCGAGGGCCTGTCCGGTCTCCCAGGCCAGCCGCGAGGGCACCGCCTTGGGGTCGACCGAGTAGAAGTTCCGGCCGGTCGGCAGGACGTTGACCAGCCCGCGCAGCGGCGAGCCGGACGGGCCGGCCGGCACGAAGCCGCCGTTCAGGGCGTGCACGGCGTGCGCCAGTTCGTCGGTGGTGCCGGCCAGCCGCGGCACCACCTCGGTCGCGGCGAACCGCAGCACGTCGTGGACCTCCCGCCCGTGGCCGGACGCGACCTCCTCGACCGCTGCCACGTCCCAGCCCGCCGCCTCCATCGCCTCGACCAGCGCGCGGGCCTGCTCCTCCGCCTCGTCGGCGGAGGTGAGGGTGGCCTTGGACTCGTCCAGGCCGAGGGCCTCGCGCAGGCCGGGCAGGGCGGTCGTACCGCCCCAGATCTGACGGGCGCGCAGGATCGCCAGCACCAGGTTGATCCGCTCCGGGCCGGTCGGGGCGCCGCCGAGGACGTGCAGGCCGTCGCGGATCTGGGCGTCCTTGACCTCGCACAGCCAGCCGTCGACGTGCAGCAGGAAGTCGTCGAACCCGTCGTCGTCCGGGCGCTCCTCCAGACCCAGGTCGTGGTCCAGCTTCGCGGCCTGGATCAGGGTCCAGATCTGCGCCCGGATCGCCGGCAGCTTGGCCGGGTCCATGGAGGAGATCTGGGCGTACTCGTCGAGGTGCTGCTCCAGGCGGGCGATGTCCCCGTACGAGTCGGCGCGCGCCATCGGCGGCACCAGGTGGTCGACCAGGGTGGCGTGCACCCGGCGCTTGGCCTGGGTGCCTTCGCCCGGGTCGTTGACGAGGAACGGGTAGACCAGCGGCAGGTCGCCGAGGGCGGCGTCCGGCGCGCAGGCGGCCGACAGGCCGGCGTTCTTGCCCGGCAGCCACTCCAGGTTGCCGTGCTTGCCCAGGTGGATCATGGCGTCGGCGCCGAAACCGCCGTCGGCCGCGGCGGCCTGGATCCAGCGGTAGGCGGCCAGGTAGTGGTGGGAGGGCGGCAGGTCCGGGTCGTGGTAGATCGCGATCGGGTTCTCGCCGAAGCCGCGCGGCGGCTGGATGAGGATGAGCAGGTTCCCGCGGCGCAGGGCCGCGAGCACGATGTCGCCGTCCGGGTTGTGCGTCCGGTCCAGGAACATCTCGCCGGGCGCCGGGCCCCAGTGCTCCTCGACGTCCTCGCGGAGCGCGGCGGGCAGCTGCCCGTACCACCGCCGGTAGTCGGCGGCCGGGATGCGGACGGGGTTCCGCGCCAGCTGCTCCTCGGTCAGCCAGTCCTGGTCGTGGCCGCCGGCCTCGATCAGGGCGCGGATCAGCTCGTCGCCGTCGCCGGAGACCAGGCCGGGGATCTCCTCGACCGGCCCGAAGTCGTAGCCCTCGTCGATGAGCCGGCGCAGCAGCGCGACCGCGGAGGCCGGGGTGTCCAGGCCGACCGCGTTGCCGATCCGGGAGTGCTTGGTCGGGTAGGCGGACAGCACCAGCGCGATCCGCTTCCGCGCGTTCGGGGTGTGCCGCAGGCGGGCGTGGCGCACCGCGATCCCGGCCACCCGGGCGGCCCGCTCGGGGTCGGCGACGTAGGAGGGGAGGCCGTCCGCGTCGATCTCCTTGAAGGAGAACGGAACGGTGATCAGGCGGCCGTCGAACTCCGGTACGGCCACCTGGCTGGCCGCGTCCAGCGGGGACAGGCCCTCGTCGCTCTCCTCCCACGCGCTGCGCGGACCGGTCAGGCACAGCGCCTGGAGGATGGGCACGTCGAGCGCGGCGAGCGCACCCGCGTCCCACGACTCGTCGTCACCGCCGGCGGAGGCGTCCGCGGGGCGGGTGCCGCCGGCCGCGAGGACCGTGGTCACGATCGCGTCGGCGCCCTCCAGTTCGGCCAGCAGCTCCGGTTCCGGGTTGCGCAGCGAGGACACGTACAGCGGCGCGGGCGTGCCGCCGGCCTCGGTGATCGCGTCGCACAGGGCGTGCACGAAGGCGGTGTTGCCGCTCATCCGGTGGGCCCGGTAGAAGAGCACCGCGATGCGCGGACCGTAGGCCCGGACGGGGGTCCGCTCCAGGTGTCCCCAGGTCGGCGCGGCGGCGGGCGGCTCGAAGCCGTGGCCGGTCAGCAGCACGGTGTCGGACAGGAAGCGGGCGAGCTGCTCCAGGTTGGCGGGCCCGCCGTGCGCGAGGTAGGCGTGCGCCTCGGCCGCGATGCCGATGGGGACCGTCGAGGCCTCCATCAGCTGGGCGTCCGGGGCCTGTTCGCCGGTCAGCACCACCACCGGGCGGGTCTGGCCCTCGGCGAGGAGCACGTCGAGGCCCTCCTGCCAGGCGCGCAGACCGCCGAGCAGGCGCACGACCACCAGGTCCACGCCGTCCAGCAGGGCGGGCAGGTCGTCGAGGGGGAGCCGGGAAGGGTTGGCGAACCGGTACGGAACCGGGCCGTCCGCGGCACGGGCGCTCAGCAGATCGGTGTCGGACGTCGACAGCAGCAGGATCATGCGACGGCAGGCCTTCCTCGGGGTTTCCGCGCCCCGGGCAGTGCGGACGGCGGGAGTTCCTGACTCGCCCGGCGCAGCCGTCACCGGCTGCCACCGGACTCACAGTGGCGGGACCGCGCCGGAGTCTCACCGGGCTTCCTCCCATGTCGCCGTCCTGGCGACGACGGGCCAGGCGGCCCGCCGACGGTCATCCTAATGGGCCCTCCCCGGCGCGCGGGAGGGCGGGTTGTCGCAGGCCGAACCGGCTGCGCCGGGCCGCCGGGGGTGGTGACGGCCACAGGCCGGAGCCGCAGAATCGTGGGTATGCTCGCCGCCATGCCACCGCCCCCCTCCGCCGCATCCCGGGACGAAACCGTCATACGGGACCGCGGTGACGCCTGCCCCGGTGCGCTGCGGCTGCACGCGGCGGACGACGGGTACCTCGCGCGCGTCCGGATCCCGGGCGGCATGCTCACCCCGCACCAGGCCTCCGTGCTCGGCCTGGCCGCCGACCGGTTCGGTGACGGGCACCTGGAACTCACCTCCCGCGGCAACGTCCAACTCCGCGGCCTGGCCGAGCGGTGCGGCGACGGCCTGGCCCGGCTGCTGGACTCCGCGGGCCTGCTGCCCGCGCCCGGCCACGAGCGGATCCGCAACGTCGTCGCCAGCGCCACGCACGCCGTCGAGCCGTGGATCGCCGAGCTCGACCGGCTGCTCTGCGCGAACGCCCGCGTCGCCGCCCTCTCCGGCCGGTTCCTGTTCGCCCTCGACGACGGCAGCGGCGACGTGTCCTCGCTCGACCCGGACGTCACGGTCCTCGGCGAACGGTCCGGGACCGGTCCGGCGCAGGAGTACGCCGGCGCGCTCGTCCGGCTGGGAACGACCGCCGCCGGAGCCGTGCGCGTATCCGCCGCCGACGCCCCGCGCGCGGCACTGCTGGCCGCCGAGTACTTCCTGGACGCCGCCGCGGCGGCCGGGACCGGCGCCTGGCGGGTCGCCGAACTCCCCGCCGAACACGCCCCCGATCACACCGAGTTGGCCGCGCGACTGGAAGCCGCCGACATCGGCGCGACCCCCGTGGCGGACCCGGCCTGGCCGTGGTCGCCGCCGCCCGCGCCGTGGGGCGGCAGCCGCCCGAGCCGGCACCAGACCCTGACCGCGCTCGTTCCGCTCGGCCGCCTGAGCACCGGGCAGTGGCGGGAACTCGTCCAGGTCGCCGACCGCTCCGCCGGACCGCTGCGCATCACCCCCTGGCGCTCCGTCGTGCTCCGGGGGGCACCGGTCACCCGGCCGTTCGACGGCCCCGCCCGGCTGCGCTCCGCCGGCCTCGTGCTGGACGGCGACAGCCCCTGGCGGACCGTCACCGCCTGTACCGGACGCCCCGGTTGCGCGAAGGCCCTGGCCGACGTGCGCGCCGACGCCCGGGCCCTGCTGGAGGCGGCGGACGGCCCGCTGCCCGTGCACTGGTCCGGGTGCGAGCGCCGCTGCGGGCACCCCCGGGGCAGCGCCTGGGCGGACGTGGTCGCCACCGCCGACGGGTACCGCGTCGGCCGCGCCCCGGGACCGGCGCCAGCGACCGCGCCCACGACCGCGACCGAGTCCGCACCCGCCCCGGACCCGGCCCCGGCCCCCGTACACGTGCTTCACGGCGGCGACCTGGCCGGAGCCGTCCGCGCCGCCCGCGGCGAACCAGCCGAACCCGCCGAACCCCGCCCCGACACCGACGTCGCAGACAGGAAATGAGCGAGAACACCGTGTTCGAGTACGAGAAGGACGGCGCCGCGATCTACCGCCAGTCCTTTGCCACGATCCGCGCCGAAGCGGACCTCACCGGGCTTCCCGCCTCCGTCGCCCAGGTCGCCGTACGCATGATCCACGCCTGCGGGATGACCGACCTCACCCGCGACCTCGGCTACACCGACGAGGTGGTGCTGCGCGCCCGAGCCGCGCTGCACGCCGGCGCCCCGGTCCTCTGCGACGTGCAGATGGTCGCCAGCGGCGTCACCCGCAAGCGGCTGCCCGCCGACAACGACGTGCTGTGCACCCTCTCCGACCCGGCCGTCCCCGCCCTCGCCGCGAAGATGGGCACCACCCGCAGCGCCGCCGCCCTCGAACTGTGGCGCGACCGCGGCCTGTTGGAGGGGTCCGTGGTGGCCGTCGGGAACGCGCCGACCGCGCTGTTCCGGCTGCTGGAGATGATCGAGGAAGGCGCCCCCCGCCCGGCCGCGGTCATCGGCGTGCCCGTCGGCTTCATAGGCGCCGCCGAGTCCAAGGACGCCCTGGCCGAGCACCACTCGGGCCTGGACCACCTGATCGTGCGCGGCAGGCGTGGCGGCAGTGCCATCGCGGCCGCCGCCGTCAACGCGATAGCGAGCGAGGAAGAATGAGCGACCGGGCCAAGGGCCGCCTGTACGGAGTGGGGCTCGGCCCCGGCGACCCGAACCTGATGACCCTGCGCGCCGCGCAGGTGATCGCCGAAGCGGACGTGGTCGCCTACCACTCCGCCCGGCACGGCCGTTCCATCGCCCGCTCCATCGCCGCCGCGCACCTGCGCGCCGACCACGTCGAGGAGCCGCTGGTCTACCCCGTCACCACGGAGACCACCGACCACCCGGGCGGCTACCAGGGCGCGATGGAGGAGTTCTACGAGGAGTCCGCCGCCCGGCTCGCCGCCCACCTGGACGCCGGACGCACCGTCGCCGTGCTCGCCGAGGGCGACCCGCTCTTCTACAGCTCGTACATGCACATGCACAAGCGGCTGGCCGGCCGGTACGAGACCGAGGTGGTGCCCGGCGTCACGTCCGTGAGCGCCGCCGCCGCCCGGCTGCAGACGCCGCTGGTCGAGGGCGAGGAGGTGCTGACCATCCTGCCCGGCACCCTGCCGGAGGAGGAGCTCACCGCCCGCCTCGCCGCCACCGACTCGGCGGTCGTGATGAAGCTCGGCCGCACCTTCCCGGCCGTCCGCCGGGCCATGGAGGACTCCGGCCGGCTGGCCGAGGCCCGGTACGTGGAACGCGCCACCATGGAGGGCGAGCGGACCGGCGTCCTCGCCGACACCGACCCCGAGTCGGTGCCGTACTTCGCGGTCGCCGTCGTACCGAGCCGGATCGGCAACCCGGGCGGGCGGCCCGCGCGCACCGGCCCCGGCGAGGTCGCGGTCGTCGGCACCGGCCCCGCCGGGCCGCTGTGGCTGACCCCCGAGACCAAGCGGGCCTTGGCCGACGCCGAGGTGCTGATCGGCTACACCACCTACCTCGACCGGGTCCCGTCCCGGCCGGGCCAGGTCCGGCACGGCTCCGACAACAAGGTCGAGTCCGAGCGCGCCGAGTTCGCCCTGGACCTGGCCCGCCGCGGCAAGCGGGTCGCGGTGGTCTCGGGCGGCGACCCCGGTGTGTTCGCCATGGCCACCGCCGTACTGGAGGTGGCTTCCCAGGACGCCTACAAGGACGTCCCGGTACGGGTCCTGCCCGGCGTGACGGCGGCCAACGCGGCGGCCGCCGCGGCCGGCGCCCCGCTCGGCCACGACTACGCGACCATCTCCCTCTCCGACCGGCTCAAGCCGTGGGAGGTCATCGCGGAACGCCTGCGCGCCGCCTCCGCCGCCGACCTCGTCCTCGCCCTCTACAACCCGGGCTCCCGCAGCCGCACCTGGCAGGTGGCCAAGGCCCGCGAACTCCTGGTGGAGCTGCGCGGCGCGGACACCCCCGTGGTGGTGGCCCGGGACGTGGGCGGCCCGGAGCAGTCGGTCCGGGTGCTCACGCTGGGCACCCTGGAGCCGTCCGAGGTCGACATGCGGACGATCCTGCTGATCGGCTCCTCGCAGACGCAGGTCACCGAGCGGGGCGACGGCACCAGCATCGCCTGGACCCCGCGCCGCTACCCGGACTAGCCCCGCCGGCGCATGGACCCCGGCCCGGTCCCGGGGCACCGCCCCACGTGCTTGGGCGGAGCTCCGGCTGGGCCCGCTCAAGCGTCCCCCAGCTACCGCTGGGAAGTGCCCCCAGCTCGGGCTTGGGGTGCGGCCGCGCTTCGGGCTGTCGCCCGGCACATCCGGCCTCGCCGGCGTTTGAGGCGTGGGGCGGAGCCCCGCGTGGTCGGGGGCGCGTCGGCGCTACGGGCGCAGGTGGGCCAGGGCCTGCGCCACCGACTCCGCCACCGGCACGCCCGGCGGGACCGGCGGGCGGTCGACGACCAGCACCGGGATGCCGGCCTCCCGGGCCGCGGCGAGCTTCGGCGCGGTGGCCGAGCCGCCGCTGTCCTTGGTGACCAGCACGTCCACCCGGTGCCGGCGCAGCAGTTCCCGCTCCCCGTCCAGCGCGAACGGCCCCCGGTCCAGCAGGACTTCCAGGCGAGCCGGCACCTGCCCCGCGGGCGGGTCGACCGAACGCACCAGGAACCACACCGAGTCCAGGTGGGCGAAGGCCGACAGGCCCATCCGGCCGGTCGTCAGGAACGCCCGCCGCCCCAGCCCCGGCAGCACGCGGGCGGCGTCCGCGAGCGAGGGGACCCGGTGCCAGTCGTCGCCCGGCACCGGAATCCACGCCGGCCGGCGCAGCGCCAGCAGGGGCACCCCGGTCGCCGCGGCCGCGGCCGCGGCGTGGAAGCTCATCCGGTCCGCGAAGGGGTGCGTGGCGTCCACCAGGTGCGTCACGCCGTGCCCGGAGATCCACGCCGCCAGCCCCTCCGGGCCGCCGAAGCCGCCGACCCGGGTCTCACCCGGCGGCAGCACCGGGTTCGCCACCCGGCCCGCCAGCGAGCTGGTCACCCGAACCGCCGTCCCGGGCGCCGCCAGTGCCTCCGCCAGGCCGCGCGCCTCGGTGGTGCCGCCCAGGATCAGGACGTGCGCCCCCGCTTCAGCAGACATGCCGGTCGCGCTCCGGCGAGTACAGGTGGCTGTCGCGGAACTGCTCCGCGCCCAGCGTCCGCCCCACGATGATGACCGCCGTCCGCACCAGACCCGCCGCCTTCACCTGGCCGGCGATGTCCGCCAGGGTGCCGCGCAGCACCAACTCGTCCGGCCGGGAGGCCATCGCGACCACCGCCGCCGGGCAGTCGGCGCCGTAGTGCGGCAGCAGCTCCTCCACCACGCGGTCCGCGTAGCGGGTCGCCAGGTGCAGTACCAGCAGCGCCCCGCTGCGGCCCAGCGTCGCCAGGTCCTCGCCGGGCGGCATCGGGGTGGCCTGCTGGGCGATCCGGGTCAGGATGACGGTCTGCCCGACCGTGGGCACCGTCAGCTCCCGCTTCAGCGCGGCCGCGGCCGCGGCGAACGCGGGCACGCCCGGCACCACCTCGTACGGGATCCCGGCCGCGTCCAGCCGGCGCATCTGCTCCGCGACCGCGCTGAACACCGACGGGTCGCCCGAGTGCAGCCGCGCCACGTCCAGTCCGGCCTCGTGCGCCGCCGTCATCTCGGCGACGATCCGGTCCAGGTCCAGCCGGGAGGTGTCGACCAGCCGGGCGCCCTCGGGGCACTCCGCGAGCAGTTCCTCCGGCACGAGGCTCCCCGCGTACAGGCACACGGGGCTGGCGGCCAGCCGGCGGGCGCCGCGCAGGGTGATCAGGTCGGCGGCGCCGGGGCCCGCCCCGATGAAGTACACGGTCATGTCAGATCTCCGACCCTTCTTCCTTGGTCACGGACCACTGGGTGACCGGCATGGCCTGGCGCCAGCCGGTGAAACCGCCGACCGGTACGGCGTGGGACACGGCGAGCTTCACCAGGTCCCCGCCGAGCCGCCGGTGCCACTGCCCGAGCAGTGCCTCGGACTCCAGGGTCACCGTGTTCACCACCAGCCGGCCGCCGCCCGGCAGCGCCGCCCAGACCGCGTCGAGGAGGCCGGGGGCGGTCAGCCCGCCGCCGACGAACACCGCGTCGGGGGCGGGCAGTCCGGCGAGCGCGGCCGGCGCGGCGCCTACGACGACCCGCAGCCCGGGCACGCCGAGCGCGGCCGCGTTCCGGCCGATCCGCGCGGCCCGCTCCCCGACCCGCTCCACCGTGACCGCACTGCAGGACGGGTGGGTGCGCATCCACTCGATGCCGATCGAACCGGAGCCGCCGCCGATGTCCCACAGCAGTTCGCCGGGGGCCGGGGCGAGCGCGCAGAGGGTGGCCGCCCGTACGTGCCGCTTGGTCAGCTGGCCGTCGTGCTCGTACGCGGAGTCCGGCAGGCCGGGGGTGGCGCCGAGCCGCGGAGCGCCGGGCGCGCGGCGGCATTCCACGGCGACCACGTGCAGCGGGTCGCCCGGGGCGTGCGCCCAGCCGTCCGCCGTGCCGTCGTACGTACGCTCCCGGTCGGAGCCGAGCTGTTCCAGCACCCGCATCCGGCTGGGCCCGAAGCCGCGCTCGCGCAGCAGGGCGGCGATCTCGGCGGGGGAGCCGGGGCCCGGGGCGAGGACCAGTACGCGGCGGCCGTGGTGCAGGGCGGCGGACAGCCGCGCCACGGGGCGGCCCACCACCGTCACCACCTCGGTGTCCTCCACCGGCCAGCCCAGGCGGGCGCAGGCGTACGACACGGAGGACGGGTGGGGGTGGACCAGCAGGGCGGCGGGGCCGAGTTCCTCGGCGAGGGCGCGGCCGATCCCGTAGAACATGGGGTCACCGCTGGCGAGCACCGCGATGCGGCGGCCGGCGTGCTCGCGCATCAGGGCGGGTACGGCCGGCCGGAGCGGCGAGGGCCACGGGATGCGTTCGCCCGCGCAGTCCTCGGCCGGCAGCAGGTCCAGCTGGCGCGGGCCGCCGACCAGCACCTCGGCCGCCCGGAGCGCGGCCCGGGCGGCGGGGGCGAGGCCGGGCCAGCCGTCTGCGCCGAGGCCGACGACCGAGACGGGGGTAGATGCGGAGCTCACGCGCGTGTCCTCGGGGCCGAAGGGGTGACCCCGCACTCTACTGTCCCCCCGCCCGACCCCGGCTCCCCGGGTCCCGCCCCCCGCCGACCCCCTCCGGGCGCACCGCCCCGGCCCTACCCGAAACCGGGCTCCGCCCCGTTGACCCCGTGGGCGCGGCCGACCCTGTGCCTGCGGGCCGGCTGACTGGCTGGTCGCGCGGTTCCCCGCGCCCCTGACGGGCCCATGTCCAGCCTCGCCGGCGTTCGGGGCGCGGGGCCTGGGGGCCACGCCCAGCCCGGACGGACCCGCGCGCGACGGCCGGGGGCCGGCGGGCTCGAAGGCGCCGGCGAGGGGCCGGCCGGCGTCGGCCGGACACGTGCCGATCGCGGAACCGTCATCACACCCCTGGCCATGGTTCACCCAACGCCCTTACGCTGCCCGCGACTTGACTACCCACCAGTAAGGGAGCCGGACAGCATGGCCATGCGCAACCGCATCACAGGAGCGGCGGTCGCCTGTGCGGCAGCCGCCTCGCTGCTGCTCGGCGCCGGGGCGCCCGCCGGCGCCGCCGCGTCCGCCGCCGCCGACCTGTCGTACGCCGCCACCACCGGCGTCGGCGTGCACAACGCCTACGAGAAGTCCAAGTACACCTACTTCGCGGACGCCCTCGACTCCGGTGCCGCCATGCTCGAGATCGACGTCTGGACCAACTTCTTCGGCAGCTCCTGGCGGGTCGCCCACAACAACCCGTTCGGCAACGACAACAACTGCGAGAACGCCACCACCCCCGCCCAGCTCCGCACCAAGTCCCGCAACCAGAACCTCGCGGGCTGCCTCTCCGACATCCGCAGCTGGCACGACGCGAACCCCGGCCACCGCCCCGTCGTCCTCAAGCTCGAACTCAAGGACGGGTTCGCCGCCAACCTCGGGCGCGGGCCCGCCGAACTCGACGCGCTGCTCGGCGCGAAGCTCGGCGACGCCCTCTACCGTCCGGGGCAGCTGGCCGCCGGCCACCGGGACCTCGACACCGCCGCGCGGGCCGGTGCCTGGCCGTCCCGGGCGGCGCTCGCCGGGAAGTTCATCGTCGAGCTGATCCCCGGCACTGTGGAGCAGGGCAACGCCAACGACAAGCTGTGGACCGACCGCGAGTACGCCACGCACCTGCGTGACCTGGCCGCGTCCGGCCGGCTCGGGCAGGCCGCCGCGTTCCCCGCCGTGAACCGCGCCGAGGCGGGCGACCCGCGCAACCGTTACGCCGACGCCTCGATCCGCCCCTGGTTCGTGGTGTTCGACGGCGACGCGAGCGCGTACGCCTCCGGCTCCATCGACACCGGCTGGTACCACCGGAACAACTACCTGGTCGTCGCCACCTCCGCCCACAGCGTGGCCCCGGCCATCGACGGCGTGCGCCCCACCGAGGCCGAGGCCCTCGCCCGCCTGTCCCTGATGGCCGGCCGGCACGCGTCGGTGGTGTCGGCGGACTGGTACCCGCTGCCCTCGGTCCTCCGGACCGTGGTCCCACGCGGCTGACGCCGCCCCGGCCCAGGGTCGTCCCGGCCTAAGGCCGTCCCGGCCGGGACCTCAGGGCCAGTGCGGCCAGGGCCTCCGGCGCCCCGGCCTGTTCCCGGATGCCGGGGAAGGCGTTGACGTCCACCACGACCGGTCGCCCCCCGCCCGTGTCGATGAGGTCCACTCCGTACACGTCGAGGCCGAACGCCTCGCCCGTGGCGTGGACCAAGTCAGCCCATCCCGGCGGGAGTTCGTCCAGGGCGAGGGGGAGGGTGGGGCCGCGGCCGCCGGGGCCGAGCTCGGAGCGGCGCAGGGCCGCGAAGAGCCGGCCGCCGACCGACCACAGCTTGTGGTCCCAGCCGGTGCCGGGTGCCAGGTCCTGGAGGACCACAGGCTCCCGCGGCCACTCCTCCGCCAGCGCCCGCAGCCCCGCGTCGCCGTCCACCCGGGCGACCAGGTCGTGCTTGCGGCTGTGCCGGCTCTTGACCACGGTGGGGCCGGTCACCACCGGCCCGCCGGCCGCCGCCAGGTCCGTGATCGACCCGGCCGCCGTGGTCGGAGCGAACGGCAGCCCGGCGTCCAGGGCGGTCCGGGCCATGGCCGTACGGTCCTGGCACAGGCCGGTGGCCGCCGCCGAGTTGAGGACGGTCGCCCCCGCCCGCTCCAGCGCCCGGGCGAGCGACAGCGCGGCCGGCGTACGGGCCTTGAGCAAGTACACCGCGGTCGGGTCCGGTACGTGCGTACGCGTGTCCCGCACCGGGTCCACGACGCTGACGCGGTGCCCGTCGGCGGCGAGCAGCGCGGCCGTGGCGGCCAGCAGCGGGTGCCCGGGGTCGGTGGTGACCAGGCCGACGTGCCGGCGGGTCACAGGCCGTCACCGGCCGTCGCGGGCAGCCGCACCGGGCCGCTGTCGCGCCGCGCCACCGGCCCGGTGCCGCGCTGCCCTGCCGGCCCGGCGTCGCGCTGCCGCGGGGCCCGCGCCACCGGCTCGCCGGCCAGGCCCAGTACCGCCCGGGCTACCCGCGCGGCCGCGTCGGGCACCTGGCGGAAGCTGGGGAAGTCGTTGACGTCGACGACCACCGGCCCGTCGGGGCCCAGCAGCACGTCGAGCCCGTACAGGTCCAGCCCGTACACCTCGCCCACCCGGTAGGCGATGGACGCGATCTCCGCCGACACCGGGATCCGGCGCTCCCGCCGGGGCCGGTCGGGCCGCAGCGGGGAGGGGCGTTCGGTGGCGTGGAGTTCGCCGGCCACGCAGTACACCTTGATGTCGGTGCCGGTGTTCGGTACGTAGGGCTGCGCGATGAGCAGGCCCTGCCCGGCCAGTTCGGCCAGTTCAGGGCCCAGGGAGCGCAGCCGCTCCGGCGAGGGGACGAGGTGGACGCCGCGGCCGGAACTGCCGTCGGCCGGCTTGACGACCAGCGGGTACTCGGCTTCCGGTATGGCGTGGAGCAGAGCGGGCTCGGCCGCCGCCCAGGTCGGCGGCAGCGGCAGGCCCCCGGCGCGGCCGATGGCCGCGGCGAGGGCCTTGTCCCGCACCCCCCGGATGGAACGGGCGTCGTTGACGGTGGTGAGGCCGGCCGAGGCGGCGGCCTCCAACAGGGTCAGGCCGGGGCCGCCGGACACCGTCTTGAGCACCCACGCGTCGTGGGCGCCGGCCGTCACCGCGGCGGTCATGTCCAGCAGGGAGCCCCCGGGGCGCACCACGTCGACCAGGTGGCCCCAGGACCGCAGCTTCCGGATCACCTCCACCGGCATGCCGTCGCGGCGGTAGTGCTCTTCCAGCAGGAAGCAGAGCCTCATGAACCTTCCCCGTCACCCGCGGAACCCCGGACACCGCCGTCCCATTCCGGCGAGCTGATGGTCACAGGATGTCATGACATGGGGAGAGCTCTTCGGCGCGGGGCCGGGCGTCAGGGCGAGGGCGACACCTGGACGGTGGTCAGCGCCCCGCCGGACGCCTCCTTCACCACCGCGATCCGGGTGCCGGTGTCCGGCACCCGCACGCCCACCTGCGGCAGTTCGGGGTTCCAGTAGGAGCCGTGCCGGTCGTCGAAGACCGCCACCCCCGGCCGGGACGGCACCCGCACCGGCACGCCCGCCCGGTGCAGCACGATCGCGTCGCTCGGACGCAGCGAGAACGGCGCGTCGAAGGTCTGCGCCCGGGCGTTTAGCAGGGTCCCGTCCGTGTACCGCAGCGGCTCCGGGCGCGCGTCCACGGGCAGCAGCATCCCGGCGCCCGGGTGCGCCTTCGTGGTGTTGTCGCTGTAGGCGGTGTCCCACAGCCAGACCAGCACGCCCTGCTGGTAGGGGTAGAACTCCACGGTGTCGTTGCCGAAGCCGAAGTTGTACGGGCCGGTCCTCAGGAAGCTGCCGTAGCCGGTGTACCGGCGGTTCTCGACGAGGTAGGCGCGCGGGTGCTCGGCCGTGCCCGTACGGCCGCCGGTGCGCGTCCACTTGACCGCGCTCCAGCCTGCCGCGCCCTGCTCGGCGCCGTCCCGCAGCAGCACCCGGCCGTCGGGGCCGGCGGTGACGCGGACGTCGTCGAAGGTGACTCCCTTGCCGTGGGTGTTGCCGTCCGAGGTCACGCGCAGCCGCAGTTGGACCTGCTGCCCGGCGAACCGGTCGAGCGGTACGGCGAGTTCGGTCCAGCCGCCGGAGCTGCCGCTGACGCCGCGCGCCGGGATCGCCGTACCGCCGACGGTGCCGGACAGCGTCTCCCAGCGGGTGCCGTCGGCCGAGGCCTCGACCGTCAGGAAGTCGAAGTCCTGCTCGATGTCGTACCAGACGCGGGCGTCCAGCCGGACCGGTCCGGCGCCCGGCGCCGTGCCCGTCAGGTCGAGGATGCGGGTCAGGGTGTTGTCCATGTAGTCACCGGTGCCGCTCCACCACTGGCTGGCGCCCTCGTACGGGTCGGTGAGGTCGGTGCGGGTCACCGACGGCGGCAGGTGCACCAGCAGGGCCTGCGGGTCCTCGGTGTTGTAGCCGGACACGCCCAGCACGGCGCGGGTCTTCCGGCCGGCGTCGGCCTCGGTGTACTCCAGCCAGCCCAGCTGGAGTTTGCTCCACGGGTCCAGGTCCCCGGGGAAGTCCCCGGTGGTGTTGCGGCCCCGGCCCAGGTAGGAGCCGGCGGACATCAGCGACCAGTAGTTGACGCTGTTGTCGCCGTCGGAGCTGTACAGGTCCGGCAGCCCGAGGTCGTGCCCGTACTCGTGCGCGAAGAGCCCGACCCCGCTGTTCTCCCCGGCGGTGAGGTAGTCGCCCGCCCAGATCCCGGACTCGCCGACCGGCGTGCCGCCGGCCTTGTTGCCCTCGGGGCCCGCGCTGCCGGCCCGGTCCCAGTACGCGAACCAGCGGTGCGCCCACACCGCGTCGGTGCCCTGGGCGCCGCCGCCCCAGGTCTGGTCCTTGCCGGCGTGCACGACGACCAGGTGGTCGAGGTAGCCGTCCGGCTCGTCGAAGTTCCCGTCGTGGTCGGCGTCGTAACGGTCCCACACGTCGTACTCGGCGAGCTGGGCCCGGATCTGCGCGGGGGTGCGGCCCTTGGCGCGCTCGGCGCGGTACCAGGCGTCGGAGGCGTCCCTGATCATGTCCCAGTTGGTGCGGCACTGGCCGGACTCGGTGCAGTCGTCGGTGCCGTAGCGGGCCTCGTTGAAGGGCAGGGTCACCCAGTCGGTGACGTGGCCCTCCATGTCGTAGCGCCCGGAGGACTGGAGCCGGTAGTAGTTGCGCAGGGTGGCCCGGCCGGCGCCGGTGCCGAAGAACTGCTCCTGGTAGTAGGCGCGGTCGAAGTCCCTGCGCCAGATGGTGTGGTTGTCCTCGCGCGAGGGACGGCCGATGGTGTTGTGGCGCGGGCCGGGGCTGCCGCCGTACCTCGGCTCGACCTGGTCGCCGAACTCGGCGAGGATCACGAAGACCTTGTCCTTGCGCTCCTGGGCGAGTTCCACGTACCGCTTGCCGACCTTGACCCGCCGCGGGAGGGTGCCGTCGGCCTCGGCGTGCCCGCGTCCGGCGGCCACCCCCTCCAGGGCCTGCCGGCGCAGCGCCTGCCGCTGGAGTTCCAGCGGGGCGGGCGGCGGGGCGGCGGCGTGCCGCTCGCCGTGGGACGCGCCGGCCGTCACGGCGTACGGGGCGCCCGGCGGCGCGGGCGGGGGACCGGCGGCGAACGCCGGGGCGAGCGCGGGGGCGGCGAGGAGGGCGAACGATATCGCCGTCCCCACCGCTGCGAGTCTGCGCACGATGACGAGCCTTTCGACGATGAGGGGTCGGTCCGTCGGAGCGCAGGTAATATTTCACATGTCACAGTTGATGGCTAGGAGTTGGGCGACGCGGAAGGCCGCCGGGCAGCGACCTGGTCGTCGGAATGTCACGGCGGCTCTTCGGTGCCTGCCGGCAACTCGCCCACGAGCAGGCGGCGATGGCCGCCGAATTCCGGGAGGTCGTTCCCATCCTGCCCGTGCCCGACCGCCTCGAGGCCGGTCCCCGGTCGGAGCGGGAGGCCGCCGAACTGCAGGAACGCGTCCGGGCCTTCCAGGACCGCCGCCGCGACGACCACCTCCGTGCGGTCCGGCCGGGGTTCGCCGAGGGCGGGACGAGTTCCTGGGCCCGGCTCGCCGACTTCACCCCGCGGGTGGCGAGGGAGCGGACGACGGATTCCCGGAAGCCGCGACCAGGGACACCTACCTGGCGGTCGGACAGGACGCTCTGGAGGACCCGGACGGATGACGGTGCGGCTGGTGCGGACCGGGTGAGGGCTACGCGTCACGGGAGGCGCGCAGCAGCCACGGGCTGGGGTTCAGCCCGGTGACCGGTTCCCGGTACGTCGTGCCGCCGGGCAGCGGCACGACCAGCCACACGCCCGGCGGGAAGAACCTGCTCTTGGTGTGGGCCCGTCCGCCGTACACGGAGCGCAGGAACGCGGGGACCTCGTCGCGCGGCACGTCGTGGAACTCGACGTGGTCCACCGTGATCAGCGCGTCGTCCCCCGGGTAGAGCCGGACCTCGACCGCCGGAGCGCCGGTGAGCTCGACGAACGCCTCGTGCGGGAGCGAGCCGTCGGGGTCGAGGACCTCGAAGGGCGCGGCGGAGGTGCGGCGAGAGGTGCGGTCCGCGCCGATGTCGTCGGTGACGGTCATCGTCAGCCGGTGCTCGTCCGCGACCTCGCGAATCGCGACGACGGCCGACTCGGTGGTCTGGAGGCGGGGGCGCGTCATGCCGACGATCATTTCCCATCGGCGAGCCGTCGCACCACCGCCCCGGCCCCCACACACCGTCAGAAGCCCTGCAGCGGCCCACCGTCCAGCAGCCGGTCCAGTTCCGACTGGGCGGTCAGGGTGTCCGGGTGGTCCGCGCCCAGCACCCGGGCCCGGTCGTCCCTCACCTCCCGCACCTGCGCCACGGCCGCCGCCGTGTCGCCCAGCTGTGCCAGGATCCGGGCCCGCCCGAACCTCGTCGTGATCACCTCCGGGTGCAGCGGGTTCCGGTACCGCTCCAGCCGCTCCTCCAGCAGCGTGTCGATCTTCGCGAGGGACGCCCCGGCCGCGCCGAGCTCCGCCTCCAGCATGATGATGTTGTACCGGGTGATCATCACGGCCGGGTGGGTGTCGCCGAGCGTCTCCCGCTGGTCCCGCAGCAGCGCCTCGTGCAGCGCCAGCGAGCCGACGGCGTCCCCCGACTCCCACGTGAAACGGGCGATGTTCAGCCGCACCAGGAACGTGTTCGGGTGGTACGCCCCGCGGACCCGCGTGGCCAGCGGCAGCAGCTCCCGGAACCCGTCCAGGGCCTCACGCAGGCGCCCCGACTCGCCCAGGAACTTGCAGATGTTCATCCGGCTGAAATAGATCTGCTCGTGTTCCTCGCCGTACACCGCGATCCGGTCCCGGAGCAGCACGGCGTGCAGCTCGAGGGCCCGGTCGTAGCGGCCCAGCATGCCCTGCCAGTAGGCGATGTAGTGGCGCTCCTCGAGCACGGCCCGGTCCGTCGGGCCCAGCACCCGCTCCAGGTCCGGCAGAAGCTCCTCGTGCAGGCGCAGCGCCTCCGCCCGGTCGCCGCCCCGGCCCGTCCAGTACGCGATGTGGTGCCGGGTCTCCAGGGTCCGCGGATCGTCCGGCCCCAGGACGCGCACCTGGTCCGCCAGCACCTCCCGGTGCAGCTCCAGCGCCTCGGCGAAGTCGCCCACCTCCCCGGTCGCGTACGCGATCCGGGCCCGGGTCTCCAAGGGCTCCGGGTCGTCCGCGGCGAGCACCCGGCGCTGGTCGGGCAGCAGCTCCCGGTAAAGCTCCCGGGACCGCCGGTACGCCCCGGCCTTGCCCGTCCAGTAGGCCGTCCTGGCCCGTGCGTGCAGGGTCACCCTGGACTCGGGCCCGAGGCGGCCCGCGAGCCGCTCCGCCCAGGTCTCCCAGCGGGCGCGGTTCACGGTCGCCTCCGGGGCCGCGCGCAGCTCCAGGCTCCTGAGCAGCCGGTCGTGCAGAGCCTCGGCGGAGCTCTCGTCGGGCGCGCCGAGCGCCGCCTGCCACAGGTGCTCCGGTTCGCTCTGCTCGGCGTAGCGGTGCAGGGGCTCGTCGGGGGTGTGCTGTTCCATGGGGGCCATGATCTCCAGCGCCCGGTACAGGGCGCGATGACCCTCCACCACGTCCCGCTCGTTCGCCACGTGCTCGATCAGCGAGGGGTGGTGGACACCGATGAGCTCGGTCGCGTGGGGGCCGGGCGTCCCGTCCGTCGCGTCGGTGCCGTCCGCGCCGCCGGTGTCGTGCGTGCCGTCGGTGCCGTCCGTGCCGTCCGTACCGCTCGGGCCGTCCGCCCCCGGCGAGCGCACCACCAGCCCCGCCAGCAGGTCCAGTACCCGGCCGACCGCCTCCCCGCCGCCCGGCCCGCCCAGTTCCCCGGCCGCCCGGTCGAGCAGCGGCCGCGGCAGCGCCACGTTCACCCCCGACGCCGCCACGACGACCAGGACCGCGTCGAGCCAGGCGCCGTTCCCGCCCGGCGCCTTGTCCCGCAGCGGGTCCAGCACCGCCCGGTACACCACCGCGAACCCGGTGCCGATCATGCGCGCCGCCGTACCCCGGTAGAGGGCCAGCACGCGGGTGAGCTGCCAGTTCCCCTCCGTCTTGGTGAGGATCGCCTCCCGGGCCGCGGCCGGCACGCGCTGGGAGCGCAGGTAGGCGCCCAGCTGGTCCCGGTCGGGCGCCGCGATCGCCACCCGGTGCCAGTCCTCCGGCAGGCGCACCCCCTCCCGCACGGTGGCCACCAGCCCGAACCAGTCCGGGGCGGCATCGCGCAGGGCCGTGAGCTCCGCGATCATCCTCGCCCGGCTCGCCGGGTCGGTCACCTGGTCGATGCCGTCAAGGACGACCCGTACCGGCCCGCGTGCCTCCATCAGGCCCAGGGGGCCGCCGACTTCGGCGACCGTGCTCGGCAGGAGGGCGCGCTCGGCCGCGGGCACCCGCGTCCGGTAGGTGTTCCGCGCGTCCTCGAAGCCCGGCAGGTGGATGCCGAGCTGTTCGGCCATGTCCCGCACGGGGTTCCCGGACGTCCACCGCTCGTCGAGCCGTACGACCGCGCACACCGCCGGCGCGGCGTCGGCCTCGTCCTGCGGCAGCAGCTCGGCCCGGCACAGGGCGGTCGCCAGCGTCGTCTTGCCCGTGCCCATGCCGCCGACCACCGCCACGAGCCGGTGCCGGCCGACGAGCCGGGCGATCGCCGCCAGCTCCGCGGGCGGCTGGAAGTCGTGGAGCGGCTTCAGCAGGACGTCGTGGTTGGGCCCCCACGCGAGCACGCTGAGCTGCGGGTCGTACGCCACGTTCTGGGCGATCCACGGGTCCTCGCCGGCCTCCGGCCCGCCCGCGCCGCCGTCGTACGAGGCGGCCTGCGGGACCTGGCGCCGCAACTGCCGCTCGACCGCCCCGCGCACGGCCCCCGTCCCGAGGAACACGTCGAGCCGGACGTCCCCGCGCCGGATCAGCCCGGTGAGGACCCGTGAGAACTGGAGGTCGTACGAGACCCGGTCGTCGGAGGACGACAGCAGCTCGATCCTGCGCCCGGCCAGCATCGCCGAGCTGAACCAGCCGCGGGCGGCGCCCAGCAGGGCGTGCCCGGAGAAGCAGCCGTCCACCACGACGGTCAGCTCCCGCACCCCGCCGTACCGCCCGGCCAGCCGGCCCACCTCGCCGGCCAGGTCGAAGGCCGTCTCCGGGCCGGGCACGGCCGGCGTCGAGCGCAGCGGGAACAGGAAACCGCCGCTGCCGGGGTCCTGGTACCCGTGCCCGAGGAAGCCGAGCAGCAAGGAGGCGCCGACCGCCTGGGCCCCTTCGAACGCCTCCTCGACGGCCTCGCTCACCTCGGCCACGGACGCCGGGTTCAGCAGCAGCCCGTCCCCGGAGGCGGGCACGCAGGCGCCCCGCACCGGGTCCAGCAGGAGCTCCCTCAACTCCTCGGCGAACGGCTCCAGCCGGACCAGCCGGTCCTCCTGCTTCGCCTCGCGGACGTCCCAGTGGGACGCGATCACCAGCGTCCTGCGCTCATCTGTCACCCGCGCATTATCGCCGTCGGACGGTCCCTCAACTCCGTTGACGGGCAAGGAACTCGGGGTGGTTAAGTAGTGCACGGCGGTTACCCGCACCGCCGTCGGGGCGGACGGACCACACACGCTGAACGGGGAGACACATGGCAGAGCTGGTCATGGTGCACGGCATCGGACCCGGGGACGAGACCGAACAGCGGCTCCGCGAGAACTGGACCCGCGCCCTCGCGCGCACCCTGCGCGGCAACGACCGAGCCGGGGCCGCCGACCGCCTGGAGGGCGGGGCCGTGACCGTCTCCATGGCCTACTACCGCGACCTCTACCGGCCCTACGCACCACGGGACGACTTCGACGTACCGCTGCCCGCGCCGATGGCGGTCACAGGGGAGCAGGTCGCCCGCGACATCATCGACAACATCAGCCGGCACGCCTCCGACCCGCGCGACAGCGAACGGGCCGCCCACGCCCTGGAGGAACTCACCGTCGACGTGGGCCCCGAGCAGGGCCCGTACGCGCCGCTGCGCATGCTGATCTCGGTGATGGGGCGCCTCGGCCCCGTCGCCCGCTCGGGCTTCGCGGCGCTGAGCAGCACCGGGGCCTTCCACCTCGGACAGGTCGCGGCGTACCTGGACGACGAGCGGGTGCGGGAGGGCGCCATCGACGCGGTGCTGTCGCAGGTGACGCCTGACACCCGGGTGGTCCTGGCGCACTCGCTCGGCACGGTCGTCGCCTACGAGGCCCTGCACCGGCTCGAACAGCCGCTGCCGCTGCTCGTCACCTTCGGTTCGCCGCTCGGGCTGCGCTCGATCGTCCACCGGCGCCTGCGCCCGCAGCCGCTGCGCTCGCCGGCCCACCTCAAGCGCTGGGTGAACGTCGCCGACCGAGACGACTTCATCGTGGCCACGCTCCGGCTGCGCAGCCTGTTCCCGGACGACGACGCCGTTCTGGAACGAACCCGCCACGTCCGTAACCGCAACTCCGACCCGCACGCGGCGACCGAGTACCTCTCCCGCTGGGAGACGGTCGAGCCCCTCGCCGACCTGCTCTGAGGCTCGTTCCGTCTCCCGTTCCATTCTGTTCTGTTCTTCTGTTCCGTTCCGCTCCGTTCCCGAACGGCGCGCGGCCCCGGAGGTGATCGCCTCCGGGGCCGCGCAACGAGTGGAGTGGACCGGGGCCGGTCAGTCGGTGAGGTACGCGCGGATGACGGTGACCTCGGACTTGTTGCCGGCCGTGTCGACCACCGTGCCGCGCAGCGAGACGTGGCCGCCCGCCGGAGGGGTCTGCACGGTGACCGCGCCGTCCTGCACCGGCAGGGACTTCCACGTGTACCCGTCGTCGTAGGAGACGGACACCGTCAGGGACTTGAGGCCGGCACCGGCCGCCGGGCCCTGGACGGTGACGGGTACGCGGTGCGGGTGGCCGCCGTTGACGGTGCCGTCCAGCCGCACCTGGGGCGTGAACCGGACGACCGAGGCGGGCAGCCGCGCCGGGGTGCCGGCCGCGGTGGTGCCGGAGCGGAACCACCAGGTCGCCGTCACCTTGGACGAGGTGCGGGTCACCGACTCGGGCTGGGTGGACGTGGCCACCAGCTTGTAGGAGGCCTCGCCCGACGGCACGGCGAACGGCTCGGCGTCGCGGAGTTCGAGGGCCTGGTCGCCCGCGACGACCCCGTTGCGGTAGAGCACCGTCCTGCCCTTGGCGAGGAAGTCGGCGCCGTCGTGGCCCGCGCCGTCCGCGAGCATCGGCAGCGTGCCCCAGATCCGGTCGCCCTCGCGGTAGAGGCCGAGACCGGCCGCCGCGTGCACCCGCGGGCCGACGACGGTGCCGCCGAACCGCTCCTGGTGGGTGCGGCCGCCCGCGTAGGCGCGCTCCACGCCGTACTCGGCCTCCTCGCGGCCGTCACCGTTGCCGTCCACGCCCAACTGGGTCGCGGTCAGCTGCCACGTGGCGCCGTCGACCGCGGACAGGTACATCTTCACCGTGGTCGGCAGGGGCCGCACGGCGGGCGACGCGCTGCCGCCCGCCGTCCCCGGAACCCTGCCGACGGCCCGTACGACGCCCTGCTTGTCGGGGGCGGACGCCGCCTGGTCGATGACGACGGTGGCCAGGTCGGCGGCGGTCAGGTGCCGTACGTAGCCGGTGGCGGGCCTGGTGACCCGGCCGCCGAGCGCGGCGTGGTACTCGTCGTCGCCGTCCCGCCAGTGGGTGTCCCACAGCTGGACCAGGGTGCTGCCGGCGGCCGGCTCGGGGCCCTGGCCGCGGGTCCGCAGACGGTCGTACGAGTTCAGCCACCAGCCGAAGGCGTAGCTGTCGCCGCCGGTCCGCAGCTCGTAGTTGGGGGTGACGAACTCCTGGGCGGCGGACGCCGAGGGCACCGTGACGTCCACCGGCTTGGTGGTGCGGGCGTCCAGGGTGACCGTGGTGTTCCGGGTGACGTCCAGGCGGGGCTGGGAGATCCAGTCGAGGCCCGTGCCGAACTCGTCAGGGTTCACCACGAGGCGCGAGTCGAGCAGGTAACCGCCCCGGGGGACGCGCAGGGTCTCGGTGCCGGAGTTCTCGGTGAGTTCGAAACGCCTGGTGGCGGCGAGCCCGCTGACGCCCCAGACGGCGGTGGTGTAGCTGGTGGCGTGCTTGCCGTCCCGGCCGGTGTGCCGGACGGTCAGGTCGTACGACTCGACCTCCCGCTCGGCGACGACCGGCGTACGGACGGTCTGCCCGCCCGCGGTCGCCACCGCGTGCCCGCTGTACCGGCCGTTGACGGAACCGCCGAGCCGGGTGTTCAGGGTGAGGTTCACCGAGGCGGTGCCCCCGGCGGGCACGGTGAGGGTGGGCTTGGCGAAGGCGAGGAAACCGGCCGGGGCGGGCTTGCCGTCGGGGCCCTTGACGGTGGCGGACAGGTTCAGGGTGACGGGGGCGGTGCCCAGGTTGCGGTAGGTGACCTTGCGGCTTTCGGGGGCGTCGTCCTCGTGCGGCCACTGCCCGCCGGCGAAGACCAGCGAGAGCGGCTCCGCGACCACGCTCTGACCCATGGCCCGGTCCACCGCGATCCGGCCGCTGCCCTGCTGGAAGGCGTGGTACGGGCCGGGCTTGGCAGAGCCGGCGAGGACCCCCTTGAGCTGGGCGCCGGTCCACTTCGGGTGCTTCTGCTTCAGGAGCGCGGCGGCGCCGGCGGCGTGCGGGGTGGCCATGGAGGTGCCGGAGATCGTGAGGTAGCCGGCCGGGTTCTCGCCGTACCGGCCCACCAGCAGGCTGCCCGGGGCGGCGGCCGCGGTGGTGTCCACGCCCGGGGCGGTGACGTCCGGCTTGACGGCGCCGTCGCCCACGCGGGGGCCCGTGCCGGAGAAGTCGGCGAGGACGTCGGCACCGTCCACGGCGCCCACGGTGAGGGCCGCGTCGGCGCTGCCCGGCGAGTCCACCGAACCGGGACCGGACTGCCCCTGGTTGCCGGCGGCGATGGCGAAGAGCACGCCCTTCTCGGCGGACAGCTGGTTCACGGCGGCTTCGAGCGGGTCGACCCCCGGGTAGTCGGCGCCTCCGAGGCTGAGGTTGACGACCTGCGCGCCCTGGGCGACGGCCCACTCGATGCCGGCCAGGATGCCGGAGTCGTCGCCGAAGCCGTGGTCGCCCAGGACCTTGCCGTTGAGCAGCTCGGCGCCCGGGGCGACGCCCTTGAACCGGCCCCCGGACTTGGCGCCCGTACCGGCGGCGATGGACGCGACGTGGGTGCCGTGGCCGTGGCGGTCCGCGGCGCTGCCCGAACCGGAGAAGTCCCGCGCGGCGAGCACCTTCCCGGCGAGGTCGGGGTGGGTGGCGTCGATGCCGGTGTCGAGGACGGCGATCTTCACGCCCTTGCCGTCGTAGCCGGCCGCCCATGCCTTGTCGGCGCCGATCTGCCGGGTGCTCTTGTCGAGGCGGGCGGTGCGTACGCCGTCGAGCCAGACGGAGCCGATGCCGGCGGCGGTGGCGCGCCGGGCGGTGCCGGCCACCCGGTCGGTGAGGGCCTCCCACAGCGCGGCGGCCTTCGCGGGACCCGCACTGACCGCCTCCGCGTTCAGTAGCCCGTACGTACGGCCGTCGCCGACGGCGCCGGCGGAACGCAGGGCGGACCTGGCAGCCGGGGCGCCCGTCCCCTCGTAGCGGACGATCAGCCGCAACCGGTCGCCCCGGGCCTCGCGGTACTCGGGCCGGGTCAGCTCGGTGAGGTCGAACAGTCGGGCGTCGAGCCGCCCGGAGTCGATCAGCCGCTTGGCGTCGAGCGGCACGAACCCGGTCCGCCCCCGGTCGGTCCGCACCGACACGGGTATCCTCTCGCGCCCCTTGGCCGGCTGGAACCCGACCGGACGCCCGGCCCCGTCCACGGTGACCCGGTCCCCGGTGATCAGCGTCACCTGGCTGAACCCCTGCCGCCCCGCCCGGGCGTCGGACGTCCCGGCCCCGGCCGGCGCGGCCACGACGGGCGCCGTCACCCCCGTCACGAGCGCGGCGGCGACGACAGCGGCCGCTGCGGCCACCCCCGCCGACCGATAGCGAAATGTGCGCACGTCATTTCCCCCTGAAAGACAAGCGATCCCCACGACACACACGCCGCCGGGGTCCGAAGTATCACCTCTGATCTGACGCCCACTCAATGACCGTTCTGCAACAGCAATCCGTCATCGTGTCATCACAATCGGAAGTCATCTCCTGCCGTGAGGGGCCCGCTCGCGCCGCCGTGTGGCGAGCCCGTGAAGCCCTCGCTGTGCTGACGTGGATCGCCGGTGGCGCGATGGTGCGGGCGCCGGGTTCAGCGGCAGATCTCCATGGTCACGTCGTCGAAGTCGGGGAACTCCTGGGCGGCCAGTTCGATCACGGCAGTCGCTGACCGGCGCTGGTGCGGTGCGAAGCAGTGGCCGGCACGGTGGGGAGCTGTCGGGCATCGGTGGGCGTCACCGGGACAGGCTAGCCACGGGGTCCGACAGCGGTGGTCTACGGACATCGGGGACGGGTGGTACAGCAGACGCTGTGCCGCCCGTTCAGCCCGGCGGATGGTCTCCACGGGGCCACTGGCGGGTCGTGCGCGGCTGTTACAGCCAGTCGCGCTTCTTGAAGATGACGTAGAGGCTGACGCAGACCACGGCCATCAGGAGGATCGCGAAGGGGTAGCCGCCGGCCCAGTGCAGTTCGGGCATGTTCTCGAAGTTCATGCCGTAGATCGTGCCGACCAGGGTGGGGGCGAAGAGGATGGCGGCCCAGGAGGAGATCTTCTTGAAGTCATCGCCCTCAGCGAACTGACCTGCGCGGATCGCTGTAGGAGGCGGACTGACCTGCGGCTTCGCTCGTTTCTGGAGCTTTCACGGTGATGCCGTTTTGGGCGGTCGACTCTCCCCATGCGCTCCCCAGGGCGGCTTCATTCCCCCCAGATTCTCCCCAGCGACAATTGCTCCCACAGCGTGCACCCGCTCGCCGAGCGTTGCCCTGCTGCGCCTGCGCATGCTGCGCAGCGTGACTCTTGATGTGGCAAGGCTCCTCGAACTCGCCCGGGTGTGTACCCTTCGTCTCCTGTCTGCAGGGCATGCGTAGCGCTGTCTACCTCAGCGGCAGTTCGAATGCCGAGTGATGAACTATGTCGATCGGCTCTCTACTCCATACCCAACCCAGAGCCATAGCGATGGGAAGGGGGCCGTGGAAGAACAGCCGTCCTTCGACGGGTGCGGCTGTTCCGGTGCGGGTCGCCCACTCCTGGCGTGCTGCGCGCCAAGCACGGTTGATATGCATCGTTACCGCCACGAAGACTTTCGGGTCGTCCGGTAGACCCAAGGCGCCGATCTCAATGACAAGGTATGCGCCGAAGCCGTCGACATCCGGCTCCCCGCCGCTTCCCATGAGCTGGTATCCGACACGTGGTGAATCCGGGGCGTGGCGGCCGGTGGTGACAACCTGAAGCGCCTCGGTGACCATCGAGTCCAGCGGAGTCAGACGTACGATGAGTGCAATGCGATGGGGTGCCTGACCTGGGGTGGCGGCTACCTCAACGAGGTGCGGCACTGGATTGGCGGCGTCGGCCAGATGCGCGGAGATCAGGCTGCTGACGTGGAGAGACAGGGCCCCGCAGTTCGGAGTCCAGCTGGATACCCAGAACCACCGAACGCCCCCTTCGGCGTGAGAGGTGCATCAGACTCAGGGACAGCTGGGGATCGTCGGAGAGGCGCCGACCGAGAAGGAACCCGTCACTCAGGTGCGCAAGCGGATACAGCACGACGTCAGACTCGTCACGATTGGTCTCCCTGAGCTCTTCGACCTGTGCATCGATCAGGCGGGCAGCGACGTCGACGACGGAGGCTGGAACACGTTCACCCTGTCCGGCGGGCCAGAGTATGGATCGGTCGATCACGAGAGTGTTGGTGTGGGCGCTTCGGGACGCGGCCTTGAACACGCCGACCCGTGAGCGCTGTGTCCGCTCCGGAGAGTAGAGCGAGAGAACAACTCCCAGCCCTTTCGGCCGACGCATCAGCCAGCCCATCAGCACTGTGGCCAGACCGGCAAGGAACACCAGCCCGAAGATCCAGACTTGGCTTGTCCACTGCTCGAGGATGGTTGGCACGACGCCCAGGGCGACCGCCGTAGCGCCCGCCATCAGCACTGTTCCCCCGCCTTCTCGTGACAACAGTAGACGTCTCAGCTGCCGCAGACCGCTATCCCGCATCCCCGCTCCCATCGAACCTGCCGTCAGTCGATCGAAGTGTCCCTGAAGTGCCCCCAAGAACGGGCAACCTTCCTGCTGTATCAGGGCGTGGAGAAGAAGGCAGTGACTCTTTGGTCTGCGACAGTCCACCGCCACGCCCGGATTGGTCGGACACCTGATCCGGTCTGCACAGCATCTCGGTTCCGCCGATAAGGGAGTCCCCACCCTCAACCAGTCCCTACCGCGAGGTCACGAGCCCATCCGGCACCAGGCGAGCGTCTCCGGCGCCGCCCTGGGTGCTCACAAGCTTTCCCGACCCTGTCGCCATTCCACCCGCCGGCCGCCCAACGAGAACGGGCCCCGTCTACTCGGCCACGGACGCCCGATTGCGCATCGTCCACTTGGGTGCGTTGTCAGTGGCGACGCCTACGCTGGATGAGAGCGGCCCGATGCCTCCCGAACACGGACGAAGCCTGCCCCACCAGGCGGCCGAACTCGGTGTGGAACACGGGCTGGACCCGCAAGGCCGAGGAGGCAGGTATGGGGATCGACGAATCGTTCGACGAGTTCCAGAAGAGCGTCAACGAGGACGTGGGCCAGACCAGGCTCGCCCGAGACCGGCGTGACCTGTTCAAGGCGGCGCTGAAGGGCGAGCCCGATGTCGCCGAGGCGTTCGGTTCCGGGTCGCTCAGCCGCAGCACCCAGCTCAGGCCCATCCACGACGTCGACATCATCGTTGTCCACGACGCCTCCCACCACCCCGGTTGGGGCAGCGCTGGCCTGAGCGCCGAACATGCCCTGGACCACACCCGCGGCCAGATCAACCGACTCCTGGGCAAGACCAACGGCACTCACGGCAACGAAGTCAGGCTGGCACTGCCGAGGAACCACGCAGTCAAGTGCTTCCTCGACGACCCCAAGGACGAGTCAGGGTTCACCGTCGACGTGATGCCTGCCCTCCGGCAGACTGACGGCACCCTCCTCATCCCGGAGAAGCTCACCCAGACCTGGGTACCCGCCGATCCCGAGCACCTGATCAACCTCGTGGCCAAACGCCAGCGAGACTGGGAGCACTTCCGCCCGCTCGTCCGCGTCCTCAAGCAGTGGCGCCACGACGTTCCGGTCACCGGCCGCGTCAAGTCGCTCGTCATGGAAGTCCTCGCCCTGAACTGCATGCCCTCGTCCGGTAACCGGTCCAATGGGCTGCGCACCTTTTTCACCGCCGCTGCAGCACGTGTGCACGAGGGTGTGAGCGACCCCGCTGGCCTGTGCGGTGAGATCCAGCCCGACCTCGACTACATCGGCTTGCATACCGCGCTCACCGAAGCCGCCGAGCTCGCCGACCGGGCCTGCGCGGCCGCTGCGGCCGGCAACACCGACGACGCTCTTCGGCTGTGGCAGGAGATCCTGGGCGACTCCTTCCCCGCACCGTCCAAGCCCGCGAGCCCCATCACCGCAGCCCCGGCCTTCATAACCAGCGCACCTGCTCTCATCACCCCCCGGCCGATCAAGGACGCACCCCAGGGATGACGACCACCCCCGGCCCTCAAAGGCCCATACGGCCGGCACCCATCCCGTGGTGGGCCGCCGAGCCACGCCGCTTCGAACGAGACCAGCATGAGATCCCCGCTGCCTTCTCCGACCTCGCCTACGACGCCGAAGGCGGCGGAAGCTGGCAGGGCACACTCCCCCTGTGGCCCTTTGACCGGCCCCAGCCCACGCACCTGACCGACTGGACGGGCGACACAGGGCTCCGTCTTCTCAATCGCCAACGCCCTCGCCGTCGGCATTCGCGACGCCCTTCGTCGTCCCACCCGCACCACCCCTCGAATCCATCTCTTTCTCGCCTGTCCCGTGGGACTCGCCCTCCTTCTCGGCCACCGATGGAACCGGCTGCGCCCCACCGTGGTGTACGAAGATGTCCGAACAGCACAGGGCTACGAGCCAGCCTTTGTCATCCCTGCCTGATTGCAACGCGTCTGGGCACCACCTGCGGAGGTGTGCGTCATGGTTGAGTCCTGTTCCGCCTCCTGCTGCGCCCGCTCGGCCTGCCGACGAGACCGTTCCAGCTGTGCGTCAGAGGAGCGGTTCCCCGCGGAAGCGAGCCGGAGCGTGTCGGGCGACTCGTACTGGTCCGAGTCGCCCGCCGCCCGACGTGGTGGAGGCGTAGAACGATCCCATCCTCGAGGGAAAATCGGTCCGCTCACCGCCCACATTCACCCTGGCCGTCCTTGGCCCCATGAGTCTTCGTACCCCTCGGATCGGCCATTACGACCTGCTGTTGAAGGGCAATGGCCGAACCAACCGCGCCCCGACGTCAGGGTCGGCGTGCTGGCCGCGCTGCTGACGATGGCCGGGGCACGGGTCGGACGAGCGAGGCGGTTGGTTTTGGCGTGGCCGTCTTCGGCTGGGAGGCGGCGAGGTCGTTCAGGACTGCGTTGACCACGGGCCAGCACATGTCCAGCGTGTCGCGATCCGGGGTGTGGGCCTCGCGGATCTCTGCTCGCGGATGGACGAAGTTGCGGTACTTGCGCAGCTCGTGACAGAAGCGCTCTACGTCGGCACCGATCCATCCTGCGTCGTGGCAGGTCTTGATCAAAGCGTCCAGGGTGACCCTATCCGCTGACGTACTGCCGAGTCGTGAGGCGTCGCGTTCGCGCACCACATGGACCATGACGCCTTCCAGCAGGCTGCCGAGCATGATGATGGCGGCAACGTGAGCGCCATTGGCGTAGCAGGTGCGTGCCTCGTCCAAGCGGTGTTGGAGCAGGGCGGCCATCTTCCGGTCACTGATGAGATCGGTCATGGCTGCGCTGAGTTCGGTAGGGCCCTGGCTACCCGGGTGGGCAAGGGAGGGGTCACAGGCGACGAGACGGGGGCGGCCGCCAGGATTCTCCAGGCGTGCTCCCTCGTAGACCAGGAAGGCGTTGACCGCGGAGACAACAGCAGGGAGCTGGTCCGGCTCGTCAAGGTATTCGCGAGGGTCGGCCAGGCGAAGCAGAACCCGTTCCAGCTCGGTGGGCTCTTCTCGGCGTTCGCTGAGCCGGGCGAGCGTCCATTCCATCCTGTACTCGCCGTTGTACTCCGGCACCCGCTGCCAGCCGGCGTGTTCCAGGAAGCGTGCGATCTCGAAACCCTTGCGGTAGTAGAGGTGGTCGTCGCCGCAGATGACGCGCGCGAGCTCCTCCAGGGTGTTGGCGTCGAGGATGCCGAGTGGGGACTGCGCAGTCATGCCGAGCCTTCCGTGCTGTCGTCGATTTCGTTGTCGACTTCGTTGTCTTCTGCCTTGCGGAGCGTGTTGGCCAGATCGTCTGTACCCGGGTCCTCGGGTGCCTCCGCCGTGTCGTCGGCCAGGCCCTCGTCGGAGGAGAGGTCGAAGGGGGTCCACTGCGCGCTGGTAGGTGTGGCGGACGATCGGGTCCGGTCACTGGTCCCCTCGAATGTGGCCGGATGGATGCCAAGTCGTTCGAGCTCATCCCACAGGCCGGACAACGCCTCATCAGGGTCGAATCGGAACTCGCTCTCGCGAATCCGCCAGAACGTCCAGCCGACGCGTTGGAGTTCACGGTCGCGCCGTTGGTCATGCCGGATCTGCTCGGGTGTCGAGTGATACCGGTCGCCGTCGCACTCCACGGCCAGGCGCCCACGTGCCCCTACGACGACGAGGTCGAGGCGCTTGTTCCCTGCCGGATACTGCGGGACGACGTGATATCCGCGGGCCTTCAGGTGCAGGTAGACCTGCTGCTCGAAGAGCGATTCGAAGGGCTTCTGCGGCACATCGCCCGCTACCTCTCCGATGTCTTCGGAGCCGGCAAGTGCGGATGGCGGGTTCTCCATATAGGACAGGAGGTTGAGTCGCATGTCCTCCCTCTTCAATCGGTCCGGCGGTACCGAGTAGAAGAGCCACATCTGGTCCTGTGCCCGGGACGCGGCGACGTTGTATGCCTGTCGTTCGCTGCGGGCACCTCCCGTGATGCGCGGCGGATCGGTGACGACCATCGACAGCAGGATGACGTGCCGTTCGTCTCCCTGGAACGACGCCGGGCTGCCCACACGAATCTGGTGGCGTTCAAGCATCGGCGCCGGGATACGTTCCTGGATGAGCTTTTCCAGGAGCTTGACCTGACCGATCGACCCCTGAAGGGTGATGACGCCCATGGTCCGGTCGCGGTAGTCAGGGTCCGCTACGAGCCTGGCCAGGCAGTCGACGATGGCCTCGGCCTCCTTCGGGTTGCGGATCCTGCTGTCGCGCCCCTGGGTAACGGCCCCTTCGACGAAGTGGGTCACGAGGGGGTCGAGGCGCTCACCGCCGTACTGGCGCAGAGGCTGCAGCTTGTTGTTGTAGAAGGTCTGCGAAGACCAGCCGATGATCTCCGGCATGCAACGGAAGTGCTCCTCCAACCGGATCACCTTCGGGAAGAAGGTGGACAGGAGCTGGTAGAGGTTGGTGGAAGGTCCGTACAGCGTGCGCAGCCTCGGCGGCATGTCCGGCAGGTGCGAGACGAGCCGGTCATGGATCGCCTGGTGCCGGCCCATGCCACTGAGTGGGGGCGCGCACTGTTTGTCGTCCCCCACGACGATGACGCGGGGCGCCAGCCACAGCAGGAACAAGGCGTCCATGCCGGCCTGACTAGCCTCGTCGACGATGACGACGTCGAACGCGTCCCGCCTCGGTTGCACCATCTCGGCGACCTGGGAGATGGGCATGACCCACGCGGGAACCGCTTCCTGCGCCGTCTTCATGGCGTCGTATGCCGCGGCACGGTAGCGGCCCGCACCGCGCCCTTTGCCCTTGCCGTACGAGGACATGTGGTTGCGGTACGCCTGGAGCGCTGACCGCTGCTCTTGCGTCATGCGATGCAGACAGTGCCACCTTCCCCAGGTGGCGGCGAGTTCACCGGTGATGTCCTCCAGGTGACGCTCACACTGCGCCAGTTCGCCTTCGACCTGACGTTCGCGTCCTGGTGTGCGCTGACGGTGGACGAAGGCAGAAGCCACCGCCCAGGCCCACGCCTCCGCCAGCGAGTCCAGGCGAGCTTCCCACGCCCGGTCACCAGGGTCGTGCGTCAGCTGGTCAACGAGCAGCGGGTGGGCCCGGCGGACGCTTTCGAGTAGCATGGCGCATCGACGCCGGCGGTGTTCACGCCGATGAGCCTCCCGCAGCGCCTCAAGTTCCTTGGCGTATCGGTCGATGTCCTGCTCCCGAACGGCTTGGGCGGCGGCCACAGCTTCGGTGGTGGGGTGGGAGCCGTCCACCGGTGTGCGCAGTTGTTCCTCCCAAGCAAGCAACTGGGCCGTAGCCTCGTCTGCCGCTCGTCGGCCGGAGACCGCAGAGAGGGCGCCGGTGAAGTCCTGCCATGCCGACCTGGAGGTGAGGGCGATGTGCATCCCGTGATGTACGAGCAGCTCGTCGATGCGCTCGCGGCCGGCGCCGAACGTGTCGACATGTTCCAGGCGCGCGTACGCCTCCGTCAGCGACGCCAGCCGAACTTCCAGCGGCCCTTCGGATACGGGCACCTGCACTTGGCCCCACCGCTCCGCAAGCGTGGCAACGGCGGAGCGGGCGCGGAGGTGAGCAAGGGCGGCGTCGAGGTCCTCCAGCGTTTCGGGTGAGTGACCGTTCACAGTGCACGTGTCGAGGAGGTCCTGCGCGGCCTTCTGCGCCCGCGAGGCACGGAAGCTGCCGCGGACTCGCAGCTTGCCACCCGAGACGAGGTGCTCGCGCAGCGCAGAACCCGCCGTGAGCATCGCATCCCCTTGTTCCGTGGAGAGCTGTCCGGGCACGGTGACGCGCGTCATCCCCTGTTCGTTCAGCCGCTCGGAGATCGCGACGAGTTGATCGGCAAGTCCGGACACGCGACGCCACAGGGCGAGGTTCTCACGGGAGAGTCGGTCGGTGAGGGCCTTGGTGGCCCACTTGTCCTCATCCCATTGTGTGGCCTGCGGAGACAGACCGAGGTGGTGCAGAGCCGTACGGCAGGAATCCACGAGAGAGGTCAGCTCATCGGTGACAGAGCTGTCGAGCCTGGCAAGATCGCCACGGATGCGGACCGCCCCGGAGGACAGGCCCTCGTCGGTGACGCGGCTGGCTGAGAGTGCCTGGGCCAAGGCTTCGGGGGAGGGGAGGCCGTCGGGATCTGGCAGAGTGCCACCGGCGCGTGGCTCAGCCGCACCGTCGCGCAGCAGGCTCAGCAGTTCCACCGCTTGCGCGGGGGACAGCGGAGGGACAGACGGGGTCGGGCCGTCAGCCGGCACAAGACCGATCCAGGAGTGATGTCCGGCGCTTTCTTGCACACGCTGCACAATTGCGGCGAGAGTGCCGGCGTATCCCGGTGCGATCTCCGGGTGCCGGTAGACCTCGGCCTCCCGCAGTGCGATCACCTGCTCGGTGAGCGTGCTGATCCTTCCCCGCACCTCCTCCCGGCGGGCGGAGAGTCGATGGATCTCGTCCTGCAGTTGCTCAGGGTCACTCGCGGCGACCTGATCGGTGAGAGCGTTGACCGTGCGTTCCAGCTCGTCCGCCCCGTCCTGCCGTGCCGAGCTCAGCAGGAGGACGCACAGGTCCCGTACGGCGGTAGGAAGCTTGTCCCGCAGGACCGTCAGGGCCTGGTCGCGGGCGCTGGTCACCAAGACCCTCTGCCCCTGCGCCAGCAGCGCGGAGACCAGATTGGCGATCGTGTGGGTCTTGCCGGTGCCCGGTGGGCCTTGAACCACCACGCCCGTGTCGTGCTCCAGCCGCCGCAGGACACTGCGTTGACGTTCGTTGGTCTTTCCTGGGAAGAGCGGGTCGTCCCCGAATAGGGGCGGAATCTCGCGGCCGTCCCAGTTCACGCGCTCTTCGGAGTTCAGCGGCAGTACTAGCTGGGCGAGGCCCAGAGGCGCGTGTCCCTCGGAGGACACGCTGTCCGCGATCCGGTCGTAGAAGCCCAGCAGAGCATTGCGGTCCCGTGGACGCAGCACAAGTGCGGGAGCGTACGTGAGACGCGCGCCTGCTTCGGGCTCGCGGGGCGGCTGCCACTCCGCACTGAAGGACACGGGCCGTTGCAGTACCCGCTCCTGCCACTGGGCCAACTGCTCCAAGGCCTCAGATCCAAGCAGGTGCAGTGACTGGGCTGCGATCTCCTCGGTGAGCGCAGCCGAGCGTTCGGGCGCCCAGCCGTCATCGGTGTCGAGGAATGATTGATCCTCTAGCCGCACGGCTCCCTCGGCCATGAGCCGCACTGTGAGCCTGGCGGTCTTCCGGTCCACCAAGGTCTCCACGCGGTGGGTGAGCAGGTGACGGTGAATGGCGTCACCACGTGGATCGCTCCAAGTCAAGAGCCCTGTGGCGAGCACGAGTTCTAGCTGATCATCCTGCTGGGTCAGCTTCTGGTGCCACCCGTAGACCTGGTCGTACAGCTCCCGAAGGGCTCGCTCCGCGCGCTCCCTCTCCGCCCACTTCCGCCAGCGCGTTAGCCAGGGACCGTAGGCTCGGAGTACCTCGTCCGCATCCTCTCGGCGGACGGTCTGCTCCGCCGCCTGTTCCCAGGATTGGCTGCCGTCCGCTGCGGGCACGAGTCCCTGCCCCGGTCCTTCAGCTTCAAGCGGCGGGTCACCGCCGTCCGCGTCCTGGCAGCGTTCCGTGGACACCCATCCATCCAGCAGATCCGGGAGTGGGGGCGGCGATGTCTGCGGAACGTGGTCAAGCGTGAACAGCAGCCCGTCGAGTCGGTCGGACGGGCGTCGTACCGAGGGGGGCATGGCGACCAGCCATAACCGCTCCCTTGAGCGGCGGTCATCACGAAGTCGTTGGTTGCTGCTCTGCACGACCTCCTTGAGGAAGCCGATCAGGCTGGCAGTCTGGCCGATGACGTCGGGGTTCTTCGCGTGACGTCGCGGTACGTTCACTTTTCTCCTCCCGGCTGGTGGCGAACGTTCCAGGATCGGGATGAGCAGTAGCAGGGGCAACCTGTCTCTGGAAAATGGCGAAATATGAGCTTCATCTGGGCTGAATCACCTTGATCCCAGCGAGTTCCTCGTGGAGATCCGCCGACCTTCGGTAGCGGTGCCCCGGCGCTCTACGTATCTGGGGGCAATCAAGCCGGGAGCTCGGGAGAGTCGGTTGCGCGAGCGAGTTCCAGGCAGCCCCGATGGCGTAGTCCATCTAAAGGCGCATGGGTGGGGAGGACAGGGCGTAAGGCGGCTCGGTTGACGGAGTAGGGCCTTCTGGGTGCTTACCAAGGCGGCGGGCGGCACTCTGAACAGTCGAGGGCTGGCTGGTAGCAGGACGCGAAGCGTCGTCGGCGTCATCCCCTTCCTTGGTGTCGACCCCTTGCTTCTAGGGAGCGACACCGGCCATGCGGGCCCTCAGGCCTGTGGCAACACCCGCATGGCGAGCACAGAGCCGTCCTGGTGGACGGATACGGGGCCGTCCCACTCCGAATCCCAGGCCAGGAGGGGCCAGCTCTTCCGCTGGGCGTGGATTTCCGTGCGGTACTGCTCGACGCGGCCTTTCGCGAGGTGGCGGAAGAGGTCGTTCGCGACCCCGGAGAAGGCCTCGACCCGGGTCCTGTTGAGGCGGAACACGTGGTCGGTGCCAAGTCGATGTCGAGGAGTCGTTGGTTCGCGTCCTGGACGCTGTCGGTGGCGGCGTGGGTGGGGTCGGCGAAGTGGCGCTGGCCCTGCCGTTTGGTCAGGTACTGGGCCGTAGCGGCGCCGTCGCCAGCGAAGGCCGTCAGTCCGGCCGCCGCGGTTCGGGCGAGGACCTGCCGGAACCAGGCATAGTGCTCCGGCTGTACGTGGAAGCCGAGCTGCGACTCCGGTTTCCGCTCGCCCTCGGCCGGCGGTTGGATGCCCGGGAAGTTGTTCGCGTCCTCAAGACGGTGGTCAAGACGGGTATCGGGGGCATCCATCGAGTCGGTCAGTCGGCCACCAGTTCCGCGGGCGTGCAAGGCGTGCACCGTGAGCACGCCTTCGGTGGGGAGTTCCGTACTGAACACGAGGGCCGGTGTCTCGTTCCACGGGCCGATGTGCACCGCCTCGACGTGCGCAGAAGCGGACGCGAGCTGGGTGTGAGAGGCGGCGGCGTTGCTGTGGTTGCCCTTGCAGGCGATCGGAAGGACCCTCGGCGCCTCTCCGGGCTTCCATATCTCGGCGAAGAACTGTGGCCGGTAGCGGTAGCCAGATCGATGGCCCGCGTCGCGACTGGTCAAAGCCCAGCCGGCCCGCAGTGCAGTGTCCGCGGGGACGATCGAGACCGAGTGGTCCGGGTAGCGGCGGCTCAGGAGCTGCCGGGCAAGGGTCAGGGCGAAGCCGGTCCCGAGTTCCCCGGACTGGATCGCCTTGTAGTAGTCGGCCGTTTCCCGGCCCTCCGCGGAGAGCGTCATGAACGAGTTGATGCTGCCGGCCAGAGCCTGGCTGTATTTCAGGGAACCCCAGTGCTCAGCGAGTCCACGGCTGGCGCCCCGCCGTGAGAGGGCGATGCCTTGGCCGAGGGTGTGTAGCACGTCCCAGGGCGTCAGCTGGACGGTCCGGTCCAGCTCCTTCGCGGGGATGGGCCGGAGCTCGGGCTTTCGACGGAGCTGGTCGAGTTCTTTCTCCTCGCGTGCCTTGTCATCCTCGGCTGCGGCGGCGTCGACGCTGCCGACCAAGGCCGAACTGGAGTGGATCGAGATGTTCGACGGCTGGACGAGGTCCTTGAGTACGTCAGCGGCTGGCTTCAACCTGTTCCCCCTACGGCTTCCACGGGTCAGACCAACGTCGCAAGCTACGTGCTGCAGGAGGGGCGCACACAGGGCGTATGCAGGCACATGACGATGCAGGTCCCTACCGTCGGGAGTGGCGCGCTGGCAAGTCTCCCTCAGGGTCGCCTCGCTGGCCTCGGCTGCATCGCGGGAGGTCGCAGGGAACGAGCCATGGCCGGCAGGCGCCCTTACTGACACGCGCCGTCTTGCCGAGACTGTTACTCGGAGGCGGGGAGGAATTGGGTGGCAGCACGCAAGAAGCGTCGGTCGGCATCGCGGAAGCGCCGGGAAGCCCGGCTCAAGGCGGGTGCCTGGAGTGGCGTCGTCGCATTGGCGCTGCTCCTGACGTATTGGTCGACGATCTGGCCCTATGCAGTGGGATTGTTGGCCCTCGGCGCGGTCGGCGGTGGAGGCTGGTGGTTGTGGAAGACTGACCGCATGGTCCGGGGCGGCGATCGGCGGTGGCGCCACGAGGAAGCCGTCAGGACGGGCCATCGGACGCTCGCCGAGGTCGACGTGATGGATGGCACGCAGTTCGAGGACTTCGTGGCCGACCTCTGCAGGCGGGACGGCTGTACGGATGTCCGCCGCGTCGGCGGCACAGGGGATAACGGTGCCGACGTGCGCGGACGGCTGCCCGATGGCCGCACGATGGTGATCCAGTGCAAGCGGTACAACCCGAAACGGAAGATCTCCAATGGAGAGGTTCGTAACCTCCTTGGCTCGCAGATGCACTTCAAGGCCGAAGTTGCTGTCTTCGTCACCACCGCGTACTTCAGCGGCCCTGCCGAACGCTGCGCCCTGCAGAACGATGTCGTGGCCGTCCACCGTGATCATCTTGGGCTGTGGAACAACGGTGCGGTGCTCCCGTCTCTTAACGCGGTGAACGGCGCCGGGCAGGGCGACCGGCGGCACCGCGCCCTTCGGAAAGAGACGTACGAGTAGCTCCCCCTGATAGCCGGACTTTGAAGTCAGCCCCCACGAAGAGTGGTCGTAGTTTCACGATGTCAGCTCGGTCAGCGCTGTGCACAACAAGGTTGTGTCCTCGATCGCGCGGCGGCAGGTCGGGTCGTCGAGGGTGAGGCGCTGTCCGACACGGAGGGGCGTGCGGGGGACGCGGGTCAGGTACTTCGGGTCGATCACGCCATCGTTGTGCGTGAAGACGTGACGTGCTGCCCAGGTACGGAGGAGGCGGTCCCAGGTGTCCGATGCGAGCGCGGTCCGCACATCCGGAAAGCCGGCGTCGGTGAAGAGCGCGGCCAGGTCCTCCAAGCGCTGGAAGACGTTGCCTTTTCCGCGGAGCCGGGCATCTGCGTCATGCACGGAAGCCTTGAACAGAGAGGACGCCAGGATTTCGACGATCCCCACCACGTTCTCGATAGTGTCCACCCAGTTGCGTGAGAACACTCCCTGCTCACAAAGGGCAGCCTTGACATCCGCGGGAATCGCTTCGAGTGCGTCCAGGCGAGCGGTATCGGCCTGGAGGGCATCGAACGCGACCGACGCCGCTGGCAATTCGCCGCAGACGGGACAGTAGCGGTGCTCGCTGAAGACGGCGTACTTGACCCGGCAGCCGGGACAGGTTCGGACCCGTACCAGGCGCTCCTCGTCGATACCCGGAAGAGGCCTGGGGTAGAAGGGCTTCCCGGGCTTGGAGGAGAAGGACACCGAGCTTCTTCGCGAGCTCTTGCGGGCGAGGCCGCCGAAAATATCGTGAAGTGACCGGCTGACGATCTGGGTGCCCAGATCCTCGGCGACACGCAGCAGACGTTCCTGCTGCTGCGTGGTCATGAAGTCTGAATGGCCGCTGTGGTGGCCGCAGTAGACGCACAGCGTCAGATTGTCTGGAAGCCGTTGGTAGTCGTCTGCGTCGATACGGAAGGTCATCGTGCAGTGCGGGCACTCGCGGCCGAGAAACCCGTCGTCGTCGGTGGGTACGGTGACCTGGATTTCGAAGGAATCGCCTTGGTGCCCGACTATGTGGGCACCCTCTGCCATACGGAACTCTTCGTTGTTCCACATGGCTGAATTGTGCCACTGGCCGCTGACAGTTGGGGTCTTCGTACACCTCGTCTATGAGAAGGCGGAGGCACAGAAGGCGTTGCGGATCCCGGCCAAGGGCTCGCGGTCGCGGTTGAAACGGAGCTTGTTGGTGAGGAGGACGGCCCATCGGGCCTGCTCCGGGCTGATCCACATGCCGGTGCCAGTGAAGCCGTAGTGGACCCAGATGTCCTCCTTGGGTTCGGTGCCGGGCTCGGGATGCCAGAAGAGGCCGCGGGCGGGGGTGAGGCCGCCTGTTTGGATACGGAGGGACTCCTTGATCCAGCTGGGGCTGAAGGTGGCCGGGGTGGGCTTGAGCATGTGGCAGAGGAAGTGGGTGAAGTCGTCGAGGACCGAGAAAGTGCCGGCGATGCCGCAGACGCCGCGGAGGAGGCGGGCGGAGAAGTCGTGGGCGGTGCCCTTGAGGTGGGTGCCGGTGGTCGCGTCGTACTCGGTCGGGGCGCAGCGGGCCGCCTCGGCATCGGGGAGGGGGCCGAAGCGGGTCTGCGTCATGCCCAGGGGGCGCCAGATGCGGTCGGTGGCGAGCTGGTCCAGGGGCTGGCCCGAGAGGTGTTCGGCGAGGTAGCCGAGGACGAGGGCGGCTCGGTCGGTGTACTCGACGGCTTCGCCCGGCGGGCGGTGGAGGGCCTCGTGGAGGACGCCGTCGCGAATGTCCTGGGGGTCGGTGCCGTAGAGGTTCTTGAGGTTGGCGCGCAGCGGCAGGCCGGCGGTGTGGGTGAGCAGGTGGTGGGCCGTGGCCGGCGCGAGGGGATGCCCTGCGACTTCGTCCCAGAAGGCGCCCAGCGGGGTGTGGAGCTGGAGCTTTCCCTCTTCGACCAGGGTGCCGATCGTGGACCAGACGGCGAGGATCTTGGTGAGGCTGGCCACGTCGAAGACGGTGTCCAGCCGCATCGGCTCGTCCGGGTGGTCGGGGTCGAGGAGGCCGACGGCTCCGCTGGCCTGCATGCCGTCGGCGTTCCCGACGGCCCACACCGCGCCGGGGTAGACCTCGTCGCGTACGCCGGTCTGGAGGAGGTCTTCGATCCGGTCGGTGGTGTGGGTCATGGTCTCCCGATCGTCGTGGGCCGCGGGTGGTCCGCTGGCCAGGTTAGTGACGCGGCCGGGGCGGTGCCGGCTGCGCCACGGGTGGTGTCAGGCGAGTCGCCGGCCGAGGTCGGCGATGGCCGTGGCGGTGGTGCTGAGGGGGAAACGGGCGGCATTGGTGCGGCCGGATGCCCGGAGCATCTCCAGGAGGCCGGGGGTGGTGCGCAGACGGTGGAGGTCGTGGGCTGCGGTGGTGGGGTTGGTGAAGTCGGTGGCCAGGCCGGTGCCGGAGAGGGCTTCGCTGAGGCCGGGGACGGGTTGGTAAAGGACGGGGAGTCCGCAGGCCTGGGCTTCGAGGGCGACGAGGCCCATGGCCTCCACGGTGGTGGAGGGCACGGCCAGGACGTCGTGGTCGGCGAAGGCCTTCCACAGTTGGTCGCGGCGGAACCAGCCGAGGTAGCGGACGTGGACGCCGAGCTGGCGGAGGACCGGGGCGAGGTCGAGGAACTGGGCGCGCGGGGCCGCGATGCTCAGCTCGACCGAGCGGGTGGCCGCGACGGCTTGGAGGAGGGGTTCGAGGCCCTTCTCGGAGCTGAGGCGGCCTGCGAAGAGGATCCGCAGGTGGCTCGTGGGACGTCGGGCGGGCCGGGGCGGTGGGCCGGTGAGGAGGCGGTCGGGGATGCCCCAGGGGATCTTCTCGATCTTGTGCCTGTCGGTCTTGGGGGCGAGTTTGAGCAGGCGGTCGGCCATGGCGCCGGTGGGGACGACGATCGCGTCGGCAGCGGAGGCTGTCTCGCGGAGAACGCGCAGCTGCGTGGTGTGGTTCTCGGCGTGCAGGAGGTCGGTGCCGTGGACGAAAGCGATCCGGGGGTGGGCGGGTAGGGCCCGCAGGAGGGCGGGAGTGGCGCCGAAGGCCAGGTGGTGCAGGTGCAGCACGCTGATCTGGTGCGGGTCGATGGCGGCCGTCATGGCGTGGCGCAGGTTGGTGACGTACCGGCTGAAGGCGTGGCCGTCGAGGCACTTGCCGGATGCGTGCAGTAGGTCGATGCCGGCTGGGGGGTGGGGCCGGGCGCCGTTGGGGGCGAGCATGAAGGCGTGGGCGGGGATCGCGGGTTGGGTGCCGGCGTAGAGGTCGAGGAAGAGTTCGACGCTTCCGCCGGGGCTGGGGAACGGCAGGTCGAGGGCGGTGGCGACGACGCGGTTCACCGGTGGCCTCCGGGGTTCTCCTCGTAGAGGCGGGATGTCTCGATGCCCTCGCTGGCGCGGTACTTGAGGCCGTGCTGCTGGTAGCTGGCCGGGGAGCCGTGGGTGCGGAGGAAGACGAGCTTGCCGAAGGTCATGCCGGGCCGGACGCGCACGGGGCGGGTGGCTCGGATCTCCAGGGTCCAGCGGATCGCGTGGCCCTGGTGTCCGAGCGGGGCGGAGACGTGGACCCAGATGCCGAGCGAGCCGGTGGTGCGGTCTCCGTTGAGGAGCTGGGCGTATGTCTCGGAGCCGGTCCGCTCCAGGGTGTGTCCTAGGTAGAGGTGGCCCGGCTCCAAGACGTAGCCGTTGTCGGGGAGGGTGAGTTCGGAGAAGGCGGTGGGACTGGCGGCGTCGAGGTCGCCCTCGCAGACGCGGAGCGTGCTGCCCAGGCGCCAGTCGTACGCGTTGGGGGACAGGCGGTTCGGGTCGTACGGGTCGATGGTGATGCGGCCCGCCTCGCGGGCGGCGGCAATGGCCGGTCCGGTGAGGATCACGAGGTCACCGTCGTGGCGTCGAGGTCACGCCAGTACGTGGAAGGCTGGGGCCCGGAGGCCGCCTGGTACTTGCCCTCGTACAGGTCGATGGCGCCCTCGGAGACGAAGAACATGATCTGCCCAATCTTCATCCCGGCGTAGACGCGCACGGGGCGGGTCGGGGTGAGCATCAGCGTCCACTGGCCGTGGAAGCCGATGTCACCGATGGGTGCGGTGATCTCGACGAAGAGCCCCAGTCGGCCGACGGAGGAACGGCCGAAGAGCAGGGGGACGAAGAGGTCGGATCCCACTTCCTCCAAGGTGTGGCCGAGGTACAGCTCGCCGGGCTGCAGGACGTGGCCGTCGTCGCCGATCTCTGTGCGGCGGGTGAGGTTCGGGCGATGGGCGTCGAGTACCTGGTCGGTGTAGGTGAGCAGAGTCCCGCCCAGGCGGACGTTGTAGCTGTTCGGGTTGACCTGGGTCGGAATGAAGGGGGAGATCCGCAGCCGTCCGTCCTTCGAGGCGGAGGCGATCTCGGGTCCGGTGAGGATCACTGGTCGTCTCCGTTGGTGAGGATGCTCCGGATCGCCGAGCCGAGGCTGAGGCCCGAGGGCTGGGCTCGGCTGCTGAGACAGGTGTCGGCGAGGTAGTCGGTGGTCAGCACGCTCGCCAGGCCGGCGGGGAGCGGATCGGGGGAGGCAATCAGGGGTCCGGCCTGCTCGGTGAGGTGAGTGAGCAGGGCAGCGGGGTCATGCCGGAAGGCTGGCGCGACCTGGGCCTCGACCAGGTTGTTGTCGAACGGCTCGATGGCCAGCAGGTCACCCGCGGTGAGGACTTCGCCCAGCAGCGTTGTGCGCACGGCGGTCTCGTTGAGGACGACGGCCTCGCTGCCCAGTCCGCTGCGTAGCCGGCCAGTTCGCGGAGCAGGGCGTGGCGGTCGAGCGGCTTGTTCCGATAGGGCGCGACGAGACGTCCCAGCGGCTCGGCCAGCTGTGCGTCGACGGAGACGATCTGTTGACGGACGGAGGCCAACTCGGTCGGTAGGACGGATCCCGAGGTGTCGGGGAAACGGGCGGTCCGTCCGACCCAGCCTTCGGGGGAGAGCTCGGCGACTGCGTAGCCGACGGCGAGTTCCTGGCCCTTGAGCACGAGGGTGCTGCCGACCCGTTCGGGTCCCGTGTGTTCGCTGTGGCAGTGGCCGGCGAAGACCACATCGAGGAAGGGGCACGCCTCGGCGAGCTGGAGGTCCTGCTCGAAGCCGGAGTGGCTGAGGAGGACCCAGGAGTCGACCTCGTGGTGGTGCGCGAGCATCAGTTCGCGCAGAGTCTGGACGGGGTCGGTGACGCGGTGGGCGGACCGCTGCCCGGCCGGGATCGAGTTGAACGCCTGCAGGCCGATCACGGCTGTGACGGCCGTCCTTCGGCCAGCGATGTTCACGATGCGTAGACGTCGGAAGAGCGCGTTTCCGCTGGAGGCCTCGACGACGTTGGCACATACGGTGCGCTGGTGGAGGGCGGGCCCGAAGTAGTGCGGCCAACCGTGGTTCCCGGGAGCGACGACGTCGTACAGGGCGAGCAGGATGTCCCGTTCGAGCGCGCCCCGGCCGAGGCGGTAGTGCCCGGTGCCCTCGAAGAAGTCGCCGCAGTCCACCAGCAGACTGTCCGTGCGCGCCTGGTGCAGGTGCCCGAGCAGCGGGCCGTCGGCGCCGAAGGCGGAGTGGACGTCGGTGGTGGCCATGATCCGTCGTAGGGAACGGGTCGGGTTCATGGCGCGACCTCGCAGATGTCGGCGCCGAGGTGGAGGAGCTTGCCGGGCAGGTCGGCGTGGCCTCGGCGGAGCTGGTCGACTCCGCCGAGGGTGGTGATTCCGCGGGCGGTCAGCGCGGCGACCATGAGCGCGGAGCCGGTGCGGATGTCGGTGGCCTCGACCCCGGCTCCGGTGAGGCGTTGCGGGCCGGTCAGCCGGCATTCGGTGGGGGAGATCTCCTCGATCTCCGCGCCGAGCCGGGCCAGCTGGGGCAGCAGGTTCCCGTGGCGGCCGGGGTTGATGGAGTCGGCGAACAGGTGTGTCCCGGGCTGGCCGAGGGCCAGTGCCATCAGGGGAGGTTCGAAGTCGGCGTCCAGACCGCCGGTGGCGAGTGTGGCGATGGCGCGAAGGGGGCGGCCTGTCGGCCGGGCGGCGCTCCCGTCGACCAGGAGGACGTCTTCCCGTACCGCGGCGGGGATGCCCAGCCGCTGTAGGGCTGCCTGCAACGGCACGACATCCCGACCTTGGACGCCCTCGATGCGCGCGGTCCCACCGGTGGCGGCGACGGCGCAGGCCAGGGTGCCTGCCTCGATCTTGTCACCCGGAACGCGCCAAGCCGGCATCTCGGCCGGTGATGCCGCTGCCGGGCTCAGGTCCAGGACCTGTTCGCCGGCTCGGGCATCCCATCCCGCCGAGCGCAGGGCGTCCAGCACGGTGAGGACCTCCGGCGACAGGTTCGGCCGACCGAGGCGCAGCGCACGGCCTGCGACGACCGCACGCAGGACGGCGACGACCGTCGCACCGCGCGACCGGAACGGCAACGTGTGGGAGACCGTTCCGGTGGCGGGTCGACCGGCCTCGACGTCATAGCCCTCGTCATGGACGGTTACGCGGTCGCCGAACGCCTCGTACACCTTGAAGTGCAGGTCCATGCCGCGCTCCCCGATCCGGCATCCCCCGGGCCAGGGCAGCCGGGCGCTCCCTTGTATGGCGAGGAGGGTGGGCACCAGGTAGTACGACGCGCGGATCCGGGCGGCCGGGGCCAGGTCGAGTTCCGCGGGTACGACGTCAGGGGGCATGATCACCACGCTGTCGGGCCGTCCCACGGCCCGGGCGACGTGCCAGCCCGCCCCTTGGATCAAGGTGAGCATCCAGTGGACGTCGGCGCTGGCGGGGACGTTCTGCAGCTGGACGGTCCGGCGCACGGCTGCTGCGGCGGCCAGCAGCGGCAGGGCGGCGTTCTTGGAGCCGTCGACCGTGACCGAACCGGAGAGGGGGCTCCCCGGACGTACGGCGATGACCTCCGCGCTCGTCGCAAGAGCTCGATGGGGTGCCATGCGTTCAACTCCTTTGCAGGGGAGGTTGCGTGATGGACGGCGGGACCGAGATGGGTGCGGACAGATCGAGCTCGGCCCAGCAGGACTTGCTGCCTGAGCTGTGGTCGACGCCGTGCCGGTCGGCGAGTGCGTCGATGATCAGCAGCCCGCGGCCGTCCTCGGCGTCCGTACGGGGTGGGCGTGCGTGGGGGAGGACGGAACTCCGGTCGCGGACCTCGAAGCGCAGTCGGCTTCCGTGCAGGCGAGCGGTCACGGAAGCGGCTCCGTTTCCCGCGTGCTGAACGGCGTTCGCCAGCAGTTCGCCGGCCACGGCTTCTGCTACGTACATGCCGTCGGTGCCCATGACCGAGCGCCAGCCTCTGATCTCGTTCATCACCTGGTGCCGGGCGCGAGCGGCGCCCTCGGGCGTACTCGTGACGGTCAACGTGACCTCGTGCACTTCCATGAGCAGCCTCCTGGAGGGGTGCGGTTCCACCAGGCAAGCGGGTCAGGAGGCGGCTGCGCGATGTGCCGCGCAGCCCCTGCATCGTTCATGCACGTTGTGCATGGCGGGCAAGTTCGTTGCAGCTAGGCTCGGTTGAGCAGGCAGGATCGGTCTCGGCAGAAGGGGCCGTGGCGGAGATGGTCGACACGCAGGGCGAGGCGCACCGCATCGGTGAACTGATCCGCCGAGCTCGGGTCTTACGGGGCCGCTCGCAAGCGGACGTGGCCGGCGAGCTCGGATACCACCAGTCGAAGATCAGCCGACTGGAGGGCGGACGCGGAACGGACGACATCCGGGTTCTGCGCGACGTCGCCCGCATCCTGCACATTCCCCCGGCCCGACTCGGTCTGGCGGAGGCCGCCCCGGAAGCCGATCCCCACGATCCGGAGACAGAGGAAATGCTGCGCCGTCGTACCTTCCTTGCCGCCAGCGTCACCGCGCTCACAGCCTCGGTCGCGCCGACGGCTGCGCACCCCGCGCTCGTCCAGGCACTCATGCCCGGGATGCCGACGGCACCGACGACGGAAAAGCCGGAGTCCGGGGAGCTACGAAGCCGGGCAACGGCCATCCGGCGCCTCTGGAGCACATGCGACTACGCGGAGCTGGAGCGGACCCTTCCCGGCCTGATCACCGATCTCCGCCACTGCATCGCCGGCTCCCCGCAGGCCGAGGAGCTTCCCCGCTTCCTGGCCACGGCCTACCAGACATCGGCCAGCCTTCTGCTCAAGCAAGGGGACCCGGGCACTGCGTGGCTCGCCGTCGGTCGCGCGATGGCCGAGGCCGAACGCGCCGGTGATCCGCTCGTCCTCGCCGCCAGCGTCCGCCTCCACGCGCACGTCCTGGTCCGCGAACAGCACGCCGGCCAGGCCGTCACGCTGATCAAGCACACGGCCTCACAACTCACCGGTGCCTACGACCGGCAGCCCCACCACCACCTCTCCGTGCTCGGGTTACTCCTGCTGCGCGGAGTCACGGCTGCCAGCAGGGCCGGGGACCGCGTTGCCACCGCGGAGTTCCTGGCCGAGGCGAAGGAGGTGGCGAAGTACGTCGCCCTGGACCACCCCGATGCCTGGGCCAACTTCAGCCCCACCAACGTGGCCCTCCACGAGGTCAGCGCGGCCGTGTCCTTCGGCGATGCGGGCGTCGCCATCGACATCGCACGTCCGCTCATGCGCCGCCACATCCCGGTTCCCGAGCGCCGGGCCGCCCTATGGGTGGAAGCCGCCCGTGCCTACGCACAGCAGGGCCGCCTCGCCGACGGCTACCAGGCCCTGCGGATCGCGGAGACCTGCGCGGCCCAGGACGTACGGCGCCCAGCCGTCCGGGACCTGGTCGCCGACATGGCGGCGCGCGACCGTCGGCGTACGCTGCCAGAGCTCCACCACTTCAGCCGCCGATTGGGAGTACCCGCGTGACCGAGCCGCAGCGCAAGCCCTTCCTGTACGTCGTCGTCTGCGCGGCCGGGATCGCGGGCGACGTCGGCAAGCTGATCGACGCCGCGCACGAGCGGGGGTGGGACGTCGGCGTCGTCGCCACCCCGCAGGGGCTTTCCTTCCTCGATGTCGCCGCGATCGAGGAGTGGACCGGTTACCCCGTCCGCTCCGCCTGGCGCGCGCCCGGCGACGCACGGTCCTTCCCACCTGCCGACGCGATCGCCGTGGCCCCGGCCACCTTCAACACGGTCAACAAGTGGGCGGCAGGCTTCGCGGACAACCTCGCCCTCGGCATCCTCTGCGAGGCGCCGGGCATGGGCATCCCCACCGCTGTCCTGCCCTACGTGAACATCGCCCTCGCGGCCCACCGCGCGTACCAACGCAGCCTCGCCGAGCTGCGTGAGATGGGCGTCCTGGTCGGGAGCTACGAGCCACACCGTCCGAAGTCCGGTGGTGGCGCCGACCGCTTCCGCTGGGAGGAAGCCGTTGACCTCCTGGCTCCGTTGCCGGCGGCAGGGGCCGCCCACCACTGATCCTGCGACTGCCAGTGGGTATGGCCTGTCGGCCTTGCACATCGCGAATGCCTGCGACCGGGAGGTACCTGGTCACCGGCCGCAGGCTGCTGTTCCGGGCCCGTCAGTCCTCGTAGGGGAGGTAGATGCCGCCGTCCGGAGCGGCTATGGCGCACAGGCGAACCGGGGATTCTCCAGACCATTGAAGTAGTCCGCTCCATCTGCCCGACAGCAAGCGGGGGCGGGCTCGTCATGCCCGATGTCCGTCGCCGCAGGTTGTCTACGGAAGACCCCGAAGGTTCGATACATGCGAAGTGTTGCTCGTGACAGTGAATTGCTGGCGAATGCCCCTACGCCTCCCCGTGTGCCGCCGCTGGGGAGGGGTTTTCTGAACGTGCGTGAAGCTGCCGAACACCTGGGGCTGTCGCCCTGCACCCTTTACGTGTGGCGGCACCGTCGCCAAGGTCCACCGAGTTTTCGGATGGGGCGGAACGGACGCGTGATGTACCGGATCGAAATGCTTGACGAGTGGATTCGAGAACAGGAGCAGGTGGACTCCCGCAGCAATACGTCCCTAAGTCCGGTAAATGTCGTCCCGCAGCGTCGCATCGGGTATCCGACCACAGCCTGAGCGATCTAACTGGCCTTGCCGCCTGCCCCACGTCCAACCCCCACCCCGAGGAATTCATTGGCTGGCTATATCGAAGACCGTTGGATCAAAAAGAAGAAGGACCCCGTCACGGGGAAGCGTGAGCGTACGACCCGTTACGGCAAGGGGTCTCGATATCGTGTCGCCGGAATCCCGGGCGTCCGGGACATGTCGTTCGACGTGCTGGAGGACGCCAAGGGGTGGCTCCGGAGGTCTGGCACCGACAGCGAACGGGGCGAGTTCGTAGACCCGCGCGACGGCTCCATCACCTTGACGGACTTCGTCACGCGCCACTGGCGCGCCGGCGTTCGCGGCGCGCCCGGCACGGTCAAGCGAGTTGACGAGCGTGTACGACTCCACATCCTTCCGCACCTCGGTGCGGTGGCGCTGCGCGACGTGTCGGCGACCGTTCTGCGCGGCTACATAGCCACGCTCGAAGGCGAATGCTCTCCGCGGTACGCCCGGCAGATCCTCACCTCGCTGTCGAACATCTTCGAGACCGCGATCGACGACAAGCGCCTCGTCCGCAACCCGATGCGGGCCAAGACGGTGCGTTGGCCCAAGGCGCCGGACGAGGATCGTGACGCGTGGCCGCTGACAACGGCGCAGAGGGTGCGGGACGTGATCAATCCTCGTTACCGGATCGCAGTCGTCGTCGCGCTGGGTGCGGGCTGCGCCAGGGAGAGGTGTTCGGGCTGTCGCCGAGGGACATCGACTTTGAGCGCGGTGTCATCCGGGTGCGCAGGCAGGTGCAACTTCTCTCCGGACGGCTCTATTTCGCTCTGCCCAAGGGTGGCAAGACGCGCATCGTCGACATGCCCCAGTCGGTGGCCACGGAACTGGCCGCGTACTTCCTCGACCACCCGGCGGTCGACGTCGAGCTCCCTTGGGGCGGACCGGAGCCGGACCGGGAGAAGCAGAGCTTCCCACTCGTCCTCACGACGACGTACGGCAACGCCATCCGCGCCAACATCTTCAACGACGAGGCCTGGAAGCCGGCCCTCGCCGCGGCCGGAGTCATTCCCGTACGGGAGAAGGGTGCGCGGTGGAAGACTTCGCGCAAGGACGGCTTCCACGTGCTCCGACACACCTACGCCTCGGTCCTCCTCGAAGCGGGCGAGTCCATCGTCACGCTCGCCCGGTGGCTCGGTCACTCAAGTCCGACCATCACCCTGGACCACTATGCCCACTTCATGCCGGAGGCCGGCGGCAAGGGGCGCGTGGCCATCGACGCACTGCTCGGCACGGTGCCCGGGTACGTACCCGAGGCTCTGGTCTCCTCTCACGGCCGCATCTGAGACTCCGTATCGACGCTGGTCGCCTGCGCCCGGCAATGTTCCAGTTCCGCCGTTACCTTTGCCTGGTCCGGGCTGTCCTCGGTGGCCAGTAGTTCCCCGGCCGTGATCATGGCCGCCCAGAACTCGGGAGGTGAGCCCCGCCCGTCGCGGAACCGGGTCTGCGCGAAGAGTAGGAAGATCTTCGTGAGCTCCCCGGTACGAAACCAGGGGATCATGCCGCCAGGAAAGCCTCCGTGGGCACAGGCGGCAGCCCACAACAGGTCGCGGATCCGTTCACCGTGAGCGTCCAGCACCCGGTCCACGACGAACACGTGCCCACAGGCGAGAAACATGGCGACGAGGTCTTCCTCTCCCACCTCGAACTCGTCGAAGAGGGGTCGAGCCTCGCGGATTCGGGCTTCGGCGTCCGTCCGGGGCACTCCGAGGGCCAGACACACAGCCAACGCGGAGATGTCCCAGTCGCTGGTGCGCGCGGCCAGTTCGGCGAAGACCTCCTCCTCGTCCCGTCCGGTGGCCAGCATTTCGCGGGCCTTCAGGACCAGACTGCCCTCGCCTTTCCCATGGCTCATGGCCAGAGGCTACAGCGATGCTCGAATGCAGCAGGCCGGCATGGGGACTTGATTGAACGTCCGCGACGGCGGCGCTGGGTTCAGCGGCAGAGTTCCATGATGGTGTCGTCGAAGTCGGGGAACTCCTGGGCCGCCAGCTCGATCACGGCTGCCGCCGTCCTGCGCTGGTGCGGTGCGAAGCCTTCGGCGATGGCTGCCAGCTCCGGGTTGGGGTGCGCTTTCCAGTCGGGCTCGTACGAGGTGGCGGCTTCCCAGGGGCCGAAGCCGTCGGCCAGGAGCCACAGGAAGTCGCCCAGGTCGCGGGCGACGACGCCGGTCTCTCCCTCGGACCCGAGGAAGACGACGGGCTGCTCGGCCAGCGGCCGGCTCGGGCGGATGAGCCAGATCGCGGCGTACCCGCCCGAGCCGTCCTGTCCGAACACGCGGAAGTCGTCACCGTCCAGCTCGCTGTTCCCGGTCCACGCTTGGAACCAGTCGGTGGTCTCGGCAGCGGAGAGGAAGGCGGGGAAGGGCTCGAAGTCGACCCCGGTCTTCCCATCGGCGTAGTCGAAGGGAACGGCCAGCGCACTGGCGAGCGCGGTGGGGAACTGTCGGTCATCGGTGGGCGTCACGGGGACAGGCTAGTCAGGGGGTCGGACATCGACGCTCTACGGTCCAGGTCGTTGGACAACTGCCGGCTTGTAGGCGTCGGGGGAGGCAGGACAGACCTGGTCGCGACAATGGGTGGCACGGCAGACGCTGTGCCACCCATTGTCGTTACCCTCCGCAACCGTGTGCAGTCGAAGGTGGTCGGCGGTACTGGAGGGCCGGCCTCAAGGCGTGGGGGAGTGCCTGGCATGGGCGGCCTGCGGATTCTCCCCAGATTCTCCCCAGGGGGCCCTGTGGGCCACTCTTAGAGGTTCGCAAGAGCTAAGTTGATCAACGTTGCTGGTGTGCGGTCTACAGCCAGTCGCGTTTCTTGAAGATGACGTACAGGCTCACGCAGACCACTGCCATCAGGAGAATTGCGAAGGGGTAGCCGCCCGCCCACTTGAGCTCCGGCATGTCCTCGAAGTTCATGCCGTAGATCGTGCCGACCAGGGTGGGGGCGAAGAGGATGGCGGCCCACGAGGAGATCTTCTTGATCTCCTCGTTCTGTTCGAAGCCCGCTTCGGCGAGGGCGCGCATCTCGGCGTTCTGTTGTTGCGAGACCAGGGTGGCGTTGACCGTGAGGATCTCCGTGAGGGCCTGGCGGAAGCCGTCCACGCGTTCGCTGGTGTGGGTCACGTGGTCGGCCACGTCGCGGAGGTAGCGCTGGAGTTCCTCGTCCGTGCCGTACTTGGCGAAGCCGGCCATCAGGGAGTGCAGCATGCCCACCAGGGGGCGGGTCGCGCGCTGGAACTCGACCATCTCGCGGGAGAGTTCGTAGATGCGGCGGGAGACCTCGGGGTCGCCGCGGAAGACCTCGGTCTCGATCTCGTCGATGTCGTTCTGGACGCCCGCGACGACCGGGGCGTAGCCGTCGACCACCGCGTCCAGGATGGCGTAGAGGACCGCTTCCGGGCCGAGGGAGAGGAGTTCCTGGGTCTCCTCCATGCGGCGGCGGACGGCGGAGAGGTCCGGGGCCGCGCCGTGGCGGACGGTGATCAGGAAGTCGGGGCCCACGAAGACGTGCAGTTCGCCGAAGTCGACCTCCTCGACGGCGTCCAGGTAGCGGGCGGCGCGCAGGACCACGAAGAGGGTGTCGCCGTAGCGTTCCAGCTTGGGGCGCTGGTGGGCCTCCAGGGCGTCCTCGATGGAGAGGGGGTGGAGGTTGAACTCGGCGGCCAGGGAGTGGAGTTCACCTTCGGTGGGGCGGTGGAGTCCGATCCAGGCCATGCCGTCGGGCTCCTCGCGCAGCCGGCGGAAGGTCTCGGCCAGGGTGGCGGGGGAGGCGATCCGGCGGCCGTCGCGGTAGACGGCCGAGTCGACGACGCTGCGGTGGACGGCGGGCGCAGGGGCGCCCGGGGTCGCGGGCGGCCCCGGGGGCGTGGCCGCCGGGGGGCCGGCCGGTGGGGGAGTGGACGGGCGCCGCCAGTGGGTGCGCCTGGAGGGCGGCGAGGGCGGCGAGGGCTGCGAAGCGGGGTGGTGCTTGCGCTCCGGCATCGCTGTCAGCTCCCAGGGTGAGGGTTTTGCCTGGGAAGCAGGATATATGGGGTCGCGGTTGCGGACAGAAGTCGTCCGGGATCGTGGATAGCGTGCGGTCATGGCTTCCACGACGGACCCCGTGCTCACCGCCCGCGCCCTGAACCGGGCCACGCTCGCCCGCCAGCTGCTGCTCGACCGCGCCGACATGTCGGCCCTCGACGCCGTGGCGCACCTCCTCGGACTCCAGGCGCAGAACGTGAAGCCGCCCTACTTCCAGCTGCACGCCCGCCTGGCCGGCTTCCGCCCCGAGGAGCTGTCCGGGCTGATGGAGTCCCGGGAGGTCGTGCGGATCGTCACCATGCGGTCCACCATCCACACCCACACCGCGGACGACGCCCTGCTCCTGGGCCCCCTGGTGCAGCCGGCCCGCGACCGCGAGGTCGCCGCCTTCCGCGCCGGGCTCGAAGGCGTCGACCTGGACCGGCTCACCCGGATCGCCCGCGAGCTGGTCACGGCCGCGCCGCGCACCATGGCCGAGCTCCGCGCGGCACTGCTGGCGGAATGGCCGGACGCCGACCCCCTCGCCCTGTCCGTCGCCGCCCGCTGCCGGCTGCAGCTCGTCCAGGTCACCCCGCGCGGCCTGTGGGGCCGCAGCGGCCAGGTCCGGCTGGCCCCGCTGGAGCAGTGGACGGGACGTTCCGCCCGGCCCGCCCGGGCGGACACGGACCTCGACGACACCGTCCTGCGCTACCTGCGCGCCTTCGGCCCCGCCTCCGTCCGGGACATGCAGACCTGGGCCGGCCTGACCCGGCTGCGCCCGGCCTTCGAACGCCTCCGCCCGCGGCTCGCCGTCTTCCGCGACGAGAACGGCACCGAGCTGTTCGACCTGCCCGACGCGCCCCGCCCGGACCCCGGCACGCCGGCCCCGCCCCGTTTCCTGCCCGAGTTCGACAACGTGCTCCTCTCCCACGCCGACCGCACGCGCGTGGTGCCGCCCGGCCTCAAGGGCCGTTCCTGGAAGGGGAACCAGGCCTACCGCACCCTGCTCGTCGACGGGTTCCTCGCCGGGGTCTGGCGACTGGACGAGGACGCGACGGCCACCGGTAAGGGCCGCGCGGAGATCGTGGTGGAGCTGTTCCGGTCCGCCGGCGAGGGGGTGAAGGAGTCCGTCGTCGCCGAGGGCGAGCGGCTGCTCCTGGAGATGACCGGGGCCGAACGGGTCTCGGTGCGCTTCGGGTCAATCACCGGCTGACGGCGCACTGGTGGGCGTACCGGCCGCACGGCACGATGCCTGCCATGACACTGCATGCCGATGCCACCGACCGGTTCCGCGCCGCCCGTGACTTCCTGCTGGAACACCGCGAGGACCACGCGGCGGCCCACCGCGGGTTCCGCTGGCCCCGCCCCGAGCGCTTCAACTGGGCGCTCGACTGGTTCGACCGGATCGCCGAAGGCAACCCGGCCGACGCCCTGCGCATCGACGAGGAGGACGGCACCGGCCGGACCTACTCCTACGAGGAGATGTCCGCCCGCTCCTCGGCCACCGCCCACTGGCTGCGCGCACAGGGCGTCGCCGCCGGCGACCGGATCATCGTCATGCTCGGCAACCAGCTGGAGCTGTGGGAGGTCATGCTCGCCGCGATGAAGCTGCGCGCCGTGGTCATCCCCGCCACCCCGCTGCTCGGTCCGCACGACCTCCGCGACCGGGTGGAGCGCGGCCGGGCCCGGCACGTGATCGTACGGGCCGAGGACACCGCCAAGTTCGACGACGTGCCCGGTGACTACACCCGGATCGCGGCCGGTGAGGCGGTGCCGGACGGCTGGCTGCGGCTCGCCGGGAAGGACTCCGCAGAACGGCACGCCACCGTCTTCCGGCCCGACGGTCCCACCCGCGCCGACGACCCGCTGATGCTGTACTTCACCTCCGGCACCACCGCCCGGCCGAAGCTGGTCGAGCACACCCACGCCTCGTACCCGATCGGGCACCTGTCCACCATGTACTGGCTCGGGCTGCGCCCCGGCGACGTGCACCTGAACATCGCCTCGCCCGGCTGGGCCAAGCACGCCTGGTCCAACCTGTTCGCCCCGTGGAACGCGGGCGCCTGCGTCTACGTACTGAACTACACCCGCTTCGACGGCGAACGCCTGATGGAGGCGATGGAGCGGCGCCAGGTGACCACCTTCTGCGCCCCGCCCACCGTCTGGCGGATGCTGATCCAGTCCGACCTGGGCCGCCTGGCGCGGCCGCCGCGCGAGGCCGTCGCCGCCGGCGAGCCGCTCAACCCGGAGGTCATCGAGCGGGTCCGGCGCGCCTGGGGCGTGACCGTACGGGACGGGTTCGGGCAGACCGAGACCACCCTGCAGATCGGCAACTTCCCCGGCGGCACGGTCAAGCCCGGATCCATGGGGCTCCCCGCGCCCGGCTACCGCATCGTGCTGGTGGACCCGGTCACCGGGAAGGAGTCCCCGGACGAGGGTGAGATCTGCGTGGACCTCGACGACCGGCCGGCCGGGGTGATGACCGGCTACGCGGGGGACGAGGAGCGCACCGCCGAGGCCATGGCCGGCGGCGTCTACCATACGGGCGACATCGCCTCCCGCGACGCCGACGGCCACCTGACCTACGTCGGCCGCGCCGACGACGTCTTCAAGGCCTCCGACTACAAGATCTCCCCGTTCGAGCTGGAGAGCGCCCTGCTGGAGCACGAGGCGGTGGCCGAGGCCGCCGTCGTCCCGGCCCCGGACCCGGTCCGGCTCGCCGTTCCCAAGGCGTACGTGGTCCTCGCCGCCGGCTGGGAGCCCGGGCCGGAGACGGCCCGGGTGCTGTTCGAGCACTCCCGGGCGGTGCTCTCCCCGTACAAGCGGGTGCGGCGCATCGAGTTCGCCGAGCTCCCGAAGACCGTGTCCGGCAAGATCCGCCGGGTGGAGCTCCGGGAGCTCACGGCGCGGGGGTCGGCCGACGAGTACGACGAGGCCGACCTGCGCTGACCCCCGGTACGCCGCTCAGGCGGGCAGGTGCGCCTCTATCGCGGCGATCACCTCGGGCGACTCCGGCTCGGTCTGCGGGCGGAAGCGGGCCACGACCTCGCCGGCCGGCGAGATCAGGAACTTCTCGAAGTTCCACTGGATGTCGCCGGCCTCGCCCGCCGCGTCCGCGGTCTTCACCAGCTCCTGGTAGAGCGGGTGCCGGTTCTCACCGTTGACCTCGGACTTCTCCAGCATCGGGAAGGTCACGCCGAAGCCGGCGGCGCAGAAGGTCTGGATGTCCTCGGCCGTGCCCGGCTCCTGCCCGCCGAACTGGTTGCAGGGCACGCCGATGACGGTGAAGCCCTTCTCCTCGTACTTGAACTGGAGCCGGGCCAGCCCGGAGTACTGGGGGGTGAGGCCGCACTGCGAGGCCGTGTTCACGACCAGGACGGCCTTGCCCTTGAAGGCGGCCAGGCTGGTCGGTTCGTCGGCCAGCGTGGTCAGCGGGATGTCGTACAGGGCGCTCAAGAGTTCACTCCTCGGCAGGCGGCGGGCATGTACGTCCCCGACCTTAGGTGCCCGTCCCCGATACGACCAGCTCGTCCGCCGGGTCGTTGAGCGGCTGTGGCATGCCCGTCAAGTCCATCACGAACAGCGGTATGCCGAGCTCGTCCGCGCGGGCCCGGGCCTCCTCCGTGTATCCGGCCAGGGCGAAGTACACGCTGGTCGCGGAAGCGGTCAGTCCGTTCAGCCAGACGCACTCCACCGCGCGCAGGTCGGCCGGCGCGGTCGTCGGGTCGACCTGGGCGACGAGGCCGGGGGCGTGCAGGTCCACCGCCGCCGAGGGGACGGGGCGGGCGGTGTCGGGCTGGCGTACGTCGCGGAAGCCCAGCCAGCGCAGGTAGAGCGCGGCGGTGGCCACGGCGTCCCGCGCGGTACGGATGGTCACCGGCCGGAACGGGGGCCGCGGCGCCGGCCCGGTGTGCGGCTGCGGGACGTGCGGGGGTCGCGGCCCGCCGGCCGGCCCGCCGCCACCGCCACCCCGCGGCCCGGTCCCGGTCCCGGTCCCGGTCCCGGAAACGCCACCGGGAACGCCACCGGGAACGCCCGCGGTACAGCCCCCGGCACCGCCACCGTACGGCCCGGCCGCCGCGGCGCCGTCGGGGCCCTCCTCCGGCACGGCGTGCACCGGCAGCCGTGCCACCGTCCCGCACGACGCGCAGCCCAGCTCGGGCTGCGGCCACTCGCTCTCCCGGCCGCAGTTGCCGCAGCGCACCGCGACCCAGCTGTCGGTCCAGGTGCGGTGGGTGAGCGGGACGGCGTCCCGGTCCAGGTCGAGCGGCGGCGTGACCGGGCTGCCGCAGGCGCAGGGGAACACCGGCGGGGTGTAGCCGTTCTCGCGCAGGCACGCCGGGCAGCGCACCGGGATGGATTCCGCCATCTGACCTTCGTACCCCCTCCGCGGGACCCGCCGGTCCCGTGACCGGCCCCGGTCCGGCCTGCCGGTCGTCGCTGTGTGTGGGTCCATGCTCCACCAACCGCCACCGTCCGGGCACCGGACCCGGTCTTTTTGTGCAACTCGTCGAGTCAATCGCGGCTTTTGGTGGTTTCCGGGGTGCCGTAGCGCCTTGACGGGCGGGGAGGCCGCCCTCTAGCTTGTTTCGTATAGCAGAACAAAACTTCCGGATTACGGAAACCACCGGAAAAACAGCCTGACCGCAGGAGTACCGATGCCCCGTATGACCGCCGCCGCCGCGGCTGTGGAGATCCTCAAGCGCGAGGGAATTGACCAAGCGTTCGGCGTGCCCGGCGCCGCGATCAACCCCTTCTACCGCGAGCTCAAGAACGTCGGCGGCATCAACCACACGCTGGCCCGCCACGTCGAGGGCGCCTCGCACATGGCCGAGGGCTACACCCGCGCCAAGGCGGGCAACATCGGTGTCTGCATCGGTACGTCCGGCCCCGCCGGCACCGACATGATCACCGGCCTGTACTCCGCGATCGCGGACTCGATCCCGATCCTGTGCATCACCGGCCAGGCCCCGGTCTCGAAGCTCCACAAGGAGGACTTCCAGGCCGTCGACATCGCCACGATCGCCAAGCCCGTCACCAAGGCCGCCACCACGGTCCTGGAGGCCGCGCAGGTCCCCGGCGTCTTCCAGCAGGCCTTCCACCTGATGCGCTCCGGCCGTCCCGGCCCGGTCCTCATCGACCTGCCGATCGACGTCCAGCTGACCGAGATCGAGTTCGACCCGGAGACCTACGAGCCGCTGCCGGTCTACAAGCCGTCCGCGACCCGCGCCCAGGCCGAGAAGGCCCTCGGCTTCCTGCTGGAGGCCGAGCGTCCGCTGATCGTCGCCGGTGGCGGCATCATCAACGCCGACGCCTCGGACCTGCTGGTCGAGTTCGCCGAGCTGACGAACATCCCGGTCATCTCCACCCTCATGGGCTGGGGCACCATCCCGGACGACCACGAGCTGGCCGCCGGCATGGTCGGTGTGCAGACCGCCCACCGCTACGGCAACGCGACGTTCCTGGAGTCGGACACCGTCATCGGTATCGGCAACCGCTGGGCCAACCGCCACACGGGCTACAACCTGGAGGCGTACACCAAGGGCCGCAAGTTCGTCCACGTCGACATCGAGCCCACCCAGCTGGGCAGGATCTTCGCCCCGGACTACGGCATCGCCTCCGACGCCAAGGTCGCCCTGGAGCTCTTCGTCGAGATCGCGAAGGAGTGGAAGGCCGCGGGCAAGCTCCCGGACTTCTCCGCCTGGGCCGCCTCTGCGCAGGAGCGCAAGGCCACCCTCCAGCGCCGCACGCACTTCGAGAACATCCCCATGAAGCCGCAGCGCGTCTACGAGGAGATGAACAAGGCGTTCGGCCCGGAGACCCGCTACGTCACCACCATCGGCCTCTCCCAGATCGCCGCCGCGCAGTTCCTGCACGTCTACAAGCCGCGCCACTGGGTCAACTGCGGCCAGGCCGGCCCGCTCGGCTGGACCATCCCGGCCGCCATCGGCGCCGCCACCGCGCAGCCGGACACCCCGGTCGTCGCCCTGTCCGGCGACTACGACTTCCAGTTCATGATCGAAGAGCTGGCCGTCGCCGCGCAGCACAAGGTCCCCTACGTCCACGTCCTCGTGAACAACGCCTACCTCGGCCTGATCCGCCAGGCGCAGGGCAACCTGGGCATCAACTTCGAGGTCAACCTCGAGTTCGAGAACATCAACACCCCGGAGATCGGCGTCTACGGCGTCGACCACGTCAAGGTCGCCGAGGGCCTGGGCGTCAAGGCCATCCGCGTCACCGACCCGGAGAAGCTGGGCGAGGCCTTCGAGGAGGCCAAGAAGCTGGCGCAGGAGTTCCAGGTCCCGGTCGTCGTCGAGGCCATCCTGGAGCGCATCACCAACATCGCCATGAGCAAGACGGTCGACATGAGCGACGTCACCGAGTTCGAGGAGCTCGCGACCGAGCCCGGCCACGCGCCGACCGCCATCAAGGCCCTGAAGGTCTGAGACCGGCAGGACCGGCCCGCCGGGCCCCGGCGGCCCGCCGAGCAGCACCGCGGCCCCCGTCCCCTCCAGTGAGGGGGCGGGGGCCGCGCCCGTGTACGCGCCGGTCCGCCGCGGTCAGCGCCGCAGGGAGGACCGCAGCGCGAAGGCCGCGGCGGCCTCCGCGAGCCCGAGCAGCACCAGCCAGAGCCCGAGGAGCCGGGTGAGGGCGACGGCGGACTCGATCGGCAGGCACAGCACGACGATGCCCGCGACGATGCCGAGCACGGCCATCCCGAAGGCGAGTCCGCGGTGCGCGAGGGTCTTGTCCGCGACGGCCGCGTACGCGCCCAGCATGCCGGAGACCAGCCAGACCATGCCGATGATCAGGGCCAGCACCGTGATGGTCAGCTCGGGGCCGCGCAGGCAGAGCACGCCGGCCACGACGTACACCACGGCGACCAGCAGGCGCGACCAGCGTTCCCCGGCCTGTGGGTGCCCGGCGAACGCCGCCACGAACTGGAAGACGCCCGCCGCCAGCAGGTAGAGCCCGATGAGCACCGCCACCACGCGCAGGGACTTGTCCGGCCACACCAGCAGCAGGACGCCGAACACCAGGGTCGCCAGGGCCGATACCAGGACCCACTTCCAGGAGGCCCCGACCAGCGCGAGCCGGTCGAGCGGGTCGCCCGGGCTGCCGGGCGGCGCGGAGGAGCGGCCGAAGGGTTCGTCGTCGGCCGTCGGCTGCGGTGCGGGTCGTTCGGGGAAGGTCATGGGTCCTCCTCGCCGGGTCAGGTGGGCAGTGGGGCGAACGTGTGCAGTGAGTCGTCACCGCCCCGGACGACCCCGTAGCTGTGCTCGGGCACCTCGTTCCAGGCGCCGGGAAGGTCGCTCAGCGGCTCGGACACCACGAGCCGGGTGTCGTCGGACACCTCCTGCAGGAAGGTCACGTCCGGGTGCAGTGCCCGCAAGGACTCCACCCGGGTGCTGTAGAACAGCGACCGCGCGGTGCCGGCGCTGGCGTAGCGGAACGCCCACACCGACCGCCCGTCGGTCACGGCGACGGTCATCTGCATGGGTTCCGGGATGCCGCGCGCGCGACCCGTGCGTTCCACCAGGCCCACCATCCGGGCCACCGCGGCCGGTGGGTCCTCCTCCAGGCCGAGGGTCAGCGCGAGGAAGAACATCACCTCGGAGTCCGTGGTCCCCTCCATCTCCAGGAACAGGGACGGTTCGACCGCCACGCAGAGCTCCCTGCGCAGCTGGTGGAAGCCGGCGATGGAGCCGTTGTGCATCCACATCCAGCGGCCGTGCCGGAAGGGGTGGCAGTTCGTCTGCTGCACCGCCGTGCCCGTCGAGGCCCGGATGTGCGCGAACACCAGGGGCGACATGACGTGCTGGGCTATCTCCCGCAGGTTCCGGTTGTTCCACGCCGGTCCGACGTCCCGTACGACCGCCGGGGTGTCCGTGCCGGTCTCCCTGGCGTACCAGCCGACCCCGAAGCCGTCGCCGTTGGTCGTCTCGACGCCCATCCGGGAGTGCAGGCTCTGGTCGATCAGGGAGTGCGCGGGCTTGTAGAGGATGGTGTCGAGGAGTACGGGCGTCCCCGAATAGGCCAGCCACCGGCACATGATCGATCACCCCTTCCCGGGTGTCCGTCGTGCCTCCGAGCATGGTCCGGCGCGCGGACCGTCACCTCACCCGTCGGGGGTGATCTCCTCGGGCCGTGCCGGGGGCTACGTTCGTTTCGGCCTTGCCGGTCGAAGCGGGAAGTGGAGCCGGCTTGACGGGAGGAGTAGACGTGACCAGAGAAAACGGCCTCGACGAGCTGGGGCCCATCGACTACCTGGTGGTCCAGTTCCCTGGCAGTCACCTCACCGGCGAGGGGATGCCGCTGCTGGCCGACCTCGTGGACCGCGGGATCATCCGCATCCTCGACCTGACCTTCCTCACGAAGGGGGAGGACGGTTCGGTGCGCGGGCTGGCCCTGGCGGACGTGACGGGCGACGGCAGCCTGGACCTCACCATCTTCGAGGGGGTCTCCTCCGGGCTGCTGGGCGAGGAGGACGTCTCGGAGGCGGGCAGGCTGCTCGAACCGGGGGACTCCGCGGCCGTGCTCCTGTACGAGAACCTGTGGGCGGCACCGCTGGCGGCCGCGCTGCGCCGGGCCGATGCCCGGATGATCGCGAGCGGCCGCGTACCGGTCCAGGACGTGGTCGAGGCGCTGGACGCGCTCGACGCGGCGGCCTGAGGAGACGGAGGCACCGAACCATGCCCGGACTACTTCGAGGCGTCGTGCGCACCGCGGCGATCGCGGGGACGGCCACCGCCGTCTCCAACCGCGTCTCGCGCCGTCAGGCCGGCCGCTGGGCCCGGCAGGAGGCCCCGCCCGAGGCACCGCTCCAGCCGGCGGCCCCGGCCCCGGAGGCCCCGGCCCCGGCGGCTCCGCCGCCCACGCCCGGTATGGACGACAAGATCGCGCAGTTGAAGGAGCTCGCCACGCTCAAGGAGCAGGGCGTGCTCACGGAGGAGGAGTTCTCGGCGCAGAAGGCCCGCATCCTGGCCTCGTGAGGCGCGTACGCACGGCAAAGCGCCGGGTCACGGGACCGTCCGTGACCCGGCGCTCTGGTCCGGGTGGATCTTTACCGCCCGACGGGGCGAGGCTGGCGCGACAGGACGTTCGCTCCCGCCGGGCGGGGTGTGTGGTGCTGCTGTGACTCCGGCGGACGGAGTCCGGCGCAGCGGGTCGATGCCCGCGGAGCGGTGCGAGGGGCGCGTCGGGAAGAGGACGTTCGCTCCCGCCGGGCGGGGTGTGTGGTGCTGCTGTGACTCCGGCGGACGGAGTCCGGCGCAGCGGGCCGATGCCCGCGGAGCGGTGCGAGGGGCGCGTCGGGAAGAGGCCGTTCGCTCCCGCCGGGCGGGGTGTGTGAGAGGTGTGGAAGCAACCTTCCCGTATGCGTACAGGGGCTTCTGTGCGTGGCCCCTGTACACATGGAGCGGCTGGGACCGCGGTGGCGCCGACAGGACACCTCGGATCCGTCTCCCTCAGGTCAAGAGACGGGCCCTTGAGGGCCTTTACCACCGCACTGGCTCGACGCCACCGCGGTCCTCGTCCTGCCCTCTACCGTGAACCACCCCTCATCCGGGTCCGCGGCAGCGGGCTGGCACCCGGGGCCCGACCTCCCGTCAGGCCCCCGGCGCGTTCTGTGTGGCTCAGGCGTCGCGCAGGGCGCGGACGGCCTCCTCGACGCGCTTGCCGTAGTCGGCGTCGGCGGCGTGGAAGTGAGCCAGGTTCTTCTCGATGACGTCCTCACGGGAGACCTGGGAGAGGCCGCCGGCGATGTTCGCCACCAGACGCTCCTTCTCGGCCTCCGACATCAGGCGGTAGAGCTCACCGGCCTGGAAGAAGTCGTCGTCCTTGGTGTGCAGCGGGGCGGCGTGGGTGCCCGTGTAGCCGGCGACGGCCTTCGGGGCGCCGAGCGCCAGACCCGTCTCGGCCGGACCCTGGTACGAGTTGGGCTCGTAGTTCTTGTCCGTGCGCGAGCCGTTGCGGGTGGCCATGAAGCCGTCGCGGCCGTAGTTGTCGGCGTTGGTCGCCTTCGGGGCGTTGACCGGCAGCTGGGTGTGGTTCACACCGAGGCGGTAGCGCTGGGCGTCGGCGTAGGCGAACAGGCGGCCCTGGAGCATCTTGTCCGGCGAGGCGGTGATGCCCGGGACGAAGTTGTTCGGGGAGAACGCGGACTGCTCGACCTCGGCGAAGACGTTGTCCGGGTTGCGGTCGAGGACCAGGCGGCCCACGCGCTGCAGCGGGTAGTCGGCGTGCGGCCACACCTTGGTGAGGTCGAACGGGTTGAAGCGGTAGTCCTCGGCCTCGGCGGCCGGCATGACCTGGACGTACAGGGTCCAGCTCGGGTTGACGCCGCGCTCGATGGCCTGCAGCAGGTCGGTCTGGTGCGAGTTCGGGTCCTTGCCCGCGAGCTCGGCGCCCTGCTCGGAGGACAGGCAGCGGATGCCCTGGTTCGTCTTGAAGTGGTACTTGACGAAGAAGGCCTCGCCCTGGGCGTTGGTCCACTGGTAGGTGTGGGAGCCGTAGCCGTTCATGTGGCGGTAGGAGGCCGGGATGCCGCGGTCACCCATCAGCCAGGTGATCTGGTGCGTCGCCTCGGGGGCGTGCGCCCAGAAGTCCCAGACGTTGTCCGGCTCCTGCTTGCCCGTGAACGGGTCGCGCTTCTGGGAGTGGATGAAGTCGGGGAACTTGATCGGGTCCTTGATGAAGAACACCGGGGTGTTGTTGCCGACGAGGTCGTAGTTGCCGTCCTCGGTGTAGAACTTCAGCGCGAAGCCGCGCGGGTCGCGGACCGCGTCCGCGCCACCGAGGGAGTCGGCCACGGTGGAGAACCGCAGGAAGGTCTCGGTCTTCTTGCCGACCTCGGAGAGGAACTTGGCGGACGTCCACTGGGTGACGTCGTCGGTCACCTCGAAGTAGCCGTAGGCGGCGGAGCCGCGGGCGTGCACGACGCGCTCCGGGATCCGCTCACGGTTGAAGCGGGCGAGCTTCTCCAGGAGCTGCTGGTCCTGGATCAGGAGCGGGCCACCGACGCCGGCGGTGGCGGAGTTCTGGTTGTCGGCGACCGGGGCGCCGGACTCGGTCGTAAGCACGCGCTTCGACATGGTGACCTTCCGTACGGGAGCTGCTGACGGAAAGCGTCTTCCGCCATGCGGAGGAGCCTAGGTTCGGCTCGAACGCGACGTCAACAGTTTGTTGAAGAAAGATGAAGGGAGAGGTGATCCGGACGGTGCCGGCGCCTGGGCGCGACAGGACAGGTGTCAGCACCGGCACCATCCGGAAACTCAGGTCCCCTTACGGGGAGGCTCTGCGGCCGGGCGGGTCGGGTCAGACCTGGGCGCCGGAGAGGCGCTCGACGGCGCGCAGCAGGGCCGAGTGGTCCAGGCCGCCGTCGCCCTGGGCGCGCAGCGAGGCCACCAGCTGGGCGACGACCGCGCCGACCGGGAGGGCCGCGCCGACGTTGCGGGCGGCGTCGGTGACGATGCCCATGTCCTTGTGGTGCAGGTCGATCCGGAAACCGGGCTTGAAGTCGCGGTTCAGGAAGTTGTCCTTCTTGCGGGTCAGGACCGTGGAGCCGGCCAGACCGCCGTTGAGGACGTCCAGGGCGGCGTTGAGGTCCACGCCGGACTTCTCCAGGAAGACCACGGCCTCGGCGCAGGCCTGGATGTTGACCGCGACGATGAGCTGGTTGGCGGCCTTGACCGTCTGGCCGGAGCCGTGCGGACCGCACAGGACGATGGTCTTGCCGAGCGCCTCGAGGATCGGGAGGGCCGCGTCGAAGTCGGCCTGCTCGCCACCCACCATGATGGAGAGGACGGCCTCGATGGCGCCGGCCTCGCCGCCGGAGACGGGGGCGTCGATGACGCGGATGCCCTTCTCCTTGGCGTTCTTCGCCAGGTCGACCGAGGTCTGCGGGGTGATCGACGACATGTCGATGATCAGCGCGCCGGCCTTGGCGTTCTCCAGGATGCCCTCGGGGCCGTAGTTGATGGCCTCGACCTGCGGGGAGGCGGGCACCATCGTGATGATCACGTCGGCGTCCTTGACGGCCTCGGCGATCGAGCCGGCCGCGGTGCCGCCGGCGGCGGCCAGACGGTCGAGCTTGTCCTGCTCCAGGGTGAAGCCGGTGACCGAGTAGCCGGCCTTCAGGAGGTTCTCGGACATGGGGGAGCCCATGATGCCGAGTCCGATCCACGCGATCGACGGCTTTGCGGCGAGGTTGCTCATGATGAGGTCCTTCTATTGATACGTACGAAAAGTGCGACGGGTGCCTGGGCCTTCGCCCGGACTTTCGTCCCCTACTTGGCGGCGCGGGCCTCGGCCGGCAGCCAGTCGAAGGACGCGGCGGCGTCGGCGGCCTTGTACTCCAGGCCGACGAAGCCCTGGTAGCCGGCCTTCCTGAGCTGGTCGAGGAGGTCCTCCAGCGGCAGCTCGCCGGTGCCCGGGGCACCCCGGCCCGGCTTGTCCGCGATCTGGACGTGGCCGGTCTTGGCGGCGTACTTTTCGATGACCTCGGAGAGGTCCTCATCGTTCATCGCCAGGTGGTACAGGTCGAGCAGGAACTTGGCGTTCCCCAGGCCGGTCGCCTCGTTGACCTTGTCCACGATCTCGATCGCGGACGGGGCGCTCACCAGCGGGTAGAGCGGCGACTCGGGCTTGTTGAGCGTCTCGATGAGCAGGATCGCGCCCACGCGGTCGGCGGCGCGGGCCGCGACGACCAGGTTCTCCAGGGCGAGCTCGTCCTGGACGGCGGGGTCCACACCCTCGACGCGGTTGCCGTAGAGGGCGTTCAGCGCCTTGCAGCCGACGGAGGCGGCGAAGTCCGCCGCGACGTCGATGTTGGCGCGGAAGCGGTCCGACTCCTCACCCGGTACCGAGACCGCGCCGCGGTCCGGGCCGGGGAGGCGGCCGGCGTAGAAGTTCAGTCCCACCAGCTGGGTGCCGGCGTCCTCAAGAGCCTTCTTGAGGGCGTCCAGCTCCTCCTGGGCGGGGGTGGGGGTCTCGATCCAGGGCCACCACAGCTCGACCGCGGTGAAGCCGGCCGCGGCGGCGGCCGCGGGGCGCTCCAGGAGCGGGAGTTCCGTGAAGAGGATCGAGAGGTTCACATCGAAGCGCTGGTCCGAGTATCCCATGAGGGGTGTGCGCTCCTTCCGTATTGCGGAAGTTACTTTCTGCTTGATGGAAGACTGCAAGCTGAGCGTCCGGCTTGTCAAGTGGGCCCTGCCGGAAATCGCGTACCTCGGGGTAGCTTGACCGCGTGCGATTGAGAGTGGAGTTCACGACCGAGCCCTTCGACCTCGAAGAGGCGCCTGCCCACGCCGTGGCCGCTCGCGAGGTCATCCAGAAGGCGCAACTGGACGGGGTCGACGTCGGCCCGTTCGGGAACACCGCCGAGGGTGAGGCCGACGAGGTGCTCGGCGCGGTGTCCGCGCTGCTGCGCGACTCGCTGGCCGCCGGGGCCACCCGGGTCTCGCTCCAGGTCAACGTGATCCCGGAGGAGACCCCGTGACCGAGCCCCGTGACCACCCGTTCGTGACCGCGGTCAAGCCGCTGGTCGACGCGATGGGCGGCGAGCTGATGGATCCGTCCCGGGCCGGGCCCGACGACGTGGTGCTGACCTGGGAGGGCGAGGACCTCCTCGCCGTCCGCCTGCCCCAGCTGTCCGACTCGCTGGACCACATCCTGGCCGCGCTGGAGCGCCGGCACGGGATGCCGCTGGCCCAGCTGGACCGCAAGGCCAAGCAGGACGTGGTGCGGATACTGGAGGCGCGCGGCGCCTTCTCCGTGCGGCACGGCGTCGAGACCGTGGCCGGTGCCCTGGGCGTAAGCCGCTTCACGGTGTACAACTACCTGAACCGGGAAAATCCCAACAAGAACAGCCAAGCGTGACCGGCGTCTCACCCAAGGTGACAAGCCGCCGCCCGATTCAACCGGGCGGCGGCTTTTGTGTACGGGAAGTTTCAACAAAGTGTTGACGCCGTGTTGCCGAGAGCGTTAGCTATGCGCAGCCCGTCAAAGCAACAAGGGCCGGTGACCCGGCCACGGAGGCTTCCCGTGACTTCGAGCACGACACCGGGTCTGACCCGGTTCAACGCCTTGGACGACGCAGCGGCCGCGGCCGAGCTGCACGAGGTGTGCGCCAGTTCGGCTTGGGGCAGCAAGATGCTCGCCCAGCGCCCGTACGCCACCTCCGACGCCCTGTTCGCCGCGAGCGACGCCGCCATGGCCGAGCTCACCACCGCGGACCTGGGAGAGGCGATGGCGGGCCACCCGCCGATCGGCCGGCCGAAGCCGGGAGACCCGACCTCCGCGCGCGAGCAGCGCGGCATGGCCGGCGCCTCCGAGGAGCTCAAGGCCGAGCTGCTGGAACTGAACCTGGCCTACCAGGACAAGTTCGGCCACGTCTTCCTGATCTGCGCCACCGGTGCCACCGGTGAGCAGATGCGGGACGCGGTCAAGGTCCGGATCGAGAACACCGCCGAGGTCGAGCGGGAGATCGCCCGTGGCGAGCTCGTCAAGATCAACCGGATCCGACTGACCCGACTCGCTGAAGGAGAGTGAATCAGCATGAGCACTGAGACCACCGCTTCGGTGTCCACGCACATCCTGGACACCAGCATCGGCCGGCCCGCCGAGGGCGTCGCCATCTCGCTGTCGGCCCGCAGTGGCTCCGACGCCGGGTGGGCGGCCCTGGGCGGCTCCGCCACCGACGCCGACGGGCGCTGCAAGGACCTGCCGGCGCTGCCGGAGGGCACCACCCACGTACGGCTCGACTTCGAGACCGAGGCGTACTTTTCCAAGAAGCAAGCCGAGGCGCAGCAGGACGCCCCCCGCGTAAGGGACAGCGGTGCGTTCTTCCCCGAGGTGACCATCACTTTCGCGGTCAACCCGGGCGAGCACTACCACGTACCGCTGCTGCTCAACCCGTTCGGCTACTCCGTTTACCGAGGGAGCTAGCAGACATGACCACGATTCTCGGGCAGAACCAGTACGGCAAAGCTGAGAACCGCGTCGTCAAGATCACGCGGGACGGCGACACCCACCACATCAAGGACCTGAACGTCTCGGTCGCCCTCTCCGGCGACATGGACGACGTCCACCTGTCCGGCTCGAACGCCAACGTCCTCCCGACCGACACCACCAAGAACACGGTGTACGCGTTCGCCAAGGAGTACGGCATCGAGTCCGCCGAGCAGTTCGGCATCCACCTGGCCCGCTGGTTCGTGAACAGCCAGGAGCCGATCCACCGGGCGCGCATCCGCATCGAGGAGTACGCCTGGGAGCGGATCCCCACCTCGGACGCCAACTCCAAGTTCATCGGCTCCGACGAGGTCAAGCACTCCTTCGTCCGCAAGGGCCAGGAGACCCGCGTCACCCAGGTGACCTACGACGGCCAGAACTGGGAGGTCATCTCCGGCCTCAAGGACCTGATCGTCATGAACTCCACCAACTCGGAGTTCTGGGGTTACGTCAAGGACAAGTACACGACCCTGCAGGAGGCGTACGACCGCATCCTGGCCACCCAGGTGTCGGGCCGCTGGCGGTTCAACTGGACCGACGACGAGCAGCGCATGCCGAACTGGGAGAAGTCCTACGCGGCCACCCGCAAGCACATGCTCGAGGCCTTCGCGGAGACCTACTCCCTGTCGCTCCAGCAGACCCTGTACCAGATGGGTTCGCGCATCATCAACCACCGTTCGGAGATCGACGAGGTCCGCTTCTCGCTCCCGAACAAGCACCACTTCCTCGTCGACCTGGAGCCCTTCGGCCTCAAGAACGACAACGAGGTGTACTTCGCCGCGGACCGTCCGTACGGCCTGATCGAGGCCACCATCCTCCGGGACGGCGCCGACGCCCGCATCCCGGTGGACATGACCAACCTCTAAAGAGGCGGGTCGCGCCGCGTCCCGGGGCTCCGCAGTGGCCCCGGGGCGGGGCGGCAACACCACCCCACTTCCTGTATTCGGCACCCTGAGCATCACACGGGCCGGCAGTACTGTCAGCTGTCAAGGCCCCCGGCTCCGGCACTCAAATCCCTGGGCCTTGCCGTGCCCGCACCGCCACTGAAAGCACGAGGAAGTCCCATGGCAGCACCGGCAGCCCCTGACAGCGCGGTCGAGCGCATCGTCATCGAGAACTGCGCCATCGCGACGGTCGACGCCGACGACACCGAGTACGCCTCGGGTCACATCGTCATCGCCGGCAACAGGATCGAGGCCATCGGCGCGGGCAAAGCCCCCGAGAACCTCGCGAACGTGGTCCGCCGCATCGACGGCACCGGGCACCTCGTGACCCCCGGTCTGGTCAACACGCACCACCACTTCTACCAGTGGATCACGCGTGGGCTCGCCACCGACCACAACCTCTTCAACTGGCTCGTCGCCCTGTACCCGACCTGGGCGCGCATCGACGAGCAGATGGCCTACTCGGCCGCCCAGGGCTCCCTGGCCGCCATGGCCCGCGGCGGTGTCACCACCGCCATGGACCACCACTACGTCTTCCCCAAGGGTGCCGGCGACCTCTCCGGCGCGATCATCCGCGCCGCCTCCGAGATGGGCGTGCGCTTCACCCTCGCCCGCGGCTCCATGGACCGCAGCGAGAAGGACGGCGGCCTGCCGCCGGACCACGCCGTCGAGACCCTCGAAGGCGCCCTGGCCGACACCGAGGCGACCGTCAAGAAGTTCCACGACGCCTCCTTCGACTCGATGACCCAGGTCGCCGTCGCCCCCTGCTCCCCGTTCTCGGTCTCCACCGAGCTCCTCAAGCAGGGTGCCGAGCTGGCCCGCCGCCTCGGTGTGCGCATGCACACCCACGGCTCGGAGACCGTCGAGGAGGAGAAGTTCTGCCACGAGCTCTTCGGCATGGGCCCCACCGACTACTTCGAGTCGACCGGCTGGCTCGGCGAGGACGTGTGGATGGCGCACAGCGTCCACATGAACGACTCCGACATCGCCGCGTTCGCCCGCACCAAGACCGGTGTCGCGCACTGCCCGTCCTCCAACGCCCGTCTGGCCGCCGGCATCGCCCGCGTCCCGGACATGCTGGCCGCCGGCGTGCCCGTGGGCCTCGGCGTGGACGGCACCGCCTCCAACGAGTCCGGTGAGCTCCACACCGAGCTGCGCAACGCGCTGCTGATCAACCGCCTGAACCCGGTGCACCGCGAGGCCGCGCTCAACGCCCGCCAGTCGCTGCGCCTGGGCACCTACGGCGGCGCCCAGGTCCTCGGCCGCGCCGACAACATCGGCTCGCTCGAGGTCGGCAAGCTCGCCGACCTGGTGCTGTGGAACCTCAGCACCTTCCTGCACTCGTCGATCGCCGACCCGGTCACCGCCCTGGTGTTCGGCGCGGCCGCCCCGGTGACCGCCTCGTTCGTCAACGGCAAGCAGATCGTCGAGAACAACCGCCTGATCACCGCGGACGAGGACGCCATCGCCGTGTCCACCCGCGAAGAGGCCCAGCGCCTCGCGCGGATCGCCGCGCAGGGCTGATCCAAGGAATCCGGCCGGGGGGGACGGCCCCCGGCCGGTGGCCGCGGACCCGAGCGGGGCCCGCGGCAGCCGCTCCCGGGCGGTGCCGCGGGCTCCGGTCCGCGGCACCCCCGGGGCCGGTGACGCGTGCCACCCCGCCCCCACCAGTGACGCGCCACCGCCACGGCACCCCCATGCCCGAAACCCGTCCTCGACAACTCCACAAAGGCTCGACTCGCACAGCTTTCGCACCACCTCCCTGACACCCACGTCCCTGCCGACGTGTCTAACCGACAGGAGGAAGCCGTGGCCGCCGCGCCCAGGTTTCGCAAAGATGCAGTCGCAACACCGCAGGGATCCGGGGAAACCGGCGCGTCCGACGGGAAGCACCCGGTCGACGAGACCCTGCCACCGCTCAGGATGTTCACCAGCGGTCTCCAGCACGTGGCCGCCATGTACGCGGGCGTCGTCGCCCCGCCCATGATCGTCGGCCCGGCCCTCGGACTCTCCGCCAAGGACACCGCCTTCCTGATGGGCGCCTCCCTCTTCACCGCGGGCCTCGCCACCCTGCTCCAGACCCTCGGCTTCTGGCGCATCGGCGCCAAGCTCCCCTTCGTCAACGGCGTCTCCTTCGCCGGCGTGACCCCGATGATCGCCATCGGCAAGGGGGAGGGGGACGACGCCCTCCCCATCATCTTCGGCGCCATCGTCGTCGCGGGGATCCTCGGTTTCCTCGCCGCCCCCTACTTCGGCAAGCTGGTCCGCTTCTTCCCACCCGTCGTCACCGGCACGGTCATCACCCTGATCGGCGTGTCCCTGCTCCCGGTGGCCTTCAACTGGTCCCAGGGCGGCAACGCCACCGCCGCCGACTACGGCTCCATGAAGAACATCGGCATGGCGGCCCTCACCCTGGTCATCGTGCTGCTGATGCGGAAGTTCCTGCGCGGCTTCCTCCAGCAGATCGCCATCCTGCTCGGCCTCGTCGCCGGCACCCTGATCGCGATACCGCTGGACATGACCAGCTTCGACGCCCTGCGCAACGCCGACCTGGTCGGCTTCCCCACCCCGTTCCACTTCGGCGCCCCGCAGTTCCAGGTCGCCGCCATCATCTCCATGTGCATCGTCATGCTCGTCTGCATGACCGAGTCGACCGCCGACATCCTCGCCCTCGGCAGGATCGTGGGACGGCCTGCCGACGAGCGGACCATCGAGGGCGGCCTGCGCGCCGACGCACTCGGCAGCGCGCTCAGCCCCGTCTTCAACGGCTTCATGTGCAGCGCCTTCGCGCAGAACATCGGCCTCGTCGCGATGACCAAGGTGCGCAGCCGGTTCGTGGTCGCCGCCGGCGGCGGCATCCTGATCCTGCTGGGCCTGTGCCCCGTCGCCGCCTCCGTCATCGCCCTCGTCCCGCTGCCCGTCCTCGGCGGCGCCGGCATCGTCCTCTTCGGCTCGGTGGCCGCCAGCGGCATCCAGACCCTGGCCGGCGCGGCCATGGAGAAGGGCGAGAACGCCCTCATCGTCGCGGCCTCCGTGGGCGTCGGTCTGATTCCCATCGCGGCGCCGCAGTTCTACCACGCCTTCCCCGAGGACCTGCTCGTCGTCCTCGACTCGGGCATCAGCACCGGCTGCGTGGTGGCCATCCTGCTCAACCTGGCCTTCAACCACCTCGGCGGCCGCAAGGGCGCGGCCGCGGCCCCGGCACCCGAACCGGTCGGCGTGCTGCACTGATCACGGGCCGGACGTCCCGTCCGGCGCCCGGCCCGCGCGAGGAAGGTACGGCGGCGCGCACGTCACCCACTGCGGGTGTGGCGTGCGCGCCGCCGTGTCCGTGTCAGAAGCGCAGCGACCAGCTGTCCAGGTAGCCGCTCCAGAAGTCCCCGACGTCACTGACCCGGAGCTTCCAGACGCCGTTCGCCGTCTCGGAGGAGGCGTTCACCCCGAAGACGCCGAGGACGTCAGAGCCGTAGTCGTACGGGTCCTCCGTCTTGATCCGGTACGCCGTGCCGTCCGGGGCGATCAGCTCGATCCGCAGGTCACCGCGCCACTCGTGCTTGATGTTGACGCCCACGTCCAGGTACCAGGGAGCCTTGCCGCTCACTCCGCTGACCGTGATCGAGGACGTGATCACGTTGTCGTCGATCGTGACGTCGGCGGTGTTGGCGAAACGCGGGCCCGCCGGACGCGGGGGAGCGGTGCCGGTGTACAGCATCCGGTTCGGTGAGCCCGTGCCGATGCCGAACAGCGAGTACGTGGTGGCGCTGTACTTCAGGGCCGCGTCCACCTGGGCGGGGGTGGCCGTGCGGTGCCCGGCCAGCCAGAGCGCGGCGGCACCGGCCACGTGCGGGGCGGCCATCGAGGTGCCCGAGAGGGTGGCCTCGTGCGAGTCCCACCCGTTGCTCGCGGAGACGATCTCGTCGCCGGGGGCGAACAGGTCGAGCAGCTTGCCGGTGTTGGAGAAGTACGCCCGGGCGTCGTTGCGGTCGCTGGCACCCACCGTGATCGCGGTCGGAACCCTGGCCGGGGAGTGCTGTGAGGCGTCGACGCCGTCGTTGCCCGCCGCGACCGTGTACGTCAGCCCGGAGGCGATCGAGTTGCGCACGGCCGTGTCCAGGACCACGTCGGGGTCGCCGCCCAGACTCATGTTCACCACGGCGGGCTTCACCGCGTTCCTCGTCACCCAGTCGATGCCGGCCACCACCTGCTCGGTGGTGCCGGACCCGCCGTCGTCGAGCACGCGCACCGCCACGACCTTGGCCTTCTTCGCCACCCCGTACTTCGCGCCGGCCACGGTGGCGGCCACGTGCGTCCCGTGGCCGTGCCCGTCCCCGGCGGCGCCGCCGTCGATGGCGTCGAAGCCGTAACGGGCCCGGCCGCCGAAGTCCTGGTGGGTGATCCGCACCCCGGTGTCCACCACGTACACGGTGACGCCCGTGCCGCCCGAGTCCGGGTACGTGAAGGAGTTGCTGAGCGGGAGCCGGCGGCGGTCGATCCGGTCCAGGCCCCAGGAGGGCGGGGCGGGCTGGGTGGCGTCCAGCCGCATGACGCGGTTCTGCGCCACCGTCGCGACGTCGGGGTCGGCGGCCAGCCGCCTGGCCTGACGTTCCGACAGCTGCACGGAGAAGCCGTGCAGGGCGGCGTCGAAGGTCCGGCCCAGCTTCCCCCCGTACCGCGCGCTGAGGGCCGCGCCGCGCTCGGCGGCGGCCCGTGCGCCCGACGACTCCCTCAGCACGACCAGGTAGCTGCCGGGGACCGCGTCCCGCGCCCCGGCGTACTGGACCACGCCCTCGGGACCTCCGGGAGGCCCCGCGGCGGTGGCCGGGGACGCGAGAGCGCCGGCCATCGCCAGCCCGGCCGCGAGCAGCGCCACGACCGGACCGCGGCGTCTGCGGGTTCTGGAGAACGTCACGTCTTCCCCCTCACTCGTCCGTGCCCCCCGGCACGGGCCGGCCGGCGCAGGGCGCGCCGGGCAGGGGGGAGCCGCGGGCGTGCCCACGGGACCCTCGCCGTTGGCGAGATCTCCCCCCTCAGGCCGAGACTGGACCATTCCCGACGCCACCGCAATGAGGCGTACCCGGGGCGGGCCCCCGCTGTCCCACGGGCGCCTGCCGGCCCGGCCCCGACCGTCCGCCGATCCCAACCCCATTGACCTGCACAGGAGTTGATGCCGAAGGGGCTGGGCGGGTGTATCGGGGTCCCCACGGAACCCGTACCCGGACCCCGCGTACCGGTGGAGTCCGCCGCGCCGGGTGCGCGCCGGCTTCGTCAACGGCCAGGCACCAGCCGTCGCCGTCGCCGTTGAAGTCGTCCGCGAAGCGGGTGGGAGCCGGCACCGGAACGGCGGTGAGCGGGTCCGCCTGGGCGGGTCCCGCCGGCAGGCCCGCGCCGACCACGGCGGCCGTCAGGACCGTGGCCGCCGCGCGGGGCGAGCGGGTGGTGAGTTGTGTGTGCAAGGTGGTTTCCCCCGGGGTCGTACGTGTGCCGCGGGTCGGCACGTCGGGTACTCGCCCGGAGGAGACCGCCGACCCCGGTGGAAGGCTGTACGGGGCCGCCCTCCGCTACGGGACGGGGGTCAGCTGCATCCCGGTGTGGTCCTGGCCGGGGGTGTTGCGGCAGGTGGAGCCGCCCGTGGCGGGCTGGGCCACCGCGAGGGCCAGGCAGCGGCCGGCGGCGAGCTGGCCGTAGTAGTTGGGGTGCATGGACTCCTGGACCAGCCCCTGGGTCTCGTTGTTGTCGATCCAGCGCGCCCACTCGCTGGTGGTCGCCGAGGCCGGGACCGTGGAGCTCACCAGCTTGCTGGTCTTGGCGCAGACCTCGCGGCCCTGGAGCATGTCGCGCAGGTCCAGGAACTGGACGCCCTTGGAGGCCGCCACGCCCTTCAGGCGGTTCGCGATCTGCGGTACCAGCGAGTCGCGGGCCCAGTCGGAGTCGCGGTTCCAGAACGGGCAGCCGCCGGTGTTGTAGCGGCTCCAGTCGCTCTGCGGGTAGCGGTTCTCGGCGCCGCGCGGGATCGGCGAGGGGTAGGACTGGAGGACGATCCGGTACGCGGAGTCGGCGTAGCCGGCGCCGCGCATCACCGCCCGCACCTCGTCCACGGACTTGCCGACCTTGGCCATCACCCCGTCGATCTTCTGGTCCACGGCGTACTGCTGGTCGTCGTGGCAGTAGGAGCCCCAGAGCACGAAGTCGTAGGCGCAGTTCTCGATGATGTCGGCGAAGCCGAGGTCGTTCCCGCCGACGGACAGGGTGATCACGCGTACGTCGTGGGAGGCGGCGACCGAGGCCAGCTGATCGGCCTGCGGGGCCTCGCCCTTGAAGGCCACCCCGCCGTTCGAGGCGCGGAAGACGTTGTCGGTCACGGCTCCCGAGCAGGCCAGGTTGACGGCGACCTGCGCGATCGGCCCGGCGCTGCGCACCTCGGCCGAATCGGAGCGGTGACAGCCGTTGGCGGCCGTGGTGCCGTATACCTTCGCCGGGTCGTACGTCGAACCGGTCAGCCAGGCCCGGTCGGTGCCGTTCCGACTGCCGGTGTTGGTGAGGCTGTTGCCCTTCCAGCGGCCGGCCTCGCCGGAGATGTAGCTGTCGCCCATGGAGACGACGGCGGTGGGCCCCTGCCCGGGTCCGGCCACCGCCGTCCCGGACCCAGCGGTCAGCACGGCGGTCAGTGCCAGCGGGAGGGTCATTCCGGCACCGGCCAGTCGTCGCACCCGACGTGCCGCCACCCGGTCCTCGGTCGCCTTGCGGAATCCGATCACTGCGGAACTCCTGCGGTCGGCCACGGCGGAGCCGGGAACAACTCCGCTGCGTGGCTTGGAAAGTGGGGGTACCTCCGGCCGGTGGTAGCCAGGAATGTGGCACGCCCGCACTTGTTACCGCTAGGTAGCGACAAGTTACGAAGGGGTAACGACCGATCGGTCGTTCGGTGTTGGGGCCGGCCGGCGACTGGCCGGAACCCGTCGGTGCCCGCCCGGCGCCGGTTGGGTGCCCGGGGCGGTCCCCGGACGGCGGAGGACGGCGCCGGACGGCGAAAAGCCCCCGCCCCCGGTGTCGGACGACACCGGGGGCGGGGGCCGGGTGATTCGGCTGCTGTGCGATTCAGCCGGATCGGTTCACTCGGCGATGAGCTGCTCGTACGCCGGGAGGGTCAGGAAGTCCGCGTAGTCGGCGTCCAGGGAGACCGTCAGCAGCAGGTCGTGCGCCTGCTGCCACTTGCCGGCCGCGAAGGCCTCCTCGCCGATCTCGGCGCGGATCGCGGCGAGTTCGTCGGCGGCGACCTGGCGGGTGAGGTCGGCCGTCGCCTTCTGGCCGTTCTCGAAGACCACGCCGGCGTTGATCCACTGCCAGATCTGCGAGCGGGAGATCTCGGCGGTCGCCGCGTCTTCCATCAGGTTGAAGATGGCGACGGCGCCCAGACCGCGCAGCCAGGCCTCGATGTAACGGATGCCCACCTGCACGGCGTTGCGGAGGCCCTCGTAGGTGGGCCGGGCGTCCAGCGAGTCGATCGCGATCAGGTCGCCCGGGGCCACCGAGACGTCCTCGCGCAGCCGGTCCTTCTGGTTCGGCTTCTCGCCGAGCACCGCGTCGAAGGAGGCCATCGCGATCGGGACCAGGTCCGGGTGCGCGACCCAGGAACCGTCGAAGCCGTCGCCGGCCTCGCGGTCCTTGTCGGCCTTGACCTTCTCGAAGGCCACCTTGTTGACCTCGGGGTCCTTGCGGGAGGGGATGAAGGCGGCCATGCCGCCGATGGCGTGGGCGCCGCGCTTGTGGCAGGTGCGCACGAGCAGTTCGGTGTAGGCGCGCATGAACGGGGCGGTCATCGTCACCGCGTTGCGGTCCGGCAGGACGAACTTCTCGCCGCCGTCACGGAAGTTCTTGACGATGGAGAACAGGTAGTCCCAGCGCCCCGCGTTCAGGCCGGACGCGTGGTCGCGCAGCTCGTAGAGGATCTCGTCCATCTCGTACGCGGCCGTGATGGTCTCGATCAGGACGGTCGCGCGGACGGTGCCCTGCGGGATGCCGACGTAGTCCTGGGCGAAGACGAAGATGTCGTTCCAGAGGCGGGCCTCCAGGTGCGACTCCGTCTTCGGCAGGTAGAAGTACGGGCCCTTGCCGAGGTCGATCAGGCGCTGCGCGTTGTGGAAGAAGTACAGGCCGAAGTCGACCAGGGAGCCGGAGGCCGGTGCGCCCTCGAACCGGATGTGCCGCTCCTGAAGGTGCCAGCCGCGCGGGCGCATCACGACGGTCGCGAGCTCCTCCGCGGGCCGCAGCGCGTACGCCTTGCCCGTGCGGGGGTCGGTGAAGTCGATCCGGCGCTCGTAGGCGTCGATCAGGTTGAGCTGGCCGAGGACCACGTTCTCCCACGTGGGCGCGGAGGCGTCCTCGAAGTCGGCGAGCCAGACCCGGGCGCCCGAGTTCAGGGCGTTGATGGTCATCTTGCGGTCCGTCGGACCGGTGATCTCCACGCGGCGGTCGTCGAGCGCGGCCGGCGCCGGGGCCACCTTCCAGTCGCCCTCGCGGATCTGTGCGGTCTCCGGGAGGAAGTCGAGCGTGGAGGTGCGGGCGATCTCGGCGCGCCGCTCGGCGCGGCGGGCGAGGAGCTCGGCCCGGCGCGGTGCGAACCGGCGGTGCAGCTCGGCCACGAAGGCCAGCGCCGCGTCGGTGAGGACCTCGTCCTGGCGGGGCAGGGGCTCGGCGTCGACGATGGCCAGCGGGGACGGCGCTGGTGCGGACATAACTGTCACTCCTTCAGCGGCGGTGCCTGGCGGCCGCTGGGGAATGCTCGCGCGCGGACGGCACGGAGTGCCGTCGGGTGTGGAGAGTTCCAAATACGGTCGCGGGCGCCGTCTGTGGGTTCAGGGCGCTTCTGACCAGTGGATAGTAATTTCCTCATGGTGGAAGTTCAATGGTTTGTTGATGTCGAGATTCTCTGAGTCGACAGATTCCTACCCCGAATGGCTCTCAGTGCCACATCGGTCACGCCCTGCGCTGCGACGCCGCGCCTCACGCGCCCTCCAGTCGTGCCAGGTCGGAGGGCACGTCGATGTCGAAGGGCTCCGCCACGTCCGCGCACTCCACCAGGATGAGCTCCGCCGCGTTCTCCGTCAGGTGGACACGCGCACCCCGGTCCCCGGTCGCCGTGGCCGCGACGTCCGGCCAGCGGTCCGCCCCGAACAGCACCGGATGGCCGCGCACCCCGTCGTACGCCGCCGCCACCAGCGACGCGGGGGAGCGGTACGCCGCCCGCACCCGGGCCACCGCCGCCGGCCCGATGCCCGGCTGGTCCACCAGCGACACCAGGGCCGCCGCCGCTCCCGCGCCGGCCAGCGAGGCCAGCCCCACCCGCAGCGAGGAGCCCATGCCCTCGGCCCAGTCCGGGTTGTCCACCACCACGCACCCGCCGAGGTCCGCCCGCTCGCGCACCTCGGCGGCGGAAGCGCCCAGCACCACGTGGACCGGCCCGCAGCCGGCCTCGCGCAGCACCCGCACCGCGTTCTCCACCAGGGGGCGGCCACGGTAGGGCAGCAGCGCCTTCGGGCGGCCGCCGAGCCGGCGGCCGCCCCCGGCGGCCAGCAGCAGGCCGGCGATCACCGGGTCGCCGGGGCGGTGGCCCGGCCGGGCGTCTGGAGCGTGTTCGGGCTGGGGCGCGTCGTGGGTGGGCATGGCATCGATTCTCGCCGCCCACGCGGGCGCACCAGCGTGCGCAGGGCGTCGACGGCGTTCCGCAGCCGCAGCGGCTCCGCGACGCGGTTCTCCGCGGCCAGCAGCAGGGCTCGTTCCTGACGGTCGGTGATCATCCCGGGCTCTCCTTGCCAATCGGGGGCCAATACCGCGAGTCTGGACCTCGATTGGCCTGGCGGGCAGAGCCAATCGGGGGAGGTTGGCATGCCGGACGCGCGAGTGGTCCAGACGGCGGACAGGACGATCGGGAGCCGGCAGCTCGCCGGTATGCTGCCCGCCGAAGTGCTGGCCCGGCCCGGGTACCGGGCCCTCGCCGAAGCCGTACGCACCCTGATCCTCGACGGCCGTGTCGCCCTGCACGTACGCCTGCCCGCCGAACGCGAGCTCGCGGAGGCGATCGGCGCCAGCCGCGCCACCGTCACCGGCGCCTACGACCTCCTCCGGGAGAGCGGCTACGCGCACAGCCGACGCGGCTCCGGCACCTGGACCGACCTCCCCGAAGGCCACCGCCCGGTCGGCGCGCACGCCCTGCTCGGCGGCTACCAGCCCGACGGTGGAGCCGGCATCGACCTCGCGATCGCCGCCATGGCCGCCGCCCCGGACACCCTCGGCGACGCCCTCGCCCAGGCCGCGGCCCGGCTCCCCGGAGCCGCCCGCACTCCCGGCTACCACCCCTTCGGCCTGCCCGAACTGCGGGCTGCCGTCGCCGAACGGTTCGGGCGCCGCGGGCTCCCCACCCGGCCCGAGCAGATCCTCGTCACCTCCGGCGCCCAGCAGGCCCTCGCCCTCGTCATCGCCCTGCTCTGCCGCACCGGCGACCGGATCACCACCGAGAACCCCACCTACGCCAACGCCCTCGACGCCATCCGCCGGGCCGGGCTGCGCACCGCCCCGATCGCGGTCTCCGACACCGGATGGGACATGGAGGTGGCCGAGTCCACGCTGCGGCAGACCGTGCCCCGGCTCGCGTACACCATCCCCGACTTCCACAACCCGACCGGCGCCCTGATGCCCGCGGAACAGCGGCTGCGGCTGCTCGCCGCGACCCGCCGCACCGGCAGCTGGCTGGTCGTCGACGAGACCATCGCCGACATCGCCCTGGACGTCCCCGCGCCCGCCCCGCTGGCCTCACTGGGCGGCCGCGGCGGAGCCGACCACGTCATCACCGTCGGCTCGCTCAGCAAGACCCACTGGGGCGGCCTCCGGGTCGGCTGGATCCGGGCCACCGAGAAACTGGTGGCCGAGCTGACCACCGTACGGGTCGCCGCCGACATGAGCGGTTCGGTCCTCGACCAGCTGGTCGCCCTGCCGCTCCTCGAAGGCCTGGACCGCACCCTGCCGGCCCGCCTCGACGAACTGCGGGCCCGCCGCGCCGCGCTGGTCGACTCCCTCCAGCGGCACACCCCCGAGTGGTCCTGGGAGCTGCCGCCGGGCGGGCTCTCGCTCTGGGTGGACCTCGGCGAACCCGTCAGCTCGGCCCTCACCGAACGCGCGGCGGCCGCGGGCGTCCACATCGGCCGCGGCGCCCGCTTCGGCGTGGATCCGGGCACCTTCGAGCACCGCCTGCGCATCCCGTACACCCTGCCCGCGGACACCCTCGACGAGGCGGTACGACGGCTGGCCGCGGCCCTCCACGACGGGGTCCCGCTCCCGCCCGCGGTGGACCGGCCGCACTGGGTGGCGTAACGCCTCCCCGCCACGCGGACGCCGCCCGCTACGCGGACGCCCCCGGCCGGGGCCCGCCGTTCCGCACCGGACGCGTGTGGATCTTGTCGATGCAGGCCGGGACGGCGCCGCCCTGCTCGTGATCGCGGGCCCGGTACGCGCTGGGGCTCTCGCCGACCAGCTCGGTGAACCGCGAGCTGAACGAGCCCAGCGAGGTACAGCCCACCTCGAAACAGACCTCCGTCACCGTCAGGTCGCCGCGCCGCAGCAGCGCCTTGGCCCGCTCGATCCGCCGGGTCATCAGGTAGCTGTACGGGCTCTCCCCGTACGCGGCGCGGAAACTCCGCGAGAAGTGCCCCGGCGACATCAGCGCGACCCGCGCCAGCGCCGTCACGTCGAGCGGCTTCGCGTACTCGCGGTCCATCAGGTCGCGGGCCCGGCGCAGCCGGACGAGGTCCTCCAGGTTCACCCGTCCACGATCGCACACCGCCCGCGCGCCCCGGCCGGCCCTACGGCGTGCGGATCAGACGGCGGGCGCCGGCCGCGGCCACCGCCGCCGTACGGGAGTCCACGCCGAGCTTGGCGTAGATGTGCACCAGGTGCGACTTGACCGTGGCCTGGCTGAGGAAGAGCCGCTTGGAGACCTGCTGGTTCGACAGCCCGTCCGCGACCAGCTGGAGCACCTCCAGCTCCCGCTTCGTCAGCGCCTCCGCCGGGGTCCGCATCCGGTCCATCAGACGCAGCGCCACCGCCGGAGCCAGCGCCGACTGCCCGGCCGCCGCCGTCCGCACCGCCGCCGCCAGCTCCTCCGGCGGGGCGTCCTTGAGCAGGTAGCCGGAGGCCCCCGCCTCCACCGCCGCGAGGATGTCCGCGTCCGTGTCGTACGTCGTCAGCACCAGCACCCGGGGTCCGCCCGGGCGCGCCGTGATCGCCGCGGTGGCCTCCGAGCCGTGCATCCCCGCGCCGAACTGAAGGTCCATCAGGACCACGTCCACCGCCTCGGACGCCGCCAGCTCCACCGCCCGCTCGGCGGTCGCCGCCTCCGCCACCACGGTGAACCCGGGCTCGGTGTCCAGTACCGCGCGCAGCCCGGCGCGCACCACGGGGTGGTCGTCGGCGAGGAGCAGGCGGATCGGCCGGTCCGTCATCGCAGTGCCTCCACGGGAAGGGGGAGGGGCAGGGGGAGGGTCGCGGCCACGGCGGTGCCCTGACCGGGGGCGGACTCCACGGTGAGGGTGCCGCCGAGGGACTCCGCGCGGGAGCGCATGGCGGGCAGGCCGAAGCCGCCGCCGTCGTAACCGTCGCCGTCGGAGCCGGCGCCGCGGCCGTCGCCGCAGTCGTCGCCCGACGCGCCCGGTCCCGGGCGCCTCCCCGGGGAGGCAGGCGCAGGGTCGAAGCCGCGGCCGTCGTCGACGACGTCCAGGGCCACCGCCGTGTCCATGAAGGTCAGGGTGATCTCGGCCCGCCCGGCCCGGGCGTGCCGGACCACGTTGGCCAGCGCCGACTGCGCGATCCGCAGTAGCGCCACCTCGTACGGCGTCGGGAGCGCGGCGGGCGTACCGCTCAGCGAGAACCGCACCCGGGGTCCCGGCGCGCCCGCGCACAGCCGCTCCAGGGCCGCCGCCAGCGAGCCGTGCTCCAGGTCCGGCGGGGTCAGCGCGCGGACGAACCGGCGGGCCTCGGCCAGGTTGTCCTGGGCCGCCTCCCGCGCCCGCGCGATGTGCCCGGCGGCCGGGGCGCCCTCGGGCAGCGTCCGCTCGGCGGCACGCAGCAGCAGCTGGATCGAGGACAGGCCCTGGGCCAGCGTGTCGTGGATCTCCCGCGCCAGCCGCTCCCGCTCCGCCATGATCCCCGCGGAACGCTCGGCCGCGGCCAGCTCGGCACGGGTCGCGATCAGCTCGTCGATCAGCTCGCGCCGCCGCTCGCTCTCCCGGTACAGCGCCTGGTAGCCGAGCACCGTGGCGACGGCCACCGCGCCGCCCAGCAGCGGCCCGAGGAACGCCCCGGGGGTGATCTCCCCGCTGTGCGCGAGGAAACCGGCGATCGCCGCGGCCGCCGTCACCGGCACCGCGGCCACGCCCCAGCGCAGCGGCAGCAGGTGCAGCTGGAGGAAGTACAGCGGGAAGGCGATCCACAGCCCGTCCGGGGACACCACCAGCAGCACCGCCCAGGCCGCGCCCAGCCCGGCCAGCCAGAGCGCGCCCGCGCGCGGCGATCGGTGCACCGATGGGGCCCGCGTCCCGGCCGCGTACACCAGGGCGAACAGCGCGCTCGCCGCGAGCACCGCCGGGGCCGCGCCGGGGGAGCCGTCGGCGAACGCCCGTACGCAGGCCAGCACGAGCAGCCCCAGCAGCAGCGCGTGCAGGCACAGGCGCAGCACGCGCGAGACGGGGGTCAGGGGACGCGAGCGGGAGTGGGCGCGGGGGCGGGGGCGGGATTCGGACAGAGGCATGGCCCGACCAGCGTAGAGCGGCGACGGCCGGTCCCGTTCAACCGAAAGTTCGATGTCCGGCTGCACCCTTCGATCCCAGGACCGCTACCGCGGGGCGATGCCCGGCGGCCGCGGGCGGACCAGGGTGGGGATCATGTTCGTCGCATGGAGAGACCTGAGGTTCGCCAGGGGCCGTTTCGCCCTGATGGGCGCCGTCGTGGTGCTGGTCACCCTGCTCGTCGGCCTGCTGTCGGGGCTGACCTCCGGGCTGGCACGGGAGAACGTCTCGGCCGTCACCGGGCTGCCCGCCACGCACCTCGCGTTCGCGGTCCCGGCCGGCGGCCAGGAGGTGTCGTTCACCGACTCGCGGGTGCCGGAGAGCGCCTGGCTGGCCTGGCGCGCCCGGCCCGGGGTCCGGTCGGCCGACCCGGTCGGCATCCGCACCACCAACGCCGCGGCCGGTGGGCGCACCGCCGCCGTGTCGGTGTTCGGGGTCGAGCCGGAGTCGGGGATCGCCCCGCCGGGGGTCGGCCCGGGCCGGGTCGTCCTGTCCGGGAAGGCCGCCGAGGAGCTGGGCGGGCTCCGGGCCGGCGACCGGCTGCGGACCGGCGCCCTGGAGCTGACCGTCCACGCGGTGTCGGGCACGGCCTCCTACAGCCACACCCCGGTGGTCTGGGCCGACCTCGGCGACTGGCAGGGGATCGGCGACCCGGGGCCCCCGGCCGGGCCCGTCGCCACCGTCGTCGCCCTGGACGCGGGCGACGGGGCCGGGGCCGGGCTCGCGGCGGGGGACGCCGCGGCCGGCACGCGCACCCGCACCGTGGAGCAGGCGCTCGGCGCGATCGGCTCCTACCAGGCCGAGAACGGCTCGCTACAGCTGATGCGGGGCTTCCTGTTCGCCATCTCGGCCCTGGTCACGGGCGCGTTCTTCACCGTCTGGACCATCCAGCGCAGCGGGGACGTCGCCGTCCTGAAGGCCCTCGGCGCCTCCACGCCGTACCTGCTGCGGGACGCGCTGGGCCAGGCCGTGGTGGTGCTGCTCGCCGGCACGGGGCTGGGGACCGCGCTGGCGGCCGGCCTGGGTGCGCTCATCGCCGGCGGCGACGTCCCCTTCGTACTCGACGCGGCCACCGTGCTCGTCCCGGCCGGCGTGATGACCGTGCTCGGAGCGGCCGGCGCGGCCCTGTCCATCCGGCGGATCACCGCCGTCGACCCGCTGACCGCACTCGGGAGCGCCCGATGACCCTCCTCGTCCACGACGTCACCCTGACCTACCCCGACGGCGACGCCCGCCTGACCGCCCTGGACCGGGTGGGCCTGGAGGTGGCGGCCGGCGAGGTCGTCGCGGTCGTCGGCCCCTCCGGCTCGGGCAAGTCCAGCCTGCTGGCGGTGGCGGCAACGCTGGTCACCCCGGACTCGGGGCGCGTGGTGGTGGCCGGGCAGGACACGGCGGGGCTGTCCGCCGCGGAGAAGTCGGCGCTGCGGCGGGAGCGGATCGGCATCGTCTTCCAGCAGCCGAGCCTGCTGGCCGCGCTGACGGCGGCGGAGCAGTTGCAGGTCATGGCGCACCTGGCGGGGCGCCCGTCGCGGGGGCTGCGCCGGCGGGCGCTGGAACTGCTGGACGCGGTGGGGCTGGCCGACAAGGCGGACAAGCGCCCGCACCAGCTGTCGGGCGGGCAGCGCCAGCGCGTGAACATCGCCCGGGCGCTGATGAACGAGCCGGCGGTCCTGCTGGTGGACGAGCCGACGAGCGCGCTCGACCACGAGCGGGGGGCGGCGGTCCTGGACCTGCTGGTCGGGCTGACGCGGGAGCGGTCGACGGCGACGGTGCTGGTGACCCACGACCGGGGGCACCTCGCCGCGGCGGACCGCGTCACGGCGATGCACGACGCCCACCTCACCCCGGCCTGAGCCGCGCGGCCAGGGCTCCGCCCAGGCTCACGGGGCTCTGCCCCGTACCCCGCGCCTCAATCGCCGGCGGGGCTGGATTCGCGCCCCGGAGCCGGCCCGCGGGGCGGCGCTCCGGTCCGGCGCTTCAGCCCGAGCGGCGTTTGAGCGGGTCCCGGCGGAGCCGTGGCCGCGGGGGCAGGGCTTCGCCGAGGCTCACGGGGCTCCGCCCCGTACCCCGCGCCTCAATCGCCGGCGGGGCTGGGGTGTGCCGGGCGGTACCCGTTCCGAAGCGGGGGCTGCCCGACAGGCTTCCGGCGGCATTTCCAGCCCGAGCGGCGTTTGAGCGGGTCCCGGCGGAGCCGTGGCCGCGGGGGCAGGGCTTCCCCCAGGCTCCCGGGGCTCCGCCCCCCCACGCCTCAATCGCCGGCGGGGCTGCACGTGCCGGGCGGTACCCGTGCCGGAGCCGGGGCTGCCCGGCAGGTCTCCGCCGGGACCCGGGCGTCAGGCCGGGTGGTGGTTCTGGTTCGACAGGGCCACGGAGAGTTCCGCGGCCACGCCCTTCAGGATCGGGACGAAGGACTCCGCCACCGACTCCGTCACCCGTCCCGCCGGCCCCGAGATGGAGATCGCCGCCGCCGTCGGCGAGTCCGGCACCGACACTGCCAGGCAGCGGACTCCTATCTCCTGCTCGTTGTCGTCCACCGCGTAGCCGACCCGGCGGACGTGTTCCAGGGCCTCCAGGAAGCCCTCCGGCGTGGTGATGGTCTTCTCCGTGGCCGCCGGCATGCCGGTGCGCGCCAGCAGGGCGCGGACCTCGTCCGCCGGGGTGTGCGCCAGCAGCGCCTTGCCCACGCCGGTCGAGTGCGGCAGCACCCGCCGCCCCACCTCCGTGAACATCCGCATGGAGTGCTTGGACGGCACCTGCGCGACGTACACGATCTCGTCACCGTCGAGCAGCGCCATGTTCGCCGTCTCGCCCGTCTCCTCGACCAGCCTGGCCAGGTACGGCCGGGCCCAGGTCCCCAGCAGCCGGGACGCCGACTCGCCGAGGCGGATCAGGCGCGGGCCGAGGGAGTAGCGCCGGTTCGGCTGCTGCCGCACGTAGCCGCACGCGACGAGCGTGCGCATGAGACGGTGGATGGTGGGCAGCGGCAGCCCGCTCGCGGCGGACAGCTCGCTCAGGCCGACCTCGCCCCCGGCGTCGGCCATGCGTTCGAGCAGGTCGAAGGCGCGCTCGAGGGACTGGACGCCACCGCTGGCGGCGGTCGTCTTGGCGGAGGCGTCGGTGGTGCTGGCGCTGGACGTCGGCACGGCGCGGTCCTTTCGGTGCTGGCAGGCAAGCAAGCAGCCTACCCGGCGCCCGGCGTCCACCCTAGTGCCGGGGCGTGGCCGGGCCGTGGCCGTCTTCGCCGGTCAGAGCGGGTTTGTCCGAGTGCCCGAAGGCTCGCGCCGGGTGTCCGCCCGGCTGCCCGTGGCAGTAGCTACGTTCTGTAGAGCGAAATCCTAATTCCATTCCGTGGAAACCTCCAATAGCGGCACGGACGCGTGGGCTGTCCCTCCGGGCGCTCTTGACTGGCCCCCGATCGAGGTGAAGACTCCGTCAACAGAACGTTGAATTTCGCTCTGTGGAAGTAGATGGGGAGGTTCCGGGTGTCCGACGTGGCAGTGGAACTGGTACTGCGCTCGACGCGCGTCATCACCCCCGAGGGGACGCGCGCCGCTTCGGTGGCCGTCGCCGCCGGGAAGATCGCGGCCGTACTGCCGTACGAGGCGGACGTGCCCGCCGGCGCCCGTCTGGAGGACTTCGGCGACGACGTCCTGCTCCCTGGCCTGGTCGACACCCACGTCCATGTGAACGACCCCGGCCGCACCGAGTGGGAGGGCTTCTGGACGGCCACCCGCGCCGCCGCGGCCGGAGGCATCACCACGATCCTCGACATGCCGCTCAACTCGCTGCCGCCCACCACCACGGTCGCCAACCTGGTCGTCAAGCAGGACGTCGCCCGCGCCAAGGCGCACGTGGACGTCGGCTTCTGGGGCGGCGCCCTGCCCGACAACGTCAAGGACCTGCGCCCGCTGCACGACGCCGGCGTCTTCGGCTTCAAGTGCTTCCTCTCGCCCTCCGGCGTCGAGGAGTTCCCCGAGCTGGACCAGGAGCAGCTGGCCGCCTCCCTCGCCGAGGTCGCCGGCTTCGGCGGCCTGATGATCGTGCACGCCGAGGACCCGCACCACCTGGACTCCGCGCCCGTCGTCCCCGGCCCCAAGTACGCCGACTTCCTCGCCTCCCGGCCGCGCGACGCCGAGAACACCGCGATCGAGAACCTGATCGCCCAGGCCAAGCGGCTCGGCGCCCGGGTGCACGTCCTGCACCTGTCCTCCTCCGACGCGCTGCCCCTGATCGCCGCCGCAAAGGCCGAGGGCGTCCGGATCACCGTCGAGTCCTGCCCGCACTACCTCACCCTCACCGCCGAGGAAGTGCCCGACGGCGCCAGCGAGTTCAAGTGCTGCCCGCCCATCCGCGAGGCCGCCAACCAGGACCTGCTGTGGGACGCGCTCGCCGACGGCACGATCGACTGCATCGTCTCCGACCACTCGCCGTCCACCGCGGACCTGAAGACCAGCGACTTCTCCACCGCCTGGGGCGGCATCTCCTCCCTCCAGCTGGGCCTCCCGGCGATCTGGACCGAGGCGCGCCGGCGCGGACGGTCCCTGGAGGACGTCGTGCGCTGGATGTCCGCCGCCCCGGCCGCGCTCGCGGGCCTGGCCCAGAAGGGCGCCATCGAGGCCGGTCGCGACGCCGACTTCGCGGTGCTGGCCCCTGAAGAAACGTTCACTGTGGACCCGGCCGAGCTCCACCACCGCAACCAGGTCACGGCGTACGCGGGCAAGACCCTGCACGGCGTCGTGAAGTCCACCTGGCTGCGCGGCACGAAGATCGCCGACCACGGCACCCCGTCCGAGCCCACCGGCCTCCTCCTCGAAAGGCAGAACTGACAGTGGCACAGCGTTCAACTGGCCTGGCTTCCTTCACCGGTAACGCGAACCCGTACGGGGGCGGTGACCCGTACGCCGACTACCGCTCGGCCGAGTTCCCGTTCACCCAGTACGCCAACCTCGCCGCCCGCGAGCTCGGCGCCGGTGTCATCGCCGCCAACGACGAGTTCTTCGCCCAGCGCGAGAACCTGCTGGTCGCCGAGGCCGCGCACTTCGACCCCGAGCACTTCGGCCACAAGGGCAAGGTCATGGACGGCTGGGAGACGCGCCGCCGCCGCGGCGTGTCCGCCGAGCAGCCCTGGCCGACGCCCGAGGACCACGACTGGGCGCTCGTACGCCTCGGCGCCCCCGGCGTGATCCGCGGCATCGTCGTCGACACCGCCCACTTCCGCGGCAACATGCCGCAGGCCGTGTCCATCGAGGGCACCAACTGGGAGGGCGCGCTCGCCCCCACCCCGGAGGAGCTCCTCGGTGACGACGTCAAGTGGACGACCCTGGTACCGCGCACCCCCGTCGGCGGCCACGCGGCCAACGGCTTCGAGGTGACCACCGAGCAGCGCTTCACGCACCTGCGCGTCAACCAGCACCCCGACGGCGGCATCGCCCGTCTCCGCGTCTACGGCGAGGTCCTGCCCGACCCGAAGTGGCTCGACGCCCTCGGCTCCTTCGACGTGGTCGCGCTGGAGAACGGCGGCGCCGTCCAGGACGCGTCCAACCGCTTCTACTCCCCGCCGACCAACACCATCAACCCGGGCCGCTCCCGCAAGATGGACGACGGCTGGGAGACCGCCCGCCGCCGCGACAACGGCAACGACTGGATCCGCTACCAGCTCGTCGCCGAGTCCGAGATCCGCGCGATCGAGATCGACACCGCCTACCTCAAGGGCAACTCGGCCGGCTGGGCCTCCCTCTCCGTCAAGACCGCTGAGGAGGGCGAGTGGCAGGAGTTCCTGCCCCGGACCCGCCTGCAGCCCGACACCAACCACCGGTTCGTCCTGGACGCCCCGGCGGTCGGCACCCACGTCCGGATCGACATCTTCCCGGACGGCGGCTTCTCCCGCCTGCGCCTGTACGGCTCGCTGACCGAGGGCGGCCGCGCCGCGCTCACCGCGCGCCACCAGGAGCTCGGCGGCTGACGCCGGAACGGTGAACGACCCCGGGGGCCGACACCCCCGGGGCCCCGCCCGGGCGGAGCGACACCCGCCCGGGCGCCGCGGAGCGCGCCGGCCGACAGCACCGGCGGGCTCCCGGACAGCCCGTGGGGCGCACCGGGGTCTCCTTCACCCCGGTGCGCCCCGTCGGCGTCCGCGGGCCCCTTCCGCCGGGTCCGGGCTGGCGGGCGACCGGTCAGGCCGCGTGGCCGCCGTCCACGGAGAGTTCGGCGCCCGTCACGTACGTGGCCTCCTCGCGCGCCAGGTACGCGACCATCGAGGCGACCTCCTCCGGCCGGGCGAACCGCCCCAGTGCCGTTCCGTCGCTCTGGCCCTGCGCGTACGGGCCGTCCGCCGGGTTCATGTCGGTGTCGACCGGGCCGGGATGCACGACGTTCGCCGTGATCCCCCGCCCGCCCAGCTCGCGGGCCAGTGCCTTGGTCAGGCCGGTCAGCGCGGACTTGCTCATCGCGTACAGGGTGGCGCCCGGGCCCGGGACCCGCTGGGCGACGCAGCTGCCGATGGTGATGATCCGCCCGCCCTCCCGCATCCGGCCGGCGGCGGCCTGTGCGGCCAGGAACGCGCCGCGCACGTTGACCGCGAGCACCCGGTCCACGTCGGCCAGGGTCAGACCGTCCAGCGGGCCGAGCACGCCGATACCCGCGTTGTTGACCAGTACGTCGAGCCGGCCGAAGGCGTCGGCGGCCCACTCGACGGCGCCCGCGGCCTCGGCCGGGTTCCCGGCGTCGGCGCGGACCGCCTTGGCACGGCGGCCGAGCGCCTCGATCCGGCGCACCACCTCGCCCGCGGCCCGTTCGTCCCCGGCGTAGGTGAGCGCGACGTCCATGCCCTCGTGGGCCAGCCGCAGGGCGGTCGCCGCCCCGATGCCCCGGCTGCCGCCCGTGACCACCGCGGTCCTGCTGTTCATGATCTCTCCTCGCCGACTGGTTGTCCGTTCAACGAGTTCTATGGAACCGGGGCGCGGGGACCGGCGCTGGCGGGAATGCGACCTGGCGTTCCGCGGTTGCGGGGAGCTCAGGACTGCCGCCAGACGGACATCTCCAGGGTCACGAAGGAGTTCCCGCTCTTCGGCAGCGCGGTGGACTTCGCCTGCACCACGAGGAGCGCGACGTCCCCCGACGGGTGCCTGACGCAGATCTGACTGCCGACCGCCGCCCCCGCCAGGGGGAGCGTCCGGCCCTCCGCGGCCTTGGCCCGCAGCGCGCCGGCGACGTCGAGGGCGGCGCGGCAGGTGGCGAGGGTGGCGCCCTCCTCCACGTGGTGCATGGCGAACACGCTGCTGTCGCTCTCCAGCGCACAGCCGACGGAGTGCTCGCCCCCGCAGGTGAAACGGATGTCGCCGGAGCGGTCCTCGCGGCCCTCGGGCCGCTTGAAGTCCACGGAGGTCCGGGCGTCCAGCCATTGCAGGGGGAACGGAACCGGCCGCCGCGGTCCGGACGCACTCGGGGCGGCCGAGGGCGACCGCGACTGTGACCGCGACTGCGACTGCGACGGCGACGGGGATCCACCGGCCGCCCCGAACCGGTCCCCGGCGTCGACCACCGTCCAGACCAGCCCCGCCACCAGTACCGCGGCGGCGGCCACGGCTCCGGCCGTGAGCAGTGCGGTGCGCCGCCGGCGGGGCGGTCGCGGCTCCGGCCCGGGCGACGCCGGCACCCGCCGCGGCGCTGCCCACGGGTCCTGCACCGGCACGTCCTGCACCGGCGTGGGATGGGGCACCGGCTCCGGAACGACCACCTCGGGCCCGGTCACCGCGTGCCACACGGACGGCCCCGTGCCGGCGCCGTCCCCGCCCAGCCGGCCGCGGCACCAGTCCACGACCTCCGCCGGGGTGGGCCGCTCCGCGGGATCGGCGGCCAGGCAGCGGCCCAGTAGCGGTCGCAGCGGCGCCGGAAGGAGCGACAGGTCGGGCCGCTCGTGCACGATCCGGTACATCACGATCATGTGGGAGCCGCCGTCGTACAGCGGTTCGCCCAGTGCCGCGAACGCCGCCGTCTGACCCAGCGAGAAGACGTCGGCGGCCGCGGTGACGGGACGCCCCGACGCCTGCTCCGGCGCCATGAAGGCGGGCGTCCCGATCATGGCGCCGGTGGCCGTGTGCGAGCTGACGCCCGAGGCCAGCGAGATGCCGAAGTCGATCACGCGGGGCCCGTCGGCGGCCAGCAGGACGTTCGACGGCTTCATGTCCCGGTGCACGACGCCCGCGCCGTGGATCGCCCGCAGCGCCTCGGCCACCCCCGCCATCAGCCAGAGCACCGCCGGCACGGGCAGCGGGCCCTGCCGGGCGACGGCCTCGGTCAGCGAGGGCCCGGGCACGTAGAGCGTGGCCAGCCAGGGCGCGGGTGCGTCGGGGTCGGCGTCGATCAGCTCGGCGGTGTAGGCGCCCCGCACGCGCCGGGCGGCCTCCACCTCACGGCGGAACCGGCGCCGGAACTCCGGGTCCTCGGCGAGCTCCGGCCGGACGACCTTGAGCGCGACCGGCCGGCCGCCCCGGGTGTGCGAGAGGTAGACCCGGCCCATGCCGCCGGCCCCGAGCCGGGCCGCGAGCCGGTAGCCGCCGACGACCGGGGGATCGTCCGCCTGCAGCGGCTTGAACACCCCGGTCGTCGCGTCCATCGTTCTCCCCCCGTACCCCGTCGATCACCCGAACCCTAAGGGCCGCCGGTCCGGCGGGATCGCGGGGGGAGTCCGCGTGCCGCGCCGATGAGTTCCGTCCGCTCGGGGAGTCTGAACCGGTGGCAACACAGCGACCGACCGCGAACCAGGAGCGCAGAACCATGGGCAAGCTGACCCTCACCTCCTTCGTCACGCTCGACGGAGTCATGCAGGCCCCCGGGGGCCCCGACGAGGACCGCAGCGGCGGCTTCGAGTACGGCGGCTGGCTGGCGCCGTACGCCGACGACCAGATGATCGGCTTCATGACGGAGGTCTTCGACCGCGCGGACGCGTTCCTCCTCGGCCGGCGCACGTACGACATCTTCGCCGCGTACTGGCCGTCGCACGAGGAGCCGGGTGACCCGATCTCCTCCGGGCTCAACTCCCTGCCCAAGTACGTGGCCTCCACCACGCTGAAGGACCCGGACTGGGCGCGCACCACCGTCCTCGACGGCGAACAGCTCCAGTCCGAGATCGTCCGCGTGAAGGACACACTGCCGGAGGACCGCGAACTCCAGGTGCACGGGAGCGGGATGCTCGCTCAGTACCTGCTGGCGCGGGACCTGGTCGAGGAGATCAACCTGCTCGTGTACCCGGTCTTCCTGGGCGCGGGTCGCCGGCTGTTCCCGACGGGGGGTCTGCCGACGGCCTTCGAGCTGGTGGCCCACCGGATGACGGACTCGGGGACGTCGATCCACACGTACCGCCCGACGGGCCGCGCCACCTTCGCCACGATCGGCGAATAACCCCGCCCCGGCGTGGCACCCCGCGCCGGCCACCCCCGCCCCGCTGCGGGGCCGCGCCCCCGCCCCCGGTGTGGGCAATCGTCCCGCAGGGCGGCGGCGCGTGGCGGCGGGTATGCGCGGCGGCGCCGGGCCGCGGGGAAAACGGGTCGAGGGGCGGCGGTGCGCGCGGGTAGCGTGGGGCGCCCGGGAGCCGACGAAGTCTCCGTTCGCCGCGCTTCGTTGGAGACCCGAGTGACCGCCATCGCCATCGCCCCCCGCCGCGCCACCTGGCCCGCCGACCTCCCCGTGCTGCTCGTCGCCGTCGTGTGGGGCGGCAGCTACCTCGCCGCCAAGGGCGTCACCACCGCGCACACCGTCATCGCCGTCCTCGTGCTCCGGTTCGCCGTCGTGCTGCCCGTGCTCGTCGCCGTCGGCTACCGGCGGCTGCGGGCGCTGCGGCCGCGGCAGGTCGCCGGCGCCGGATCGCTGGGGCTCGTCCTCGGGCTGATCTTCCTGCTGGAGACCTACGGCGTCGTCCACACCTCCGCCACCAACGCCGGGCTGATCATCAGCCTGACCATGATCTTCACCCCGCTCGCCGAGTCCGCCGTCCGCCGGAGCCGGCCCTCGGGGTCCTTCCTCGCCGCCGCCGCCCTCTCCGTGGCCGGGGTGGTGCTGCTCACCCAGGGCTCCGGTTTCAGCGCACCCGGCACCGGAGACCTGCTGATCCTCGGCGCGGCCCTCGCGCGGACCGCGAACGTGCTGATGACCGCCCGGATGAAGAGCCTCGACGGCGGCGACCCGCTGGCCCTCACCACCGTCCAGCTCGGCGCCGCCGTCGCGGTTTTCGCGGTCCTCGCCGCGCTGCCCGGCACCGGCGCCACCCCGTGGGCCGCCGCCGCGGACTTCGGCCCCGGCGAATGGGCCGGGCTGCTCTTCCTCGCCGTCTTCTGCACCCTGTTCGCGTTCTTCGTGCAGATGTGGGCCGTCCGCCGCAGCTCACCCTCGCGCGTCAGCCTCCTGCTGGGCACGGAACCCCTCTGGGCCGCCGCCGCCGGGATCGCCATCGGAGGGGAACGGATCGGCTCCGTCGGGCTGGCCGGCGCGGCCCTGGTGCTGGCCGGGACGGCATGGGGACGCCGCGCCGCGGGCTGATGTCCGAAAACAACGGGTCGAAACGGTGAACTCCGCTCATACAGTGATCGGATGCCGACCATCGACTTCAGGCCGGACGCCGACGGCGCCGACGCGTTCAACGCAGACCCCTACCCCGCCTACGCGCGGGCACGGGAGGCCGGCCCGGTCCACCGGTTCGTCAACAGCGACGGGACGGAGGGCTGGCTGGTCGTCGGCCACGAAGCGGCCCGCGAGGCCCTCAACCACCCCGACCTGTGCAAGAACAGCCAGCTGTCCACGTTCTACGCCCCCGGCTCCGCCGACGAGGTCGTCGCCGTCAGCACCAACATGCTGGAGGCCGACCCGCCCGACCACACCCGGCTCCGCCGCCTGGTCGTCCGCGAGTTCACGGCCCGCCGGGTGGAGGCCCTCCGGCCCCGCGTGCAGCAGATCACCGACGGACTCCTCGACGCCATGGCCGCCGAGGAGTCCCGTTCGGCCGACCTGATCCGGGCGCTGGCCTTCCCGCTGCCCATGACCGTCATCTGCGAGCTGCTCGGCGTCCCGGACCTCGACCGCGACCGGTTCCGGCTGTGGTCCAACGAGATCGTCGCCCCCAGCGCACCGGAGGCCGCGGCCGAGGCGTTCAAGCAGATGTCCGACTTCCTGACCGAGCTCATCGCCGACAAGGCGGGCCGCCCCGGCGAGGACCTGCTCAGCGCCCTCATCCGGACCCGTGACGAGGACGGGGACCGGCTGACCCACGACGAGCTGATCGGCATGGCCTACCTGCTGCTCATCGCCGGCCACGAGACCACCGTCAACCTGATCGCCAACGGGGTCCGCGCCCTGCTCGCCCACCCCGCCCAGCTGGCCGCCCTGCGCGCCGACCCCGACGGTCTCCTCGACGGCGCCGTCGAGGAGATGCTGCGCTACGACGGCCCGGTCGAGAACGCCACCTACCGGTTCGCCCGCACCGAGGTGGAGCTCGCCGGCACCGTCGTCCCGGCCGGCGCGACCGTACTGGTCTCCCTCGCCGGGGCCGACCACGACCCCGCCCGCTTCGCCCGCCCCGACAGCTTCGACATCCACCGCGCCCCTCAGGGCCACCTGGCCTTCGGCCACGGCATCCACTACTGCCTCGGCGCGCCGCTCGCCCGGCTGGAGGGCCGGGTGGCGATCCGCTCCTTGCTGGAACGCTTCCCCGGGCTGGCGGCCGACCCCGCCGCGGGGCCGCCGGAGTGGGTGCCCGGCTCGCTGATCCGAGGCCTCAGGCGGCTCCCGGTGCGCTGGTAGCGGCGGCCCGGTGCCCCCGCCGCCCCGGACCCCGCCGCCCGGGCCCACGCCCCGGCCGCCCGGGCCGTCACGCCCCGGGCAGCTCGGCCGGCGCCACCGGCCGCCGCTCCCGGCGCGAGACCTCGCACGCCTCCGCGACCCGCAGCGCCGCCAGCGCCGCCGCCCCGTCGCACGGGTTGCCGCCCTCGCCGCGCACCAGCCGCACGAAGGCCGCCAGCTCCGCCTCGTACGCCGGGCCGAACCGCTCCAGGAAGCCCCTCCACGGCTTGCTCGCGGGCGGCGGCCCGTGCGGTTCGGTCGAGGCGATCGGCGTACGGTCGTCGAGCCCGGCCGACACCTGGTCGAGGTCCCCGGCCAGCTCCATCCGCACGTCGTAGCCGGCCCCGTTGCAGCGGGTCCCGGTGCAGGTCACCAGGGTCCGGTCGTCCAGGGTGAGGAGCGCCGCGGCCGTGTCCACGTCCCCGGCGTCCCGGAACTGCGCCCCGCCCGCGTCCGAGCCCGCCGCGTACACCTCGGCCACCTCCCGGCCGGTCACCCAGCGGACCATGTCGAAGTCGTGCAGCAGGCAGTCCCGGAACAGGCCGCCCGACCCCGCCAGGTAGCCGGCCGGCGGCGGCGCCGGATCCGCCGTCATCGTGCGTACGGTGTGCAGTCGGCCCAGCGCGCCCGAACGCACCAGCTCGCGCGCCGTGCGGTAGCCGGCGTCGAACCGGCGCATGAAACCCACCTGGAGCACCCCGCCGGCGGCCGCCACCTCCCGCAGCACCGCCACCGTCCCGGCCAGGCCCGAAGCGAGCGGCTTCTCGCAGAACACCGGGAGCCCGGCCCGTACCGCCCGCACCACCAGCTCCGCGTGCCCCTCCGTGGAGCAGGCCACCACGAGCGCGTCCACACCCCAGCTGAACACCTCGTCGACCCCGGGCGCGGCGGTGGCGCCCAGCCGGGCGGCCACCAGGGCGGCCCGCGCCGGGTCGGCGTCGGCGAGCACCAGCGAGCCGGCGTCGGGATTCCGGGCGAGCGCCGACGCATGGAACGAACCGATCCGGCCCGTTCCGACGATCCCGATGCGCATGCACTCAACCTGACCCCGTGCGGGTCGGCTGTCAATCTGCCCCGATGGGCCCCCATCATCCACTGTGGCGGATACTGGGCGGCTGAAACCTCAAATGACCGGTTTTAGACAACAGTGGTTCGACGGCTCGAAGGGACGGCACGCAGACGTGACCAGGGTTCGGACAGGGGTGCGCGTCACGGGCGCCGTGCTCGCGGCGGTACTGGCGGCCTCCCTGGCAGGCTGCAGCAGCACCGGCGGCAAGCGCGCCGAGGAACGGGCCAGGGCCGCGGCCGAGGGCAGGCCGGCCGTCTCCACCCCGCGCTGGACCTTCGCGATGATCACCCACGCGGGAGACGGCGACACCTTCTGGGACATCGTCCAGAAGGGCGCCAAGGAGGCCGCGGCCAAGGACAACATCGACTTCGTCTACGCCCACGACGACCAGGCGCAGACGCAGGCCCAGTACGTGCAGAACGCCATCGACCAGAAGGTCGACGGGATCATCGTCAGCCTGGCCAAGCCCGAAGCCCTCAAGGACGTCCTCGGCAAGGCCGTGAAGGCCGGCATCCCGGTGGTCACCGTGAACTCGGGCTCCGCCCAGTCCAAGGAGTACGGGGCCCTCACCCACATCGGGCAGGACGAGGAGATCGCCGGCGAGGCCGTCGGCACCGAGCTCGGCCGGCGCGACCGCAGGAAGGCCGTCTGCGTCCTCCACGAACAGGGCAACGTCGGCCACGAGCAGCGCTGCGCCGGAGCGAAGAAGACCTTCCCCGGCACCATGGAGAACCTGTACGTGGAGGGCACCAACATGCCCTCCGTCCAGGCGGCCCTCCAGGCCAAGCTCCAGGCGGAACCGGACCTCGACGCCGTCCTCACCCTCGGTGCCCCGTTCGCGGCGACCGCGGTCAAGGCCAGGGAGGCGGCCGGGAGCAAGGCCGAGGTCGCCACCTTCGACCTCAACGAGGCCGTCGCCCGCGGCCTGAAGTCCGGCGAGCTCGGCTTCGCCGTGGACCAGCAGCCGTACCTCCAGGGCTACGAGGCGGTCGACCTGCTGTGGCTGTACCGCTACAACGCCAACACCCTCGGCGGCGGCCGCCCGGTCCTCACCGGCCCGCAGATCGTCACCAAGGACGAGGCGGCCCGGCTGGAGGAGTTCATCAAGAGGGTGACGCGATGAGCACCGCCGCCCCCGCCCCGGCCGACGAGCGCCTCGTCCCGGTCACCCTGGTCCGGCGGCTGCTCGGACGCCCCGAGCTCGGCGCGGTCGTCGGTGCCGCCGCCGTGTTCGTGTTCTTCTCCTTCGCCGCCGACACCTTCCTCCAGGCGTCCAGCCTCAGCACGATCCTCTACTCGGCCTCCACCATCGGGATCATGGCCGTGCCGGTGGCCCTGCTGATGATCGGCGGCGAGTTCGACCTGTCCGCCGGCGTGCTGGTCACCACCTCGGCGCTGGTCAGCTCGATGTTCAGCTACCAGATGACCGCCAACGTCTGGGTCGGCGTCGCCGTGTCCCTGCTGGTCACCCTCGCCGTCGGCTTCTTCAACGGCTTCATGCTGACCCGGACGAAGCTGCCCAGCTTCATCATCACGCTGGGCACCTTCCTCATGCTGACCGGCCTGAACCTCGGCTTCACCAAGCTGATCAGCGGCTCGGTGTCCACCAGGACCATCGCCGACATGGAGGGCTTCCCCTCCGCCCGGGCCCTCTTCGCCTCCCAGTGGAACGTCGGCGGCGTCACCCTCAAGGTCACCATCCTGTGGTGGCTGGCCCTGGTCGCCGTCGCCACCTGGATCCTGCTGCGCACCCGGGCCGGCAACTGGATCTTCGCGGTGGGCGGCGGGGCGGACGCGGCCCGCGCGGTCGGCGTGCCCGTGGTCAGGACCCGGATCGGGCTCTACATGGGCGTGGCCCTGTGCGCCTGGATCTCCGGCCAGCACATCCTCTTCTCCTTCGACGTGGTCCAGTCGGGAGAGGGCGTCGGCAACGAGTTCCTCTACATCATCGCGGCCGTCATCGGCGGCTGTCTGATGACCGGCGGCTACGGCTCCGCCGTCGGCTCGGCCGTCGGCGCGTTCATCTTCGGCATGACCAGCAACGGCATCGTGTACGCCCAGTGGAACCCGGACTGGTTCAAGTTCTTCCTCGGCGCGATGCTGCTGCTGGCCACCCTGCTCAACGCGTGGGTGCGCAAGCGGGCGGAGGCACGGGCATGACCGCGCTGGTGGAGCTGACCGGGGTCAGCAAGTACTACGGCAACGTCCGGGCCCTCGAAGGGGTCTCCCTGACGGTCTCGGCCGGCGAGATCACCTGCGTCCTCGGCGACAACGGCGCCGGCAAGTCCACCCTCATCAAGATCATCGCGGGTCTGCACCAGCACGACGCGGGCACCTTCGAGATCGACGGCGAGGAGGCCGTCCTGGCCAACCCCCGCGCCGCCCTCGACCGCGGCATCGCCACCGTCTACCAGGACCTCGCCGTCGTCCCCCTGATGCCGGTCTGGCGGAACTTCTTCCTCGGCTCCGAGCCGACCCGCGGCCGCGGCCCGTTCCGCCGCCTGGACGTGGACCTGATGCGCCGGACCACCCGCGCCGAGCTGCTCCGCATGGGCATCGACCTGCGCGACGTCGACCAGCCCATCGGTACCCTGTCCGGCGGCGAGCGGCAGTGCGTGGCCATCGCCCGCGCCGTGTACTTCGGGGCCAAGGTCCTCGTCCTGGACGAGCCCACCGCCGCACTCGGCGTCAAGCAGTCCGGCGTGGTCCTCAAGTACGTGGCCGCCGCCCGCGACGCCGGCCTCGGCGTGGTCCTCATCACGCACAACCCGCACCACGCGCACCTCGTCGGCGACCGCTTCGTCCTGCTCAAACGCGGCGCCATGGCGGGGTCCCACACCCGGAGCTCCATCACGCTGGACGAGCTCACCCGGCAGATGGCGGGCGGGTCCGAGCTCGACGAGCTGAGCCACGAGCTGGCCCGGGTGGCAGAATCGACGGATACCGACGGGACCGCCGCCGGCCGCGCCACCGACCACCGGGCCGACCACAGGACCGACCACAGGGACGAGTAGCACTCGATGAGCACGTACCGGGACTTCACGCTCGCCCACCGCAGGGCGGCCCGGGGCACCGTCCTGCGGACCGCCGGGGCCCGCGAGCGCCGCTCCCACCTGACCGCCCCGCGCGTGCCGACCGTCGGCATCGACATCGGCGGCACCAAGGTAATGGCCGGTGTCGTCGACGCCGACGGCAACATCCTGGAGAAGATCCGCACCGAGACCCCCGACAAGTCCAAGAGCCCCAAGGTCGTCGAGGACACCATCACCGAGCTGGTCCTGGACCTGTCCGACCGGCACGACGTGCACGCCGTGGGCATCGGCGCGGCCGGCTGGGTCGACGCGAACCGCTCCCGGGTGCTGTTCGCCCCGCACCTGGCCTGGCGGGACGAGCCGCTCCGCGACGCCCTCCAGTCCCGGCTCGCCGTCCCCGTCATGGTCGACAACGACGCCAACACCGCCGCCTGGGCGGAATGGCGGTTCGGCGCCGGACGCGGCGAGGACCACCTCGTCATGATCACCCTCGGGACCGGGATCGGCGGCGCCATCCTGGAGGACGGCCAGGTCAAGCGCGGCAAGTACGGCGTGGCCGGCGAGTTCGGGCACATGCAGGTGGTGCCCGGCGGGCACCGCTGCCCGTGCGGCAACCGCGGCTGCTGGGAGCAGTACAGCTCCGGCAACGCCCTGGTCCGCGAGGCCCGCGAGCTGGCCGCGGCGGACTCCCCGGTCGCGTACGGCCTGATCGCCCGGGTCGGCGGGAACGTCCCGGAGATCACCGGGCCGCTCATCACCGAGCTCGCCCGCGAGGGCGACGCCATGTGCGTGGAGCTGCTCCAGGACATCGGGCAGTGGCTGGGCGTCGGCATCGCCAACCTGGCCGCCGCCCTCGACCCCTCCTGCTTCGTCATCGGCGGTGGCGTGAGCGCCGCCGACGACCTGCTGATCGGTCCGGCCAGGGAGGCGTTCCGGCGCCACCTGACCGGCCGCGGCTACCGCCCCGAGGCCCGGATCGCCAAGGCCCAGCTCGGCCCGGAGGCCGGCATGGTCGGCGCCGCCGACCTGGCCCGCCTGGTGGCCCGCCGCTTCCGCAGGGCCAAGCGCCGCCGGGTCGAACGCTACGAGCGCTACGAACGCTACACGGGCCGGCGCACCGCCCCCGGGCCCGAGGAACAGGAACCGCAGTGAACCCGCCCCCCACCCTGCCCCGCCCGGCCCAGGCCCCCGACGGCGGCGCCGCGGCGCCCGCCGAGGACCGCAGGCACGTGGTGCGGCGGCGCTGGCTGACCGCGGTCATCATCGTGCTGCTGATCGGCATCCCGGCCGGCTACCTCGCCGTCTCAGCCGAGCAGAGCCGGGAGAGCGGCCGCGACAAGGCGGCCAAGGCCGCCGCGACCCAGGTCAGGCCGGGCTGGCCCTCCCGGGTGCAGCGCAGCATCTACGAGGTGCCCGTCCCCGACTGGTCGACCGGCGTCGGCTTCTACGAGACCAACAACTGGCGCACCAGCCGGCTGTACGTGCAGTTCACCACCAACCCCGTGGACCTCGACGGCTTCCTGAAGGCCGTCGGCACCAGCCGGGACGCCCTCACCCCGGGCGTCTCCATCGGCGAGCGCGACGCCGAGGTGGCCGGCTGGAGCTGGTCGCCCGAGCACCGGTGGTTCGGCACCACCCACGACCAACAGGACCCGCGCCCCACCCAGGACATCACGGTGGACCTCACCGACCCGGAGAAACCCAGGGTCTACGTGGTCTCCACCGCCACCCCCTAGGACCGGGGCGGGGAGACCCCGGGGGGACCTAGGGTGGGGATCATGAAGCTCACCAAGAAGCTGCACTCCTGCGTGCAGCTGGAGAAGGACGGGCGCGTCCTCGTCATCGACCCGGGCGCCTTCAGCGAGGCCGACGCCGGACTCGGGGCCGACGCCCTGCTGGTCACCCACGAGCACCCCGACCACTTCGACGAGGGCCGGCTGCGGGCCGCCCTCGACGCCAACCCCGCCGCCGCGCTGTGGACCCTGCGCAGCGTCGCGGACCGGCTGGCCGCGGCCTACCCGGGCCGGGTGCACACCGTCGGCCACGGCGACGCCTTCACCGCGGCCGGGTTCGAGGTGCAGGTGCACGGCGAACTCCACGCCGTGATCCACCCGGACGTGCCGCGGGTCACCAACGTGGGCTACCTGGTCGAGGGGTCCCTCTTCCACCCCGGGGACGCGCTGACCGTGCCCGGCGTACCGGTGGACACGCTGATGCTGCCCGTGCACGCCCCATGGAACAAGATCGCCGAGGTGATCGACTACGTGCGCGAGGTCAAGCCGCGTGAGGCGATCGACATCCACGACGCCTACCTCGCCGACATCGCCCGGCCCGTCTACGACACCGCCCTGGCGAACCTGGGCGGCGCCCCGCACACCCGGATGGCCGCGGGCCAGAGCTCCGAGCTCCGGCCGCACTAGCCGCGTTCCGCGGAACGCCGCAGAACAGCACGGCCCCCGCCCGGCCGGGGGCCGGCTGTCGGTGCCGGGAGGTACGTTGGACGGCATGCGTATCGCCACGTTCAACGTCAACTCGATCACCGCCCGGCTGCCCCGGCTGCTCGCCTGGCTGGAGTCCTCCGGCACCGACGTGCTCTGCGTCCAGGAGACGAAGTGCACGGCGGAGCAGTTCCCCTTCGACGCGCTGCGCGAGGCGGGCTACGAGGCGGCGGCCAACTGCACCGGCCGGTGGAACGGCGTCGCGCTGCTCTCCCGGGTCGGCCTGGAGGACGTGGTCACGGGCCTGCCCGGCGGCCCGGACTACGAGGGCGTCACCGAGCCCCGCGCGATCTCCGCGACCTGCGGCGGAGTGCGGCTGTGGTCGGTGTACGTGCCCAACGGCCGCGAGGTCGCGCACGACCACTACGGCTACAAGCTCGACTGGTTCCGCGCCCTGCGCGACGCCGTCGCCGAGGACGCGGCCGGTCCCCGCCCGTTCGCGGTGCTGGGCGACTTCAACGTGGCGCCGACCGACGAGGACGTCTTCGACCCGGCCGTCTTCGAGGGCCTCACCCACGTCACGCCGGCCGAGCGGGCCGCCCTGGAGGCCCTGCGCGCCGCCGGGCTGTCCGACGTGGTCCCGCGCCCGCTCAAGTACGACCGCCCGTACACGTACTGGGACTACCGCCAGCTGGCCTTCCCCAAGAACCGCGGCATGCGCATCGACCTGGTCTACGGCAACGAGCCGTTCGCCGGGGCCGTCAAGGACGCCTACGTGGACCGCGAGGAGCGCAAGGGCAAGGGGGCCTCGGACCACGCGCCGGTCGTTGTCGATCTCGACGTCTGATGCGACGCTTGAGGGTATGAACATCCCCTTCCTGGACAACTGGCTGAATCGGCACGAGACCGGACAGGGGGCGGCGCTCGCCACGGTCCTCGCGGACGACCCGGAGGGCGTCGCGGAGATGTTCGCGGAGTGCGAGATGCTGCGCGTCCAGGCGAGAGCGGACGGGCTGGAGCTCGACGAGAGCCCCGCCTCCCTGGAGGCCCTGGACCAGCTGATGCCGCGCTGGCGCCGGGACCCGGAGGCCACCCCCTGGCTGGGCAACGACGCGGGCTTCTACCTGGGCACGGTCATCATCCGTACCGTGCCCGGGGCCTGCTGGCAGGTGCGGCCCAGCGGGCAGCCGGTGATCCGGCTGGCCTCCGGGCGGGAGCTGAACGTGGTGGAGGCCGGGGTGTCCTGGGCCATGACCGGTTCCCCCGAGCTCTGCCAGGCCCATGCGGAGGCCTCGGAGGCCTGACCCGGGGGTCCGCGCCCGGACCCATGTTCTTTATGCCGCTTTTAGGCGTGTCGAGGTGAAGTGCCCTCCCCGGGTGGATAGTTTGCGCTGACCTCGACACAGCCGAAATGTGGGGCAGCGCATGGCCGTCGATCCGCTGATCGAACTGCGGGACGTCAACAAGTACTACGGGGAGCTGCACGTCCTCAAAGACATCGACCTCACCGTCGGGCGCGGGGAGGTGGTGGTGGTCATCGGCCCCTCCGGTTCCGGCAAGTCCACCCTGTGCCGCACCATCAACCGCCTGGAGACCATCGAGTCGGGCACGATCGCCCTCGACGGCCGTCCGCTCCCCGACGAGGGCAAGGAACTCGCGGCGCTCCGCGCCGAGGTCGGCATGGTGTTCCAGTCCTTCAACCTCTTCGCGCACAAGACCGTCCTGGCCAACGTCTCGCTGGCCCAGATCAAGGTCCGCAAGCGCGGAAGGGAGGAGGCGGACAAGCGCTCCCGCGAACTCCTCGCCCGGGTCGGCCTCGCCGACCAGGCGGAGAAGTTCCCCGCGCAGCTCTCCGGCGGCCAGCAGCAGCGCGTGGCCATCGCCCGCGCCCTGGCCATGGACCCGAAGGCGCTGCTCTTCGACGAGCCGACCTCCGCCCTCGACCCCGAGATGATCAACGAGGTGCTGGAGGTCATGCAGCAGCTCGCCCGGGAGGGCATGACCATGGTGGTGGTCACGCACGAGATGGGCTTCGCCCGCTCCGCCGCCAACCGGGTCGTGTTCATGGACGACGGCAGGATCGTCGAGGACCGCGCCCCCGAGGAGTTCTTCACCGCGCCGGAGAGCGAACGGGCCCGGGACTTCCTCTCCAAGATCCTCAAGCACTGAGGGGCCGGCCGATGCGCACCAGTCCACGCCGCCCCGCCGCCCTCGTCCTGCTGCTGGCGCTCTGCGCCGCCGCCGTCACCGGCTGCGGCAGGTCCGGCAGCCCCCCGGTCAAGGGCCCGCAGCCCGAGGACCTGCCGGAGTACCGGGTGGCGACCGGTTTCACCCTTCCCGGCTCCCGCACCTGGGAGCGGGCCAAGCGGCGCGGCCGCCTGGTCATCGGCGTCAAGGAGGACCAGCCGTACCTGGGGGAGAAGGACCCCGCGACCGGCCGGTACGCGGGGTTCGACATCGAGATCGCCAAGATGCTCGCGGCCTCCCTCGGCTTCGACCCCGACAAGCAGATCGAGTTCCGCACCGTCGCCTCCGCCAACCGCGAGACGGCCCTGCAGAACGGCCAGATCGACTACTACGTCGGCACCTACACCATCAACGACAACCGCAAGAAGCAGGTCGGGTTCGCCGGCCCCTACTACCTGGCCGGCCAGTCCCTGCTGGTACGCCGGGACGAGGACGACATCAAGGGGCCCGGGGACCTGAAGGGCAAGCGGGTCTGCTCGGCGTCCGGCTCCACCCCTTACCAGCGCCTCCAGCGGGAGTACCCGGAAGCGGTGCTGGTCGCCTACGACACCTACAGCGTCTGCGTGGACAACCTGCTCACCTACCAGGTCGACGCCGTCTCCACCGACGACTCCATCCTCCTCGGCTACGCCGCGAAGGTCCCCGAGGAGCTCAAGGTGGTGGGCGAGCCGTTCTCCGAGGAGCCGTACGGAGTGGGCGTGCCCCGCAACGACAACGCCCTCCGCTTCGCGCTCGACGACGCCCTCGCCGAGCACGAGAAGAACGGGGACTGGAAGAAGGCCTACGACGCCACGCTCGGCCTGTCCGGAAACCCGGCCCCGCAGCCACCCGCCATCGACCGCTACCCGGCGAACTGAGGAGCCGCACCCGCATGGACGTCCTCACCGAGAACTTCGCCGTCTACGGCGAGGGGTTCCTCGGCACCGTCGAACTGACCGTCTACTCCTCCCTGCTGGCCCTGGTGCTCGGCTTCGTCATGGCCTCCTTCCGGGTCGCCCCGGTCGGCTCCTTCCGGGTGTTCGGCACGGTCTGGGTGACCGTGCTCCGCAACACCCCGCTGACCCTGCTGTTCTTCGCCGTCATGCTCGGCCTGCCCCGCTTCGGCCTGGTGCTCCCCTTCGAGGTGTTCGCCGTGCTCGCCCTGGGCTGCTACACCTCCGCCTTCATCTGCGAGGTGCTGCGCTCCGGCATCAACACCGTGCCCAAGGGGCAGGGCGAGGCCGCGCGCTCGCTGGGGATGTCCTTCCGGCAGACACTCGGCGGCGTGGTCCTCCCGCAGGCCTTCCGGTCGGTGATCCCGCCCATCGGTTCCACCCTGATCGCCCTGGCCAAGAACTCGGCGATCGCCGGCGCCTTCAGCGTCACCGAGCTGCTGGGCACCTACAAGACGCTCAACGAGCTGGGCTACAGCATCATCTGGACGTTCGTCTGGATCGCCGTGGGCTACCTGATCATCACCCTGTCCATCAGCGCGCTCTTCAACGTGCTGGAGAAGCGCTGGGGAGTGGCCCGATGACCGCACACGCCCTGCGCGGGGACACGCAGTCCACCGCCCTCTACGACGTCCCCGGGCCCCGCGCCCGCCGCAGGCACCTCCTCTACGGGGTCCTGTCGACCGTCGTCATCCTGGCGCTGGCCGGCTGGATCCTCTACCTGCTGTTCGACACCGGGCAGTTCACCTCCGCCAGGTGGAGCCCGTTCGCCTACGAGGGCATCCAGGAGCTGCTGCTGCGGGGGCTGGGGAACACCCTGAAGGCCTTCGTGTACGCCTCGGTGCTCTCGCTGCTGCTGGGCGCGGTGCTGGCCACCGGCCGGCTGTCGGTGCACCGGCCGCTGCGCTGGCTGGCCACGCTGTGCGTGGAGTTCTTCCGGGCCATGCCGGTGCTGGTGATGATCTTCTTCATCTTCGTGGCGCTGAAGGTGCAGCCGCTGCCCGCGCTGGTGGCGGGTCTGACCCTCTACAACGGCTCGGTCCTGGCGGAGGTGTTCCGTACGGGTGTCAACGCGGTGGAGCGCGGCCAGGGGGAGGCGGCGTACGCGCTGGGCATGCGCAAGACGCAGGTGATGACGTACGTGCTGGCCCCACAGGCGGTGCGGGCGATGCTGCCGGCCATCATCAGCCAGCTGGTGGTGGCGCTGAAGGACACCTCGCTGGGCTTCCTGATCACCTACGAGGAGTTCCTGCACGCGGGGAAGCTGATCGCCTCGAACCTCGACTACGACCTCCCGTTCATCCCGGTCGTACTGGTGATCTCGCCGATCTACATCGGCATGTGCATGTTGCTGTCCTGGTTCGCCACCTGGGTGGCCAGGCGCGAGCGGCGCAGCCCGAAGACCGAGGCGGTGGACGTCGCCCCGGCCGGGCCGGGCGTGCTGCCGCCGGGGCAGGGCTGACCGGGAGCCAGCCCCGCCCCGGCGGCAGCCGGAGATCACTGTTCGCGCACGGGGACCGAGACGTACGAGGGGTCGGTCCGCGGCGAGGAGAAGGTCAGCTGCGCGCCGGTGGGGTTGTGCTCGATGTACAGCGGGTCGACGGTGTCGACGACCAGGGCGAGGCGGTGGCCGGCGGGCACGTCGTAGGCGGTGGAGAACAGCTCCAGGTCGACGGTGAAGGGCTGTCCCGGGGTCCTGCCGTGGAAGGTGTGCGGGGCGTTGGAGACCAGCTTGCCGACGCCGAGCGGGCCGACGTCGTAGAGGTAGGCGACGAAGGTGCCGTCGCCCTTGGTCGGGGTGACGGTGGTGTGCACCCTGACCGTGCCGCGGACGCGTCGGGGCGTGTCGTACCGCTCGGACCGCCAGACGGCGGCGAAGGTCCGGGGCAGCAGCGGGACGGAGACGGTCGGCGGGACCTTCAGGAACTGGTCCAGGGCGTTGGAGAGCAGCACGATGCCGCCGTTGGCGCCGGAGTCCACGCCTGCGAACAGGTGCTCGGAGTCGGCGAGCGGGATCCGTTCGGTGCCGGCCGCGCCGACGGACTTCCAGTCGGGGTAGCCCTCGTACCCGTGGTCACTGCGGGACTTCAGCTGGACCGGCTGTTCGCGGTCGATGCCGTTGTCGGTGCCCTTGAGGTGGCGGTCGAACCAGCGGTGTGCGCTGGTCCAGGTGTCGTTGGGCAGGCCGAACAGGCCGGTGCCCTCGGCGGTGGCGTGGTCGCCGGGCCGGAACTCCAGGCGCTTGGGGCCGGTCAGCCGCTCGTAGAACGCGGCGTACTGGTTGGGCGGGAAGAGGGTGTCGCCCCAGGCGTTGCCGAGGAAGACCGCGGTGCCGTTGGCGTTGAGCCGGTCCACGTGCTCGGCGGGGGAGCGCTTCTTCCCCCACTCGATCATCTGCTGTTCCCGGTCCAGCCGGGAGCCGAGGAAGTCGCCGAGGACCTGCCGGAGTTCGGGGCCGGGGCGGCCGGTGAGGTAGCCGGCGGCGCCGAGCATGGCGGCGGCCTGGAGGTGCTGGGTCCGGCCGGAGTAGATGGAGTCGATCAGGTCGGCCCAGCCGCTCATGGCCACCACGGCCTTGACCCTGGGGTCGTGGGCGGAGGCGAGCAGGCTGATCCCGGCGCCGTAGGAGACCCCGCCGAGCCCGATCCGGGCGGGGTCCGCGGGGGTGTGGGCCAGGGCCCAGTCGATGACGGCGGAGACGTCGGCGACGTCCGGCGGGCCGGCCACCTCGATCTCGCCGCCGGAGAGCCAGAAGCCGCGGGAGGTGTAGCTGACCACGACGTAACCGGAGTCGGCCAGCTTGCGGGCCTGGACGACGTATTCGATCTGCGGCATGCCCCAGCTGGTGGGGAGCACGATCAGCGGGTACCTGCGGCCGGACTCGGTGCCGGCTGGGGTGAAGACGTTTCCCTTGAGGGTGATGCCGCCGGAGCCGGGGATGTCGTGGAAGCGGATCTCGCTCCCGTCGGCGGCAGCGGTGGTGGTGGTGCTGGCGGTGGCGGCGGTGGGGGCAGCCGCCCGGGCCTGGTGGGGGGCCAGGCCCAGGGCGGTCGCGGCCAGCAGGGCCGCCACGGTCGCGGCGGTGGTGGTGCGTGCCATCGGTCGCTCCTCGTGTGCGCCGGGTCGTCAAAGTGACCCGACGGTAACCGAGGGGCTTACCGGAGGTAACCCACCGGTAAGTTACGTGGCGGTAACGATTGACTCGAAGTCAGCAACGGGGCGGGCGCGACCGCCCCTGCTCAGCCGTTCTGCGTGGCGCCGCCGGCCAGCGCGCTCTTCGCCTTCCACTGCTCCCAGCTCAGGTTCCACTCGGTGTACCCGTTGCCGAGCTTGGCGTCGCCCTTCGAGCCGCTGCCGCTCACCTCGACCACGTCGCCGATCTGGGCCATCGAGAACAGCGCCGCCGCGTTGGCGTCGCTCATCCCGACGCAGCCCGAGCTGGCGTTGGCCCGGCCGAAGTTGCCGGCGTTCCACGGGGCGGCGTGGATGTACATCCCGGACCAGGTCACGCGCATCGAGTAGTCGACCATCTTGTCGTAGGCGTCGCCCAGGCCCACCGTCTCGGAGTTCATGTTGATGGTGCCCTCCTTCGACATGAGGGCCATCTTCCCGGACCAGGAGGCCTTCTGGCCGCCGGGGGTGCCGGCGGAGACCGGGATGGTCTTCACCGTCGCGCCGTCCTCGGTCACCGTCATCTTCTTGGTGTCGAGGTCCACCAGGAGCCGCCGGTCCTTGCCGATCCTGAACTCGGTGTTGTAGTCGCGGACGAAGTAGCCGCCGCCCTGACCGGAGTCCACGCCGTTGAGGTCCATCTGCACCTTCACGTCGGTGCCGGACTTCCAGTACTCCCTGGGTCGCCAGTCCACCCGGTCCTTGCCGGAGTAGTCCGTCATCCAGCCCCAGGACCCCTCGGTGTTGTTCGAGGTCGTCACCTTCAGGTGCTTCTCCACCTCGGCCTTGTTCTTCACCGGGTTGTCGAACACCAGCGACACCGGCTGGGCCACGCCCACCGTGGAGTTCTTGCCCGGGAAGATCGAGACCTTGTTCACCTTGTCCGCCGCGCCGGTCTTGAACCGGGTGCCCGCGCTCTGGCTGTCGGTGTTCTTCGCCTCGACCTTGTACTCCGCGCCCGGCGAGGCGTTGCGCTCGGAGGTCCAGGTCTTCCCGTCCTGCGCTATCTGCCCGACGAGCTCCCCGCCCTTGCCGTCGGTCACCTTCACCTCGGCCAGCTTGCCCTCGGCGATGGTCACCTTGACCGGCTCGCCGGCCTTGACCTCCTGGCCCGTCAGGTTCACCGATATCGCCATCGGGGCCTTCGGCTTCATCTGCGCGTCACCCGATCCGTCGCCCGATCCACCGGACCCACCCGAGCAGGCGGTCAGCGCGGCGGCGGCCAGCAGGGCGGTGCCCGCGACGGCGGCGTGGCGTGCGGTACGGCGTGTGCGGCTCAACGGAAACCCCTCCGACGATAAGACTGCGTCCGCAAGAGAAGAGCGAACGCAGCGACTCTAGGTTGCAGATACCGAGCGAAATCTCGTCAGAACCCGTTGTGACGTCCACCGCAGCAGAACGGTCATCGTCCGGTCACAAACGCCGCTCACACCGGTCACCGACGGCTGTGAGAGTCCTGGACATCCCCGCCCGGAGCCACGGAAAGGCCGTCAGCCGTGTGTGCACTGCTCGTGAACCCTCCCACCACCGCCCCGCGCGGGACCGCCCGGCCCGAACTCCAGGTGCGCGCCCTCTCCCACGCCGAGTACCTGGGCTTCCTCGACCGCCACCGGCGGGCGAGCTTCCTCCAGTACCCGTCCTGGGCCGGGGTCAAGGAACAGTGGCGCTCCGAGACGGTCGGCTGGCACACGCCCGACGGCCGGATATCCGGCGGAGCCCTCATCCTCTACCGCCAACTCCCCGGCACCCGTAAGTACTTCGCCTACCTCCCCGAAGGACCGGTCGCCGACTGGGCCGACCCGGACATCGACCACTGGCTCACCCCCCTCATGCGCCACCTGCGCGCCGCCGGGGCCTTCGCCGTGCGCATCGGCCCCGCCCCCGCCTACCGCCGCTGGGACGCCGCGGCCGCCAAGGCCGGCGCCGGTCCCGGCGCCCGGGTGTCCGACGTCCTGGCCACCGAGGTCGACCCGCTCGGCACGGCCGTCGCCGACCGGCTGCGCACCCGCGGCTGGAAGCGCTGCGGCGGCGAGGAGGACGGCGACGCCCAGCCCCGCCACGTCTTCCGCGTCCCGCTGCGCGGCCGCACCCTCGACGACGTGTGGTCCGGGCTCAACCAGGAATGGCGCCGCAACGTGCGCAAGGCCACCAAGGCCGGCGTGGAGACCGTCCTGGGCACCGCCGAGGACCTCCCCGAGTTCTACCGCCTGCTCGACATCACCGAGCAGCGGGACGGCTTCCGCCTCGGCCGCTCCCTGGCGTACTACGAGCGGCAGTACCACGTCCTGAACGCCGAATCCCCCGGCCGCATGCGGCTCTACCTGGCCCGCCACGAGGGCGAGGTGCTCGCCGCGCACACCATGGTGGTGGCCGGGAGCCGGGTCTGGTACCAGACCGGCGCCTCCGCCGACCACCGCCGCGAGGTCCGCCCCAGCAACGCCCTGCAGTGGCGCATGATGTGCGACGCACACGCCCTGGGCGCGGAGGAGTACGACATGCGCGGGGTACCCTCCACCCTCGACCCCTCCGACCGCTCCTTCGGGCTGCTGCGCTGGAAGCTCGGCACCGGCGGGCAGGTCGTCGAAACCCTCGGAGAATGGGAGACCCCGATGGACGGATACGCCAACACGGCGCTCTACAAGGCCTTCCAGGCCTACCTGGCCCGCCGGTGAGCCAGAGCACCACCGGCCCCACCGGCACCACCGGGACCGCGCCCGCGGCCTCCGCCCCACAGCCCGCCCCGCAGCCGGCGCCCGCCCCGCAGCCGGCGCCCGCCGCGACCGCGCCCGGCGGGGCCCGCGGCTCCTCCGTGCTGCGCAGCGGCGCCCTCATGGCCGCCGGCTCCGTCGTCTCCCGCGCCACCGGCTTCGTCCGCTCCGCCGTCGTCGTCGCCGCCCTGGGCACCGGGCTGCTCGGCGACGGCTACGCCGTCGCCAACACCGTCCCCAACATCCTCTACATGCTCCTCATAGGCGGCGCGCTCAACGCCGTCTTCGTGCCCGAGCTGGTCCGCGCCGCCCGCGAACACGCCGACGGCGGCCGCGCGTACACCGACCGGCTGCTGACCGCCTGCACCGCCGCCCTGGTGGTCCTCACCGGTCTCGCCGTGCTCGCCGCCCCGCTGATCGTCGGCGCGTACACCGACTACGACGGCGCGCAGGCGGCCACCACCACCGCCCTGGCCCGCTACTGCCTGCCGCAGATCCTCTTCTACGGCCTGTTCACCCTCCTCGGCCAGGTGCTCAACGCCCGCGGCCGGTTCGGCGCGATGATGTGGACCCCGGTCCTCAACAACATCGTCGTCATCGCCGTCTTCGGGCTGTTCCTGTACGTCTCCCACGACTCCCCGGACGGCCTGACCGCCGCCGAGACCAGCCTGCTCGGCTGGGGCACCACCGCCGGCATCCTCGTCCAGGCCGCCGCCCTGGTCCCCTCACTGCGCGCCGCCGGCTTCCGCTGGCGCCCCCGCTTCGACTGGCGCGGCAGCGGCCTCGCCCGCCCCCTGCGCAACGCCGGCTGGCTGGTCCTGCTCGTACTGACCAACCAGATCGCCTACTGGGTCGTCACCCGGCTCTCCACCACCGCAGGCCAGGACGCCGTGCTGGCCGGGGTCGCCGGCGGTGCCGGCTACACCGCCTACAGCAACGCGTACCAGCTCTGGATCGTCCCCCAGGGCATCATCACCGTCTCCCTGGTCACCGCGCTGATGCCCCGGATGAGCGCCGCGGCAGCCGACGGCGACCTCGGTGCCGTCCGCCGCGACGTCTCCTACGCCCTGCGCTCCAGCGCCGCCCTGGTCGTGCCCGCCGCCTGCCTGCTCGCCGCCCTCGCCCCCTGGGTGATGGGCAGCGTCTTCGAGTACGGGCGCACCGGCCCGGACGACGTCCTGGTGATGGCCGGCATGCTCACCGCCTTCGCGCCCGGCCTGATCGCCTTCTCCGCGCAGTACGTCCTCTCCCGCGGCTTCTACGCCCTGTCCGACACCCGCACCCCGTTCTTCCTGAACCTGGTCATCGCCGGCCTGAACGCCGCCCTCTCGGCCGCCGCCTACCTGCTGCTGCCCGCCCGCTGGGCGGTCACCGGCATGGCCGCCGCCTACGCCCTCGCGCTGGTCGCGGGCTGCGCCGTCACCGCGTACGCCCTCGCCCGCCGCCTCGGCCCGCGCAGCGGCACCCGCACCGGACGCCGCGCCACCGCCCTCGGCACCCACCTGCGGCTGCTGGCCGCGTCGGTGCCGGCGGCCCTCGCCGGCCGTGCCGCCGCCCAGGCCTGTGCCGGCCTCGGCGACCTCGTCGCGCTCGCCGCGGGAACCGCGACCCTGCTCCTGGTCGTCCTCCTCTCGGCGCGACCCCTGCGCCTCACCGAGATCACCGACCTGCTCGACTCCCTGCGCCGCCGGACCGGCCGGTAGCCGGAGGCGGGCCCCGACCAGCCCCTGTGATACTGACCCGATGCCACGCGTACTTCTGATCGAGGACGACCCCGCCGTACGGGAAGGGGTCGGCCTCGGCCTGCGCCGGCGCGGCCACGAGGTCAGCGCCGCCGAGACCGGCGAGGAGGGCCTCGCGCGGATACCGGCGTTCCGCCCCGAACTGGTGCTGCTCGACCTGATGCTGCCCGGAATCAACGGCGTACAGGTCTGCCGCCGGATACGTGAGAACAGCCAGATCCCCATCATCATGCTGACCGCCCGCGGCGACGACTTCGACATCGTCATCGGGCTGGAGGCCGGCGCCGACGACTACATCGTCAAACCGGCCCGCACCGAGGTCATCGAGGCCCGCATCAAGGCCGTGCTGCGCCGCCTCGCCGACCCCGTGGGCCGCCCGGGCGTCGAGGTCCACGGCGAACTCGCCGTCGACCGGGCCGGCCTCACCGTCGCCAGGAACGGCGAACGCGTCGCGCTCGCCCCCAGCGAACTCAAGCTGCTGCTCCACCTCTCGGCCTCCCCGGAGCAGGTCTTCAGCCGCCAGCAGCTCCTGGAGTACGTCTGGGACCACAGCTACCACGCCGACGCCCGGCTCGTGGACGCCTGCGTCCGCCGGCTGCGCCACAAGCTGGGGGACCCCGCCGGCAACCCCCGCTACATCCAGACCGTCCGCGGCTTCGGCTACCGCTTCGGACCGCTGTGACCGGCCCCGCCCCGGCCCCCGGTACGGCCGCCCGATGAGACGCTTCCGCCTGCTCGGCCTGCGCACCCGACTGATCGCCGCGTTCCTGCTGGTCGCCGCGATCAGCGCGGTCACCACCTCCGCGTTCACCTACCGCGAGGCCCGCACCGCCGTCCTGCGGCAGAGCCAGGACGTGGCCGTGGAGACCCTCCGCGACCAGGTCGAGAACCAGTCCGAAGTGATCATGCCGCTGGACGCGCAGCGGCTGCGCCGCATGGTCTCCGACATCGTCAAGCGCAGCAAGCCGCACCCCTGGTCGGTCTACGCCGAGTACGGGACGCTCCGGGCCTCCACCACCGAACGCCCCACCTCCCCGCTGATCACCGCCGAACTGCGCGCCCGGGTCACCGGCAAGACCCTCGCCGCCTTCCAGCGCGTCGAGGACGCCGACGGCACCCCGCACCTGGTCGTCGGCATGCCCGCCACCTTCCACCACACCGGCGCACGGCAGCCCACCGGCCTGGTCTTCTACCTGACCATGCCGCTGGTCTCCGAAAGCAGCACCGTGCAGCTGCTGGTCGACGCCGCCCGCAAGGGCGCCGTACCGGGACTCGCCATCGCGCTGGTGCCCGCCCTGCTGGCCGCGCGCAGCGTGCTCCGCCCGGTCCGCGACCTCCGGCGGGCCACCCAGCGCATCGGGCGCGGCCGGCTGGACACCCGTATCGAGGTGCGGGGCACCGACGAACTCGCCGGACTCGCCCGCACCTTCAACGAGACCGCCGGCGCCCTGGAGGAGTCGGTGGCCGAACTCCGGCGCGCCGAGGCACGGGCCCGCCGGTTCGCCGCCGACGTCTCCCACGAACTGCGCACCCCGCTCGCGGGCATGCTCGCCGTCACCGAGGTGCTCGACGAGGACGCCGAGCGGCTGGACGCCGACACGGCCAAGGCACTGCGCCTGATCAGCGCCGAGACCGGCAAACTCGCCGTGCTCGTCGAGGACCTGATGGAGATCTCCCGCTTCGACGCCAGGGCCGCCGAGCTCAACCTGGACGACGTGGACCTCGCCGAGGCCGTCACCAAGACCCTGCAACGCCGCCACTGGGGCCCCGACCGCGTCAGCACCGAGCTGCCCGGCGGCGTCCGGGCCCGCCTCGACTCGCGCCGCTTCGACGTCGTCCTCGCCAACCTGGTCGGCAACGCCCTCAAGCACGGCCAGGCCCCGGTCCGGCTCCGGGCCGAGACCGTCTCCGGCCCCGAGGGCCGGCTGCTGCGCGTCGAGGTCGCCGACAGCGGCCCCGGCATCGCCCCAGAGGTGCTGCCGCACATCTTCGACCGCTTCTTCAAGGCCGACGCCGCCCGTACCCGTTCGGCCGGAAGCGGCCTCGGCCTGGCCATCACCCAGGAGAACGTCCGCCTGCACGGCGGCACCGTGACCGCCGCCAACGGGCCGGCGGGCGGAGCGGTGTTCACCGTGGAGATGCCGCTGGAGGCCCCGGCATGACCCGCACGCGCCCTACCCGCCAGGCCCGCAGGACCGGCCGGGTCCGCAGGACCGGCGGGGTCCTGCTCTGCGCGCTCGCCCTGGCCGGCTGCGGCATCGAACCCACCGGCGTGATCGAGAGCGGCGCCCCCGCCTCGGTCGCCGTCGGAGACGTCAACGGCACCGCCTTCATCTACCTGGTCGACGCCGAGGGCAGGCTCGCCCCGGTCCAGCGCCAGGGGTACCCGCCGCTGTCCGCCCAGGCCCTGCTCCAGGAGCTGCTGCGCGGCCCCCTGGAGGACGAGTCCGCCGCCGGACTGCGCTCGGAACTGCCGGTCACACCCCGCGGCGCGGTCGGCCCGCCGAGCACCGTCAGCGCGACCGACGCCGAGCTGGTCGTACGGGTCCGGGTCGGCTTCCCCGTGCTCCGGCTCGGTGACCTCGCCCGACGCCAGCTGGCCTGTACCGTGGGCCGCGCCGGCCCCTCCCCGATCGCCATGGACGGCGACATCTCCGCAGTGGTCGTCACCGGCCCCGACGGCAGCCTGCCCCAGCAGCTCTGCGGCGCCGGCGGCGAAGGGCCCGGCGCCGGCGGCTGACGGCGCCCTTGCGGCCGGCGCCGCCCGCCGCCACGGTGGCGGCCATGGAACCCGCCGCCGCCCCCGCCCCGGTCCCCGACCCCGCCGCAGGCCCCGCCGTCCCCGTCCCTGACGTCTTCGACCCGCGCCTGTACGCCCGCGGCGTCCCGCACGACCGCTACCGGCTGCTGCGCACGCACCACCCCGTGGCCCGGCAGGCCGAGCCCGAGGTGCTCGGCTGGCCGGCCGGCCCCGGCTTCTGGGCGGTCACCCGGCACGCCGACGTGGTCCGCGTCCTGCGCGACCACCGCACGTACTCCTCGTACCTCGGCGCCACCCAGATCCGCGACCCCGACCCGGCGGACCTGCCCTTCATCCGCCGCACCATGCTCAACCAGGACCCTTCCCCGGGGCCACGCCGGCCCGGGGAGGCCCCCAACGACCACGGCCGGCTCCGCCGCATCGCCGCCCGCGCCTTCACCCCGCGCCGGACCGAGGCCTTCGCCGGCCGCGTCCGGGACCGTGCCCGCACCCTCCTCGCGGCCGCCCGGGACGCCGCCGAGGACGGCACCGCCGACATCGTCCGGACCGTCACCGACGAGTACGCCCTGCTCAACCTCACCGACCTGCTGGGCGTGCCGGCCGCCGACCGGGGACTGCTGCTGGACTGGACCGTACGGATCATCGGCTACCAGGACCCCGAGGACGCCCCCGAACCCGTCCTCGGCCCCGACGGCCGGCCCGTCAACCCCCGCTCGCCCGCCCTGCTCGGCGAGATGTTCGGCTACGCCCGCGAACTCGCCGCGCACAAGCGCGCGCACCCCGCCGACGACCTGATGACCGCGCTCGCCTGGGCCGGCCTCGACGGGCCCGAACTGGAGATGTTCTTCTTCCTGCTGACCGTCGCGGGCAACGACACCGTCCGCAGCGCCGCCCCCGGCGGCCTGCTCGCCCTGGCCGGCGACCCGGACGCCTACCGGCGCCTCGCCTCGGGCGCCGCGGACACCGGCCGCGCGGTCGAGGAACTCCTGCGCGTCCACCCGCCCGTGCTCAGCTTCCGCCGCACCGCAGCCCGGGACACCGTCCTCGCCGGGAGGCACGTCCGCGCGGGCGACAAGGTGGTGGTCTTCCACGCCTCCGCCAACCACGACGAACGCGTGTTCACCGACCCCGGCCGGATCGACCTCGACCGCGCCCCCAACCCGCACGTCTCCTTCGGCGACGGGCCGCACGTCTGCCTCGGCGCCCACTTCGCCCGGCTCCAGCTGCGCACCCTCTACGAGGAGTGGCGCGCCCTGATGCCCGCCCCCGAACTCGCCGCCGAGCCCCGCCGGCTGGTGTCGAACTTCATCAACGGCGTCACACGGCTGCCGCTGCGGGTGTCCGGGTCTGCCGGGTGACGTCCGCGACCAGCTCCGTCACGTCGGGGCCGTACGCGTCCGAGTTGACCACCTTCAACACCAGGCAGAACGAGTCCGCCCCGTACGTCCTGGCCAGCCGCTCGTGGTGCCGGGCCAGGTAGCGGGCGGCCGCCTGGTTGCTGACCGCCGTCTGGCCGGACAGCAGGAACACCGGCCGGCCGCCGTCACCACCGGTCAGCCGGGCCAGCAGCACGTACTCCTCCTCGCCCTTGCGCCACCGGTAGGTCTCCCCGCCCACGACGATCGCCCCGCGGTCCTCGTGCTGCTCGGTGTCGACGTTCACCCGCACCCCCGGCAGCATCGACGCCAGGTGCGCGACCGTACGGGCGTTGGAGGAGGGGCCGCCGACGCAGAACTCCGCGCGCTCGCCGAAGCCCTGGCGGGCCTCGTCGTGCGTGACGATCCGCACGTTCGCCCCGCAGTCCTTGATCAGCGCGGATATCTCCAGCAGCGCGAACGCGTCGTAGCGGTGCACGGAGGTCTCCGCGCCGCCCCGCTGCCGGTTGACCACGAACAGGCAGTCGGAGCCGCTCGGCAGCCCGAAGAACGCCTGCTTGCGCCGCAGCCTGCGCCGCCACAGGTACGTACGGGCGAACCACCCGAAACCGCCGCTGAGTGCCGCGGCCACCACCCCGAGCAGGATGTCGCGCACGTCGTCGTTCATGCGGCGGATCGTATCCGCGCCCGTGCGCTCCTGACGCGGGGGGTGCGGTGAAGTTACAGTGCCGAACCTGGCTCTGACCGGCCGTCGACTGGAGGTACGGGATGCGACGTCCCGCCGCACGTCAGTTAGCGCTCGCCGCCGCCCTCGCCGGGGCGCTCGTCTCCACCGGGGCCGCCGCGCCCCCGTCCCCCGCCGCCGGCCCCGCCACCGACCCCGCCAAGGTCCCGGTCGCGGTCGGTCACGGCGGGGCCGTCGCCAGCGTCGACGCGGACGCCTCGGCGGCCGGCATCGCCGTCCTGCGCTCCGGCGGCAACGCCGTGGACGCGGCCGTCGCGACCGCCGCCGCGCTCGGGGTGACCGAGCCGTACTCGGCCGGCATCGGGGGCGGCGGGTACTTCGTCCACTACGACGCCCGGTCGCGCCGGGTGCACACCATCGACGGCCGGGAGACCGCCCCCGCCACCGCCACCGCCGGGCTCTTCCAGGAGAACGGCCAGCCCATCCCGTTCGCGGAGGGCCAGACCAGCGGCCGGGCCGTCGGCGTGCCCGGCACCCCGGACACGTGGCGGGCCGCTCTCGACGCCTGGGGCAGCCGCCCGCTGGCGCAGCTCCTGAAGCCGGCGGAGAAGCTCGCCCGGGACGGCTTCACGGTCGACTCCACGTTCCGCGCGCAGACCGCGGCCAACGAGGCCCGGTTCCGGGACTTCCCGGCCACCCGCGAGCTGTTCCTGCCGGGCGGGGCGCTGCCGGTGGTCGGCTCCACCTTCAAGAACCCCGACCTGGCCGACACGTACGCGGAGATCGCACGCAAGGGCACCGGCGCCATGTACCGGGGGCCGATCGCCGAGGACATCGTCCGGACCGTCCGCACACCGCCCGTGGACCCGGCCGCCACCCGGAACGTCCGGCCCGGGGACCTGACGGCCGGCGACCTCCGCGGCTACCGGACCGAGTGGCAGGAACCGACCCGGGTCCGCTACCGCGGCCTGGACGTCTACAGCATGGCGCCGTCCTCCTCGGGCGGCACGACGGTCGGCGAGGCCCTGAACATCCTGGAGCGCACCGACCTCGCCGGCCTGACCGACGCCCAGTACCTGCACCGGTTCATCGAGGCCAGCCGGATCTCCTTCGCCGACCGGGGACGCTGGGTCGGCGACCCCGCCTTCGAGGACGTGCCGACCCGCGGCCTGCTCTCGCAGCGGTACGCCGACTCCCGCGCCTGCCTGATCCGGCCGGACCGGGCGCTGACCAGCCCGCTCGCCCCCGGCGACCCCCGCCACCCGGTCCCCTGCGCGAGCACCGGGCAGACCGCCCCCACCACGTACGAGGGCGAGAACACCACCCACCTGACGGTCGCGGACCGCTGGGGCAACGTCGTCTCCTACACCCTGACGATCGAGTCCACCGGCGGCAGCGGCATCACCGTCCCCGGGCGGGGCTTCCTGCTGAACAACGAGCTGACCGACTTCTCCTTCGCCCCGGCCGCGCCCGGGGTGCCCGACCCCAACCTGCCGGGGCCGGGGAAGCGGCCGCGCTCCTCCATGTCGCCCACGATCGTGCTGGAGCACGGGCGGCCCGTCCTGGCCGTGGGCTCGCCGGGCGGCGCGACCATCATCACCACGGTCCTGCAGACGCTGACGGGCCACCTCGACCGGGGGCTGCCGCTGGTGGAGGCGATCGCCGCGCCGCGGGCCAGCCAGCGGAACCAGACGACCACCGAGCTGGAACCGGGGCTGTGGGAGAGCCCGTTGCGCGCGGAGCTGGAGGCGCTGGGGCACGGCTTCCGGGCGAACCCGGAGATCGGGGCGGCGACCGGTGTGCAGCGGCTGCCGGACGGCCGCTGGCTGGCCGCCGCGGAAAAGTCCCGCCGGGGCGGCGGCTCCGCCATGGTGGTCCACCCCAGCCCCTGACCGTCGCCGTGTGGCCGCCACCGGACACCCGCCGCCGCCCGGGCCGGCTGCGCCGCCGGCCCGGGCGCCGGGCCGCCGCGGTGTGGGCCCGGCCCGGGCGCCGGGGCGGGCTACGGGCCCCCGGGCCCGGGGGAGTACCCCGGGGCGGGGGCCCCGCGCGGGCGGGCCGGGCTGCGGCCGGTCAGGCGGTGAGGACGCGGGGACCGGCCGGGGTGATGGCGACCGTGTGCTCGGCGTGAGCCGCCCGGCTGCCGTCCACCGTCCGCAACGTCCACCCGTCCCCGTCCGTCACGTAGTCGTCCCCGCCACCCCCGATCACCATCGGCTCGATCGCCAGCACCATCCCCGCCCGCAGCCTCATCCCCCGCCCCGCCGGCCCCTCGTTGGGCACGCCCGGGTCCTCGTGCATGGAGCGGCCCACGCCGTGCCCGCCGAACCCGTCCGGGATGCCGTAGCCGGCCCCCCGGCACACCCGGGCGACCGCGTGCGCGATGTCCCCGATCCGCTTGCCGGGCCGGGCCTGCTCGATGCCCGCGGCCAGCGCGGCCTCCGCGGTGCGGATCAGGCGGAGGTCGGCGGGCCGGGCCCGGCCGACGGCGAAGCTGACGGCCGCGTCCCCGACCCAGCCGTCCAGCTTGGCCCCGCAGTCGACGGAGAGCAGGTCCCCGTCCCGCAGGCGCCGCCCGTCCGGCACGCCGTGGACGATGGCGTCGTTCACGGAGGCGCAGATCACGCCGGGGAACGGCACCGGGGCGAACTCGGGCCGGTACCCGAGGAAGGGCGACTCCGCTCCCGCCTCCCGCAGGACCTCCCTGGCCACCGCGTCCAGTTCCAGCAGGGACGCGCCGGGCCGTGCGGCGGCCCGCACGGCGGCCAGGGCCCGGGCGACGACCCGGCCGGCCGCCCGCATCCGTTCGATCTCGCGTTCGGTCTTCAGTTCCACCATTCCAATAACTATACCGGTATAGAAATCCCGTCCGGACGCGCTAGCATGGCCGCATGGTCCGAACCCCCCTCACCCCCGAAGAGCGCGAGCGTGGCGAGCGGCTGGGCGCGCTGCTGCGCGAGGCGCGGGGTGCCCGCAGCATGGTCGAGGTGGCCGCGGCCGCCGGCCTGTCCGCCGAGACCCTCCGCAAGATCGAGACGGGCCGCGCCCCGACCCCCGCCTTCTTCACCGTCGCGGCGCTCGCCCAGGCCCTGGAGCTGTCGATGGACGACCTGATGCGCCGCTGCGCCCTCGTGGCGGCGGCCTGACGGGCCGATCGGCCCAATCGGCGGTGACCGGCCGGGCAGGCGGGGCACACCTCAAGCCGTGTCTGCAATGAACACGGCCAAACGGCTCGGTCTCGGACTCATCGGCGCCCTGCTCGCGGGCGGTCTCCTGGTCGCCGCCTGCGCGGCCCCGGAGGACCGCGGTCCCGACGACCCCGCACGCACCGGCCGGCCCAGATGACCCGGACGGGCCCTAGGGTGGACGCCATGGACCCGAACCCGACCGCGACCCTCGAAGAACTCGGCAGGGGCAAGTACGTCAGCCTCACCACGTTCCGCAAGGACGGCACCCCCGTCGCCACCCCGGTGTGGGCGGTGGCCGACGGCGGCGAACTGTACGTGTGGACCCGCACCGACAGCTGGAAGGTCAAGCGGATCCGCAACGACGCGCGGGTCGCCCTGTCACCGTGCGACGTGCGCGGCCGGGTGACGGACGGCGCGCCCGTGGCGGAGGGCACGGCCAGGCTGCTGGACGACCAGGGCCTGCACCGGGTGCGGAAGCTGATGGCCCGCAAGTACGGCTGGCAGTTCTGGATCGTGGACGTGCCGGCCGCCCTCGCCCGGCGCGGGCGGCGGCCGCACACCGGTATCGCCGTGAAGCTTTGAGGTTCCCGTAGCCCGCCCGTAACACGGGTGCGCTGCAATGCCGCCATGGAGACCGCGACTTCCCCGGACGGCGCGACCGCGATGGCCCGCCTCGCCCTGAGGCTCCGGGCGCTCACGGAAGCGCTCGACCCGGCATCCGGCTGGTACGGCGAGTTCCTGCGGCGGGACCCCGAGGGCATGCGGGCCTGCCTGGACGCGGTGGCGGTGCCGCCCTGGGACGTGCTGGAGTCACTGCTGGCCGACCTCGCGGCGGCCCTCGGCCCGGAACACGCGGCGGCGGAGGCGGCGGTGCTGGCCCCGCTGCGGGCGGCCGCCGCGGCCGCATACGACCGGCGGCCCGCCGCCGCCGGGGAGTTGCGCGGCACGCTCGCCCGGACCGGGGCGCAGCGGGCCGCCTCCGAGGCCGCCGTGCACGGCCTCGCGGCCCGGCTGGCGGCGGCGGGGGACCCGGAGGAGGCGCGGTTCCTGTCCGGGGAGCTCGCCTGGACCCGCGACGACCTGGCCCGCGCGGAGTCCCGCTGCGCCGATCTGTCCGCCCGCCTGTCCGCCCTCGCCCGCCCCGGGCCCGCCGCACGGGAGGCTTCCCCCCGGGCCGCCGGCCCGCCGCCCCGGACCGGCCTCCCGGGCGTACCCGCCCAGCCGGGCCCCACCACGGCCCCGGACTCCACCCCGACGCCCACCCCCGGCGCCCCCCAGGTCCCCGCCCCGGCACACGAGCTCGCCCGGCCCCCGGGCCCCGGTCCGGACCCCGACCCGGGCCAGACGTACGGGTCCGGGTCCGGGTCCGGGTCCGGGCCCGGACCCGGCGCCGGCGCGGCCGCCGCCGGGCAGCCCGTGCCGCGGCTGGTGGCCGGGCTGACCGCGTTGCGCGGGCAGGGGCGCACCGGAGAGGCGCACGCCCTGCTGTGCGAGGCCGCCGGCTGGCCCGCGGCCCTGCTGCCGGGCCTCGCCCGGGAGCTGGAGCGGGCCGGGCTCGCCGCGGACTGGGCCACCCTGCTGTGGGAGGCGGCGGCCGGCCTGCCGCCCGAGCGCCTGGCCGAGTCCGCTGCCGCCCTGGGCGCGGCTGGCCGCGAGGAGGACCGGGACCGGCTGCTGCGCCTGGGCGTGGCCCGCCCGCCCGCGGAGATCGCGGAGGCCGCGCTGGCGCTGGACGCCGCCGGCCGCGCGGCCGAGGCGGAAGCGCTGCTCGACGCCTTCGTACGGGTGCGGACCGCCGAGGAGGCGGCCCGGCTGGCCCGCCGGGACCCGCAGTGGTTCGGCCCCCGGCTGCTGGAGGCGGCCCGCCGGGCCTCCGGGAACCGCCACCGGGACCTGAAGCACGCGCTACGGGTGGCGGGGATCAGGTAGCGGGACCCAAGAGCCATCCGCTGCCCGGCCGTTGACCGGATCCGACCACCGCGGGACCTGATCTGATCGACTACTCCGACCGTGCGCGGTGGTCTTGCCCCGGAGTGTGACGAGGCTTACGGTCTCGTACCTACGCACACCGTCTACGTGCGTAGAGGCGAGGAGCAGCTCATGGCCCACATCGTCCGCGCCGCGCTGGTCCAGGCCACCTGGACCGGCGACACCGAATCGATGATCGCCAAGCACGAGGAGCACGCACGCCGGGCCGCCGCCCAGGGCGCGCAGGTCATCGGCTTCCAAGAGGTCTTCAACGCGCCGTACTTCTGCCAGGTCCAGGAACCCGAGCACTACCGCTGGGCCGAGCCCGTCCCCGACGGCCCGACCGTACGGCGGATGCAGGACCTGGCCCGCGAGACCGGCATGGTGATCGTCGTACCGGTCTTCGAGCTGGAGAGCGCCGGCTTCCACTACAACACCGCCGCCGTGATCGACGCCGACGGCCGGTACCTCGGCAAGTACCGCAAGCACCACATCCCCCAGGTCAAGGGCTTCTGGGAGAAGTACTACTTCCGCCCCGGCAACCTCGGCTGGCCGGTGTTCGAGACCGCCGTCGGCAAGGTCGGCGTGTACATCTGCTACGACCGCCACTTCCCCGAGGGCTGGCGCCAGCTCGGCCTCGCCGGCGCCCAGCTGGTCTACAACCCGTCCGCCACCCACCGGGGCCTGTCCTCCTACCTCTGGCAGCTGGAGCAGCCCGCCGCGGCCGTCGCCAACGAGTACTTCATCGCCGCCATCAACCGCATCGGCCAGGAGGAGTACGGCGACAACGACTTCTACGGGACCAGCTACTTCGTGGACCCGCGGGGCCAGTTCGTCGGCGACGTCGCCAGCGACAAGGAGGAGGAACTCCTCGTCCGCGACCTGGACTTCGACCTGATCGACGAGGTCCGCACCCAGTGGGCCTTCTACCGCGACCGCCGCCCCGACGCCTACGGAGGGCTCGTACAGCCGTGACCGCCGCACCACACAGCCCCGTCGCCCTGCACTCCCGCCACCAGGCGGTGCTCCCCGACTGGCTCGCCCTGTACTACCAGCGCCCCATCGAACTCACCCACGGCGAGGGCCGCCACGTCTGGGACGCCGAGGGCAACCGCTACCTCGACTTCTTCGGCGGCATCCTCACCACCATGACCGCCCACGCCCTGCCCGAGGTCACCAAGGCGGTCGCCGACCAGGCCGGACGGATCATCCACTCCTCCACCCTGTACCTCAACCGGCCCATGGTGGAACTCGCCGAGCGCGTGGCCCAGCTGTCCGGCATCCCGGACGCCCGGGTCTTCTTCACCACCTCCGGGACCGAGGCCAACGACACCGCCCTGCTGCTCGCCACCGCCCACCGCCGCTCCAACCAGATCCTGGCGATGCGCAACAGCTACCACGGCCGGTCCTTCGCCACGGTCTCCATCACCGGCAACAGGGGCTGGTCCCCGACCAGCCTCTCGCCGCTCCAGACCCACTACGTGCACGGCGCGGTCCGCACCCGCGGCCCCTTCGCGCACCTGGACGACGCCGCCTTCACCGCCGCCGCCGTCGCCGACCTGGAGGACGTGCTAGGCCAGACGCGCGGGGGAGTGGCCGCCCTGATCGCCGAACCCGTCCAGGGCGTGGGCGGGTTCACCTCCCCGCCCGACGGCCTCTACGGAGCCTTCCGGGAGGTCCTCGACCGGCACGGCATCCTCTGGATCAGCGACGAGGTGCAGACCGGCTGGGGCCGTACCGGCGACCACTTCTGGGGCTGGCAGGCACACGCCCAGAACGGCCCGCCGGACATCCTGACCTTCGCCAAGGGCATCGGCAACGGCATGTCCGTCGGCGGGGTCGTCGCCCGTGCCGAGATCATGAACTGCCTGGACACCAACTCCATCTCCACCTTCGGCGGTTCCCCCGTCACCATGGCCGCCGGACTCGCCAACCTCGGCCACCTCCTGGAACACGACCTCCAGGGCAACGCCCGCCGGGTCGGCGGCCTGCTGCTGGAACGCCTGAGGGCCGTCGCCGCCGCCGTGCCCGCCGTACGCGAGGTCCGCGGCCGCGGCCTGATGGCCGGCATCGAGCTCGTCCGGCCCGGCACCGACGAGGCCGACCCGGAAGCGGCCGCCGCCGTACTCGAAGCCGCCCGTGAGGGCGGACTGCTGATCGGCAAGGGAGGCGGGCACAACACCAGCGTGCTGCGCGTCGCCCCGCCGCTGTCCCTCACCGTCGCCGAGGCGGACGAGGGCGCGGACATCCTCGAACAGGCCCTGCACAGCCTCCGGTAGAGGGGGAACCGTGACCAACCGCACCCTGATCCGCGGCGGCCTCGTCATCACCGCCGCCGACGAACTCCACGCGGACGTCCTGATCGAGGACGGCCGGGTGGCGGCCCTGGCAGCCACCGGCTCCGCGGCCGCGGCGAGCTGGACGGCCGACCGCACGATCGACGCCACCGGGAAGTACGTCATCCCGGGCGGGGTCGACGCCCACACCCACATGGAACTGCCCTTCGGCGGCACCTCCGCCTCCGACACCTTCGAGACCGGCACCAGGGCCGCCGCCTGGGGCGGCACCACCACCATCGTGGACTTCGCCGTGCAGAGCGTCGGCCGGCCGCTGCGCGAGGGACTCGACGCCTGGTACGCCAAGGCCGACGGCAACTGCGCCGTCGACTACGGCTTCCACATGATCCTCTCCGACGTCAACGAGCACACCCTCAAGGAGATGGACCTGCTCGTCGAGGAGGGCGTCAGCTCCTTCAAGCTGTTCATGGCCTATCCCGGCGTCTTCTACAGCGACGACGGGCAGATCCTGCGCGCCATGCAGCGGGCCTCCGGCAACGGCGGGCTGATCATGATGCACGCCGAGAACGGCATCGCCATCGACGTCCTCGTCGAACAGGCCCTGGCCCGCGGCGAGACCGACCCCCGCCACCACGGCGAGGTCCGCAAGGTCCTGCTGGAGGCCGAGGCCACCCACCGCGCCGTCCAGCTGGCCCGCGTCGCGGGCTCCCCCCTCTACGTCGTGCACGTCTCGGCGGAGGAGGCGGTGGCGGAACTGGCGGCGGCCCGCGACAAGGGGCTCCCCGTCTTCGGCGAGACCTGCCCCCAGTACCTCTTCCTGTCCACCGACAACCTCGCCGAGCCCGACTTCCAGGGCGCCAAGTACGTCTGCTCCACCCCGCTGCGGCCCAGGGAGCACCAGGCCGCGCTGTGGCGGGGGCTGCGGACGAACGACCTCCAAGTGGTCTCCACCGACCACTGCCCCTTCTGCTTCCGCGGCCAGAAGGAGCTCGGCCGCGGCGACTTCTCCAAGATCCCCAACGGCCTGCCGGGCGTCGAGAACCGCATGGACCTCCTCCACCAGGCCGTCCTGGACGGCCACATCACCCGCCGCCGCTGGATCGAGATCGCCTGCGCGACCCCGGCCCGGATGTTCGGCCTCTACCCGCAGAAGGGCACCATCGCGCCGGGCTCCGACGCCGACATCGTCCTCTACGATCCGCACGCCGAGCAGGTCATCTCCGCCGAGACCCACCACATGAACGTGGACTACTCGGCGTACGAGGGCAAGCGGATCACCGGACGCGTCGACACCGTCCTGTCGCGCGGGCGGGCCGTCATCGACGCCCGGCAGTACACCGGCAAGGCCGGCCAGGGCGCCTTCGTCCACCGGTCCACCTGTCAATACCTGTAAGGCTGCACCGTCCTAAGGAACTGGCATGGACTTCGGTCTCGTCCTGCAAACCGACCCCCCGGCCTCCCAGGTCGTCAGTCTGATGAAACGCGCGGAGCGCAACGGCTTCCGGTACGGCTGGACCTTCGACTCGGCCGTGCTCTGGCAGGAACCCTTCGTCATCTACAGCCAGATCCTCGCCAACACCCAGAAGCTGACCATCGGTCCGATGGTCACGAACCCGGGCACCCGCACCTGGGAGGTCACCGCCTCCACCTTCGCCACCCTCAACGACATGTACGGCAACCGCACCGTGTGCGGCATCGGCCGCGGCGACTCCGCCATGCGGGTGGCCGGCCGCAAGCCCAACACCCTGGCCCGGCTCGGAGAGGCCATCGAGGTCATCCGCGACCTCGCCGAGGGCCGCGAGGCGGAGGTCGACGGCAACCCGGTCCGCATCCCGTGGATCAGGAACGGCAGACTGCCCGTCTGGATGGCCGCGTACGGCCCGAAGGCCCTCGCCCTGGCCGGCGAGAAGGCCGACGGCTTCATCCTCCAGCTCGCCGACCCCTACCTCACCGAGTGGATGGTCCGCGCGGTCCGCGAGGCCGCCGTCCGGGCCGGCCGCGACCCGTCCGCGATCACCATCTGCGTGGCCGCCCCCGCGTACGTCGGCGACGACCTGGCCCACGCCCGCGACCAGTGCCGCTGGTTCGGCGGCATGGTCGGCAACCACGTCGCCGACCTGGTGGGCCGCTACGGCGAGCACTCGGGCATGGTCCCGGACGCCCTCACCGACTACATCAAGGCCCGCCAGGGCTACGACTACAGCCACCACGGCCGCGCCGGAAACCCCTCCACGGACTTCGTCCCCGACGAGATCGTCGACCGCTTCTGCCTGCTGGGCCCGCCCGAGGCCCACATCGACAAGCTCCGCGCCCTGCGCGACCTGGGCGTCGACCAGTTCGCCGTCTACGACATGCACGACGCGAAGGAGGCGACGATCGACGCGTACGGGCAACATGTCATCCCGGCGATCAACGGCTGACGCGGACCCCTGCGCGGGGGTGGCCGGCCGTGGCCGCGGGAACGCCTGTGCGGGGGTCGGGGCCGGCCGGCACCGGCGACGGGGACCCCGCCCACGTGGACGGGCTCGTCGAGGTCTGGACGCGCGACTGAACGGACGAGGGGGTTCACCCGCCGTCCACCCGGAGCGGTGGGGTTCGTCGGCCCGGCATGGTGTGATGGACCCATGATCGATGAATTTCTCGCCAGCCGGCTCGGTGACGTCGAGGAGGCCGTCCGCAAGGCGGCCGCGGTCGAGATCATGCCGAGGTTCCGGCAGCTCGCCCGGCACGACATCGACGAGAAGAGCGGCCCGCACGACCTGGTGACCGTCGCCGACCGGCGGGCCGAGGAGCACCTGACCGCCGCCCTCACCGCCCTCCTGCCCGGCTCCGTCGTGGTGGGGGAGGAGGCCGTGCACGCCGACCCCACCGTGTACGAGGCGCTGCGCCGTGAAGCGCCCGTGTGGGTCGTCGACCCGGTCGACGGCACTCGGCAGTTCGTCAACGGCGACCCCGCCTTCTGCACCCTCGTGGCCCTCGCGCTGCGCGGGGAGGTCCTCGCCTCCTGGACGTTCGCCCCGGCGCTGGAGGAGCTGGCCACCGCCGTCCGCGGACAGGGTGCGTACCTCAACGGCGAGCGCCTGGCGGCAGGTTCGCCCCGGCCGGGCGACGAGCTGCGGGTCGCCATGGCCCACCCGCTCTACACGAGCGAACATGACAAAGCGGTGCTGGCCCGGCTGGAGGTCCCCGGCGTGGCGCCGCGCCCCTGCGGATCGGCCGGCCTGGAGTACCTGAAGGTGGCCCGAGGGGACGTCGACGCGCTGGCGTTCACCTGGCCCTCGGCCTGGGACCACGCGGCCGGACTCCTGCTCGTCGCCGAGGCCGGCGGCGCCCAGACCACCGTGGCCGGCGAGCCCTTCCGCATCGACCGGGACAACGTCCTGCCGTTCGCCGTGGGCCGGGACGAGGCCACCGCGCTCCGCGTGCGCGACCTGCTGCGCGGAGACCGGTAATACCCTTGAGCCCCAGCCGCCGGGCAGGTGAAGCAGACGAGCAGGCGAAGGAGTCGTATGGTGCCGTCCATCCTCGATGCGGTCGTCGTGGGGGCGGGCCCCAACGGGCTGACGGCCGCCGTCGAACTCGCCCGGCGCGGTTTCTCGGTGGCCGTGTTCGAGGCGGCGGACGGCGTCGGCGGCGGTGCCCGCACCGAGGAGCTCACCCTCCCGGGCTTCCGGCACGACCCCTGCTCGGCCGTGCACCCCCTCGGCGCCGGCTCGCCCGTCTTCAAGACCATGCCGCTGGCGCGCTACGGCCTGGAGTGGGTGCACGCCCCGCTGCCCATGGCGCACCCGTTCGACGACGGGCCGGCCGCCGTGCTGTCCCGCTCGGTGGCCGAGACCGCCGCCTCCTTCGGGCCGCGCGACGCAGGTGTCTACCGCCGTCTCGTCGAGCCCTTCCTCGGCCGCTGGGACACCCTGGCCAGGGACTTCATGTCCCTGCCCTCCACCGCCCTGCCCCGCGACCCGGTCACCCTGGCCCGGTTCGGGCTGGCCGGCCTGCCCCCGGCCACCTGGCTGCTGGGCCGGTTCCACGAGGACCGTGCCCGCGCCCTGTTCGCGGGCCTGGTCGCACACGTCATCGCCCCGCTCGGCGGGATCGGCACCGGAGCCGTCGGCCTGGTCTTCGCCCTCGCCGCCCACGCCGGCGGCTGGCCGATGGCCCGCGGCGGGTCCCAGTCCCTCTCGGACGCCCTCGCCGGATACCTCCGCGACCTCGGCGGCACCGTGCACACCGGCTTCGAGGTCAAGCGGCTGGACGACCTCCCGCCGGCCCGCGCGTACGTCTTCGACACCTCGCCCACCGCCCTCGCCAGGATCGCCCGGCTCGGCCGGGCCTACGAGGGCTACCGCTACGGCGCGTCCGTGTTCAAGCTCGACTACGCCCTGTCCGGGCCCGTCCCCTGGACCGACGAGGCCGCGCGCCGCGCCGGCACCGTCCAGATCGGCCCCCGCACCCGGGACATCGACGCCGCCCTGCAACTGGCCTCCGGCGGCCGGGCCCCCCGCACCCCGTTCCTCATCACCGCCCAGCCCAGCCTGGCCGACCCGAGCCGCGCACCCGAGGGCAAGCACGTGTTCTGGGCCTACGGGCACGTACCGCACGGCTGGGAGGGCGACCTCACCGAAGCGGTGGAACGCCAGCTCGAACGTTTCGCCCCCGGCTTCCGCGACCTCGTCCTCGCCCGCGCCACCGCCGGCCCGCCCCAGCTCGCCGCCCGCAACCCCAACTACGTCGGCGGCGACATCGCCTGCGGCGCCGCCTCCGGCCTCCAGCTCCTGCTGCGCCCCAAGCTCTCCGCGTTCCCCTACGAGACCTCCCACCCGGCCGTCTTCCTCTGCTCCTCCGCCACCCCGCCCGGTCCCGGCGTCCACGGCATGTCCGGCCACAACGCGGCCAAGGCGGTCTGGCGCCACCTGCGAAAGGCCCGCTGATCCCGATGGTCCGCATCACCCTCGTCCAGGGCGACATCACCGCCGAGAAGGCCGACGTGATCGTCAACGCCGCCAACTCCTCGCTGCTGGGCGGCGGCGGGGTCGACGGCGCCGTCCACCGGCGCGGCGGACCGGAGATCCTCGCCGCATGCCGGGCCCTGCGCGCCTCCCGCTACGGCAAGGGGCTGGCCACCGGGCAGGCCGTGGCCACCACCGCCGGCCGCCTCCAGGCCGGGCACGTGGTCCACACCGTGGGCCCGGTCTGGTCCCGCGAGGAGGACCGCAGCGCGCTGCTCGCCTCCTGCTACCGCGAGTCCCTGCGCGTCGCCGACGAGCTGGGCGCCCGTACGGTCGCCTTCCCGGCGATCTCCACCGGGGTGTACGGCTGGCCGATCGACGACGGCGCCCGGATCGCGGTGGAGACGGTACGGGCGAGCGGCACCGCGGTGGAGGAGGTCCGCTTCGTGCTGTTCGACGAGCGCGCCTACGCGGCCTTCGAGGCCCGGCTGGCCTGAGCCGCGCCCGCCTCCGGGCCGGTCACCCGGGCCTGCCTCCGGGAGTGCCTCCGGGCCTGCCTCCGGGAGTGCCTCCGGGCGTGCCTGCGGCCGCGGCGGCGGGTGTTCGTGGGACGGTCGTGGGGGCGACCGGAACCGGTCTGCCGAGGGCGCCGACGGGCGGCGGAAGCCTCGCCCCGGCCTACGGACGGGATGGCTGTATGGCGGGATCGGCCGCAGGGGAGGCCGCAGGGCGTGCGCCGGCGTCGCGCCGGGTCCTCGCCCCACTGGCGTTGGCCCAGTTCATCTGCAGTTTCGCGGGCTCGAACATGAACGTGATGATCAACGACATCAGTGATGACCTGGACACCACCGTCCAGGGCGTGCAGGTCGCGATCACGATCTTCCTGCTGGTGATGGCCGCGCTGATGATCCCGGGCGGCAAGCTGACCGACAAGTGGGGCCGCAAGCGCTGTCTGATGACGGGCCTCGTGGTGTACGGGGTGGGTACCGTGCTCAGCGCGGCCGCCCCGGGACTGGGCGTGCTGATCCTCGGCAACTCGATCCTGCAAGGGGTGGGGACGGCGCTGCTGATCCCACCGGTCTACGTCCTCACCACGCTGCTGTTCTCCGACACGGCCTCCCGGGCCCGGGCCTTCGGCGCGATCATGGCGATGGGCGGCATCGGCGCGGCCGCCGGCCCGCTCATCGGCGGACTGATCACCAGTGCGATCGGCTGGCGCGCGGCATTCCTGTTCCAGGCGCTGGTGGTCGTGGTGATCGTGGTGCTGTGCCGGGGGCTCGACGATCCGCTGCCGCCCGATCCCGCCCGGCCCTTCGACACTTTCGGGGCCGTGCTGTCGGCGGCCGGCCTGGTCATGCTGGTCACCGGCATCCTGGCGGTGGACGACGACGGCCGGCTCGCCCTGGGGCTGCTGCTGGCCGGTGCGCTGGTCCTGGCCGGGTTCTTCCTCTGGGTGCGCGGCCGCGAGCGGGCCGGCCGGGAGGCGCTGCTGTCGACGTCGCTGTTCCGCGACCGCACCTCCGACCTGGGCCTGGTCACCCAGAACGCGCAGTGGCTGCTGCTGATGGGCGTCTCCTTCACCGTCGCCGCGTACCTGCAGGTCGTCCGCGGCTACGACGCGATCGGGACCGGGGTCATCTTCACGGCCGCGACACTCGGCATCCTCGCCTCCTCGCTGGCCGCCGGGAGGCTGGCCCGGCGGCGCCCACAGCGCACCCTGATCATGGCCGGCTTCGTCACGACGGTGGCCGGCATCGCCGTCCTGCTCGCCCTGGTCGCCCGGACGCCCGGTGCCTGGGCGTTCGCCCCCGGTCTGCTGCTGATCGGGCTGGGCCTGGGCGTGATGCTCACCCCCTCGGTGAACGTGGTCCAGTCGTGCTTCCCCGAGTCACGGCAGGGCGAGATCTCCGGACTCTCGCGCAGCGTCTCCAACCTGGGGTCCTCGCTCGGCACGGCCATCGCGGGCACCATCCTCGTCGCGGGTCTCAGCGGCAGCGCGTACGCCGCGGCGATGGCGGCCCTCGCCTTGGTGGGCCTGGGCGGGCTGGCCGCCGCGGCGCTGCTGCCGCGCGCCCGACCGCCCGCGGCGGCCGGACCGGGTTCCGAGGGGTCGTCGGCGGCGCCGTCCGGGGGGCGGTGACGCCGGCGGCGCGGTCAGGAGGTCAGCGGGGCAGCCGTTCGGCGCGGTCGAGTTCGTCGTCGAGGGCGAGGGCGGCGTCGATGAGGGCGAGGTGGGTGAAGGCCTGCGGGAAGTTTCCGAGCTGCTCGCCCGAAGGGCCGATCTCCTCGGCGAACAGGCCGACGTGGTTGGCGTAGGTGAGCATCTTGTCGAAGGCGTAACGGGCCTGGTGCAGGCGTCCGGCGCGGGCGAGGGCCTCGACGTACAGGAAGCTGCACAGGTTGAAGGTGCCCTCGGAACCGCGCAGGCCGTCCGGGGAGGCGGCGGGGTCGTAGCGGTAGACGAGGCTGTCGCTGACGAGCTCGGCGCCCATGGCGTCGAGCGTGGTCAGCCAGTCGGGGTCGGTGGGCGTGAGGAAGCCGACCTTCGGCATGAGGAGCAGGGACGCGTCGAGGACCTCGGTGTCGTAGTGCTGGACGAAGGCGCGGCGGTTCTCGCTCCAGCCGCGGTCGGTGATCTGGCGGAAGACGGCGTCGCGCACTCCCCGCCAGCGGGAGAGGTCCCCGGGGCGGGAGTGGGTGGTGGCCAGGCGGACGGCCCGGTCGAAGGCGACCCAGGTCATCAGGCGGCTGTAGGTGAAGTCCTGTCGGCCGCCGCGGGTCTCCCAGATGCCTTCGTCCGGCCGGTCCCAGTGCTCGGTGAGCCAGTCGACGACATCGGTGAACGCACGCCAGCCCCTGATGCCGCCGATGTCCTCGGCCTGGGCGAGGGCGTAGGCGGCCTCGCCGTAGATGTCGAGCTGGATCTGGTCGGCGGCGGCGTTGCCGGCGCGCACCGGCCCGGACCGCCGGTAACCCTCCAGGTGGTCCAGCACCTCCTCGCCGAGCTGCGGATCGCCGTCGACGCGGTACATGATCTGCAGCGGTTCGCCGGAGGTGGTGCCGCCGGCGGCCAGGCGCTCCCGCAGCCACCGGCGGAAGGCGTCGGCCTCCGCGGTGAACCCGAGGTCGATCAGTGCCCGCACCGACAGCGAGGCGTCGCGCACCCAGGTGTAGCGGTAGTCCCAGTTGCGCTCCCCGCCGATCTGCTCGGGCAGGCCCATGGTGGCGGCGGCGATCGGGGCCCCGGTGGGGGCGTACGTCAGCAGCTTGAGGGTGATCGCGGAGCGGCTGACCATCTCGTGCCAGCGGCCCCGGTAGCGCGAGGACCGCAGCCAGGACAGCCAGAACGCGCTGCACGCGTCGAACTCGGCGAGCACCGCCTCGGTGGTGGGGACCGGACCGCCGGGCCCGCCGCCGGGTTCCGGCGGTCCGCCGCTCTGGCTGGTCAGGACGATCGCGGCGCGCTCCCCGGCGTGCAGGGTGAACCGCGACGAGACGTCGGTGCCGTCCGGGTGCAGCACGATCGGTGTGGTGGCCTGGAGGTGCAGGTCCGTGCCCGGGCCGCGGAACAGCACGGACCCGTCGTCGAGGCGCCTGAGGTCGTGCGGCGCGCGGCCGTAGTCGAAGCGCGGCCGGCACAGCAGCTCGAACGGGAGGCTGCCGCGCACCACCCGGGCGGCCCGGACCAGGCGGTGCCGGGCGGAGGGCGTCCGGGTGGTGTCGGGGGGCATGAAGTCGACGACCTCACCGACCCCGCCCGGTGCCATGAAGCGCGTGATGAGGACGGCGGTGTCGGGCAGGTACAGCTGGCGGACGGCGGCTTCCTCGCCGACGTCGGCCCGCAGGCGGCACTGCCCGCCCCGGTCGCTGTCGAGCAGCGACGCGAACACGCTGGGGGAGTCGAACCGGGGGGTGCACCACCAGTCCACGGTTCCGTCCGCGGCGATCAGCGCCGCGGTCTGCAGGTCGCCGACGATTCCGTGGTCCGCGATCGGAGGGTAGTCGTTCACAGCGCCTCCTCGGCCGTTGCGCCGACCGGGACGGGCGACCACAGGGGTCCACACGGCGGGTGGCGCCGGACGGGCCGGGTGCCGTGCCGTGGGCCGGTGTTCCGCGGGGAGCGGCCGCCCGTCTCGAGCGGGTCGGGGGCGTCGGCCGGTCTGCCCATCATCGCCGCGGCGGATGTTCCCGGCCACTTCGCGGGCCGGTGCCGGCCCCGCGGGCGCCCCTAGCGCGGCCGGCCCGCGGAACGCGGCGACGGCCGGGGGTAGGTCCGGGACTGCTTGACGCTGCCGTAGGCGAAGCTCGACTCGATCGACGCGATCCCCGGAATGGCGTGGATCCGGTCACGGACCAGCGACTCGTACGCTTCGAGGTCCTCGATCACCACGCGCAGCAGGTAGTCGCTGCTGCCCGCCATCAGGTAGCAGTCCTGGATGTGCTCGATGACGGCGACGTGCTCCTCGAACAGGCGGACGGCCTGCGCGGTGTGGCGCTCCAGCCGGATCCGCACGAACACGGTGATCGGCAGGCCGAACGCGACCTGGTCGACCACGGCCGTGTAGCCCCGGATCAGGCCCGCCTCCTCCAGCCGGCGGACCCGGCGCAGACAGGGTGACGGGGACAGCCGGACGCGGTCGGCGAGGTCCTGGTTGGACAGCCGCCCGTCGGCCTGCAACTCCCGCACGATCTGCAGATCGACCGCGTCCATGACCACTCCTCGGCGTTTCTCGGCGTTTCTCGGCGTTCCTTGGCATTCCTTGGCAGATTCTGCCCCAAACGTATGTCCGAGCGGCAGAACTGGCAATCGGCTGCCCCGGCGGAGGACCTACCGTTGCCTGGAACGGACGGACCGGGTCTCTAGAGGGCGGAGCACACTCCTTGGCCGCGACCAACCCCACCGGCGTGGCGACGCCTCCCCCCGCCGCGCCCGCCGACCCGGTAGTCGCGCCCGCCGCGCCCCCGGACCCCGCCGCGCCCCCGGACCCCGCCGCGCCATCGGACCCCGCCGCGTCCGTCGGCCCCGCCGGCCCGCGCGCCGGGGTCGCCGCCCGCCTGCGGATGTCCCCGCAGGCCGTGGGCATGGCGGCCCTGCTGGCGACCGTGGCGATCTGGGCCGCCTTCGCGCTCAGCGCCCGCGCCCTGGGCTCCTCCACCCTGCTGCCCGCCGACGCCGCCCTGCTCCGGTTCGGCGTCCCGCTGCTCGTCCTGGCCCCGGCGCTGTGGCGGCGCCGCCGGCGCATCGCCGCGGTCCGGCCCGCCGCCGCCGCGAAGATCATCTGCGGTGCCGGAGTGCCGTTCTTCCTCGCCGCCATGCACGGCGGCTCCCTCACCTCGGCGGCGTTCGTCGGCTCGATCGTCCCCGGCATGGTCCCGCTGTTCGTCTCCGCGATCATGGTCGCCGGCGGGCGGGGCGCCCCCCGCGGCACCCAGGTGGCCGGCCTCGCCCTGATCGCCGCCGGTGTCACCGCCCTGGTCTGGCGCTACGTCGTACCGGTGGACACCGACGTCCTGGCCGGCTCCGGCACGCTCCTCGTCGCCAGCGGACTGTGGGCCCTGTACACGGTCGGCCTGCGCGAGGTCGACCTCGACCCGGTCGGCTCCATCGGCCTGCTCTGCCTGCCCTCGTTCGCCGTGATCGCCGCCCTGGCCCTGACCGGCGTCCTGCCCACCGGACTCGCCCACGCCGCCGGCTCCGACGTGCTGCTCTTCCTGGTCGTCCAGGGCCTGGGCGTGGGCCTGTGCGCGGGCCTGCTGTACGCCTTCGCCATCCGCCGGCTGGGCGCCGAGCGCGCCTCCACGGTCGGCAGCCTGAGCCCTGTCGCCGTCGTGCTCCTCGCCGTCCCCCTGCTCGGGGAGACCCCCACCGCCGCCGTGCTGATCGGCGTACCCCTCATCACCGCGGGCGTCGTGCTCGCCAACCGCCGCCCGCGTCCCCGCCCACGACCCGAGGTTCCCGCAGATGCTTGAGCTCCTCCCGCCGCCCCCCGCCGACCCGCTGTGGGAACTCACCTCCGAGTACGGCACCGACCCGCGCCCCGAACGCCTCGACCTCGTCCTCGGCGTGTACCGCGACCACACCGGCGGCACCCCCGTCATGGCCGCCGTCCGCGAGGCCGAGATCCGGCTCGCCGAACGGTCCGAGTCGAAGGAGTACCGGGGCCTGTCCGGCAACACCGCCTTCAACACCGCCCTGCTGGAGCTCGTCCTCGGCGCGGACGGCCCGACCGGGCGGGCGGCCGCCGTACAGACCGTCGCCGGCACCGGCGCCCTGCGGCTGCTGGCCGACCTGGTCTGCCGCACCCGCCCCGGCGCCACCGTGTGGATCAGCGACCCCGCGTACGTCAACCACCGGCCGATCCTGGAGGCCGCCGGGCTGAAGGTCCGCACCTACGGCCTGCCCGGCGCCGAAGGCGGCTCCGACACCGCCGGCATGCTGCGCGACCTGCGCGGCGCCGGGCGCGAGGACGTCGTACTGCTCCAGGGCTGCTGCCACAACCCCACCGGCGTCGACCCCTCCCGCGAGGAGTGGGAGGAGCTGGCCGGGCTGGCCGCCCGCAACGGCTGGGTGCCGTTCGTGGACCTCGCCTACCACGGCCTCGGCGACGGCCTGGAAGCCGACCTGTGGGCCACCAGGATGCTCGCCGACCGCCTCCCGGAGGTACTCGTCGCGGTCAGCTGCTCCAAGAACTTCGGCCTCTACAGCGACCGCACCGGCTGCGCCATCGTGCTCGGCGCGTCCCCGCAGGCGGTCCGGCACGCCGAGACCGCCCTGCAGAACGCGGCCCGCACCCTGTACTCCATGCCCCCCGAGCACGGTGCCGCCGTCGTCACCACCATCCTCCGGGACCCGGGCCTCCGTCTCGCCTGGCGGGCCGAACTCGACGCCATGCGCGGCCGCATCGAAGCCAACCGGGCCGACCTCACCGCCCAGCTGGGCGCCCTCGGCCGGGAAGCGGAGGCGCGGGCGCTGGCCAGGCAGAAGGGCATGTTCTCGATGCTGCCGCTCACCGCGGACCAGATGCTGCGGCTGCGCAAGGAGTTCGCGATCTACGGCACCACCGCCGGGCGGATCAACATCGCGGGCATCCCCGCCCACCGCATCCCCTGCCTGGCCAAGGGCGTCGCGGCGGTCCTCGCCCGCTGACCCGGCGGGGACGGAACGGCCCGGACCGCCACGGCGCGGGCCCAAGGCGTTCCCTTGGGCCGAAATCGCTCTAGCCGCCCTCCGCCAAGGGTGATCGAATCGTTGGTGTGACACCGGGACGGACGAGGACGGAGGGCAGACGGCTGAGGCGGCGCCTCAAGAAGGTGCGCCGCAGCTGTGAACTGCTGCTCGGCCAGTGGGGGATGGAACACGGCTGCGGGATCGAGGAGTTCCGCGCCTACCTCAGTACCCGGCGCCGGCGTCCCATCCACCTGCTGCCCACCGCGTTCCCCGACCCCCACCTCTTCGGCATGTGGCTGAAGATGGACGACTTCGACATCGTCGCGTTCGAGGAGTCGGCCTCGCCGTCGCACAAGGAACACATCATCGCCCACGAACTGGCCCACATCGCCCTGGACCACAACGGCACCGCCCTGATGCGCTCCAGCTACAGCGAGGACGAGGAGCAGGAGGCCGAGACCATGGCCTCCCTGATCCTCGCCCGGGCCGCGAAACGGTGGGCCGAACCGGCCTGGGGCGTACCGGCGGAAGCCGCCGACGTCGTCGCCCGCATCGAGGAGGGCCTCGGCAGGAACGTCGGCGCCGGCGGCAACGGCCCGGGCAACCTCGGCACCGGTGGCAACGGCCTCGGCGCCGACGGCCCGGGCGGCAACCTCGGCGCCGGCGCCAACGGCCTCGGCGGCAACGGCTCCGGCGCACCCGGGCAGGGCCGCGCGTGATCTACACGGTCCTCGCCTGGATCTGCACCGCGGTCGGCCTCGCCGCCTTCGCCTACCGGCTGCCCGACCTGGTCCGCCGCCCGCACGACATTGCCCTGTGGGCGCTGTGCGTGTACTTCCTCTGCTCCGGCATCAGCTTCCTCGTCGACCTCGACCTGCTGCGGCTGCACATCTCCGCCTTCTTCGGGCTGCCCAACATCACCTCGCTGATCACCCAGGTCGCGGTGGTGGTGCTCACCGCCGCCCAACAGGTCGTCCTCGTGCACTGGTCCGCCCCACCGGACCGGGCCCGCCGGATGGCCCGCAACCGGGTGCTGTTCTTCGGCACCGCGCTCGTCGTCCTGGTCGTCGCCTCCTTCGTGGCGGGACCGGTGTCCCACTCCGAGACGGCGACCTCCACCATCCTGCTCAGCATCCAGAACGCCGACTACGCCCTCTACATGACCTTCTACCTGGTCATCTGCGCGGTGGGGCAGTTCGAGACCGTGCGGCTGTCGCTGCGCTTCACCAAGGTCGTGGGCCGGCAGTGGCTCAAGGTCGGCATGCTGACCGTGACCGTCGGCGCGAGCCTGATCCTCGTCTACTGCGTCACCCGCGGCATCCAGATCGCCGGCACCCGCCTCCACTACGACGCGGCCGTCCTCGACCCGATCCAGTGGACCTGCGGCAGCGTCGGCGCCCTGCTCCAGGTCACCGGCTGGACCATCCCCTCCTGGGGCATCCACGTCACCAAGGCCCTGGGCTGGTTCCGCAGCTACCGCGCCTACCTGCGGCTGCGGCCCCTGTGGTGGGCCCTGCACCAGGCCACCCCCGACATCGCGCTGGACCCGCCGCGGTCCTGGCCGCGCGAACTCGTGCCGCCCCGCGACCCGCACTACCGCCTGTACCGCCGGGTCATCGAGATACGCGACGGGCAGCTCCTGCTCCGCACCTCCCTCTCCCTCGCCGAGTTCGCCCGCATGGCCCGCGCCCTTGACCTGCCCGAGGACCCCACCTCGCCGCTGGGCGAAGCCCTCCAGGTACGCGCCGCGCTGAGCCGCTGCGCCGACCCCGCGCCCCGCACCGAGGCGGACGGCTCCGGCTCCGAGATCCCCTCCCGCCCGCCGTACGAGGACTTCCGCGACGAGGTGGAGTGGCTGACCCGGGTGGCCACCGCGTTCACCGCGCTGGACCGGCGGCGCGGCACGGCCGCGGACGCGACGTGGTGACCGGCTGGGCGGCCCGCACCACCCGGCACCTGGTCGCCCTCGACGCCGCGCACGGCGCCACGGCTGCCGAGCCCGCCGCCCGCGCCGCCGTGCGCGAGGCCGCCCGCCACCTGCCCGGCCCCGCGGCCGCACCGCGCGCCACGGGGAGCGACCGGCTCGCCGCGCTCGCCGAGCTGTACGAGGTGGCCGGCTGGATCCTGTTCGACGCCGGCCGGTACGGTCCGGCCCGCCGGCTCAACGCCCGCGCGCACGCCCTGGCGGAACGCTGCGGCGACCGGTGGACGGCCCGCCTGGTCGAGCTCAACCACAGCATGCTCCAGGCCCACACCGGCCGGCCGCGCGCGGCCCTCCGTACCGCGGCCAGGGTCACCGGAGCGCGCCCGCTCCCGCCCCGCGTGGAGAGCCTCGTCCTCATCCGCCGGGCCCACGCGACGGCGATGCTGGGCGCCCACCGGGAGCCCCTCGACCTGATCGCCCGGGCCCGCAGCCGGTTCCTGGACGGCGTCTCGGACCGCGACCCGCACTGGGCCTGGTGGATCGACCGGGCCGAACTCCGCGGCCACCAGGGCTGGGTGGAGGCCCGGCTGCGCCGCTGGGACCGCGCCGTACCCCTGCTGCACGAGGCGGCCACCGCCCCCGGTCCCTCCTACCGCCACCTGTTCACCGCGGAACTCCTCGCCGCGCTCGCCGCGGCCGGCGCCTGGCGCGAGACGGAGGCCCTGATCGCGGACATCGCCCCGCGCGCCGCCGGCATCGGCTCGGTGCGCACCACCGAGTCCCTGGCCCGGACCGCGCGCATGCTGCGCGACACCCCGGACCGGATCCCGCCCGCCCTCCGCGACGCGGCGTTCCACCTGCTCGCCGAACTCCGCACAGCCCGGTTACCCCACCCACCCGACGAACTCCCCGGACTCACCCCCGGGGGCCACAGATAGGGACCCCATGCGCCACATCCGCGTCTCCGTGCCCACGGCCGCCGCCTTCGCGGCGGCCTCGCTCTTGCTCGCCGCCCAGGGCCCGGTCTCAGGCCTGCTCCAGGACACCCCGCCGGTGGCGGCAGCGGCCGCACCGGCGGCCGCGCAGCCGACCGCCGGCCGCGGCAGCCCGTACGTCTCCACCCACCTCTACTTCGGCACCGGCCGCCACGACGGTCTCCCGCCCATCACCGACGAACAGTTCATGAAGTTCGTCGCGGACGTCGTCACCCCGAGATTCCCGTCCGGCCTGACGCTCCAGGAGGGCCGCGGCCAGTGGCGCGACAAGGAGGGCGACATCAACCGCGAGCGCTCGTACGAACTGACCGTCCTCTACCCGGCCGCCGAGTTCCGCCGCCGCGACACCGACATCGAGTTCATCCGCCGCCTCTACCGCGAGACCTACGGCCTGGAGTCGGTCGGCCGCGCCGACGTACGCGCCCAGGCCAGCTTCTGACCCTCCGTCACCAACCGTACGGCCGGAGCCCGGCCGGGACGCCGCCCCGGCCGGGAGCTCCGGCGCGCGTACCCGCTCCGGCCCGGCCGCAAGGATCCGACCGGAAGCCGGACCGGAAGCCGACCGGACGGGTCCGGCCGGTGACCGGAGTGCGACCACCGCGGACCGGAGGATGGTCCCAGGAGGGCCGGATCAGGGTTGTCGGGGTGGGGTGGCGGTGCGATCCTTTGCGCCATGTCGCTGAGTCAACTGCCGGATCACGGGGCGGTCCTCTCGGAGGTGAGGGAAGTGCGGCGGGCCGGGATCGTGCGACTGCGGGAGCTCCGGCTGCCCGTGCTCGCCGGACTCGCCGGATGCGGGGACGAGCCGCACTTCCCCGCCGTCGAACGGCTGCTGCGCGCCGCCGTCGCCGCGCTGGACGACGGCACCCTGCGCGAGGCCGCCGAGTACAGCCTCGGGCTCGCCCGGGGAACCCGCGACTGGCCCGGCTCCGACCGGCGCAGACGGGCCGCGCAGGTGTACGGGCTCAGCGTCGAGAGGTTCCGCCGGGACCCCGAGCGGCGGGTGCTCGGCCAGGTCGCCGAGCAGCTGCTCCGGCTCGCCGCCGGGGAGGAGGGCGAGGCCACCGGTGCCGGGCCCGGACTCGCGCCGAGGCACCGGGAGTTATCCGTCACCGCGGGCCGGCGCACGGCCCGCGTCACCCTGCACGTCCACCCCGTCGACCTGCTCCGCGACATCGACGCCGTCGTCTCCCCGGTCAACACCCACCTCGCGCTGCCCGAGCCCTACAAGTCCTCCGTCGCCGCCTCCCTCCGCCGCGCCGGAGCCGACCGCGACCCGGCCGGCCGGATCACCGAGGACCGCATCGGCGCCGAACTCCGCGCCTGGGCCGCCCGCAACGCCCCGCACGGCCTGCCCGTCGCCGCCGGCACCGTCGCCGGCACCGGCGCCGGCGCCCTCGCCGCCCAGGGCGTCCGCCGCGTCTACCACGCCGCCGTCGCCGTGCCCCGCCCCGGCACCAACGACTACGACGTCCTCCCCGGCGACGTCACCCGCGCGGTGACCCGCGTGTTCCGGCTGCTCGCCGACGACCCCGGCGGGCTCCGCTCCGTATGCCTGCCGCTGCTCGGCGCCGGACGCGGCGGCCTGAGCCCCGCCGCCAGCTTCGCCGCCGTCTGGGCCGCCGTCGAGGCCGAACTGGCCCGCGGCGGCCCCTGGGACGTGCACTTCCTGGTACGCCGGCCCGAGCGGGCCGACCTGCTGGCCCGGCTGCTGCCGGCCGCCGCACCCGGCCCGAGCGGAGACCGACCGTGACCGACCCCTACGCCCGTCTCGCCGCCGCGGCCGCCGAATGGGACCTGCTGCGACCCCGCCTCGACGCCGAGGCCCTCCACGGGCTCGAACTGCTGCTGGCCGCCCTCCGCACCGCCGGGGACCAGCCCGCCGGCCACCGCGCCGCGCTGCTCGCCGCCCGGCTGCTGGGGGAGCGGCTGCCCGACCGGTTCCCCGGCGAGAGCCGGCTCACCGCCGCCCCGCCGGACCGCCCCGTCGGCCACCTCGGCTACTCCGCCGAGGACCTGGCCGTGCTGGTGCTCGACGGGCACCGGATGGTCGGCCCGGTGCTCGGCGAGGTCCGCGACCGGCTGCTGGCCGCGCCCGCACGCGGCGACGCCGAGACCCTGGAACGCGGCAGCGACCCGTACGCGCCCGGTCTGATCCGGCTGCGCGGCCCCGGCGGCCTCGTCCGGCTCCCCGACTTCCAGTTCACCGCCGACGGCACCGTCCACCCGGTGGTCCGCGAGGTCAACCTGCTGCTCGACGCCGACGAGGACCCCTGGGGCGCCGCCGACTGGTGGCTCTGCCCGAACGCCTGGCTGGACGCCGTCCCCGCCGCCCTCCTCGGCACCCCGCACGAAGCGCGCCTTCCCGACACCGCCCGGCTCCTGACCGAGGGGGAGTAGCCCGTGCCCAACTACCGGCCCCCGGCGAAACCGGCCGGCAGCCCCGCCCGGCTGACCCTGCCCGCCGGCACCCCGCTCTACCGGGTGCACTCCGCGCGCCGCACCGCCGACGCCTTCAACCCCGTCCCCGCCCACTGCCTGTACGGCGGCGGCCGCTTCGACGCCACCGCCTGCGACCCGTACGGCTACCTGTACGCAGGCCTCACCGCCGGCGCCGCCGTCAGCGAGACCCTGCTGCACTCCCTGCCGTTCGACCCGGACGGCGGTGCCCGCCTGGTGCCCCACGCGGCGTTCACCGGCCGCCGCCTGTCGGTACTCCGGCCGGCCGCCGACCTGGAACTGGTCTGCCTGGTCACCGGCCCGGACCTGGCCGCCGTCCACCAGGACAGCTGGCTGGTGCAGGCCGAGGCCCGCGACTACCCGTACACCCGCGACTGGGCCCACTGGATACGCGGCCACACCGGCCCGTGGGCCAAGGGGTTCCTCTGGGCCTCCAAGCGGGACCCCGGCGAGCGGGCCCTGGTGCTGTTCGCGGACCGCTGCCCGCCCGGCCTGCTCACCGCGGCGACCGCCGAGGACGGCGTGGACTTCGGCACCGAGCAGGGCCGCGCCTGGCTCGACCAGGCCCTGCTCCCGTACCACGCGCGGCTCGCGCCCTGACCCGCCCGCCCCCGACCCATCGGAGCGCCCGTGGACGACCCTGCCGAGCTGCGCGCCCGGCGCGAGGCGATCCTCGCCGAGCTCACCACCCTGCGCGCGACGGACCCGGCAGCCGCCGAACTGTGCGCCGAGGCGGGGGAGATCGGCTACCGGCTCGTCACCCTGCACGGCGAGACCGGGGAAGCCGACGCCGCCGCCGAGGCGTTCGCGCACGCCTTCCGGAACCCCGACGGCCCGGCCCCGCACTGGCCGGTCTGGCGGATCCTGTACGGCCACGTCATGGCCTTCCAGTACGACCTCCACCCCGACCCCGACCTCGTGGACCGGGCCTCGACCCTGCTGTCCGACGGCCTGGCCGGCCTCGCCGGGGGCGGGGACCTGGAGACCGACCCCGACCGCGTCGCCACCGCGGCCCTGGCCCGCCGCCTGCTCGCCAACCTCGCCTGGGTCCGCTGGTTCGGCGCCCAGCACGACCAGGACCTGCTCGCCGCCGCCCTCCCCCTGAACGAGCGCGCCGCCGCAGCCGATCCGGACGACCCGGACCTGCTCCTCCACCTCGCCCACATGCGGCTCGTCCACGGGTCGCTGACCCGCGAGGCCGACTCCTACGCCGAGTCCGCCCGCCTGTACGCCCGGGCACTCCCGGCCGCGGCGGCACATCCGCCGCACCCCGAGCGGGAACCGGAGGCCATCCGGTACGGGCGCGCCGTCGCCCTGACCATGCTCGGCACCCTCACCACCGACCGCTCCGACCTGGAGGCGGCCCGAGACGAGGGCCTGCGCACCCTGGCCGCCGTACGGGCGCGGGGCGCCGGCAGCCCCGTGACGGAGCGCGACGTCCGGCTGCTGGTGGCGCAGGCCCGCGCGCTGATCGACGACGACCGGGAACGGGAACTCGCCAGGGCGGACGTGGCCGCACTCACGGCCACGCCCGAACAGATGGACGCCCTCGACGACTTCCGGCTCGACCTCTTCGGCAGGCTGTTCTGGCAGGCCGGTACGTTCCAGGCCGCGGCCGACGACCTGGAGCGCGCCATAGCCCTGCTCACCAGGGCCGTCGACCGGCAGACACCAGGGAGCGCGCCCGTCCCGAACGTGCCCGCGATGTACCTCGCCGGCGCGCAGTACTTCCGGCACCAGCACGACGCGGACCCGGCCCGGCTCCCGGTGGCCATCCGCGCCGCCAGGCTCGTCCTCCAGGACGACGGAATCCCTTCCGGGGTCCGCGCGGGGATGACGATGCTGCTCGCGGTCGCCCAGCACCTGGCGGGCACGGAACCGGACCTGTCCTTCGCGGAACTCCTGCCGCTCTACCAGCAATGGCGGCGCGGACTCGACGCCGCCGGCAACCCCTACGACTTCGGGCTGTACCACCCCACCCTCGCCGACAACCCGCAGGCCCGGGCGAACTGGGAGCGGAACTTCACCACCATCCTCATGCGGGAATGGCGCGACGACGTCCCCGAATCCCTCCGGGGCGAGTACGCCGCCCAACTGCTCGAAGTGGGGGACTGGCTGGACCCGCACCGCGACCGGCTCGGACCGGAACGCGAGGCCGAGTTCGTCGACGCCGTCATGCGCCAGGCCGAACGGGACCCGGCCTGGCGCGCCCGCGGCCGCGCCGTCCTCGGGCACTACCGGCTCGCGCAGGGCCTCCAGGGGTCCGACGCGCTCCTGGAGGAGGCCCTGGCCCACTTCGAGGCGGCGATCGAGGCGGGCAACGACAGCTCCTCCGTGGAGTTCGGGGCGCGCTCGGCCGCGGCCCTGCTGCAACGGAGGCAGGGGATCATCGGGGGTCCGGCAGCCGAGGACGACTGGGAGGGCCTGTTCTCCGCCATGCACGAACAGCCGATGCTGGCCCGGCGGTACAGGTGCGCACGGGAGCGGGACGCCGCGGTCCTCGCCGGGCACCGTGGCGATCTGGCCGCCGTCGACCGGCACCTCGCGGCCATCGCCGGTCACCTGGCCGGCCTGGCCGGGGACGAGGACATGCTGCGCGTGGAGGCATGGGCGATGCTGGAGGAAGTCAGGGTGGTACGCCGCCCGCTGGCGGAGCGGCTCGGCCACCCGGCCCTGCCCCCGTCCCAGGGCCGGCCCACCATGGACGAAGTACGCGCGACGGCGGCCAAGTTCCCCCGGGGCCGGCGGGCCGACCTCCTCGCCTCGTTCTCGCGTGCCTGGCGGGTCGAGGCACTCGACTCCGACGACCTGGTCCTGTTGCGCAGCACGCTCGCCCTCAGCGAGGAGGCCCTGTCCCTCACGGCCGCGGGCACCGACGACTGGACCGACCTGCTCACGGACCTGGGCACCTCGTACTGCGCCCTCGGCACGATGGAGCCCGATCCCCGCACCGGACGGCCCGGCCCCGACCTCGACCAGGGCATCTCCCGGCTGGAAACCGCCACCGAGGCCATGCGCGGCCCCGAGCACCGCCTCTGGGCAGTCGCCGCCGGCACGCTCGCCAAGGCCTACCGGATGCGCCACCCCCACGCCCCCGCCGAACTCGCCCGCGCCCGCCGCCTCGGCCTGGACGCCCTCCGCGGCATCGCCTGGTCCGCCCTGCTCCAGTCCGGAGCGGACGACGTGGCCGCCGCCGTCCGGGAGGCCACCTTCCTCTCCCAGCAGGTCACCGCCTGGTGCGTCGCTGACGGCGCCCCCGGGGACGCCGTGCGGGCCCTCGACTCCTGCCGGGCCCTCATCCTGCACGCCGCCACCACCGGCCGGTCCGTCACCGAGCGGCTGACCGCCGCCGGCCGCACCGACCTCGCCGACGCGTGGCGGCGGGCCGCCGCCGAGTCCGGTCCCGACGGCGTGCCCGGCCCGCTGCGCCTCCAGGCCGTCCGGGCCCTCACCGAGGGCGGCGACCGGCTCCTCGTCCCACCCGACGTCGCCGAGATCGCACGCGGACTGCGCGCCCAGCGGCAGGACGCCCTCGTCTACCTGGTCCCCGGCACCGCCGAATGCCCCGGCACCGCCTACGTCGTCACCTCCGCCGGCGAGGTCCGCGAACTGCCCCTGCCCCGGCTCCTGGAAGACGCCCGGCCCCTGCGCGAGTACCGCCCCGCCGGCCGTCCCGGCCGGCGCGACCTGCTCCCCGTCCCCGGCTACGGCGACGGGCCGAGCCCCGCCCCGCCCCTGCGCGACCAGCTGGACCGGCTCTGCGCCTGGGCCTGGCGGGTCGCGGTCCGGCCGCTGCTCGACCTGTTCGAGACCCCCGGACGCAACCCCCGCCTGGTGCTCGTACCCATGGGTGCCCTCGGCCTCGTGCCCTGGCACGCCGCGTGGACCGGGGCCGACCCCCGGCCGGGCGCCGACACCGGCACCGGCCGCCGGTACGCCCTCCAGGACGCGGAGTTCTCGTACGCGGCCTCCGCCCGGCTGCTGTGCGAGGTCGCCGCACGCCCCGCCGCACCCCACACCGGCACCGCCCTCGTCGTGGGCGACCCGACCGGCGACCTGCCGTACGCCGGCGAGGAGGCCGCCGCCGTCCAACGCGCCTTCTACCCGGACGGGACCTTCCTCGGCCTGCGCACCGGCGACGGCACCCCCCGGCAGGTCACCGACTGGCTGCACCGGCACGGCGACGGCGGCGGCGTCCTGCACCTGGCCTGCCACGGCACCGTCGAGGAGAACCGGGCCCACAGCTCCTACCTCACCCTCAAGGGCGGCGAGCTGCCGGCCGAGGAGCTGGCGGCGTCCCTGCCCGGCCGGCTCGGCCTGGTGGTGCTCGCCGCCTGCCGCAGCCAGGTGTCCGGCCGCGGCAACAACGAGGCGTACAGCCTGTCCTCGGCCTTCCTGGCGGCCGGCAGCCGCTCCGTGATCGGCTCGCTGTGGCCGGTCCCGGACGACGCCACCTCGGTGCTGATGTACATGACCCACCACTACCTGCGCCGGGAGGGCGAACCTCCCGCCCGGGCCCTGCGCCGCGCCCAGTTGTGGGTGCTGGACCCGGCCCGCCGGGCGCCGGACGGGATGCCGCCCGTCCTCGCCGGGCGGCTGCACCGACTCGACCCGCACGACCTGAGCGCCTGGGCGGGCTTCACCCACCTCGGCCAGTAGCGGTCGCCGGTCGGGTACCGCTCAGGCCTGGGCGGGCGTACGCGACAGGGCCGTGCGCAGCGCGAACACACCGAGCAGGCCGCCCGCCGCGAACCGCTGGGCGGTCATCACGCGGGGCCGGGCGGCCAGGAATCCCGACACCCGCGCCGCACCCAGCATGACCAGGCCGTTCACACAGACGCCCACGACGATCTGCACGGCACCGAGCTGCAGCAACTGCGCCCGGGCGGGCCCCGCCTGCGGGTCCATGAACTGGGGGAGCAGGGCGGCGTACATGAGGGCGATCTTGGGGTTGAGCAGGTTGGTCAGCAGCCCCGTCGAGAACAGGCGGGCGTCGGAGACCGGAGGCAGGTCGCCGGCCGGGGCGAAGGGCGAGCGGCCACCGGGCCTGAGCATGTCCCAGGCCAGGTAGGCCAGGTAGGCGGCCCCGGCGAGCTTGACCACCGTGAATGCCGGCGGCACGGCTGCGAACAGCGCGGACAGCCCGGCGGCCGCCGCCAGCAGGTAGCACACGAACCCCACGGCGGTCCCGCTCAGGCTGACCAGGCCCGCCCGGCGGCCCTGGGTGATCGCGCGGGACGCGAGGTGGATCATGTTCGGTCCCGGGGTCAGTGCCATGCCCAGTTCGACCAGGGCCACTCCCCCCGCTGCGGCCAGACTGATCACCGGTCGACTCCTGATCGTTCGCCGGGTACCGGGTACCCGGAGGGGGCGGCGCCCGCCCACGACGGACGGCGTCGGTACACCGGCGCGCCCGCCTCGCTAGCACGCGTGTACGCGGGCACGTGTGTACGTGTGTAAGCGTGTACGCGTGCCTCAGGATACGGTCCGGCCGTTCGCCGTCCTCGCGCGACCCGGTGCAGGCCGGCCGACGGCACCGGAACGTCCGGGCACGACCGTCCGGAGGGCCAGGCTCGCCGCCGCCCACTGCCCGGCGGTCCCCGGGCCCGCGCGGAGCAGGTCCCGCGACCCCGCCGCGGTCCCCCCGCGCGGGGACTCCAGCCGCAGCAGGTCGCCCGACGGGGCCCGGCGCGTGCCCGCGCCGGCCTGGGCCGGATCCCAGGAATCCAGGTGGAACGGCACGGTGTTGAGCTCGGCCTCCGCGACGATCAGCGTCAGCCAGTCCCGCACCACCGCTCCCGGCCGCGCCGGACGGGACTCCGGCAGCGCCATCCGCACCGGATCCCCCTCCCAGACCTGCGCGCTCAGCCCGGCCCCGACGTACTGTCCCGGGAACAGCGAGGTGCCCGCGCCGAACTGGTCGTCGAGGTCGACCAGTACGCACCACAGGGGCCGGTGCCCGGTGTTGCGCAGCCGCACGCTCACCCAGGGCGGCTCCCCGTCGGCGTACTCCAGCCCGATCTCGCCCCGGCCGTCCGGTACCAGTGGCGGCCCCTCGCGGTCCGCCCACGGACGGATCTCCAGCCGCACGTGCCCGCCCAGCGGGGACAGGCCCGAGCTGAGGTCACGGATGCGGTGCCAGTGCGTCAGGTGGGCCAGGCAGGCCGCGACCAGCGGCACGTCCGCCGGCCCGGACATCTCCAGCGGCTCCACGTACGGGGACCCGTCGGGCCGCAGCACGTGCGCCACGCGGCCGCGCAGCGAGACCCGGAACCGCAGCGCCGCCGGGTCCGCCCCGGCCGGGTCCTCGGGGAGCACCCGCAGCAGCGGCGACGTCAGGCCCGCGGCCAGCAGGGCGGCCGCCTCCGCCCGCTCCGGCGGGGCGTCGACCAGCACGGCTGCCGGGGGCAACGCCAGCGCCGACAGCACCACCGGACGCACCGAGCCGCGCTCGGGTGCCCAGCCGACCGGCTCGACCAGGGTCCGGTCGGCCCGCACCGCCACCGCCCGCACCACCCGCGGCCCGTCCCCGGCGCCCGGCACGGCTCCCGCGTCGGCCCCGGCCCGGGCGCCCGGTACGGTCCAGGCCCCGGCGCCCGCCGCCGCCCCCGTCGGCTCCGCTCCGGCAACCGTGAACTCGGTGCCCGCCTCCCCGGTCAGGCCGTGCACCCGTCCGCAGTCCACCTCCCAGCCGTCCGGCCCCTCCCGCAGCAGGTACGCGTCCGGAGTGCGGGCCGGACCGCCCAGCAGCGGCCGGTCAGCGAGCCCACCCGCCTCCGCCGGCCACAGCACCGGGTGCTGGCCGTCCAGCAGCCGCCGCCGCACCTCCGCCTGCGCCCCGGCCAGCAGCTCCCGGGCCGTGGCCCGCGGCGGAGCGGCCCGTACCGCGGTCGCCAGGGAGTGGCTGAACACCCCGCGCACCACGGCGCGGCCTTCGGGGCCGTTCACCGGACGCTCGAACGCCGGGCGGTCGATCCGGCTCGCCGCCAGCAGCACGTGCCGGGCCCGTGGAGCCGGGCCGGCCGGGTCCCGGGACACCACGGGTGCGGGCCAGTGCGCCGCCCAGGGCGCGACCCGGGCCCGCGCACCCTCCTCGCGGGTGGCGCCCGCCGAGAAGCAGCAGTCCAGCACGGCCACCACGTGCGCCCCGCCGGCCGCCACCCCGTCCAGCAGCGCCCCCAGCGTCTTGTCCGGCAGCGGCCCGTCGGCGCAGACCAGCGCCTGGCACCGCCCGGTGGGTTCGGCGGCCAGCTCCGCGGCGGTGACCGCGGCGTACTCGGTGCCGTGCCCCGAGAACCACAGCAGAGCCGTGTCCCGCGGGCCGGCCTGCCCCAGGTGGGTGCGGACCGCCGACGCCACCGCCGTCACGCCGGCCTCGCGGTCGAGCAGCTCCAGGACATCGATCCGGCCAGCGGTCCGCTCCTGAAGCACCTCCCGCGCCAGCCGCACGTCGTTGACGCAGCCGCGCAGCCGCCCGTACGCGGATCCCCCGTACTCGTTGACGCCCACCAGCAGGGCGTACACCGTCCCCGTTCCGTCTCCCGTTCCCATCCGGCCAGTCTCACAGCGCACCGCCCGCCCCCTGGCCGAAATCCGGCCGAACGCCGGTCGGATCCAGGAGAGGGATGGCTCAAACACGTGAGGCGTTCGCATGATTGACGGAGCATCACTAGTCTGCGGGAACCGCGTGCCGGCCGCCGCGCACGCACACCGGGGGAGAACATGGAGCACTGGGAGCGTCCGCGCCGTCTCGTGGGGCCGGCGCAGGGCCTGCGCAACGACCTGGGCGGGGCCCTCGGCCCCGCACCCGCCACCGGGAGCGCCCCGCGCCACCCCGGGACGGCGGCCGACCGCTACCGCGAGCGCTCCGCGGCCCTGCGCGAAGCCTGCGCCCGCCTCGACGCCGGCGTGGACGACGCGACCCGGCGGCAACTCGCCGACTGGATCCGCGAACAGTACGAGGTCCACCACCACGGCGCCCCCGTCGGCTGGGTCGCCCGCTGCCTGCTCGGCCCGCCCTACGTCGACCACACCCTCGACCTGTTCGGCTCCATCCTCGTCCACTACGCCCCCGCCGACCCCATGCCGGAGCCCTGCGCCTCCGCCAGGACCCTGGCCCGCAACAGCGCCTACGCCTGGGTCGAGGTGTACTCGGACGGCAGCCTGGTCCCGGTCCTCACCGACGGGCGCCCCGTACGCTCACCCGGAACCCGATCGGAGAACAACCGGTGACCGACACCGACTACGCCCTCCACCGCAAGGTCGCCGAGGTCGGCCGGCTCGTCGGCCGGGTCGCCGACCAGGTCGGCCAGGTATCCGGCCAGGTCACCGCGGTCCAGGCCAAACAGCAGCAGACCCGCGACGAACTCCAGGCGCTGCGCGCCGAGTTCCTCGACTTCGTGCAGCAGGCCCGGCGCACCGCCGCCCTCCAGCGCGCCGAGACCAGGATCGGCGTCATCCAGGACCAGCTCGACCACGAGTTCGGCCACCACAAGGTGGTCCGGCGCACCGCCGTCGGCATGCTCCAGGCCTTCGACCTCGGCCTGGTGTCCGAGGACACCGTCCGCACCGTCGGCGACGAGCTGATGCTGCAGACCCCCCGGTACTGGCTGGCGCCCGCCCTCGTCGCCCTCGCCGCCTGGTCCGCCGACGACCCCGGCCTGTGCGAGCGCGCCGTGGAGGAGGCCTTCCGCCGCTCCCCGGACCGCACCTCACTGTTCTTCGCGCTCGTCCTGCGCCGCCAGGGCCGGACCGGCGAATCGGTGCGCTGGCTGCGCCACTACCTCATGGCGCAGGACCCGGCCCGCCTCGGCCGCGAGTTCGCGGTGATCCTGGAGGCCGTGGCCCAGGGCGCCTTCGGCGCCGACGGACGCGCCCTGCTGCGCACCACCCTGGACTCCTGGCAGGCGTCGATGGCCCAGGACACCGCGGCCCAGGACGCCCAGATCGAGCGCTGGACCGCCGAACTGAACACGCTCGCCCCGGCCGTGCAGAGCACCGAGTTCCCGCTGCTGTGCCAGATCTCCCCGCAGGCGCCCGAGCTGACGAGGGTGCTCTCCGGCGCCCGCACCCACCAGCAGGTCCTCGACAAGTACACGGCGATCATGGACGCCGAGCACCGGCCCTCGGGCCGCATCGAGGACGCCGTCGACGACATCCTGGACCGCCTCGTCTCCGAGTACGACAACGAGGAACTCCCGCTGCGCCGCGACCTCGCCTACCAGGAGGCGGTGGTCTCGCACGACGGCGACACCACCCGCGCCCGGACCGTCGCCGACGCGGACTCGGCCTCGTACGACGAGACGCTCGACTACCTGACCGTGCAGACCACCGCGGCCCTCAACCCGGGAGCCCTCGGCACCTCGGAGGCCACCCGCCGCCTGGCCGTCGCCGCCTGCCGCGAGTGGTTCCACCACGCCCACCAGCACTTCGCCGCCGGCTACCGGGCGGCGGTGCCGCAGGACGTCGAAGCCCGCTTCGACGCGGCCTACCCCATCGCGGGCGCCGGCCGGTTCCAGCTGCCGGCCTGGTCCGGCTCCTTCCGCACCCCGCTGCCCGAGCTGGAGCAGCGGCTGGGCGAACACTGGGACCGGTTCACCCGGCCGTTCCTGGACGCGCTCGGCTACCGCTACGGCAAGCCGGTCACCATCGCCGCCCTCATCGCACTGGCGGCGCTGGTCATCGGTGCGGCGATCGGCCCCGCCCCCGGGGTGCTGCTGCCCCTGGTGGCCGCCGGGGTGGCGGCCCTGGTCATCACCCAGGGCGCCGGCCGCGCCCGTACCCTCCAGCAGAGCGCGGAACGCGTCCTCGCCGAGGCCCGCCGCGACGCCCTCCACCGGCTGCGCGGTGCCTCCGCCGAACTCACCCAGTGGCAGGCGGGCTACGCCGAGGCGGACGCCGTCGAGGCGCGGGTCCGGGAACTGATCGCCTCCCTGGACACCGCCACCCACGCCAACTCGCCGTTCACCGGCCGCACCGTCACCCCGGAGGGACCCGGCGCATGACCACCCCGCCCACACCCCCCACCCCTCCCGCCCCTCCCGCCCCTCCCGCCCCTCCCGCCCCTCCCGGCGAACCGGGTACCGGCCGGCGCCTCTGGGCCGCCACCGCGCCGGCCGCCGAACGCACCACCGTCCGCGCCCGCAAGATCGCCCAGGGCCTGCCCGACTGGTCCCCGCTGCCCCCGGGCGAACAGCTCGTACGACGCCCCGGCGCCAAGCGGGAGCCCTGACCGTGGCCGGATTCTGGGGCCACGGCGGCACCTACCAGACCTGGGCGGACCACCTGCGCCGCTGGGCGGAGGAGGCGGACACGGCCGCCGCCGACCTCCCCGTACTGCGCCCGGAGGACTACCACCAGGACACCTGGGTCCGGTTCACCGAACTGATCACCGCCGCCCTGGACCGCCGGCTGCGGGCCTGGGGCCACCGGCTGACCACCGCCCTGACCGAGGCGGCCGACGAGTTCGCCGTGGGCCGGGCCCTGGTGCAGGCCCGCCCTGGCCTGGCCGCGGTCCGCGCCCTCGCCGCCCACCCCTCGCTGCCCGCCGACCTCCGCGAACGCCTCAGCGGAATCGTCGACCGGCAGATCGCCGACCTCCAGCGGCAGCTGGAGGACCAGCTGGACCGGGAGGCCCGGGCCGGCGCCGACCCCCGCTCCGTCGGGGCCCGCCGCCGCACCTACCGGGAGAACCCCCTGACCGCGGCCGCCGGCCCCGCCGCGCCCCCGGCACCACCCGCCTGGTCCTACGACCCGGCCGCCCCCGCCCGCCGCCGCATCGTCACCGACCGAGACTGAAGAGACCACCACACCATGCCCAACTACGCCGACAGCCACCGCGATCTCGACAGCTACGTCTCCGCACGGGTCCCGGTCATCTGCGTACGCACCATCGAGCAGCAGCGGGCCCTGCGCCTGGTCCGGGCCACCGCCACCCAGCCGCGCCGTTCCAACATGCCGTTCTGGATCTACACCCGTGCCACCGGGCTGCGCGACCTGCGCTCCAACACCCCGGTGATGGACGACCGGTCCCTCACCGGAGCCATGGAGTTCGCCGCGGCCCAGTTCACCTCCCGCCCCAACGCCACCCTCGTCCTCGTCGAACCCGACGACCTGGACGCCGACACCCCGCTCACCCGTCACATCGCCGAGCTCGCCCGCCTCGCCGACACCAACATGGGCAGCATCGTGCTGATCACCGACAGCCCGGTCTGGAGCGGCCTCCAGCGCCTGGGCATGAGCCTGACCCTGGACCTCCCCGACGCCGACGAGATGTACGCCACCCTCTCCGGCTTCCTCGGCGACCACCGCGGGCACATCCCCATCGCCTGGACCGAGCAGGACATCCGGCGCGCCGCCGAGTTCCTGGTCGGCGTCACCGAGGGCGAGGCGGTCAACCTGATGGCGACGGTCGCCGCCAAGGGTTCCGTCGAGGAGGGCGACGTACTGCGCCTGGCCGCGTCCAAGGACCGCATCTTCAGCGACCTCAGCGGCCTGACCCGGGTCCCGCTCCACGCCTCGGACCACGCCGTCGGCGGGCTGACGAACCTCCGCGACTGGCTCGGCCGCCGCAACCTGCTGATGCAGGCGGACCTGCGCAGCACCGACCTGCGCCCGCCGCGCGGGGTGCTGCTGGTCGGCGTGCCCGGCTGCGGCAAGTCCCTCTCCGCGAAGGCCGTGGCCGCGCAGTGGCAGCTGCCGCTCTACCGCCTCGACATGGGCTCCATCCACGGCAAGTACCTCGGCGAGTCCGAGGGGCGGTTCCGGGAGGCCCTGGAGACCGCCGACCGGGTCGCGCCCTGCGTCCTGTGGATCGACGAGATCGAGAAGGGACTGGCCGGGGCGGGGGACAGCACGGGCGTCCCGCAGCGGATCATCGGCCAGTTCCTGTTCTGGCTGCAGGAGTCCCGGTCCCGGACGTTCGTCGTGGCCACGGCGAACGACGTCCGCGGCCTGCCGCCCGAACTGCTCCGCAAGGGCCGCTTCGACGAGCTCTTCTTCGTGGACCTGCCGGACGCGCGGGACCGCGAGGAGATCATCGGCATCTACTACCGCCGCTACCTGAAGGCGGAGCCGGACCCGGCGCAGCTGGCCCGCCTGGTCGACCTGTCGGAGGGGTTCGCCGGCTCCGACATCGAGGCGGCGCTGCACGACGTGGGCGCGGAGGTGTACCTGGCCGGGGGGATCGGGAACCTGCGGCCGGCGTTCGTGGAGGACACGTTCGCGAACACGGTGCCGCTGAGCCGGAACAACCCGGAGCAGATCGAGGAGATCCGCGCCTGGGGCCGCGACCGCGCCGTCCCCGCCGGCCGCGCCGCCCCCACTCCCGGCCGCCCGTCCACCACCCGCCGCATCGTCTTCCTGGACGACTGACCCCCGCCGGCCGTCCGCGAGACCCGCCCCGCGGGTGGGGCGGGGACGTGCCGGAGGCCCGGGGCGCTGGGCGGCGGCCCGGGCCCCGGGGTGGATCAGAGCACGTCGGCCGCGAGGTTCGCCGCCACCCGCTCCAGCAGCGGCCCCGCGTTGGGGATGGACTTGGCCGGGTCCGGCTCCAGGTCCGTCAGCGGGTACGCGCGGCGGATGCCCGCCGCCTGGAGGGCCTCCTGCTCCAGCAGCAGACGGCCGCACACCGCCACCACCGGCTTGCCCGCCGCCCGTGCCGCCGCGGCCACGCCCGCCGGCGCCTTGCCGTGCAGGGTCTGCTCGTCCAGCGAACCCTCGCCGGTGATCACCAGCGTCGCCCGCTCCAGGGCCGGCGCGAAGCCCAGCACCTCCAGCATCAGCTCGATGCCGGGGCGGAAGCTCGCGCCGAGCAGCAGCGCGCCGTAGCCGATGCCGCCCGCGCCGCCGGCGCCGGGGGAGGCCGCCAGCTCGGTGGCCTTCGGGCCGATCGCCTTCTCCAGCACCCGCGCGTAGTGCGCCAGCGCCGAGTCGAGCGTCGCCACGTCCTCGGGCGAGGCGCCCTTCTGCGGGCCGTAGACCGCCGCGCAGCCCTTCGGGCCGGTCAGCGGGTTGTCGACGTCGCTGGCCAGGACGAAGTCCACCTCCGCGAAGCGGGGGTCCACGCCCGACAGGTCCGCCGAGGCCAGCTCGGCCAGGGCGCCGCCGCCCGGGCCCACCGGCCGGCCGTCCGCGTCCAGGAACTCCGCGCCCAGCGCGGCCAGCATGCCGGCGCCGCCGTCGGTGGTGGCGCTGCCGCCGACACCGAAGACGATCGTCCGCGCACCTGCGTCCAGCGCGGCCTTGAGGACCTCGCCGGAGCCGTACGTGGTCGCCGTCAGCGGCGCGAACACGCCCTTCGGGAGCAGCTGGAGCCCGGAGGCCTCCGCCATCTCGACCACGGCGGTGCCGTCGCGCAGCGCGAAGGCAGCCGTGACCTGCTCGCCGAGCGGACCGGTGACCCGGACCTCCCGGCGTTCGAAACCGGCCGCCACGGCGGCCGCCACGGTCCCGTCGCCGCCGTCCGCGACGGGGAGGGTCTCGACCTCCACGCCCGGGACGGCCTTGCGCAGGCCCGCCGTCACCCGCTCCGCGACCTCTACGGCCGTGAGCGAGCCCTTGAATTTGTCCGCGGCGATGAGAACGCGCGCGGCCTCAGTTACTGCTCCGTCCGCCACCTTGCTGATCCCTTGCTTTCCGAACGTGCAGTCGCGCCACCCCGAGCCTATCCGGAGGATCCTCCTATGCCCATGGGTGGCCTGGGCCACACACGGCGCGCCATCCCCCTAAATGGGGATATTCACCCCATAGTGGTGCCACATGAGTGCGGATTCACCGGACCGGCCACGCCCCGACCCCTCCGTCCAGGACGGCGCTCCCGACCGCACCGTCGTCACCACCGGCGTGGCCGCCGTGCTGGCCGTCGTCGCGTGGGCCGCCCTCGGCGAGGACTCCTTCGACTCCGCCTCCTCCTCCGCCCTGGCCTGGGTCCTCGCGAACTTCGCCTGGCTGTTCGTGATCGCCGCGGACGTCTTCCTCGTGATGTGCGTGGTCCTCGCGACCAGCCGGTACGGCCGGATCCGGCTCGGCGCCGACGACGCCGAACCCGAGTTCGGCAACCTCGCGTGGATCGCGATGATGTTCAGCGCCGGCATGGGCATCGGCCTGATGTTCTACGGCGTCGGCGAGCCGCTCACCCACTACCTGAACCCGCCGCCCGCCTCCGGCGCCGCCCCCGGGACCGGCGGCGCGGCCCGCGCCGCCCTGGAGTACTCCTTCTTCCACTGGACCCTCACCCCGTGGGCCATCTACGGCATCGCCGGACTCGCCCTCGCCTACGCCACCTTCCGCAAGGGCCGCGGCAACCGGCTGAGCTCAGCCTTCGTCCCCCTCATCGGGCAGCGGCGGGCCGACGGCACCCCCGGCAGGGCCGTCGACCTGCTCGCCGTCTTCGCCACCGTCTTCGGCACGGCCACCAGCCTGGGCCTGGGCGCGCTCCAGGTCGCGGAGGGCCTGGAGATCACCGTCGGCGTCCCGGCCTCCACCTCCGTCGAACTGATCATCATCGGCTCGCTCTCCGCCGCGTTCGTCCTCTCCGCCTTCTCCGGCCTGCACAAGGGCGTGAAATGGCTGAGCACCATCAACATCGTGGTCGCCGCCGTCCTGATGCTCTTCGTCTTCCTGCTCGGCCCGACCGTCTACGTCCTCGACGCGATCCCCGCCGGCGTCGGCGGCTACCTCCACCAACTGCTGCCCATGGCCACCCGCACCGGCGCCTTCACCGACAGCGCCTGGCTCGGTGCGTGGACGATCTTCTACTGGGCCTGGTGGCTGTCCTGGGCGCCGTTCGTCGGCACGTTCATCGCCCGCATCTCCCGCGGCCGCTCCATCCGAGAGTTCCTCGTGGGCGTGCTGTTCGTCCCCTCCGGTGCCACCGTCGTCTGGTTCTGCGTCATGGGCGGCACCGCCATCCGCCTGGACTCCACCGGCGCCGCCGACCTCGCCGCCGCCGTCGCGGACGGCGCCGAGGCCTCCCTCTTCGCCATGCTCGACGCCCTGCCGCTCGGCACCGTCACCTCGTACCTCGCCATGATCCTGGTCATGACCTACTTCGTGACCAGCGCCGACTCCGCCTCCCTGGTCATGGGCTCGCTGACCAGCCGCGGCTCCCTGCACCCGCCGACCTGGCTGGTCGTCACCTGGGGCGTGCTGATGGCCGCGGTCGCGGCCGTACTGCTGGTCGCCGGCGGCCTGAAGTCCCTCCAGACCGCCACCATCCTGGTCGCCCTGCCCTTCGCCGTCGTCATGCTGGTGCTCTGCTGGGCGCTGTTGAAGGAACTCCGCGAGGACCCCGGCGCCGGCCCGGCGCCCCACCCCGCCCTGCACGGTCTGCGGGACGCCGTACGCGCCATGGTCGGCGACGCCGTCTCCGAGGCCGGATCCGCCCGCCACCCGCGCCTGCGCCGCGCCGCCGAGTCCCGCACCCGCCCCCCGCAGGCATGACCGCCGACGATGATCACCCGCGGCCCCCGCAGCCCGTTAGGGTGGGCGCCGTGACCTCCACCCACACCACCGCCACCACCCCCGCCACCGACGCCGCCGCCTCGGCCGACTACGCCGACTACATCGCGAGCCTGCCGCGGGTCCTGGCCGGCGCCGCCGCCCTGTTCCGTGACGACCGGGGCCGCGTCCTGCTCGTGGAGCCCAACTACCGCGAGGGCTGGGTCCTCCCCGGCGGCACCATCGAGTCCGACGAGGGCGAGTCCCCGCGCACCGCCGCCCGCCGCGAGAGCGCCGAGGAGATCGGCCTCGACCTCCCCCTCGGCCGCCTCCTCGCCGTGGACTGGGTCCTCGGCCCGGCCCGGCCCCCGCTGGTCTCCTACATCTACGACGGCGGCGTCCTCGACGAGTCGCAGCTCGCCTCCATCAAGCTCCAGGAGGCGGAACTGATCTCCTGGAAGCTGGTCGAGCCCGCCGAACTCGCCGCGCACCTCCCCGGACCGCTCGGCCCGCGCATCGAAGAGGCCTACCGCGTTCTCCAGTCGGGCGCGAACACCGCCGAACTGGAGAACGGCCGCCCGGTCCACCCCTGAACGCACGGGTGTCCCTCCCCGGGGACGCGGTAACACGGCGCCTACACCACGCAGGACAGAATCAGACGATGATCACCATGTACGCCTGGCCCAGCACCGCCGACGGGCCCGACGCCCTGCCGATGGTCCACTTCACCACCGAGGAGCAGTCCGGGAACGAGTTCACCCCGGACGGACAACCCATCTGGCTGTTCGACACCGCCATCAGGGAAGGCGGCTGGGCCCACTTCACCGACTACGACGGCTGGGCCCGGGCCGCCCCCGGCTGGATGGCCGAGTACCGCCGCCACGACGACGTCCTCCTCGTCAGCGGCCCCGGCGCCTGCGAGGGCTGGTACCAGGGCACCATCGGCGCCCCCGCCGAATGGATAGAGGCGGCCGCCGGCCAGCAGAGCATGGTGATCCTCGCCGCCCCCGTACCCCACCCCTCCATGTACGGCTACGCCGTCGAGATGGGCGTCGGCTTCGCCCTGCTGGTCCCCGTCAACGTCGTCTGACACCCGACGCCACCGGCAGGACGGGCACAACGGTCAGACGGGCAGAACGGGCGGGACGGAACCATCCACCACCCACCGCCCGCCTGCCCGCCGCTACCCCGCGGGCAGGAACCGCTCGCCCGCCTCGAAGGCCAGCAGACGCTGCTTGCGCTCCAGCCCGCCGCCGTAGCCCGTCATCGACCCGGTCGACCCGATCACCCGGTGGCAGGGCACGATGATGCTGACCGGGTTCTTCCCGTTCGCCAGCCCCACCGCCCGCGAGGCGTTCGGCTTGCCCAGCCGCGCCGCCAGCTCCCCGTACGACCAGGTCTCCCCGTACGGGATGCGCTGGAGCTGCGCCCACACGCTGCGCTGGAACTCCGTCCCCAGGAGCCGCACCGGCACGTCGAACTCGGTCAGCTCCCCGGCGAAGTACGCCTCCAGCTGCCGGACCACCTCCGGGAACGGCCCGTCCGAGGCGGCCACCCGCTCCCCGAACGACTCCTCCGCCGGCCGGTGCCGCTGCTCGGTCATGTAGAGGCCGCTCAGGACGCCGTCGGTGGCCACCAGGGTGAGCGGACCGTACGGGCTGTCGACGACGGCGTGCTGCTTGCTGTTCACGTTCTTCTCCTCGGTGGGTGGTCAGACGGGCAGACGGTTGACCGGGTGGTCGTCCGTCGCCCACAGGTACTGCACGGCGTACGCCCGCCAGGGCCGCCAGCCCGCCGCCCGCGCGGTCAGTGCGGCCGGCGAGGACGGCAGCCCGAGCCCGGCGGCGGCCCGCCGCACCCCCAGGTCGGACGGCAGGAACGCGTCCGGATCGCCGAGCGCCCGCATCGCGATCACCTCGGTGGTCCACGGACCGAACCCGGGCAGCGCCGCGAGCTGCGCCCGCGCCGCCTCCCAGTCGCTGTCGAACCCCAGCGGCAGCGAACCGTCCGCCAGCGCCGCGACCAGCGTCGTCAGGGTCGTCCGGCGGCTGCGGGGCAGCGCCAGTCGTTCCGGGTCCAGCCCCGCCAGCGCCTCCGGCGACGGGAACAGGTGCGTCAGCCCGCCCTCCGGGTCGGGATCCTCCACCGGTTCCCCGTGCGCGGCGACCAGCCGGGCGGCGTGCGTGCGCGCGGCCGCCGTCGACACCTGCTGCCCGAGCACCGCCCGCACCGCGAACTCCGCCGCGTCGACCGTACGCGGCACCCGCCGCCCCGGAGCCCGGTCCACCAGCGGCGCCAGCAGCGGGTCCGCCCGCAGCTGTCCGTCCACCGCCTCCGGATCCGCGTCCAGGTCCAGCATCCACCGGCACCGGCTGATCGCGATCGTCAGGTCCCGCAGGTCGGTCAGCGCCAGCTGGCACCCGATGTGGTCGGGCATCGGCGTCAGCGCCACCACGCCCGTCCCGTACGGCAGCCTGAGCGTCCGCCGGTACGCCCCGCCGCGCCACTCCTCGACCCCGGGCACGGCGGTCGCCGCGAGGTGGCCGAACAGGTTGTCGGGGTTGAGCGGCGCCCGGTAGGGGAGCCGCAGCGACAGCGTGCCCGGCACCCGCGGCGCCGCTGCACCGCCGCCGCGCGCGGCCCGGATCCGCAGCTCGCCGGGGGCGAGGGCGAAGACCTCGCGCACGGTCTCGTTGAAGGTGCGGATGGAGGAGAACCCGGCGGCGAACGCGATGTCGCCCATGGGCAGGGCGGAGGTCTCGATCAGCAGCCGCGCGGTCTGCGCGCGCTGCGCCCGGGCCAGGGCCAGCGGGCCCGCGCCGAGCTCGGCGTTCAGCTGCCGCTCCACCTGCCGGGTGGAGTATCCGAGCCGCGCCGCCAGCCCGGGCACGCCCTCCCGGTCCACGACCCCGTCCCGGATCAGCCGCATGGCCCGCGCGACGGCGTCGGCCCGCGCGTTCCACTCGGGCGAGCCCGGGCTGGTGTCGGGCCGGCACCGCTTGCAGGCCCGGTACCCCGCCTGCTGGCACGCGGCGGCGCTGGGCAGGAAGGTCATGTTCTCGACCTTGGGCGGCACCGCGGGGCAACTCGGCCGGCAGTAGATCCCGGTGGTCCGGACGGCGGTGAAGAACCACCCGTCGAACCGCGCGTCCTTCGACTGCACGGCCCTTACGCAGCGCTCGGTGTCGGTGTGCATGGATCCAGCATCAGGGGTGGTCACGATCACGGCTGGCGACTTTCCGACATCAAGCCTATGCCGCCGGCGAGGTTGCCGGCCCCGGGCCGCGGCGGCACCCCGTGAGCTCGGGCGGAGCTTCGGGCCCATGGGTGCGGGCCCGGGCCGGGGTACGCGGAGGGCCCCCGGGGGCCGATCGGCACCCGGGGGCCCTCCACACGTACCGCAGGGTCACGGCTGGGTCGCGCGCGCCTCACGCCGGTTGTGGCGGATCGTGTTCACCCGCCGCGTCGTGGCGAACAGCGGGATCGTCGCCGCCAGGACGATCTGCAGCGCACAGCCCGTCTGGAGCAGCAGCTGACCGCCGGGCGCGTCGAACGCCCACGCCGCCAGCATGCCCATCGCCCCGACGATCCAGCTGAGCATCGCCGCCGCGAGGACGCCCCGCGGCTTGGGGTACTCGACCCGGCTCACCATCAGCCAGGCCACCCCGATGATCGCCAGCAGGGTCGGCACGAACGGCAGCTCCAGCAGCACGATCGAGACGACCGTCAGCGCGCCGAAGGGGCTCGGCATGCCCTGGAACATGCCGTCCTTCATCGTCACGCAGCTGAATCTCGCGAGGCGGAGCACGACCGCCAGCAGCACCACGATCGCCGCCAGGGCCGAGACCCGCTGGTGGGCGTCGTCCGCGACCATTCCGTACACGAGCACGAAGTACGCGGGGGCGAGCCCGAAGCTGATCAGGTCGGACAGGTTGTCCAGCTCCGCGCCCATCGGCGAGCTGCGCAGCTTCCGCGCCACGAGCCCGTCGAACAGGTCGAAGACGGCGGCGAGCAGCATCAGTATCACGGCGGTGGCGGCGCTGTGACGCGCCATTCCCGTCTCGTCACTGCCGGTGAGGTGCGGGATCAGGATGCCGGTGGTGGTGAAGTACACCGCCATGAACCCGCAGGTGGCGTTGCCGAGGGTGAGGGTGTCCGCTATCGACAGCCGCAGCGAGAGGGGCATCTCCTCGCCGTCGGTCTCCTCCTCGGCCGCCTCCGGGACCCAGTCGGTGCGGTCGGTCCGGCCGGCCGGTGTTTCGGGATCAGTCACGGTCAATGCGAGTCACCCCCGCGGTCGTGGCCTGGCCGACCTCGACCGCGACCTCGACGCCCTCGGGGAGGTAGATGTCGACGCGCGAGCCGAAGCGGATCAGGCCGATCCGTTCGCCCTGCTCCACCTTCGTGCCGGCCGGCACGTACGGCACGATCCGGCGGGCGACCGCACCGGCGATCTGCACCATCTCGATGTCGCCGAGCTCGGTGTCGAAGTGCCAGACGACGCGCTCGTTGTTCTCGCTCTCCTTGTTGAACGCCGGGACGAACCCTCCGGGGATGTGCTCCACGGACGTCACCGTGCCGGCCAGCGGCGCGCGGTTGACGTGGACGTTCAGCGGGCTCATGAAGATCGCGACGCGGGTCCGGCCGTCCTTCCACGGCATGATGCTCTGCACCACTCCGTCGGCCGGCGAGATGACCCGGCCCTGGGCGATCTCTCGCTCGGGGTCGCGGAAGAACCACAGCATGCCCGCCGCGAGAGCGGTGGTGGGCACGGCCGCCGCGGCCCAGCGTCCGGACTTGCGGGCCCGGGTGAGGCTGAGCGCCGCGGTGGCGACGGTCGGCAGAAGCCACGGCGATGCTCCGCGCGCGAGGCGTACGCCGAAGAGGCTGTCGCGAGGTGCAGAGGTTTGGCTGTGGGGCATGGATGACCTTCGTAGCGGGGTGATTGCCGCGCCGCAAACGGGGGGACGGGACGGCGGCTTACTGGAATGCTATCGGTTGCGCGCAACAACTGGGCAAGCCAGCAGCCGAGTCGGTGTCCTCCGGCCAGGGGCCGAGTGTGACACTTTTCGCCCCCAGATGGGGGCGAAAAGGACTTTCAGCCCTGGATCCGGTACTCCTCCAGCAGGCGTCGCCCAATGATCATTTTCTGGATCTCGGCGGTACCTTCACCGATCAGCAGCATCGGCGCCTCCCGGTAGAGCCGCTCGATCTCGTACTCCTTGGAGAAGCCGTAACCGCCGTGGATGCGGAAGGCGTCCTCCACCACCTCCTTGCAGTACTCGGAGGCGAGGTACTTCGCCATCCCTGCTTCGAGGTCGTTTCGTTCCCCGGAGTCCTTTTTGCGTGCTGCGTTGACCATCATGGCATGCGCGGCCTCGACCTTGGTAGCCATCTCGGCCAGCTTGAACTGAATGGCCTGGTGCTGGGCGATCGGCTTCCCGAAAGTGTGACGTTGCTGGGCGTACCCGACACCCAGTTCGAAAGCACGCTGCGCGACACCGCAGCCACGCGCCGCCACGTTGACGCGGCCGACCTCGACCCCGTCCATCATTTGGTAAAACCCTCGGCCGGTGGCCCCGCCGAGCACCCGATTGGCCGGAATGCGCAGTCCGTCCATGATGAGCTCGGTCGTGTCGACGCCCTTGTAGCCCATCTTGTCGATCTTGCCCGGGATGGTCAGGCCCGGACGGACCTCGCCGAAGCCGGGTTCCTTCTCCACCAGGAAGGTGGTCATCGACTTGTGCGGGGCGGTGCCCTCGGGGTGTCCTTCGTCACTCCGCACCAGAACGGCCACCAGCGTGGACGAGCCGCCGTTGGTCAGCCACATCTTCTGACCGTTCAGGACGTACTCGTCGCCGTCCCTGACCGCCTTCGACGTGATCGCCGACACGTCCGAGCCGAGCGCCGGCTCGGACATCGAGAAGGCGCCGCGGACCTCGCCCAGCGCCATCCGGGGCAGGAAGTGGTCCTTCTGCTCCTGGGTGCCGTGCTGCTTGAGCATGTACGCGACGATGAAGTGCGTGTTGATGATGCCGGAGACCGACATCCAGCCGCGCGCTATCTCCTCCACGCACAGCGCGTAGGTGAGCAGCGACTCACCCAGACCGCCGTACTCCTCCGGGATCATCAGCCCGAACAGGCCGAGCTCCTTGAGGCCGTCGACGATCGCCTGCGGGTACTCGTCGCGGTGCTCCAGCTCCGTCGCGACCGGGATGATCTCCTTGTCGACGAACTCCCGGACGGTCTTGAGGATCTCCTGCTGGACGTCCGTGAGCCCGGCGGTCTGGGCGAGTCGTGCCATGGCTACTTCCCCTGTTCCTTCAGCTGGGGGCGGCCGGGCTGCTCGCCGCCGCGCTCCTTGATGTACGTCTCGGTCGGGACCATCACCTTGCGGCGGAAGACGCAGACCAGGGTGCCGTCCTGCTTGTAGCCCTTGGTCTCCACGTACACGATCCCGCGGTCGTTCTTGGACTTCGACGGGGTCTTGTCCAGAACGGTGGTCTCGCCGTAGATGGTGTCGCCGTGGAAGGTCGGTGCCACGTGCCGCAGCGACTCGATCTCCAGGTTCGCGATCGCCTTGCCGGACACGTCCGGGACGGACATGCCGAGCAGCAGCGAGTAGATGTAGTTGCCCACGACCACGTTCTTGCCGAAATCGGTGGTGTTCTCGGCGTAGTTCGCGTCCATGTGGAGCGGGTGGTGGTTCATCGTGAGGAGGCAGAAGAGGTGGTCGTCGTACTCCGTGACCGTCTTCCCGGGCCAGTGCTTGTACACCGCACCGACCTCGAACTCCTCGTACGTGCGTCCGAACTGCATGGCCTCAGGCCTCCGGGATCTCGAACTTGCTGGTGCGCTGCATGCCGGCCGCCCGGCCCTTGCCCGAGATGACCAGCGCCATCTTCCGGCTGGCCTCGTCGATCATCTCGTCGCCGAGCATCGCCGAGCCCTTCTTGCCGCCCGCCTCGGACGTGTAGTAGTCGTACGCGTCCAGGATCAGCTCGGCGTGGTCGTAGTCCTCCTGGGAGGGGGAGAAGACCTCGTTGGCCGCCTCGACCTGGCCCGGGTGCAGCACCCACTTGCCGTCGAAGCCCAGCGCCGCGGCACGGCCGGCCACCTCGCGGTACCCGTCCACGTTCTTGATCTGGAGGTAGGGGCCGTCGATCGCCTGCAGGTTGTTCGCGCGTGCGGCCATCAGGATCTTCATCAGGATGTAGTGGTAGGCGTCCGCCGGGTAGCCGGGCGGCTGCTCGCCCACGACCAGCGACTTCATGTTGATCGAGGCCATGAAGTCGGCCGGCCCGAAGATGATCGTCTCGACGCGGGGGGACGCCTGCGCGATCGCGTTGACGTTGTTCAGGCCCTGCGCGTTCTCGATCTGCGCCTCGATGCCGATCTTGCCGACCTCGAAGCCCATGGTCTTCTCGATCTGCGTCAGCAGCAGGTCCAGCGCCACGACCTGCTCCGCGTTCTGCACCTTCGGCAGCATGATGCAGTCCAGGTTCTGGCCGGCGCCCTCCACGACCGTGACCACGTCGCGGTAGGTCCAGTGGGTGGTCCAGTCGTTCACCCGCACGACCCGGGTCTTGCCGGTCCAGTCGCCCTCGTTCAGGAACTTGACGATGGTGTGCCGGGCCTCCGGCTTGGCCAGCGGCGCGCAGGCGTCCTCCAGGTCGAGGAAGACCTGGTCGGCCGGCAGGCCCTGGGCCTTCTCCAGGAAGCGCGGGTTGGAACCGGGCACCGCGAGGCAGGAGCGGCGCGGGCGCAGACGGTTCACGGGGCTGGTCATGCGGGGACCTCCAGGGGGTCGAGCTTGTTCGCTTTCCGGATCTCGTCGACGATACGGCCGATGATCTCCGTGATACCGAAGTCCTTCGGGGTGAATACTGCGGCCACACCGGCGGCCTTGAGCTCCTCGGCATCGGCGTTCGGGATGATGCCGCCGACGATGACGGGGACGTCGGCCGCCCCCGCCGCGCGCAGGCGTTCCAGCACGTCCGGCACGAGCGCGCTGTGCGAGCCGGACAGGATGGACAGTCCCACGCAGTGCACGTCCTCGGCCAGCGCCGCCGAGGAGATCTGCTCGGGAGTGAGCCGGATGCCCTGGTAGACCACCTCGAACCCGGCGTCCCGGGCCCGTACGGCGATCTGCTCGGCCCCGTTGGAGTGCCCGTCCAGGCCGGGCTTGCCCACCAGCAGCCGCAGCCGCCCGGCACCGAGCTCCTCCGCGGTCCGGGCGACCTTCTCGCGGACCACCGCCATCGGGGTGCCCGGCTCCGCGGCCACCGCGACCGGGGCCGAGGAGACCCCGGTCGGCGCACGGAACTCGCCGAACACCTCGCGCAGCGCGCTCGCCCACTCGCCGGTGGTGACGCCCGCCCGGGCGCACTCCAGGGTGGCCCCCATCAGGTTCTCGGTCCCGGCCGCCGCCTCCTTCAGCCGGTCCAGGGCCTGCCGAACGGTCGGGAAGACGAACGGGTCGCCCTCGCCCTGCCGGTCCGAGGACTCCTGCCGCTCCGCCCGCCAGCGGACGATGCGCTCGACGGTCAGCGCCTCGACCGCCCCGTCCACCGTCATGATCGCGCCGTCCAGGTCGGCGGTCAGCGGGTTCGGCTCGGTCTGCTCGAAGCAGTTCACGCCGATGATCTTGTCCTCGCCGGCCTCGATCCGGGCCCGCCGCTCCGCGTGCGAGGCGACCAGCTGGGACTTCAGGTAGCCGGACTCCACGGCGGCCATCGCCCCGCCCATCTCCTGGATCCGGTCGATCTCCGCCAGGCACTCCGCGACCAGCGCGTCCACCTTGGCCTCGATGACGTGGGACCCCGCGAAGATGTCCTCGTACTCCAGCAGGTCGCTCTCGTGGGCGAGCACCTGCTGGATGCGCAGCGACCACTGCTGGTCCCAGGGCCGGGGCAGACCCAGCGCCTCGTTCCAGGCCGGCAGCTGCACCGCGCGGGCGCGGGCGTCCTTGGAAAGGGTGACCGCCAGCATCTCCAGCACGATCCGCTGGACGTTGTTCTCCGGCTGCGCCTCGGTCAGGCCGAGCGAGTTGACCTGGACGCCGTACCGGAAGCGGCGCTGCTTGGCGTCCTCGATCCCGTAGCGCTCCCGGGTGACCTGGTCCCAGATGCGGCCGAAGGCGCGCATCTTGCACATCTCCTCGATGAAGCGGACGCCCGCGTTCACGAAGAAGGAGATGCGCGCGACCACCTCGCCGAACCGCTCCGCGGGGACCTGCCCCGAGTCGCGGACCGAGTCCAGCACGGCGATCGCGGTGGACATCGCGTACGAGATCTCCTGGACCGGAGTGGCCCCCGCCTCCTGCAGGTGGTAGCTGCAGATGTTGATCGGGTTCCACTTCGGGATGTTGTTGACCGTGTACGCGATCATGTCGGTGGTCAGCCGGAGGGAGGGCCCCGGCGGGAAGACGTGCGTCCCGCGGGAGAGGTACTCCTTGACGATGTCGTTCTGGGTGGTGCCCTGGAGCTTGGAGATGTCCGCGCCCTGCTCCTCGGCGGCCACCTGGTAGAGCGCCAGCAGCCACATGGCCGTGGCGTTGATCGTCATCGAGGTGTTCATCTGCTCCAGGGGTATGTCCTGGAACAGCCGCCGCATGTCACCCAGGTGGGAGACCGGGACCCCGACCCGGCCGACCTCGCCGCGGGCGAGGATGTGGTCGGGGTCGTATCCGGTCTGCGTCGGCAGGTCGAACGCGACCGACAGGCCGGTCTGGCCCTTGGCGAGGTTGCGGCGGTACAGCTCGTTCGACGCCTCGGCCGTGGAGTGGCCGGCGTACGTCCGCATGAGCCACGGACGGTCCTTCTGGCGCTCAGTCATCTCAGGCGTTCCCTTTGGCCCTCAGACGTGTCCGACGTGGACGGACGGGTCAGACGTTGCGGAAGCGGTTGATCGCGTCGAGGTGCTTGGCGCGCATCTCGGCGTCGCGGACGCCCAGGCCTTCCTCGGGGGCGAGGCAGAGCACGCCGACCTTGCCCTGGTGGGCGTTGCGGTGGACGTCATGGGCGGCCTGGCCGGTCTCCTCCAGGGAGTAGACCTTCGACAGGGTGGGGTGGATCTTGCCCTTGGCGATGAGGCGGTTGGCCTCCCAGGCTTCGCGGTAGTTCGCGAAGTGCGAGCCGATGATCCGCTTGAGCGACATCCACAGGTAGCGGTTGTCGTACTCGTGCATGTAGCCGGAGGTGGAGGCGCAGGTGGTGATGGTGCCGCCCTTGCGGGTGACGTACACGGAGGCGCCGAAGGTCTCGCGGCCGGGGTGCTCGAAGACGATGTCGATGTCCTCGCCGCCGGTCAGCTCGCGGATCTTCGACCCGAACCGCTTCCACTCGCGGGGGTCCTGGGTCCGCTCGTCCTTCCAGAACTTGTAGCCCTCGGCGTTGCGGTCGATGACCGCCTCCGCGCCCATCTTGCGGCAGATCTCCGCCTTCTCCGGGGAGGAGACCACGCAGATCGGGTTGGCGCCGCCGGCCAGGGCGAACTGGGTGGCGTACGAGCCGAGGCCGCCGCTGGCGCCCCAGATGAGGACGTTGTCGCCCTGCTTCATGCCGGCGCCGTTGCGGGAGACCAGCTGGCGGTAGGCGGTCGAGTTGACCAGGCCGGGGCTGGCGGCCTCCTCCCAGCTGAGGTGGGCGGGCTTGGGCATCAGCTGGTTCGACTTGACCAGGGCGATCTCGGCGAGGCCGCCGAAGTTGGTCTCGAAGCCCCAGATCCGCTGCTCGGGGTCGAGCATGGTGTCGTTGTGGCCGTCGGAGGACTCCAGCTCGACGGAGAGGCAGTGCGCGACGACCTCGTCGCCCGGCTTCCAGGAGTTGACGCCCGGCCCGGTGCGCAGGACCACGCCCGCGAGGTCGGAGCCGATGATGTGGTACGGCAGGTCGTGGCGCTTGGTGAGCTCCGACACGCGGCCGTAGCGCTCCAGGAACCCGAAGGTGGACAGCGGCTCGAAGATCGAGGTCCACACGGAGTTGTAGTTGACCGAGGAGGCCATGACGGCCACCAGGGCCTCGCCCGGGCCGAGTTCGGGGACCGGGACCTGGTCGAGGTGCAGGGACTTGCGGGGGTCCTTGTCGCGGGTCGAGAGCCCGGCGAACATCTCCGTCTCGTCCTTGTGCACGGTGATCGCGCGGTACGAGTCGGGGAGCGGCAGGGCCGCGAAGTCGTCGGCCGTCGCGGCCTGCGACTGGATCGCGTCCAGGATGTCCTTCACGGTAGTGCCTCCGGCGAGCGCTGGATGAGGGGGCGCTGAAGAGAAGTGCTGAGCTGGCTTGTGGGTGTGCCGTCGGTTCGGCGGTGCGTGGTGCTGGTGGTGTGGCGACGCCCGTGGTGGGGCGTGGGGGTGCCTGTGACGCAGGCGTCCGGGGCGCGTTCCCATGCCGTGTTCGACGGGGCCGCGGGGACATCCGGACAGGTTCAACGTATGGCACCCCGTGTCACTCGACAAGGCACCGCGTGCCAAAAATTTCTCTCATTTGCCGATTGACCTGCGCGTATGAGCGATGATCGATCAGAGTTACCCGTGAGTAGGGCCAATTTCGGACAAACGAAAGCGGCCGCCCCCGAGACGGGAGCGGCCACTGTGACGAGTGTCGCTTCGCGAGCCGAGCCGGCTCCGGCCGGCCGCGGCCTACTTGTTGCGGAGTGCCTCCTCGATCGTCCGCATGACCTCCTCGAGGGGAGCGTCCGTACGCGCCACCGCGACCAGGACCTCGCCCTCCGCCCGCACGGCCGCCGGCGCCGCCACCGGCTCCGCCGCGGCGAGCTGCGTGCGCCCCGCACCGATACCGGTGCCGAACGTCTTCCGCACGATCGCGAAGGCGTGGTCCAGCTGAGCCTCCACGTCCCCCTGCCCGCCGGCCCGCAGCCAGCGCCGCAGCACGTGGTTGTGGGCCGTGACCACGGCCGACGCCGCCACCTCCGCCAGCAACGGGTCGTCGTTGCCGTCGTGCGGCTCGTGCTCGTCGAAATGCGCCAGCAGATAACGCGTGAACAACCGCTCGTACCGGGCCACCGAAGCGATCTCCCGCTCCCGCAGCGCCGGCACCTCCCGGGTCAGCCGGTACCGCTCCACCGACACCGCGGGCGAGGCCGCGTACATCTTCATGACCTCCTTGATCCCGCGGCACACGGTGTCGAGCGGGTGCTCGTGCGCCGGAGCCGCGTCCAGCACGGCCTCCGCACGGATCAGGGTGTCGTCGTGATCGGGGAAGATCGCCTCTTCCTTCGACCGGAAATGGCGGAAGAACGTACGCCGGGCCACCCCGGCCGTCGCGGCGATCTCGTCGACCGTCGTCGCCTCGTAGCCCTTGGTGGCGAACAGCTCCATGGCCGCGGTGGCCAGCTCACGGCGCATCTTCAGCCGCTGGGCGGCCGCCCGGGAGCCCGCGGCGCTCTCCGGGGCGTCGGCGGCCGAGGTGGCGCGGGTCGAGGTCTTGACGGGCTGGGACATAGTGCGAACGTACTGCATGCGGCCGGTGGAGCGCGCCGCAGGTCCCGCGGGGTCCAGGGACCGGGATGGATGCGGGGGAGGGCCCGCACTGGGCTCGGGAGGGTTCGTCCGCCTCGCCGAGGGTGCTGCGGCGGACCCGAGCAGCCCTCCCCACGCATCCGGCTCGTGTGCCCGCGGCCGATTACCGCCGGGCGTACTCACGGAATCCGCGACCGGTCTTCCGGCCCAGGCAGCCCGCCGCCACCAGGTGCTCCAGCAGCGGGGACGGAGCCAGACCCGGCTCGCGGAACTCCTTGTGGAGCACCTTCTCGATGGCCAGCGACACGTCCAGCCCGACCACGTCGAGCAGCTCGAACGGACCCATCGGGTAGCCGCCGCCCAGCTTCATCGCGGCGTCGATGTCGTCCAGCGACGCGTAGTGCTGCTCGACCATCTTGACCGCGTTGTTCAGGTACGGGAACAGCAGGGCGTTCACGATGAACCCCGCCCGGTCCCCGCAGTCCACCGGGTGCTTGCGGATCCTGGCGCACACCTCGCGGACCGTGGCGTGCACATCGTCCGACGTCAGGACCGTCCGCACCACCTCGACCAGCTTCATGGCCGGCGCCGGGTTGAAGAAGTGCATCCCGATCACGTCCTGCGGACGCGAGGTGGCCCGCGCACACGCCACCACCGGCAGCGAGGACGTCGTCGTGGCCAGCACCGCCCCCGGCCGGCAGATCTTGTCCAGCGCCGCGAACAGCTCCTGCTTCACCGCGAGGTCCTCGGCCACGGCCTCCACGGCCAGGTCCACCTCCGCGAACGCCTCCAGGGAACCCGCCGGCACGATCCGCGCCAGGACCTCGTCCGCCGCCTCCTGCGACAGCCGGCCCTTCGCGACCGACCGCCCCAGGGACTTGCCGATCGCCGCCTTCGCGGCCGCCGCCTTCTCGTCGCTGCGCGCCGCCAGGACCACCTCGTAACCGGCCTGGGCGAAGACCTGCGCGATCCCGCTCGCCATCGTCCCGGACCCGGCCACACCGACCGACCGCACCGGCCGGCCCGGACCGAGCCCGGCGTCCGCCGCCCGGACGCCGGGCTCGGGGATCGTGGTGCCGCTGCCCGGAGCCTCGTACGTGTAGAACCCGCGCCCCGCCTTGCGGCCGGTCAGGCCCGCCTCGGCGAGGTGGCCCAGGATCGGCGCGGGGGCGTGCAGCCGGTCGCCGGAGGCCGCGTACATGGCCTCCAGCACGGTCCGCGCGGTGTCCACGCCGATCAGGTCGAGCAGCGCCAGCGGCCCCATCGGCAGGCCGCAGCCCAGCCGCATCGCCGCGTCGATGTCCTCGCGCGAGGCGTACTTCGACTCGTACATGGCGGCGGCCTGGTTCAGGTAGCCGAACAGCAGCCCGTCGGCCACGAAACCGGGCCGGTCGCCGACCGCCACGGGCTGCTTGCCCAGCGCCCGGGCCAGCGCGGTGACCGCCTCCACGGCGGGCGGCGCGGTCAGCACCGAGGACACCACCTCGACCAGCTTCATGGCCGGGGCGGGGTTGAAGAAGTGCAGACCGAGCACCCGCTCGGGGTGCTGCGACTCGGCGGCGAGCCGGGTCACCGACAGCGCGTTCGTGCCGGTCGCCAGGATGGCGTCCGGCCGGACGATCGCGTCCAGCTCGCGGAAGACCCGCTGCTTCAGCTCGTACTGCTCGGGGACCACCTCGATGACGAGGTCGGCGTGGACGGCCGCCTGGAGGTCGGTGAACGTCCGCAGGCGGGAGAGCACGGCCTGCCGCTCCTGCTCGGTCAGCCGCTCCTTGGCGACGGACCGGGCGGTGGCGGCCTCCAGGGCGGCGCTACAGGCGAGCCCAGCGGCCTCGCTGACATCGATGCCGATGACCTCGTGACCGGCCCGGGTGAGCACCTCGGCGATGCCGGTGCCCATGGTGCCGAGGCCGACGACGGCCACGGTCTGCAGGGTGTACGGGGACGGAGAAGACTGACTGGACGTGGACGGACGGTCCATCGCGGGACTCCAGTGAGGGTGAAGTGAAGAGGGTGACGGCTGAGGGCCGAGGGCGCGCGCAGAGAATCCGCACGGGGCGCGCGCAGCGCGTGGCATACGGGCGTGAGAGTGGCGATCCGACGGAGCCCTGTCCCGGGGCGACCGCCGTACAACATGCCGAACCGACCTACACGAGCGCGGCTGCGTCACCAGGCCGCACTCAAACGCCCCGCCCACGGTTGGTGGTCCGCGAGGACGCGTTGCCCCGACATTAACCGGTGAGTAACTGCTTGGCCAGAGGGCGGGGGATGTGATGTGGACGATGTGGGGGGAGGGAGGGAGGGAGGGAGGAGGGGAGGGGGTGCGGCGGGGCGGGGCCTGGATCCCGGGCGGGGGTGGGGGTGGGTGGGCCTTGCTGGGGCGGGGGCGTTGGTTGCGTCGGGGTGGTTGCCCGTCCGTCCCATCGTCCTTCCGGGGCGTGCGTCGGCGTCAAGGGCGCTCCTTCGTCGCGTCGCTGCGCGATGG